>CAZMQV010000007.1:0-70066 GCA_964568675.1 uncultured Paludibacter sp.
CGTAAGCGTCAACAAAGTTCCATTTGTCGTAGAAGGTTACTCCGCTTGTACCCGATAGTCCGGAGCCTGTAAAGTTTCCGTTCTGTGGTTCGCTGTACTTCTGAATCCAGGAGTATTTGAACGAGGTGAGCGCTTCGATACGTTCTACCGGCACGCCGAAGTGTTGCCAGCTATGCGATGATTGTAGCGGAGTGCCAATTGTAGGACTGCCTGTCAGCGCGTCAGTCCAAGGTGTCGGATTCGCGATCTTCTGTCCTTGAGCAAATAGCTGCACGGTGCCATACACATCGAAGTTGCTACATGCCGCGGTAGCGATAAACGTTCCGTTTGGCGTAGTATCATCGGTAGCTGCCTTGATTTGAATTTTGTTCACATCCGCCTCTGTTGCCGAACCGGTTACTGTACCTGTTACGGTGATGGAAGCGTTTGGAAGCACTACCAAAGCCTTGTCGGATGCGTTCGTCAGATCAAAGACTGTTTTGGGGTCGCCTACCGGCACATGCAAATCTTTTACCGCGGGATTGCCGTTGTTGTTAGCCGTTGTAGCAAACTCAACGGTTGTGTTTGGCAAAGGCAAACGACTGTCGGTCCAGTTAGTGGTTTTATTCCAATCAGTATCCGTTGTTCCAATCCAAAAGTTTGGATTGGTGAATGGCAAGCTGGTCAGATAAAGCGTGGATGTATCTTCTACACCTTCGTCGTTCTTCACCGTGTATGTTACCGAAACTGTTCCTGTGAAGTTTGGTTCGGGTACAAAGGTATATGTGCCATCGTTGTTGATGGTAATTGTTCCTTTGCCCGACACATTGGTAGCAGTACCCGGAGTAAGTGTTACTACATTTCCAGCATTATCGGTGGTAGTGGCTGTGGTTACTTTCGGAGTCGTTCCCCCCCAAGTATCGTTATCTTTTACCGTACCGGTAATGGTCTGCCCTTGTGGCGCGGCTTTCGCGTCGTCGTTGGCTACAATTGTCGGTGTGGAAGTAGATGTTACCGTTACGTTGATGGTACTGTTGGCTGTACCGCCTTTACCATCGCTGATGGCGTAAGTAAATGGAACTTCACCTTTGTAGGTTGCAGCGGCCGTGAATATCAATTCTCCATTGCTGTTTACACTTGCCTGTCCTGCCAACACGTTGCTGGCGTCATACACATTCTGAGGCGTGGTAGTCAATGTAAGCGCATTGCCACTACTATTACGTCCTACGATAGAAGTTACACTTATCGCGTCACCATCGGGGTCGCTGTCGTTGGCAAGTGGTTTCATCGTTGTGCTCTGTCCTTGCTTTACCGTTCCGGTATCGTGGTTGGCGATTGGCGGATTGTTGCCCGAAGTCAGTTTATCGGCTACGGTGATTTTCAGCTCGGCTTGGTCAGTTGAGCCTACAGCATTTCTCGCCGTGTATTCTATCGGGTCGATGGTACCGGTGAAACCTGCTTCCGGAGTAAAGGTATAAACTCCATTTTTATCCACAGTAATCTTCCCTGCATTAATTACCACATTCCCGTTTTTATCTTTTCCGGATACGGTTATCGGACTGGTGGGTGCGCCATCTGTAGGAACATTGACAGTGGTGTTACCGATTTTTACGGTAGTTACAGATAATCCACCCCCTGAATCGTTGGTCAATAAATTCCCCTTTACAGATACACCAGTCGGTGTTTGGTTGATATCGTCCGTTGCTTGGATATAGCATACATTTTCAAGTACATTTTGCGAAGAACCCACTGTTTGTCCGCTTCCGTTGGTATAACCGGTCGGTGGAGTTGCAAAAGTTGGGATACCATTCGCATCAACGGTATTGCCAAGATTTTGGTTAGGGTTTTGCGTAGTGATAGTGCCCGTAGCTGTATGCAAATCAGTTGTGGTGAAATTAGCGCCTCCTTCAATAGCATCGGGACAGCCGTCGCCATCGGAGTCTAAATCTAAATAGTTAGGGAAGCCGTCATTATCTGTATCACAAAAAAGACGTACCGCAAAACCAAATCCTTGTCTTCCGCCTCCAGCGCCAGATATGGAAAACTCAGCTTTAACCATCGGGGCATATCCACTGGTAGAAAAAGCAGCATTTACATTATCACTTTGTGTATTTAAGTAAGTTATAGTTTTCGTACCTTCACCTTGAATATTGGTTGAGCTTATGTTACCAGTTCCGGTTTTTTCAAAAAGTGTAAAATTACTTGCATTTGTTGTGTACGATAAGTTTTCTTGACCAGAGTTAGTAGCTTCCGGATCAAACACTACTAATTCAATCGGATAACTAATCCCATCTTTCGTAGCAGTAACAAGAATATCAAGTTTATTGGTTGTAGTTGCATTATTTGACATGTATAACGCTTCCTTGAAGTTTACTCCTCCTACATTGTAGTATTTCCAGTACATCCACGCAGGACCACCTGACCAAGTATTTACATCAGATCCAACCATCGTTGCAGATGTACTCGATGCGGTGAAATTAGTTATTTGAGCAGTATAAGTTACTCCATTATGAGTAACTGTACGGGTTGCTGATGGATTTGAAGCATCTAAACTAACTCCAGACCAATCGAAGAACAGCAATTGTTTGGAATATAAAGGCGTAGTTGCCGGGTTAGTCGAAACAGGGAATGAACCATTTGGGGCTATTGTTTGGTCGCAGTATTTTTCCTCACTATCCAAAATTCCATCGTTATCATTGTCCAAATCGATAAAATCATATACTTCATCTCCATCAGAGTCTAAACAACTGGAGTGATTTGATGCATTTTTTGCATCACCTACACTCTGTCCCGATGTGTTGTCGTATCCTGTTGGTAGTGGTGAGAGTTGAGGGATACCGCTCGCGTTGACACATGTGGTGCCGCCACAAAGATTATAATTGGCTGTATTGGCATAAACACCAGTCGTTACTGAACCACCAGCCGGAACCAGCATCCCGAAGTCAATAGCGGCTCCTCCTTCCAATGCATCCGGACAGCCGTCGTTGTCCGAGTCACTGTCATAAGCATCTGGATAACCATCCAAATCGGTGTCGAAATTATCATTAACACCATCGTTATTGCTATCTACAAATCCTGGTATGTTAGGGTCTGAGTAATTCAAAGTTCCATCACTGTCATGGTCTCCGTCTGGAGAGTAGCCTCCATGTCCTTCGTTTACATCAAGGATACCATCGTTGTCATCGTCCAGATCCACCATGTCGTTTACACCATCACCATCCCAGTCCAATAAATCGGGAATCATTTCGCAACCGAAACCATCATTACTACCACTGGGATCTGCTGTGAAAACTCGGTAAAAAGATACGTTGTTTACAAAGTTTGACTCAATATCGTTAATTCTAAATATTTCTCCACTTCCGTTGTTGAAAGCATAAAAATTGCCTTTGATATCTTGCCATGTAGCTCCCCAACCGTTATTCATGATAGGAGCAGAACTTAAATGTCCTGACGGTGTTGAGCTTATAGTTGATACAGTACCTGTTGACGTATTTACTCTGGTTATTGTAGCGGGACTTGAATTATTAACACCATATACATGATTTCCTATTAAGGAAAAATCGTTAGCTGATACACTGGCATTTAACGTAATTTGTTTATGCGGTAATGCTGTTACATTGATGTTGATTCTTGTGGAAGGGGTGGCAAATGTAAGATTCGTTACATCGATCATGGTTAGTACAGTTCCTGCAATAAAACCCACATGATTTCCCTGAGCAAATAATGTCTGATTGAAATTAGTAGTTCCATTAATTTCAATTTCTCCAATTTTTGTAAAATTGTTAGCGGGGTCAAATACATATAATACTTTATCAAGCCCCGAAGTTCTTGGGCTGGAATACACTTTTTGTGTAATGTAATTGTAAGCAGAGTTGTTTGAACTTTGGTTTGTTACATTTGGTAACTCGCCAATCTTTACGAAGGATTTGGTGAACTGATTAAATTTTTTAATCTCAGTTATTGAGTTAATTCCAAAAGTCTGATAAAGTGTATTTATGGGTCCACAGATGGCGCCAATAGACTGTGCTTGGAGTCCATAAGATAGCATCGAAAAAAGTAACGACACGAGTATCGTTTTTCTTGTAAACAATATGGATGACTTCAATTTCATAGTTTTAATTTCTAATTTAATTATTTGATCTCAATTTTAATTATATTGCGTTTAATAAAAAATAAGACTTAAGTAAAAAAAATAGACTGCTTCTTCCTCCAAAATTTCCCATCAAGGAAATCGAGTTACAAAATCTGAAAGTTCCCTCAATATTGAATTGTATTAATTCAGGTTTCCTACCCCTTAATAAAATATATTCAGGGATGAAAATAGTATAAGAGAAATGATGTGGTTTAGGGGTAATTTGATATCTTTGAGGTAGTTAAATGCAATTGTAACAAAACTTAATCCTCACTTGTGAATGCAAAAATAAACAAATAATCCGAATTGACCGACATTTTAATTGATAAAATTAAATATGATGAAGGTTTTTTTGTTTTACTTTTCGTTTCAATGTGGGCGTGCTGCTTAAATCCTTTTCTTCACTAATAGAATAGGGCTTTTCACCGATGATCATCATCATAAAAATACTTCTCATCCGTCATGGAGGATTTATCATTTATGCTGAATAATAAACAAGTACAAGAATAATTGATGAGAACACGCTTTATTGCACGCGAAGCAATTCGCACATCGACTATCGAAAAAATACTGCTACGATTTATACTGCAATTTACTCGAAAAAGCTTGTCCGGGCAGAATGCGTAAGGATGAAGTCGATGTATAGAAAAGCAAGATGAACATTGACCGGATCAAATGGGCAGTGTTGTGTGGTATGTCCTCATCCTACGTTTTGATGGAAAGTTCGGTTGCACGCGTTAATGTTATCATAGAACTACGAAGACGGAAACCAGATGATAGAGGGTGAGAAACTTGAGGTAGTAGTAAGAAAAATCCCGACTCTATTCAGAATCGGGATTTTTTTATTATAAATTAGAATTTTGATTACAATTGAGGACCAGAAGGTATCAATGCTTTAGCGGCGTCGTTGTCGCAATACTGTTCGAAATTTTTGATGTATTTAGCGGCAAGCGATTTAGCTTTTGTTTCCCATTCAGTAACGTCGGCATACGTATCGCGTGGGTCAAGAATGTCGGTGTCAACATTGTTCAAAGCAGTAGGAGCTACCAGGTTCAATACTGGAATGTGTTTCGTAGGTGCATTTTCGATAGAGCCATCAATGATAGCGTCGATGATAGCACGTGTATTTTTCAACGAAATACGTTTGCCGGTACCATTCCATCCGGTATTTACCAAATAAACTTTTGCATTGTGTTCGTGAGCTTTACCAATCAAAGTTTTAGCATACATGGTTGGGTGCAAAGTCAGGAATGCTTCGCCAAAAGCAGGTGAGAATGAAGGAACCGGTTCAGTAATACCGCGTTCTGTTCCTGCCAATTTGGAAGTAAATCCTGAAAGGAAGTGGTATTGAGCTGAATTTTCATCCAAAATAGATACCGGAGGCAACACGCCAAATGCGTCAGCCGACAAGTAAATAATTTTTGAAGCGTGTCCTGCGCGCGAAGGAGCTACAATTTTATTGATATGGTAGATTGGATAAGAAACACGAGTGTTTTCAGTTTTTGATGCAGCTGCTGTGTAATCAGGAGTGCCATCAGCAAGAACTGTTACATTTTCAAGCAAAGCATCTCTGCGGATTGCTCTCCAGATATCCGGTTCTTTATCTTTCTCAAGATCAATTACTTTAGCATAGCAACCACCTTCGTAGTTGAACACACCGTGGTCGTCCCATCCGTGTTCGTCATCACCAATAAGGTAACGTTTTGGGTCGGCTGACAAAGTAGTTTTACCTGTACCTGACAAACCGAAGAAGATAGCAACATCACCTTCAGCACCTACGTTAGCAGAGCAGTGCATCGAAGCGATACCACGCAATGGCAAATAATAGTTCATCAAAGCAAAGATACCTTTTTTCATTTCACCACCATACCAAGTACCGCCGATAACCTGCATTTTGCGGGTAAGGTCAAACAAAGTAAATACTTCTGAGTTCAATCCTTGCTCTTTCCAGTTAGGGTTTGTAGTTTTCGAACCGTTCAAGCAAACAAAATCAGGTTCGCCATAGTTAGCCAATTCGAAGTGAGAAGGACGGATAAACATGTTGGTAACAAAGTGAGCTTGCCATGCAACTTCAACAATGAAGCGTACTTTCATACGGGTATCTTCGTTTGTTCCACAGAAAGTATCAACAACATAAAGTTTTTTTGCTGTAGAAAGTTGTTTGGTAACAAGATCTTTACAGTGGTCAAATACTTCAGGAGTTGTTGGGCGGTTGATTGTACCATCCCACCACATTGTATCGCGGGTAGTGTCGTCCAATACGATGAATTTGTCCTTAGGAGAACGACCGGTAAATTTACCGGTATCAACTGCTACCGCGCCGGTAGATGTCAACACTCCTTTTTCAAAACCTTCATTAGCGGGATCTACTTCCGCTTGAAACAACTCTTCGTAAGTTGGATTGTGTAGAATTTCGATGTTACCCGAAATGCCATACTTGCTTAAATCTAAATTTGCCATTTGATAAAATTTAAAAAAGTGATTTATTTTATTTTCTCTATTCTTCCTTATTTTTTCGAGCACAAAATTACTACTTTATTTTGATTCCAAGAAACAATTAAAGAAAAAATTCTCTAATTAATTGAATTTAATTTATTCATCCATGCTTCTTATCTTTTTACAAACAGAATAAAGCAGAATCGAGTTCATATTTTTAGATTAATTTTAATTCGATACTTCAAAAACAGATAAAAACATTAAAATTTGCCCAACTGCATCAAAGAAATTCATTTGGCACGGAAATTGATTTTACACAAATACAAACATTTAATATTTAATTTGTCGAACTTAATAAAACTTTCAAAGCTATGAAAACAAGAATAAAAAGCATGATGGCACTCGTAGTATCAGCCATGGCATTGACCGCATGCACCACTTATGCTCAATCATACGGCTACGACGAATATGATTATGGTAGAAGCAACAGCAATCGCTATTCCAACCGGAATGTAACTGTTCAGGCTGAAAACTCCGACATCAGCTATAATTTGGATTTACGTGCGGTTGCCAATGTTTTTGCCGACGCGCGCAATCTGGAGGAATTTGAGCGTAGAATCAATGACTACGAACTCGGAATCAACAACCTCGACCTGAATAACGACGGCCAAGTGGATTATCTTCGAGTTATTGAAACTTCCAAAGGAAAAACTCACTTAGTGGTGATTCAGGCAGTTGTCGGATATGACTATTTCCAAGATGTGGCTTCCATCGTGGTCGAACGTCGGGGTAGTAGCAGAAACTACGTGCAGGTAATTGGCGACCCGTATATTTATGGACCATACTACATTATTGAACCAGTTTATGTATATACCCCCACTATTTTCTCATTCTTTTGGGGTAGCTACTACACTCCATGGCGTTCGCCTTACTATTGGGGTTATTACCCGGGCTATTGGCATCATTGGCACCCACATCCAATGAATGTTTACATATCGAATGTGAATATATTTTGCAATAAATACAAACACTCGTATCACTATTCCAACAGCATTCGAAGCAACAACTACAATTCATTGCATCAAAGCGTAAGTAGAAGTGATTATCAGCGCGCTAATCCCGACCGTTCATTTGCAAGTAGAAATTCATCGCGCGCCAACATCTCCAACCGAAGAGATATGGATACCTACAATAGATCGAATAGCACGGCAAGAGGTGGAAGCAGAGAGCTGAATAGCTCTACAGGCAGAGCCAACAGTAGCACGCGTTCAAACGAAAATAACAATTCACGTGAAAATGTGGGTACAAGAGGCGGAAATAACAATTCGACAAGAGCTAACAGCACGGTAAGAGGAAACGAACAAAGTGCAACACGCGGAAATAGCAATGTTCGTGGAAATGAACAAAATGCATCGAGAGACAATTCTAACGTGAGAGGCAACGAGCAAAACTCCGTAAGAAGCAATAGTAGTGTTCGAAACGGGAATGACAATGGAGTGAGAACAAATTCAAATTCTTCGTCAAACCCGGTGAGAAGTTCGGGCAATGTAAGAAGCAACGAACAATGGAATAGAGTACGCGAAAATAGCAATAACACTGTTCGCCAGTCGCAAAGCTCAAGTCGTGACAACAATGCTGCCGTTCGCTCCGGTTCAGCCACTACAAACAGTAGCTCGACAAGAAGTAGCGGCTCCTATTCTGCTCCCGAAAGAGGTAATAGCAGGGAAAATAGCTACAGTACTCCAAGCAGAAACTCCGGTAGTAGTAACTCTGTTAGCTCTCCATCGCGAAGCAGCAGAAGTGAATCCTCCGGTAGTAGCTACTCCACTCCAAGCAGAAGCTCTTCTTCAAGTAGTGGCTCATATTCCACTCCAAGCAGAAGTTCGTCATCGTCAAGTGGCTCTTATTCTACCCCAAGTAGAAGCTCGTCGTCGTCAAGCAGTGGTTCGTATTCTACTCCGAGTAGAAGTTCAGGTGGCAATTCAGGTGGAAGTTCATCGGGGCGTAGCGAATCATCGGGTAGGGGAGGTAGATAGAATTAATAATACAGATTTTATCTGGAATTTTGAATTAGTTTGATTGTAAAAAAAACAGCGAAATGAAATTTTCATTCCGCTGTTTTTTTCATTCGTAGGGCTTATTTGCGCTGGTCAAGCTCTGCTTGTGTTTTTTGGCGCAATCCGGGATTCTCTTTTACCATCGCTCGCTGCGCCTCTTCGGGATAACCGGCACGGATAATTCCAGGAGGCAAGCCTTGTTCGTTTTTCAAGAAAACACCATTCTCTTCTTTTTTTATATTCCCGTCAATGTATTTAACCAACAAAAATTCACCTAAGCTTTTCCATGTTTTAACTGTCAATTCCATTGATGAAACACTGTAATCTGTTAGAAATTTGCGTGCTTCAGATTCGGTCATGGCTGTAGCCGTCTGCTCAATTCCGGGAAGTTCTTTTTCAAATCCGCTTTCAACTTCGCCTTGTTTTTTTCTAATATCCTGCATCATGGGCGCAAATTTACCATAAGCATAATTGGATACAAAATTAAAGGTCCAAAATGCCGAAGTGGCAGAATAATCCAGCAAACCTCCATTCGCGGAATCAAACGACCATGGAACTTCGGTAGTGCAACCATATACCGGAATATATACATTGCTTGCCGCATCATCCACACCAAACCACAAAATACCGCCTACATAGTTGGGGAGCCAACTGCGCAATTGCGCTACAAATGAGAATGCTGTTTGCTGCGTGGCGATGGGACGTTCGTGTCCGTAAAGCACACCATCTACCTTGAAAGTGAGTGGGCTATGACGCAATTTCGAGCCAAATTGACCTGCTCCGACACCTTTGGTCATGTCAAACTCGGTGCCTTCATATTGGTCACGCATAAATGATTTCAAATCATTTACACTCAACTTGCGTTCCGGTTTAATCCACAACGGCATTCGGGTTTTGGTTTCCCCTTTCACATAGCTAATGTAACCATTCATTTCGCTGTTGACGTGGCGAAAAAATGACCATACACGTGCTTCGCAAATTCGCAAGCCCGAATAATCGAGCGGATTATACACGTCCGAGAAACTAAACTCGTTGTCTTTTCCTTTAAAATATCCTTTCTCACGCGCAAAACTCACAACATCTTTCGAATACATGCAGTTCGATGTATCGTCAAATGGTATCGTAGTGATTCGAGCTTGGTTGGCATGGGCAGAAACGCAATCATCGGGCAAACGAAGCGCAACCCATACAGCACCCTTATTGCCAACTCCTTTGCCTATCATCTCCAGAATCCACACTTCGTTGGGGTCGGCAATAGAAAAGGACTCACCGGAGCTATAATAACCGTACTCCGTTACCAAATCGGTCATGATTTTAATGGCTTCGCGGGCGGTGCGTGAGCGTTGCAAAGCAATGTAAATCAGGCTACCATAGTCAATAATTCCGGTAGAATCCTGCAATTCGGGATGACCTCCAAAAGTGGTTTCACCAATAGCAAGCTGGTGTTCATTCATGTTACCGATAACATTGTATGTTCGTTCCGCTTGTTTTATCTTACCTAAATATTTCCCCGAATCCCAGTCAACCACATCGAGCATAGCGCCTCGAGGATGAACAGCCGCCGGAAAATGATAAAGCGAACCGAATAGCATATACGAATCGGCAGCATACGAAATAAAAGTAGAGCCATCTGTGGTAGCTTTCTTACCTACCAAGAAATTGGTGCAAGCTAACGAAGGGAGAGTGATTGCTGCAAATAGAATAGCAACAAATAAAGTACGTTTAAACGACATAAATTCTATGATTAAAGTTGAACAAAATTATAGTTTACAACATTCCTGTATCTTCGCTTTTCGATGAAAGTAAGGCACTGAAAACGGGACAAAGTTAGCGAATAATTTTTAGAACTTTAGCATGAGGTTTTTTGTTTTAATATTACAATGAATATTAACCTTTAAGTACTGTCGAAATGAATACAATCTTATACATTATTATTGGAGTTATAGCTGGTTTCATCGCAGGCATAATAATGAAACTAAACGGCACGAGGCTACTGATTTACATTTTAGCAGCGATTGTTGGGAGTCTTTTAGGCGCATGGTTATTTGGATTCCTCGATTTTGTGGTGGAGAACGAGCAAATCGGACGCAGCATAGTAGCTTTCTTCGGCTCCGCGTTGCTGATGTGGTTTCTGTATCTTGCCAAAAAGTAGGCGAAGTCAGTTAGTGGCAAGCGACAATCTATTATCAGGTATGATACAAAAAATTCGCCCTGAAACGGTTGAATTTCAGGGCGAATAGATAATATTGCGAAGGATCTTTTATTTCTTATCTTTCAGCAGGTCACGAATTTCTCCAAGCAATACTTCCTCTTTCGATGGAGCTGGAGGAGCAGCAACTGCTTCTTCTTTTTTCTTCATTTTGTTGATCCCTTTCACCATCCAGAAAATAACCAAGGCCAACAACAGGAAATTGATAGCTACCGTAATAAAATTACCATAAGCAAAAATCGTAGTGTCGGCCAGTTCACGTGCTTTATCGAGTGGCAGACCGGCGGGTACATCACCTTTCATTACCCAATACAAGCTACTAAAATCGGGCTTTCCGATTATTGCGCCAACGATAGGCATAATCAAATCGTCGATAACACTTGTTACAATTTTTCCAAATGCTCCTCCGATGATTACTCCGACTGCTAAGTCGATGGCATTGCCTTTAACAGCAAATTCTTTAAATTCTTGTATAAATCCCATAATTAAATTGTTTTAATGATTACAAAATACAAATATATGGACATTATTGAAATAAAACAATAATTTAATACAGAATCATAACTTTACTCGTAAAAATGAACGGGCATTTCGTGAAAGCTTTACTTCTGGTGAAAGGAATAGGCATTACGAAAGAACAAGCAAATACATTTACTGCACTTTATTTTATGGAACATCGGGGGCGCATTCACCGTTACAAAGAATCAAGCGATATGATGAGATCCGGAGAGTTGATATTTTTTGAGGAAAAGGGAGTATAAAAAAAGGAGGCTGCCCATATTGTGGACAGCCTCTACTTTCTGCTTTATAAATAACACGAAATTACAATTTGACTTGTTTCTATTTCTTCACTGTTCCCAGCGCTAATTTCTCACTTTTCTTTTTCCTTTTTGACATGATGATGTCATAAGCTACCGGTACCGCTACAAACAACGTAGAATATACCCCCAAGAAAGTACCCACTAAGAGCGCGAAGATAAATCCGCGAATAGTATCACCCCCAAAGAAGAAGATAGCAAGCAACACGACAAGAACGCTCGCCGAAGTACTAAACGTACGACTTAGTGTGTCGTTAAGCGCTTCGTTGATAATTTCTTTTTCTTCACGTTTCGGATATAGTCGTTTGTTTTCACGGATACGGTCGAAAATAACCACGGTATCATTTACCGAGAAACCGATATACGTTAGCAACGCAGCTATAAATTCCTGGTCAATCTCCAACGAGAACGGAAGCACTCCCCAAAGTAAAGCAAAAGCTCCAATAATTATTATTACGTCATGCCCAAGTGAAGCCATAGCCCCCATGGAGAATCCGAAATCGCTAAATCGGATAAAGATATAGGTAGATACCAGAATGAGTGATATAATAACAGCCCAAATGGAAGATGTTTTAATGTCATCCGCGATAGTTGGTCCTACTTTCTGTGAGTTCACCAAGTTGTTCGACACAAAATGCTGCAAATCTACATTCTCATTTAAGAATGGTTTCAATCCTGTGTAAAGCTTAGCCACCGCCTCATCATCGGCTGTGCTTGATTGGTCTTCAATCTTATATTTTGTTGATATACGCAACTTGTCATTGTTTGTTCCAATGCTGATTACTTTCGCGCTTGCTTCTTCAAAATTATTTTCCAAAGCTTTACGAACATCTTCCGCATCTATTTTTTTATCAAACTGAACAATATAATTGCGTCCACCGATAAAGTCGATACCATAACTCATACCTTTGAAAGTAACACCCAGCAAACTAATTGCAATTAATGCAAGCGATATGATATAAGCAGTTTTACGTTTACCGATAAAATCAATATTGTAGTTTTGGAACCAAGTACTTGTATTTCTGGTTGTAAAGTTGATTTGTTTCGCATTTTCACGATTCGCGTATGTTTCAAGCATTAAGCGTGTGAGGAATATGGAAGTAAGGAAAGATGTAACCAAACCAATTATCAACGTAGTAGCAAAGCCTTGAATTGGACCCTGACCAAAGATGTAAAGTACAATACCGGTTATGAGCGTAGTAACGTTGGCATCCACAATTGCTGATATTGCATGATTAAAGCCATCGTGAACCGCTTTTTTCAAATTCTTTCCGGCATCTATCTCTTCACGTACCCGCTCATAGATCAACACGTTTCCGTCCACTGCCATACCCAGCGTGAGCACAATACCCGCGATACCCGGCAATGTGAGCACAGCACCAAATGACGCAAGAATACCAAGCAAGAAGAATACGTTGACAAAAAGTGCAATATCGGCGATAATTCCCGGAATTAATCCGTAATAGAAAATCATGTAAAGCATTACAAGCAAGAAGGCGATGGCAAATGACCATACTCCGTTATTAATTGCCTCATCTCCAAGTGAAGGACCTACAACGTCTTCCTGAACAATGCGTGCTGGTGCCGGCATTTTACCGGATTTCAACACGTTAGCTAAGTCTTTTGCTTGCTCAGGGGTGAAACGACCGGTAATTTGCGAATTTCCACCGGTGATTTCATTCTGAACGGTAGGATAAGAATAGATATATCCATCAAGGGTGATAGCGATTGACTTACCAATATTTTCTTTGGTCATTCGCGCCCAAGTTTTTGCGCCTTCTGCGTTCATCGACATGCCTACTTCGGCAAACGAAGAGTTTTGTCCAAATTGGTCTCTTGCATCGGTGATTACACTACCGGTAAGTGGTGCGCGACCGTCGCGACTTGATATTTTAATAGCTACCAACTCATAATACTTATCGTTTTCATCCACCGCGTTTACGCTCCAACGAAGACCTAAGTCGCGAGGGAGTACCTCTTTCACCTGTTTCAAGTTGAAGTATTGGTTGATTTTGGCTGTATCGCTACTTGCCGCCATACCCACAACAGGCCCTCTTGCCACTTGTCCGCCTTGCGCGTTAACAGCAAGGATAGCAAAAAGCGGATTCTCTTTTTTATCTTTTTCTACTTGTTTCAGCGAGTCGGTTGCTGTTTGTGTTTTGCTTGTCATCGCTGCTTTCAGGCTGTCGGCAAGGGTTGCCGAAGCTGTAGTAGCTGTAACCTTTGCAGAGTCAGTTTTAGCAACAGATGTTGTATCACTTGCTACCACCGCACCGCCAAGTTGCGCAATAACTTTGTTTGCCTCAACGATATTATTAATGATTTCGCTCAAATCATAAGTAGGCCAAAATTCCAAATTAGCCGAACCTTGAAGCAGTTTACGAACACGTTCAGGCTCTTTTACACCCGGAAGCTCAACCAGAATACGACCTGAATTTTCAAGTTTTTGAATATTTGGCTGAATTACACCGAATCGGTCAATACGCGTACGAAGCACATTGAAAGAGTTGCTAATAGCTCCATCAACCTCTTGTTTGAGAATGGTGTAAACTTGATCGTTTGTACTGCTTAGGGTAATTCGATCTTTCAATTCAAAAGTACTGAAAATAGTAGCCAATTTTGCTTGTGGATCGATTTCTTTGTAAGCCTGAACAAACAAATCGAGATATTGCACTCCGCTACTCTTTTTTTGTTTTTCAGATGCTACTTCAAGCGCTTTATTGAAATTGGGAGTGGTGTTGTAGTTGGAAAGAGCCCTCAAAATATCAGGCACGGATACTTCCAATGTTACGTTCATACCACCTTTCAGGTCAAGACCTAAATTAACCCCTTTTTGACGAGTTTCTTTAAGTGTATAACCTAAATATACTTTTTGTTTACCTACTGAATCCAAAAATGCATAATAAGCATTGTTGCCTACGATGTCCAATTGGATACTTTTTTCCTTAGCTGACAGGTTTGCGAATGCGCTGCTTTTCTCAAAATTTGATTTTGCCGTAGCAGCAACTTCTTCCGCCTTTGTTTCGTATCTTTTTGTCACAAGATTAAATGACAAATAGAAGGCACAAATAAGCGCAAGTGCAATCCCCAGAAATCTTACAAGCCCTTTGTTTTGCATGAAAAAATTTTTATGAATTAATTAATTGATTATTTATTTTCAGTTTTTTAAACGGACTGCAAATATACGACATTTTTTAATTCTATCATAAATATTTTTAGTTTCGCTGTCTAAAAACTTATATTTAAGTTGATTATTGTGTCGCTATGACCTTGTTTTTATTCAAATCAATCACATTACTGTGTGCCGTTGCGTTTTTTATCATCTTTTTTTGCCGTTTAATTTGGAGAATCAATATTCTTGTCGTACCTTTGCATCGCAAAACAAAAATATCGCGGAGTGGAGCAGTGGTAGCTCGTTGGGCTCATAACCCAAAGGTCGTTCGTTCGAGTCGGGCCTCCGCAACTAAATTATAAAAGGAAATTTCTTCGGAGATTTCCTTTTTTTGATATTTAGAAATAAATCTATAGATAAATATTTCATTTTCCCGCTTCAAGCCTATCCAATCTGACATCTATATGTTTACTGTTTACGTTTTATACAGCAAGGGTTTTGATAAAATTTACATGTTACTTATTCCGGTGATATGCAATAATTGAAAATCTTGGTAATATTTTATGAATTACAGCTGAATTTGAATCATACGATGTCAATGCTACTCAATCGCCAACTGCTGGAAAATCCTCACGACTATTGGCAGAAAATCGCATATTACCAGTAATCTCAGCTTCAAGTTCACAATTAGTAGTCTTGACGATATATCTCTCTTTATGTTCTAATATAATTCTTCCTATCTCAAAGTTTTCAAGATTCTGTTCAATCCTGAATTTTTCAAGTTTGTTATTATATCCTAAATCTTCTAATTTTATTTCTGTATCCATGCTGTAGGATGTATTTAGCATTAAGCACAACGGTTGGCGGCTTGGCGAAGGCAGGGCATTTAGCACTACTATTGATGCGAGAACTGAACTTCAAATATATCACAAAACTTCAAACGGGGCAATTTACCCCTGCTTGCGTTCAAACCGCTTGTTAGCCGATCGCCCCTTTATTTTCAAGGTTTAATTCTGTTTTATATTCTGCTCTTGGTTCTTTGACAAGGAATAATTCAAGCTCTTTTTTGTCGTTGAAACCACTAATTTTTTGTTTGTAATTTGACGCAGTTTTAAGATTTTCGATTTCGATTTTTCGGTTTTTACTGATTCCCAGAAATTCTTCTTCTTGGTCAATTCCTAGAAATCGTCTATTTGCCAAATTAGCTGCAATTCCTGTTGTCGAACTTCCTGTAAATGGGTCTAAAATCCAAGCGTTTGGCTTTGTCGAGGCCAAAATAAGTCTTGTCAAAACTGAAAGTGGTTTTTGTGTCGGGTGTTTACCACACGATTTTTCCCAAGGTGCAATTGCTAGCAATTTCCAAACGTCTTTCATCTGTTTGTCGCCATTAAGTTGCTTCATTAATTCATAGTTGAAGTAATGAGGAACTTTTTCGCTTTTTCTTGCCCAAATTATCTGCTCTGTCGAGTATGTAAAATATCTGCACGAAAAGTTTGGTGGTGGATTGGTCTTTTCCCAAGTCACAACATTTAGGATTTTAAAACCTAATTCGTTTAGAATTTGTCCAACTAAAAAAATGTTGTGCATTGTTCCACTTATCCAAATTGTTGCATCATCTTTCATTTTGTCACGAACCAATGGAAGCCATTTGCGATTGAAGTCATTTATAAATTCAAAGTCTTCTGATTTGTCCCACTTACCTTTATTTATGCTTACGATTTGACCGTTTTGAATTGAAAGTCCGTTGTTAGATAAAAAATAGGGTGGGTCAGCAAAACTATATCAATCAACTAATGATTTCAATCGTTCTAAGTTTTGGAAAATATGATTTTCAGGTTTATTTAACTCGTCAAAATGCTTTTGTTCATCTTCATAGAGATAATTAATAATTCCTTTGATAAGCATATTTATTTCATCTTGCTTACTTTGACTATTAATATCTGTAAAGTTAACTTCTGCAAAGTCATTGTAGTCTAATACTATTTCAGCTTTTTTATATTGGTCATTTACCTTTGAGAAAGCCTCTTGAATTGTTACAGCTTGCACTTCTACAACACGAGCAAGTAATTCTTGAATTTCAATTTTAAATGTTTGCATAATTTACTTTTTTATAATTCCCTCGACCGGCAAATTCAATAATACCTTTATCACGTAAAAGCTGTAATTGTTGTCTGATTTTGTCTTTGATAAAATTATTATTTGGGTATTTAATTTTCAGTCTTTCTTCAAATTTGTAGATTTCATCAAGAGTAAATGTTTCTTTTTTTATCAAATCAACGCAATTCATCACATCTAAAATCCAACCTTTAGCATCTTTGCTTTTTGTTCTTAAAAACAATGTTTTATTGAAAGTTTCTTTTACAAATTCTTGATTAATTGTTTGAGCATTTTTAATCAAAAAAACTTTACCAGCATCTGCTACTTTTGAAATATCAATATTGCAACCAACCCAACCTGCTCTTCTAGCGGTTTCGGATAAAGGCGGTCGTTTAATAATAATTTCTGTTGTAAAAAATTGTTTTGGAATTATTAGAAAATCATTGACTGTCCATTGTTTAGTATAAGTTAGAAAAAAGAAATTTGGGTTATTATCAGAATTAATCCTTTCAATCATAGTAGAGTAAGCTCCATCAGTAATTGTATTTGATAATTTTCCGTTTTTGCTTTTTAATTCAAATTCTTCTGAACATTTTTTACAATAAAAATCAGCAACTGGACGATTATTTTCAAATTCATTTAATGGCAAATCGCCACAACTTGGGCAATATGAATTATTCAAAACCCAATTTTCAGTTAGAAGTCTTGCTATTTGAGAATTACTTGTATAACCTTCTGCTAAATTAGTGTTGAAAGCTAAATTCATTTTATGCAGCTGATTGCGTTAGGGATTGCAGTGGAAATCCTTTTTGTGAGGAACGAACAAAAAGATTGGAACGGAAAGCCCGACCGAAGGGAACGCCCAAATAATTTTTTTCAGGATTTGCATTTATGCTTCGTTTAGCGTCAACCCTTTCAATTTTAAAATCTGCATATAATTCGTCAAAAAAATTGTCGTTCTCATCTTTGCCCTTAACGTCTGAATTGCTTAAAATCCAAGTATGGTTCAGTGCATCAAGTTTGTGACAAAAATCTCTTAGTCTGATTTGTTCAGCATCATTAAATTCATCTTTTGCGTATGAGTTAAAACTTGAAGTTTCACTTAATGGCTTATATGGTGGGTCGAAATAAAACAACGTGTTATTGTCAGCAAAATTCAGAGTTTCTTCATAGTCGCCACAAAGGATTTCCACTCTATTCAACGCTTTACTTACTACTAATATATTTTCTGTGTCGCAAATTGTCGGTCTCTTGTAACTGCCCATTGGCACGTTGTATTCGTTTTTGCGATTTACTCGGTAAAGTCCATTGAAACAAGTCCGATTAAGAAAAATAAACAAAGCGGCTTGTCCGCTTTGTTCTTCTTTTCTTGTGTTGTAAAGCTCTCTTTTTGAGTAGTAATATTCCTTTTTTTCTTCGTCTTTTCCTTCAAGTCCGTGAAATTCGTCTTGTAGGATTTGAAGAATAGAAATCAATTCTTTTGGTCTTGAAGCTATTGTTTTGTAAGTGTTTATTAAGTCTTCGTTAATGTCGTTAATAACTGCTTTTTGTAGGTTTGGAAAGTTGTTCAACATCCAAAACAAAATTGCACCACTTCCTACAAATGGTTCAATATATATAAAATCTGTTTGTGTTATGTTTGTCGGCAATGTCTTTTCAATATCGTTAATGAGCTGTGTTTTTCCACCTGCCCATTTCAAAAACGGTTTTGCTGTTTTGTTTGTCATTCCTCTTTTTATATTAAATATTTAAGTCAAGCAAATTTACGGTTTTTATCTCTTTTAATTTTCGTTTTGCTGTCCAAATTGTCAACCATATTTTTTGCACTGTCTGTCTTTTTAGGGTGACTGCCAACATTTTATTTACGCAACAAATATACAAAAATCTTAAATACAAAATACATAACATTCGTAAACCAATTTGTGAGAAAAGTGGATTTGCTTAGTATGATGCAGATAAACAGGTGTTTAACGCGAATAAAATATTGAATTATTTTGTATTTGCGAATATTTTGTTGTCTTTGTCATTTACGCTTATAACCGGAAGACATGGATGTTGATAGCTTGATACTTGAATTTGTGCGGAAACTCGTCATGAAGCGCTACAGTGCAAACGCTATCTCTAACTGCAAAAGGGGCGTTTCCTTGATCTTGCGAAAGGAAATTCTCGTATCCGGCTGAAATCGACTGATCTTAGCAACTACTTTATTCTGCTCGAAAAGCTAGTCAAAGTAACTTGAAAACACTTTAAACTAACTCGAAGAGCTAATCAAAGTAACTCGGAAAGCTAATCAAAGTAACTCAAAAAGCTCATCAAAGTAACTCGAAAACACTTTAAAGTAACTCGAAAAGCTCGTCAAAGTAACTCGAAAACACTTTAAACCAACTCGAAAAGCTAGTCAAAATAACTCGAAAACACTTTAAACCAACTTGAAGAGCTAGTCAAAGTAACTCGGAAAGCTTATCAAAGTAACTCGAAAAGCTAGTCACAGTAACTCGAAAACACTTTAAACTAACTCAAAAAGCGTGTCACAGTAACTCGAAAACACTTTAAACTAACTCGAAAAGCTCATCAAAGTAACTCGAAAAGCACGACGCAATGATAATATCGGAAACTCAGATGGCAGAATCGCTGTCAGGAGCTACTAAAATCGCTTCGAAGCATGAATTGCTATGCCAAATACGGATTGACATCCTTCAATTATTTATTCAAAGAATGCTTGATACGCTATTGACGCATCGCATCACGTTGCCTTTTCCTGCTTTTTACCTGAATTATTTTTCTGGGTGGGCGAGGGGAGTCGTTGCAAATATTCCGAAAGTCTAATCCGGAGTTCTACCATTCCACATGATACGTCTTCTTTTAATTTTCCTGTTTGTCTTATACGAAATGCGCCTATAATGCGTTTAGTAATCTGAAGATTAGATTTATTTTTCTAAAATAAAAAACGATACTTTGCTTGTTTCACAAAATTCATTCTGTAATATGAAACTGATTTTGTACCTGATAGCCATGTTTTTTTCGTGCGTTACACTTACAGCGCAGGAGCTTAAATGCAATTTGCAGATAAATTCCGATAAAATTCAGGGTACAAACAAATCGGTTTTTACTACTTTGCAAAAATCGGCGACTGAATTTCTAAACAATCGTCGCTGGACGGATTGGGCGTACGAAGAAAACGAGCGGATAGAATGTAATGTCAATATTATTATCAACAGTGTCGATGGAGATAACTTCTCGGCTGAGATGGTGGTGCAGTCGCGCCGTCCGGTTTATGGCGCCTCTTATACTACCAACTTGCTGAATTTCAAAGATGCCGCTTTTAGTTTTACTTACCGCGAATTTGATCCGCTGGAGTTTAATCCCACCAGTCTTAGCTCCAATTTTACGGCAGTGCTTGCCTACTATGCCTATATCATCATCGGTTTTGATATGGATTCGTTTGCGCGAATGGGTGGAAACTCCTGTTTTCAGGCTGCGGAGAGTATTGTTACCCAAGCACAAAGCTCCGACTGGCAGGGGTGGAAGGCTTTTGAAAACGATCGGAATCGCTATGCTGTGATCAGCAATATAATGGATGAAGCATTCAAAAAGTACCGGGAGTATTTCTTCGAGTATCATCGCCTCGGGCTGGATGAGATGAGTGTTAACGCCACCAATGGCAGAGCGAAAATAGCGTCGGGGCTACCGATACTTCGCGATGCCTATCGCTCAAGACCCAACGCGGTGGTCATAAGCGCGTTTCTCGATGCTAAAAATGATGAACTGATAAACATTTTCAAACAAGGAACAAACGAAGAAAAAGAACAAGCGGTGGATGTACTTACTTCGATCAATCCCTCGCTCACCACCCGCTACGAGCAGATTCTTAAAAAATAGCAATGAAATTACCGGGTTGAATTTGGTTTTTCGATAAGTGAGTGATAACTTTGCACTCAATAATCGAACTAAATTGACGTAAGCCCTACTAAGAATTGTATGCTCCAATCACTTTCTATTTCAAATTATGCCTTAATCACCGAGCTGAATATTGATTTCAACTCCGGGATGACGGTCATTACCGGCGAAACGGGTGCCGGAAAATCAATCATCATGGGCGCGCTATCGCTTGTGCAAGGGCAACGTGCCGATACCCGGGTGATTCGTGAAGGCGCGCCGAAAACTGTAGTTGAAGCTTTCTTCGAAGTTGGAAATTATAATCTGAAAACATTTTTTGAAACCAATGAGCTTGATTACAGCGCAATATCCGTGGTGAGGCGCGAGGTGAGCAGCAACGGAAAATCGCGTGCTTTTATCAATGACACACCCGTGTCGCTCAATGTGTTGCGCGATTTGAGCAACCAACTGCTCGATATTCATTCTCAAAATGAAAACTCGCTACTCTCCACCTTTGATTACCAAATACGGGTGGTGGATGCCGTAGCCGATAATCAGAAAGAACTTGCTGAATATCAAGTGGCATACGGTAACTGGAACGAAGCGAAAACGAAACTGTCGAACTTGCGTAAAGAAGCCGACAAGCAATCGGCAGATTTGGATTATTTGAAATTTCAATTGGGGCAACTCGATGACGCGTCGCTCATCGAAGGCGAGCAGACTGAATTGGAGGCTGAGCAGGAAAAGTTGAATCATCTGGAAGATATAAAATTGGGTCTCCAGCAGGCCGATTATCTTTTTACGCACGAGGAAGCCAATGTGTTGAAATCGGTGAAAGATATTCATTCGGCAATTTTTAGAATTAAAGATTTTCTGCCCGAAGGTGCAAATTGGGCTGAGCGAATTGACGCGATGCTTATCGAGCTAAAAGATATTGCTTATGATGTGTCCAATACGCAAGATTCGTTGGAGTTCGACCCCGAACGCTTAGAGTATATTGACAACCGTCTGGGACTGTTGCTAAGCCTTCAAAAGAAATTTAAAGCCGATTCGGTTGAAAAACTGATGGAAATGCGCGACTCGATGCGCGAACAATTGAACCGGATAGATAATTTTGATGAGATTCTGAAAGAGGCCGAAAATCTGGTAGAGCGTAGTTTGGATGTGCTACGTGTTTGTGCCGACCGTTTAACTTCATCGCGCGCAAAAGTGATACCCGAAATTGAGAAATACCTGGTGAAAGAACTTGTGCAACTCGGTATGCCGAATGTACGATTTGTAATTAGCATAAAGCCGGCGGCTAACTTTGCTGATAGTGGAAACGACGATGTGGAATTTCTATTCAGCGCCAACAAAAACCGTACGGTTCAGCTTGTGGCAGAAACTGCTTCGGGTGGCGAAGTTTCGCGCCTGATGTTGGCTATCAAGTCGTTGCTGGTGCGAAAATTGAACCTGCCAACGATTATTTTTGATGAAATAGACACCGGAGTATCCGGAGAAATAGCCGGTCGTATGGGCGATATAATGAAGCAAATGGGACTGAAAACCCAGTTAATTGTTATCACCCATTTGCCTCAAATAGCTGCTAAAGGAAACGCCCATTACCGCGTGTTTAAAGACAATGCGGGAATTTCTACCGAAACGTTTATTCAAATCCTCAATCAGGATGAAAGGATTCAGGAGCTTGCCGGGATGCTAAGCGGCAAGTCTGTAACCGAAGCGGCTTTGATGAACGCGCGCGAGTTGCTAAAATAAATAAAAAAAGGAAATCGCGCGTGTAGCAATTTCCTTTTTTATGATTTACGACTCCTTTTTCTTGTTGAGTTTGAGTTTTCTTGTTAAATATTTCCTCACCGGCTCGTCGTAAAGCTTCAGTACCAGGTATGCCAAAAGGATATTGCCCACAACTACAAGCAAAGCTATTGGCCAAGCCTGCGAAAAAGTGAGTTCGTTTTTCCAAACCCAGGCATAAAATAGGTACATAAACGGATAATGAACCACATAGAGCGGATAGGAAATGTCTCCCAGAAATTTATTGATTTTAGTAGAGCTTTTATCGGTAGTTTTGCCGGAAGCACCTAAATAAACGAGAGCAGGGAAAATAATGATGGTGCAGATTGAATCGTAAATGCCATTCATCCACGGCGACGAACCATCTCCGATGTATGGAAATGAAAGCAAAATGACAATAAACAAACTGCAAATCCAGAATGCGGCTTTTATTTTTACCGGCTTAAAATTACGCGACATGAGCAGCCCAACCGAGAAAGCGAATGACAAACGCAGAAATCCTCCTAAAAGATTGTAGTCGGACATGCTCCAGCCTACACCTAAATGTCCGTAGCCCGACAGATTGCCAATAGCAAAAGCCGATAGGCCAAGTCCGGAAATCGCAACAACTACTGTCAGAGCCTTTGTGGACAAGCGGCGCAAAGCCAACGCATACAATATATTACCAATGTATTCGAAGAACAACGACCAGATAGGCCCGTTGAGTGGAAACATCTCACCATTACCTCTTACTTCAATTCCCGATTTTGGAGCAGCCGGAATCAGAAACATGCTGGTAAGCATGGCAAGCATCACCATTGAAATGTGAGTTTTGGTACCATCCCACTTCACACTGCCCTGGATGATGAATGTAATCACACCCAATACGACACCCATCACTATCATCGGGTGCAAGCGGATTAATCTACGCTTAATAAAATCTTTTACGCTCATTGTTTTCCAGCGGTCGTCATACGCGTAGCCTATTACGAACCCGGATAATATAAAGAAAAAATCGACTGCTAAATATCCATGATTGAAATGCTGATCGACAGGGCTTGTGGCAAATGCTTCGAAAATGTGATAAAAGATAACCATGAGCGCTGCCACACCTCGCAGTCCATTTAAAATTTCGTAGTGTGGTTTGGTGTCGGAATAGGCCGAAGATGAGATTTTTGATTGAATCATACGTATTAAAGTAGTGAGATTATTGAATTAGAAATAATGGTTTAAAACGATATTCATTTATTTTCGAAATAAGAATATTGCTTTTTACTTGATATTAATGCGAAAAGAAAGACCGCCTTCAATCCCTTGCAGGCGGTCTTTTTTTAATCATCTCTTCGAATAAAAAGTGAGTTATTCGAATTATCTTGAAATTAACTTTCGTGTCAGAAAGTCAAAGCTTCTTTCATGATTTTGTTTACTTCCGATTGAATCTCAGATGCAAAATCATCAATTGTCAATGTGTATTGGTCGCCACCACCTTGTTTGCGTACCGAAACTTCGCCGTTTTCAGCGTCTCTTTCACCAACGATAAGCATGTAAGGGATACGTTTCAATTCGTTGTCGCGGATTTTACGTCCAATCTTCTCATTGCGTTCATCCACAGTAACACGGATGTCTTGCGCGTCGAGTTTACGAGCAACTTCTTTGGCGTAATCGTTAAACTTTTCGCTAATTGGCAGAATCACAACTTGCTCCGGAGTGAGCCAAAGCGGAAATTTTCCGGCAGTATGCTCAATGAGCACAGCTACAAATCGTTCCATCGAGCCGAAAGGCGCGCGGTGAATCATTACCGGACGGTGCTTTTGATTGTCTTCGCCGGTATATTCCAGCTCAAATCGTTCCGGCAAATTGTAATCCACTTGGATCGTGCCAAGTTGCCATTTACGCCCGATGGCGTCGCGAACCATAAAGTCGAGTTTCGGTCCATAGAAGGCTGCTTCGCCCAATTCTACATTGGCTTTTACCCCCTTTTCCTTACAAGCTTCCACGATGGATTGCTCGGCTTTTTCCCAATTTTCATCGCTTCCGATGTATTTTTCTTTGTTATTTGGGTCGCGCAGTGATATCTGCACTTCAACATTGCTGAAATCTAACGCTTTGAAAATAATGGTGATGATATCCATCACTTTCAAGAATTCTTCTTTCACCTGATCGGGGCGGCAGAAGATGTGCGCATCGTCTTGTGTGAAAGAGCGAACACGAGTAAGTCCATGCAACTCTCCGCTTTGTTCGTAGCGATACACAGTACCAAATTCGGCCAAACGAACCGGCAGATCTTTGTAAGAGCGGGGTTTGTATTTGAATATTTCGCAATGATGCGGGCAATTCATTGGTTTGAGTAGATACTCTTCGCCTTCTTCGGGTGTGTGGATTGGCTGAAAAGAATCTTTTCCATATTTAGCAAAGTGTCCGGATGTAACGTAGAGCAGCTTGTTGCCAATATGCGGAGTGATTACTTGTTGGTATTCATATTTACGTTGAATGCGTTTGAGAAAATCCTCAAGACGAAGCCGCAGCGCGGTGCCTTTGGGAAGCCACATTGGTAAGCCTTTTCCTACCGTTTCGGAAAACATGAAAAGTTCCAACTCTTTACCGATTTTGCGGTGGTCGCGTTTTTTTGCTTCTTCGAGTAGAATTAAGTATTCGTCAAGCATTTTTTTCTTCGGAAAAGTGATACCGTAAATGCGGGTGAGCATTTTACGCTTTTCATCGCCTCGCCAATATGCGCCTGCCACACTCAGCATTTTTATCGCTTTGATTTCACTCGTATTGTTCAAGTGAGGTCCGCGACAAAGGTCGGTAAAGTTACCTTGCGAATATAGGGTAATTGTGCCGTCTTCGAGGTCGGAAATTAGTTCGGTTTTGTATTCATCGCCTTTATCTTCGAAAAGTTTCAGTGCTTCAGCTTTCGAAATATCTTTGCGTACAATTGCTTCTTTGCGCGACGCGAGTTCCATCATCTTGTTTTCGATGGTTTGCAGGTCGGCTTCTTTGATGACAGCCTCACCCGGATCCACATCATAGTAGAATCCATTTTCTATCGCGGGACCGATTCCGAATTTTATACCGGGATATAGTTCCTGAAGTGCCTCAGCCATTAGGTGAGCCGAGCTGTGCCAATAGGCGTGTTTGCCCTCCGCATCGTCCCATTTATACAACACAATGGATGAATCACTCGTAATCGGGCGGGAAATATCCCAGGTTTCACCATTTACGCCAATTGACAATACTTCTTTTGCCAAGCGAGGGCTGATGTTTTCTGCAATTTGAAGTCCGGAGATGCCACTTTCAAATTGGCGAACCGAACCGTCGGGGAATGTAATGTTTATCATAACAGTTTTTTTTGTTCCTTACAAATGGTTTTTCAAAAATAAGCCGCAAAGATACGGTATTTTGGTATATCTGTTGTTATTCAAATGTATTTTTGTAGTAAATTCGAAAATAGATGTTTTAATTATATTTTTTTATTGGTATTGATTTACATACTCCAAATCGTTGAACTCGTTGTACAAATCAATGGTCTCTTTTGTAATAATATCGAGTGGTAAGATATTTTCTACCACCACCGGTGTTTTATAAATCAGATGTTCTATTAAGAATTTCATTGCCAGATAACCTTGACGTTCCGGTTTTTGCCCGATTAAGAAATCGATTTGTCCTTCTTTGAGCGCTTTCACATTGTCGGCGGTCAAGTCCATGCATATTACTTTAATATTGGTGATATTTTTTTGATGCAGGTAGTTTGAAATGATATTGCCGCGTGAGTTAAGTGCTACGATGCCGCTAATGTTGCGGTTTTGAATAAAGAAATCGTCCAAAAGTTTGTTGTTGGAGTCCGGATTGCTTACCGAGAAGGGTATGTGATGAATTTTGTTGTCGAGCTTATTCTCTTTCAGGTAATCGTTGAATCCGGTTTTTCGCATGATTGTCGAGTTTGCGCTTTCATTCCCTTTCCGTTTAGCCTGCATAATGCCGATGTCGTTGTTGCTTTGCATAATAGCATGTACCAACTTGCACATCAAATAGCCTGAAATATAATGATTAGCCGAAAAATAGGCTAAAGGATTTGTGTTTTCTACATTGGAATCGACAAATACGAAAGGCGTTTTCTTTTCTGTTAGTTTCCGGCAAAAATCTCTGGTTTCGTTTTGAAAAATCGGACCAATGATAACGGCGTCATAATCACGTGCAAGTGCTTCGTCAAAAACTTTTCGGCAAGCGTTGGCGTCATATTGATTATAGCTTGTTTTTTTGCAATTGACCGATATGTTTTCAAATTCATCCAATGCGCGAAGAATACCTTTGTGAATGCTATCCCAATATTCGCCTGCCGTGAATTTTGGAGAAATAAAAAGTATATTGTAAGTTTTCTTTAATGAAATGCTTGACATGTGTATATTGGGCTTGTAGTTAAGCTCTCTTAATACACTTTCTACTAATTCTTTGCTTTTGGACGATACGTTGCCCCTACCATGCAAAATGCGGTCAACCGTTCCCGATGAAACGCCGGCTTGCTTGGCTATATCTTTTATTCGGATTCTTTTTTGCATAAATATACATTTTGCTGATTATAATTCGGACAAAATTAGAGTTATTATTTTACAAAATCAAATATGGAATAAAGAAAAATAGGTTTTCATATAATTTCGACGATTACTTAACATTATTTACGTATTTAAATTTTTCTCTTTCATAGAATCACCATATTTTTGCAACCGTAATTAATGTGCACGTGCACAAATTTGAAAAAATATTCTTACATCATCCCCAAGTCCCTTTGGATTTAAGATGCAATGATTTTATTATTTAACCCAATGTAAGTCTATTCCAAAACTGGAATTAATATCAAATACTTAAAAATAAATATTTTACAAAATCTAGTTGTATGAGAACACTAAAAAAACTTTTGTACGTATTCTCTTTCGTGCTATTGGTTTTTTCAGCAAATGTGGCAAACGCGACCACAGCATCGAATGCTGAAATTCAACAAGCAGAAAAGCAAATTAAAGGAACCGTGAAATCGGAAATAGGCGAGCCGCTTATTGGGGTCTCTGTTCGTTCGTCAGTAACTACAAGCGGTGGAACAGTAACAAATCTAAATGGAGAATACAGCCTTACCGTATCGTCTTCGACACGAAGTCTTGTATTTTCTTATGTAGGTATGAAATCCCAAACTGTCGATATTGATAATCGCGCCACTATCAATGTTACGCTTTCGGAAGATGCGGTGGGATTGAACGAAGTCGTTGCCATTGGTTACGGCACTGTAAGAAAGAAAGATATCACAGGTTCGGTTTCTTCCGTTAACGCGAAAACACTTTCGCAAGTTCCTGTAGCTTCGCCTACCGAAGCGTTGACGGGTAAAATGGCGGGTGTGCAAGTAACTACCACCGAAGGCTCACCCGACGCGGAAATGAAAATTCGCGTTCGTGG
Source organism: uncultured Paludibacter sp. (assembly GCA_964568675.1). Classification (GTDB taxonomy): domain Bacteria; phylum Bacteroidota; class Bacteroidia; order Bacteroidales; family Paludibacteraceae; genus UPXZ01. Next base: position 27,929 of record CAZMQV010000007.1, read on the forward strand.
TGGAGGGTCTATCACCCAAAGCAATGAGCCGTTATTTATTGTTGATGGATTCCCGGTATCTTCTATTTCCGATATACCTCCCGGCGATATTGAGTCGATAGATGTGCTGAAAGACGCTTCATCAACTGCTATTTATGGATCGCGTGGTGCGAATGGTGTAATTATTGTAACAACGAAATCCGGTCAAGCCGGCAAAATCAACGTTACTTACAATGCTTACGTTGGATTTAAGAAAATTGCAAAAACACTTGACGTGCTTTCGCCTTATGATTATGCCAAATGGCAGTATGAATTAGCCGCGCTGAAAGGGAGTACCGGTATTTCAGATTACAACGCTTATTTTGGCAATTTTCAAGACTTAGATTTATATCAAAACGTTCCGGCTAATGATTGGCAAAATTTGACATTTGGGCGTACCGGCAATACATTCAACCACAGCTTGAATATAAACGGAGGAACGGACAAATTGAAATATGCTTTCAGCTATTCGCACATTAACGACAAAGCTATTATGCAACAATCAAGTTTCAATCGCGATAATTTCAGCTTGAAACTGAACAGTAAAATAACGGATAAACTTTCGCTTGACCTGTCGGGGCGTTATTCGGGTACCAATATCTATGGCGGTGGAGCGAATGATACGAAAAGCTCTTATGACACCGACCGCCGTTTGAAGTATTCCGTTATTTACACGCCAATACCTTTGCGTAATCTTGACGAAACAGTAGGTGGCGATGATGATGATTTGGGTAACTTGTACCATCCGTTGACATCAATTGATGATAATGCGCGTGAACAAGCTCGAAAAACCTTGAATTTGGGAGCAAGTTTGACTTGGGAGATTGCGAAAAATCTGAAATTGAGAACAGAAGCCGGAATGGATAACAATACTTATCAAGACAAACGTTATTGGGGGCTTACGACTTATTACATCAAGAATGTTCCCGCCTCTACAAACCAAAACAAACCGGCAATACAACTCTTGAACCGAAATGCTGAATCTTTGCGCAGTAGCAATACGATTAGCTATAATTTCAAAAAACTTCTTCCTGAAAATCATAGTTTGGATATCATGGCAGGACACGAATATGTATTTACCGGACAAAAAACTCTCACGGATATTGTACATGGTTTCCCCGAAAGCTTTACAGCTAACGATGCTTGGAAATTATCGTCGCAAGGAGTTCCATTCTCAATCGATAATTTTTTCAACGAAGACGATAAATTGTTATCCTATTTTGGTAGAGCAAATTACGATTATCAAAGTAAATATATCCTAAGCGCGACATTCCGTGCAGATGCTTCATCGCGTTTCAATGATGAGAATAGATGGGGGTATTTCCCTTCGGCCGCCGCCGCTTGGCGTATTTCCTCCGAACCATTTATGCGTGGCACTAAAAATTGGTTGGACGACCTAAAACTTCGACTTAGCTATGGAACTGCCGGGAATAACAACATCCCTACAGGACAGTTAACTCAAAGTTACAGCTCGAGCGCCACCTCATGGATTAATGGGTTTTTGAACTATTGGGCGCCATCAAAAACAATGGCAAACCCGGATTTGAAATGGGAAACAACCATTACAAGAAACCTCGGATTGGACTTTACGGCATTTAATAGCCGTCTAAATGGTTCGATAGAAACTTATATCAACACCACAAAAGACTTGTTAATTCGCTTCCCTGTATCCGGAACCGGTTATGACAATCAATATCGAAACATGGGAAATACCGAGAATAAAGGTTTTGAGGTAACCGCAAATTGGGTAGCTATTGACAGTAAAAACTTTGGACTGACTTTGAACGGAAATATCGGTTTCAATAAGACGAAAATCACAAGTTTAGGAATGATGAATGACTTTGGCGCCGAAACATATTGGGCTTCCTCCGAAATTGGAAACGACTATTGGATCGCAGTAGGCGGAGCAGTAGGACAGATGTATGGATATCGCTCGGATGGAAGATATGAAGTGAGCGATTTTGAAAGTGTTGACGATAAAGGAAACTGGAAATTAAAAGAAGGAGTAGCTGATGCTTCGGCGGTGGTAGGTACAATCAGACCGGGAAGCATGAAATTGAAAGATTTGGGAACGGACGGAAAAGTGGGTATCGATGACCGTGAAATAATCGGAGACGCCAATCCGGTTCATACCGGAGGTTTCAATTTGAATGCCCGTATTTATAATTTTGACATTGGTGCAGGTTTTAACTGGAGCGTAGGAAATGATGTTTACAATGCCAATAAAATTGAGTTTACTCAAACCGGTAAATATCAATTCCGGAATATGATTGATTTGATGGCTGATGGAAGTCGCTGGACTAATCTCAAAGTTGATGGAACCATATCAAATGACCCTGCCGAATTGACCGAAATGAATAAGAACACCACCTTGTGGTCGCCATATACATCGAGAATGGTTTTCAGCGATTGGGCGGTAGAAGACGCTTCGTTCCTCCGATTGAATACGCTGACATTGGGATATACGTTGCCTAAATCTGTTTTGAATGCAGTTAAAATTCAAAATTTGAGATTCTATGTTACCGGTTACAATGTATTTGTGTTGACCAATTACTCCGGTTACGACCCTGAAGTTTCTACGATGCGGAGCACGAATCTCACCCCGGGAGTTGATTATTCAGCCTATCCGAAAAGCCGACAAATCGTATTTGGGCTTAATCTAAATTTCTAACTATTAAAAAAACATTTTATCATGAAACGATCAATTTTTATATATACAATAATATTATTGTTGGGAGGATTAGTTGCCTGCGACATGGAAGCTCCTACTCAATCAACAATGGACGAGTCTGTGATTTTCTCTACTCAGGCATTGGCCGAAGCCTCTGTTATGGGTATCCATCAATCTTTCTCGGAAACTAATTCCTATCGCGGACGCTACATACCTTATTATGGTATTAATTCGGATGTGGAATGGATTAATAACGTGCCAATTACTGGAACCGGTATCGCTGATGACGGGAAATATGCGCTAACAGGATTCGACCCCTCTCCAACTAATACTCAGATGAACAATACTACAAACGCGTGGGCAAAATTCTATGAAGGAATTGAAAGAGCGAATATGTGTATCAGAGGTTTGAGAAATTATGGCAAAACAGATGGAAATCCGGCAATGGCGCAGTTGCTTGGCGAGGCGCTGACACTTCGTGCTGTGATTTATCTTGACCTGGTAAAAGGCTGGGGCGATGTGCCGGCAAGATTCGAACCAATTAGTACTGAAACACTTTATTTGCCACGCGTTGATAGAGATGTGATTTTCAAACAACTTTTGGCTGATTTGGACGAAGCTGCCAACTTGGTTGCATGGCCAAACGCCACTACTGTTACTTCCAGCACCGAACGGGTAAATAGAGCATTCGTGAAAGGTTTGCAGGCTCGGATAGCTTTATATGCTTCGGGTTATAGTCAGCGTGCTGATGGTTTAAGAAGAAGTAACGACCCGGACTTGAGTGTTCAGAAAATGTACGCGTTAGCTAAAAAATCAACTCTCGAAGTGATTGCAAGTGGAACGGCTACATTGGGAGGCTTTGAAGAAAATTTCCGTCTTCTTTGTCTGGATAATGTGAAAGCGGGGAAAGAATCGCTTTGGGAAATTCCCTTCTCGGACGGACGTGGCAGGGTGCTTTATACATTTGGTGTGAAACATCAGAGCGAAGATCAATACACGGCACAGCCACAAGGTGGCGTAAATGGACCACTGCCAAATCTCTTCTATGATTTCGATGTAGATGACAAAAGGCGTGACGTAACTTGTGTTCCTTACGAATGGAGCAAAGGAAATCCGGCAAAACAGCAACTTAGAACGGTTCGTTCCTGGTGTTTCGGCAAACTTCGTTACGAGTGGATGACTCGTCGGGTTACTTCTACCAACGATGATGGCATCAATTGGCAATACATGCGCTTGGCTGATGTATATCTGATGGCAGCGGAAGCAGTAAATGAATTAGACGGTCCTGCTGCGGCAGCTCAATACCTGAAACCAATTCTTGATCGCGCCTTGCCCGCTGCTAAGGTAGCTGCATATTTGCAAGATGCGACAACAAGCAAAGAAAAGTTTTTCAATGCTATTGTTGATCAACGCGCCTTTGAATTTGCAGGAGAGTCCTTGCGTAAAGCCGATTTGATACGTTGGAATTTGCTGAAAGTGAAATTGGACGAAGCAAAAGTAAAAATGAACGATTTGGCTAACAGACAGGGCGCTTATGCGGATCTTCCGTTGAAATTATATTTCAAAACCGATAGTAATAATGAAACTTTAGTCATTTATGGACTAAATCATGGAGATACGGATGAAGCCGGTGCATTGCTGGGATATGATGGAGTAGCCAACTGGCTTGGAGCAGACAAACTTCCAACCACTCTTATCAATACTTTGTACCAGAAAGACCCAAATCAACATCAATTCTGGCCTATTTGGCAAACATTTATCGATAGCAGTAACGGACAATTGACTAACTAATAAATTTTTAGAATAATTCTTATGAAAACACTTAAAAAAATATTATACACTTTCGGTTTGATTTTTATCTTTAACCTGACCGGATGTACAGAGGTGCTTGACGAGATAAAAGACATTGCTTATGACCGGGCTTTTTCGCCTCTCGAAGTAAAAGCAATCATTCGGAATAAAGTGAACGCGGAACTTACCTGGAAAGTTACGAAAGCTGATAGTTATGTGATTGAAGTTTTCAAAAATGACAGTCTCACTTTCGCAGGCTCACCGGTGCTTACTATTGCTGATATTAAATCAACTGACTTGCCATACACCATAGTTGGCTTGGACGGTGCAACGAAATACTCCGCAAGAATAAAAGCGATATTGGCAGATGCAGGCGATTCAAAATGGAGTGGCGTTTTCTTCAAAACTCAAGATGAAAATATCTTCTTGCCATTTATGAATGAAGATATTAAAGCCAAATCGGTTGTTTTGCGTTGGACGCCAAGCCCAAAAGTAAGCGCACTAAAAATAACATCCGAAGGTTTGCCCGAAATTGTTCATAACCTCTCGGCTGCAGAAATAGCTGCAGGCGTTGCTGAGGTTTCTGGTCTTAATGGTGAAACAAAATATTCAGCCGTGATTTATAATGGTGAAGTTCAACGTGGAAAAACCTCATTTACCACTTTGGTTGATCTTGGCAACGCGATACCGGTGAATCCGACCGATGACTTTGCCGCGATACTTGCCGCCGCAAAAGCCGGCGACGCTTTCGCCCTTTATCCAGGAACGTATGGGTCAGCTACTAAATTTATAGTTCCCGCGAATGTGGAAATAAAAGCAGTTTATCCAAACGATAAACCGGTGATTATGGGTTATTTCTCGATTGAAAACAATACTTCCTTGTTGCTGAAAGACTTAGTGATGGACGGTGCCGGATTGCCGGATGGAAATCAATCAATTATTTTCGCTACAGTAGGCGCCACGTATGGAAATCTGCAAGTAGAAGCTTGTGAAATTAAAAACTATGTGAAAGGTTTGATTTACCTGAATGTTGCGGCTACAGTAGAATCTATTGTAATCAACAATTCAATAATACATGATGTAGAATGCTCCGGCGGCGATTTTCTCGACAATCGCTTGGGCGCGTATAAAGTTTTGACGCTTTCCAATAGCACAATTTATAATAGCGTGAAAGCGCGCGATTTTATCCGTTACGATAATACTTCCGCGGCTTATCCGTCAATTCTACCGGTATTTAATATTGAGAATAATACATTGAATGGCGTGGCGAACGATGTAACCAGACGATTGCTGTACATCCGGGTTCCCGGTACGATTAATTTCAGAAGCAACATAGTAAGTAATACATTGGCACATTTCTCCAATCAAAGTACAACTCCAATTCCAAGTTTTAATAAAAACAACTATTTCGGCGCGCCAGGGTTACTTACCGGAGGTTCAACAGTTTCGAAAATATTTGACGACAGTGCTTCTATACTTAATCCCGGTTATGCGGCTCCTGCTACGGGTAATTTCAAAGTGTCGAACCAAACAATTATCGATAACGAGATAGGCGACCCACGTTGGTTGAAATAAATCTTTAATTCTTAGCAATTCTGAATCATGTATTCAGAATTGCTTTTTATAAATCACTGACATGAAATTCAATTCTTTTTTCAAAATTAGTAAAATCGTATTTCTTCTCGTCATTACATTTAATTCATTTTCATGTATGAGCCAGAAAACGTTGGGTGCGTATAAGTATGATTATTTATATAAAAATTTACCATTTGATATGCCTAAAGTGCAGACGCCTCAATTCCCGAAAAATCAGGTAAATCTCATCGACTTGGGTGGAAAACCCGATGGCATCACATTGAATACATCGGTGTTTGAAAAGGCAATGCAAATTTTGTCCGATAAAGGTGGGGGAACTTTGATTGTGCCAAAAGGCGTTTGGTTTACCGGCCCCATTGTTTTCCGTTCAAATATCAACATATATCTGGAGAAAGGCGCACTCATACTTTTCTCGTCCGATTTCAATCTTTATCCGTTGGTTGAAACCGTTTTCGAAGGACTTGATACGCGCAGATGTCAATCACCAATTTCAGGAAGAAATCTTGAAAATATTGCCATTACCGGTTTCGGCACTATCGATGGCTCGGGCGAAGCTTGGCGACCATTGAAAAAAGGAAAAGTTACCGATAGCAAGTGGAAAACTGTGGTAGCATCCGGTGGAATTGTGCAAAACGGAAACCAATGGTATCCATCTGTGGGTTCTCTGAAAGGTGCTGAAATGAGCGACATGAATGTTCCTCGAGCAGACTTAACCGATACGCAATGGCAAGAAATTCGTGATTTTCTCCGACCGGTGATGGTGAGTTTCATCGAATGTAAAAATGTACTTCTTCAGGGAGTGCTTTTTGAAAATTCACCTGCTTGGAATCTTCACCCGTTGATGTGCGAAAATGTAATTATTGATGGAGTGTATGTAAAAAATCCAAGTTATTCGCAAAATGGTGATGGACTTGATTTGGAATCATGTGTTAATTCAATTGTTGTTAATAGTACTTTTGATGTTGGTGATGATGCGATTTGTATTAAATCGGGTAAAGATGAAGATGGGCGGAAACGCGCCAGACCTACTGTGAACCTGATTGTGGATAACTGCAAGGTATTTCATGGGCATGGTGGTTTTATTGTAGGGAGTGAAATGTCAGCAGGGGTGAAAAATGTTTCAGTAACAAATTGTCAATTTCTCGGAACGGATGTTGGTCTTAGGTTCAAAAGTACACGTGGTAGAGGCGGTGTCGTAGAGAATATCTATATTTCAGATATTTATATGTTTAACATCGCTACCGATTCGTTCCTTTTTGATTTGTATTACGGTGGTAAATCGGCTTCGGAGTCGTTGGCCGATGGCGATGATACGCCTCGTGAAGAAGTATTGCCTCCGGTTACAGAGATTACACCGATATTTAGAAATATCTTTGTGAAAGACATCGTATCGCGCAATGCCCGCAGAGCCATGTATTTCAACGGATTGCCCGAAATGAAAATCAGTAATATCCGGGTGGAAAATGCTTTCATTACTTCCGAATATGGTGCGGAATTGAATAACGCTGATGGAGTGCAATTTGAGAATGTTCATGTTGAACCGGTGAAAGGCGCGGCATTGATCCTGAAAAATGTAGAGAACTTTAACGCAAAAAACTTATCATATAAATCCGGAATAGAAAAACCGATTCAAGTATGTGGTGCTTCTTCGAGCAATGTCGTTATTAACGATGTTCGATATTGAAATAATAATAAATCATGCGACATTATTCTATGTTCGATAATGCGTATAATCTAATAATGAAAAACAAAAGTCAATCATAGCTAAGAATTTGTATTAAAATGAAAACACGCTTTTCTCTTCAGCTTTTTTTTGTGATGCTCTTTGCATTTAATGTGTTCTCTATCAGTGCACAGACAGTGAATGAAAATGTTTCGCTCACTTGGCCCTTTGGCTTGGGCACAGCCAACCAACTTTGTACCATACAACCAACTATCGCAAATGATTATTTCGCGACAGACTGGACAAGTGTCGGTGGTAATTTGAATTATGATGGATACATATTGAAATATGGTGTAACTTTTACGAAATTCAAACCAACAGCTCAAAACAATTCGGCAACAGCCAATGATATCGTGGCATTTAACTTCCGACCCAAAACGGGTTTGAAATTTACGCCCACCAACATTGCTTTCGATTGCCAACGCTTTGGAACTGACAATGGAAAGATAGATGTCAGTTGGAAATCGAGCGATGGGACAATCACGTCAATCGCCACCGGTCTATCTCCAGCCCGCGATAACTCGGGAGGTGTTACAAAGGCAAATTATGATTTGAGTGCGCTTGCCATCCCCGAATCGGGAAGTGATTGCGGATTGCTTGTCTATGTTTATAATATCAGTAATACGAAACAAATTGGATTGGCAAATGTGGTTGTCAGCGGACATATTCAGGGCACTATCGAAAATGTGGTTACACACACACTATCAACCACAGTTTCACCTGTTAATGCCGGTACAGTATCCAACTTGCCTACCGGAACAACTTTTAATTCCGGATCAACCGTTCAGCTTACCGCCACAAGAAAATTTGGATATCAATTCAAAGAATGGCGCAATATTGTTGACGATTCCGTAATTTCTACAACTAACCCGACTTCAATTACAATGACTTCCGATTTGAACGTAAAGGCTGTTTTTGAACCAATAAACACCTATTCGCTTGCAGTGAACATTCAGGGAGGCGCTGCTCCATACATGGTGTCGGCTAATCCGGCAGGCACAACAGTCGATGGCAAGTTAATGTATGAAGAAGGCACGTTAGTAACTCTTACGTCGGTTAGCAATAATATTTTTAGTTTTACCAACTGGCTGTCGGGCGAAACCACTACTTCGTTGCCTGTTCCCATGACTCAAAACCAAAACATAACTGCTGTTTACAGCGCATTGGATTTTATCGCAGGATGGGATTTTTATCATGCCGGAAACAGCGGGCGACCGGCAGATTTTTATTCAACCGATGAAAATCTCTCTTCAAACCTCATTTTGCGGAAGGAAGATGGGACATTAAGCGCGTGGCTCGATAAGTCAATCGTGGCAGCAAGTGGATATTATGATAGAGGTTGCGGGGTTAATTGGAAATCTTTGGCTGATAAGTATTATTTTCAAATTCAGGTAAATGCCAAAGACTTTACAGATTTAGCCGTTTCGGCCGGGATGTTGTATAATTACAATGCATACTCGATTCAGAAATGCGAATACTCATTAGATAATGTTAATTTTACAACTATTGGAACTTATAATTTGTCTGCAGCGCAAACCTGGTTCGACCAGACTTTTACATTACCTGCGGATGCCAATCACGCGGATAAAGTGTATATACGATGGATTCCGGACTATTCGTCGGCAACTGTAGGCACGAGTTATACGAATGACGGTACATCAATCTCAAATATTTATGTTACAGCCCAATCAGCGATATTTAATGACGGTATTGCACCGGTGCTTACAAGTAGCCTTCCCACGGCAGGGGAAACTACAGTTTCGGCTTCGGGCAAAATAGTTTTGAATTTCGATGAAAAAGTGAAACTTACTCCAGCAAATAATTCGGGCACATTGAACGGGAAAAGTATTACACCCGTAGTGTCCGGCAAAACCATCACATTCAGTTATTCGGGACTGGATTATAATTCCAATTATACATTCTCATTTCCGGCGAATTCGGTATCCGATTTGTCTGATAATATCTTTGCCAATGCGGTGTCGATAGCATTCACCACCATGACCAAACCCGTTGTAACAAAGAAGCTTTTTAATTTTGTAGTAGGTGTTGATGGCGATTTTAAAGCAGCTATCGCTGCGGCCACAGCAGCATCGGCGTCGGGTGAGCGTTTCAGAATATTCTTCCCGAATGGAGAATACAATTTAGGTACGAATACCGGAGATGCAAACCAAAAAACCGTTGTCGCGCTGCCAAATATCTCTTATATTGGTCAAAGCGCCGATGGTGTGGTGTTGTTCAACAAACCTACGACTGAAGGAATCGGTGTAACCGCAACAATTAACTTCAATAGCAGTGCCAATAATTTGTATTTGCAGGATATCACCTTATTGAATAAAATGGATTACCGCACAGGGACGCTCTTGGGTAGGGCTGTCGTATTACAAGATCAAGGAAATAAAAATATCTACAAAAATGTAAATCTGTTAAGTAATCAAGATACTTACTATTCGGGTAATGGCAGAATGTACTTTGATGGAGGAAGCATCCACGGAACTGTTGATTTTATTTGTGGTGGCGGCGATGTATTTTTCAACGAAACTCTACTCTATTTGGAAAATCGCGCAGGAAACTGTGTTACCGCACCCGCCACTTCAACCAATTGGGGCTATGTCTTTTCCAATTGTACTATTGATGGTTTTTCCATCAATAATGGGAGCTATCGCTTGGGTCGTCCTTGGCAAAATGCGCCAAAAGCCGTATTCATTAATACAACAATGAATGTGTTGCCTACTGCCGAGGGATGGGGCGAAATGCAAGTAGTGCCGGCTTTGTTTGCAGAGTATAACAGCAAAACCTCCACCGGAGCTGTTGTTGATTTAACCAATCGTAAAAAAATATTTACCTACGATGGAGTATCCACAACGGTCAATCCATATTTGACAGCCGAACAAGCCGCCGGTTATACCATTAGTAATGTACTTGGAGGAGCGGATGCCTGGCAGCCAACGCTATATACCGAGCAAATCCCGGCGCCAGTTGTTGTCGGGAATAACAACACCCTCACTTGGAATGACAATAATTATGTCTTATGTTGGGCTATTTTCAAAGACAATGTTTTTGTGAAATTTGTAACAACTAATAGTTATGAAATCCCATTTAACTCGTCAAGTTCGGTTTATACTGTCAGAGCAGCCAACGAAATGGGTGGTTTAGGCGACGTATCCAATCCATATACATTTATAACCAACGGAATTGAGAAAACTGCAGGAAATGCTGAATTGGTGAGTCGCACTTTCTTTAGCCTCGACGGAAGACAAATTGTCGATATTAAATCATTTAAAGGTGTAGTGATTGTTCGTTCGGTGTATTCCGATGGTAGCGTGGTGTCAAGCAAAACAATGAAAACGACCAACGACTAATTTATAAATAAATCAATTAAGAATATGACTTACAAGTTTAGATATTTTCTCTTGCTACTAATCGGTTGTTGCTGTGTGAGTTTTAATTCAGAACCTGTTCGTGTTCTGATGGCAGGCGATTCGACCATGGCGGATAAAGTACTGACGAAAACGGTGAAAGACAGCGTAACGGGCAACGAAATAGAGGTACCGTTTCTTGAACGTGGATGGGGAATGATGCTCCCGAACTTGCTCAATGAAAAGGCGGTAGTGAAAAACTATGCGAAAAATGGGCGAAGCACGCGCACTTTTGTTGAAGAAGGTTTGTGGACAGAATTGATAAATAATGCTCGCAAAGGCGATGTTGTAATCATTCAGTTTGGACATAATGATAGCTCGATTTCCAAAGGAGAAAGATACACAAACCCAACTCAATTTCGATTGAATTTTACAGCTTTTGTTGTAGAAGTGAAAGCCAAAGGTGCTATGCCGGTACTTTGTACTCCAGTCGCACGTCGAAAATTTAACAATGAAGGTGTGTTGGAACCATCGCACGGCGAATATCCCGAAATTATACGATCGGTAGCTAAGGCGCAAGATGTACCCCTTGTCGATATGGAAAATATAACTTCGGAATGGTTGATGCGTGAAGGTGTGGAGGGTAGTAAAAAGTTTTTCCACAAATTTCCACCGAGCGTAAGTCCGCTATATCCCAAAGGATTGGATGATAATACACATTTTAATGAAGCCGGCGCAAAGGAAGTGGCACTTATGTTTGCAGGCGAAGTTAAACGGTTGAAAATTAAACGACTAAACTCTTTGATGAAGTAAAAAAAACGTTACATGCCTTATCTGAATTGTCTTGTTTTATTATGGGGCTTTCTGTAAGGATAAAACGTGTTAGGTATTGATTTACAAAAAAATAGATAGATATATGAAGAAGATAATTTTAGTAGCGGCTTTGCTCGTAGGAATTTCTTTCACCGGATTTTCCGGAAAAAAGTATTATGTGAAAATGGCAGATTCGGAAATGAAGCGGAATCCGGAAAGCTGGATGGTTGATTTTTCAAAAGAATTGAAGTGGAATTATTGTCATGGATTGGAGCTTGAATCCATATTTGAGGTTTATAAGAAGAATGGAGATAAAAAGTATTTTAATTATGCGTTGAGCTATGCCGATACGATGGTTAATAAGGATGGAACAATCAAAACCTATAAACTTAAAGAATATAACATTGACCGACTTAATTCAGGCAAAATGCTATTCCCCATCTATGCGGAAACAAAAAATGAAAAGTATCGGAAAGCTTTAGACCTATTGAAAAGTCAAATGGATTCGCATCCACGCATATCCAATGGTGGCTTTTGGCACAAAAAGATTTACCCGAATCAAGTTTGGTTGGATGGCTTGTATATGGCAGGTCCATTTCTCGCAGAATATGGCGCTACATTCAATGCGCCCGAACTTTTCGACGAAGTTGCCCTGCAGCTTATTACCGCCTATGATGATTTGATTGATGCTAAAACCGGTTTGCTTTATCATGGCTGGGACGAAAGTCGTCAACAGCGTTGGGCTGACCCTGTTACCGGGCGATCTCCGAATTTCTGGTCGCGAAGCATTGGTTGGTATATGATGGCTATGGTGGATGTTCTGGATTTCATGCCCGCCAATCATCCTCAACGCGCTAAAATTATTGATATTTTGAATAAAATGTCCGTATCGATCGAAAAATATCAGGATCCTAAATCCGGAATGTGGTATCAGGTAACTGATCAGGGCAGCCGTGAAGGAAATTATCTTGAATCATCCGGCTCTGTCATGTTTATTTACACCTGGGTGAAAGCAGCGCAGAAAGGTTATTTACCCAAAGGATACCTTAAAAAAGGGAAAGTTGCCTATGCGCGGTTTCTGAAGCAGTTTGTAAAACGAAATCCGGATGCAACTATCTCTATCACCAATGCGTGTTCGGTAGCAGGCTTGGGTGGCGATAAAAATTACCGGGATGGAAGTTTTGAATACTACATTTCGGAACCAATACGTGATAACGACGCCAAAGTTGTAGCTCCATTTATTCAACTTAGTATCTTATTAAATAGATAATTTAGAAAACAATATGAAATATTTTAGTAAAACGATTGTCGTTGTAACGCTACTCCTTATAGGTGCGATGCAAGTTTTTAGCCAGACACCTGCATTTCCGGGTGCCGAAGGTGGTGGAAAATTAGCAACCGGCGGAAGAGGAGGAGCTGTGTATTTTGTAAATACGCTCGAAGATAACAATGTTGGCAATGCAGCTACCCGCGAAGGTTCCCTACGTTGGTGTCTTGGTCAGTCTGCCACTCGAACCATTGTTTTCAGAGTTGGAGGTATTATTAAACTAAAAAGCCGGTTAAACATCACCAAAGGAAATGTAACCATTGCCGGTCAAACAGCTCCTGGCGATGGTATTTGCATTATAGACTACGAAGTGGTTGTTGATGCCGATAATGTTATCATGCGTTACATGCGCTTTCGATTAGGTGATGAAATTACGACTCATGAACCTGACGCGCTTTGGGGTAGATACAAAAAAAATAATATAATTGACCATTGTTCCATGAGTTGGTCTATTGACGAATGCGCTTCATTCTATTCAAACGAAAATTTTACCATGCAATGGTGTATTATTGCTGAATCGCTCAACAGCTCCATTCATGGCAAAGGATTGCATGGATATGGTGGAATATGGGGCGGAAAAAATGCTTCATTTCATCATAATTTGTTGGCGCATCATAACAGCCGTAATCCACGATTCAATGGTTGGAAACGCGAAGGCTTGGATTATTCCAATCCATTGGATGAAGAACGCTTGGATTTTCGAAACAATGTGATTTACAATTGGGGTTCAAACAGTGTTTATGGTGGCGAATCGGCTGGGAAATACAATATGGTAGCCAATTATTACAAAGCCGGACCTGCTAGCTCGAACCGTAGTAGGGTGCTTCAAGTAAGTATTGACAAGGGTACTAATATTACTCCAAGATTTGGGAAATTCTATATCGAAGGAAATTACATGGCTGCTTATCCGGGCGTTACTGCCGACAACTGGACGGGCGTGTCCTATGATTCCGGTGTGGACAAAGTGGCGTGTAAGGCAAGTGTAGCTTTTGAAACAACTCCTATCTTACAACATACAGCCGAAAAGGCATTTGAGAAAGTTTTGGCTTTTAGTGGCGCGTCATTGAGCAGAGATGCTGTTGACGCTCGCATCACTACCGAAGCCGCTAATGGAACTGCCACTTATTCGGGTTCTGTAACCGGTAAAAAAGGATTGATCGACACGCAAACTGATGTTGGTGGCTGGCCTGTATATAAATCGGGTACTCCACCCTCCGACTCCAATGCCGATGGAATACCCGATGGGTGGCTCGAAACCAATTATCCCGGTAAAATAGCTACTCAACTCAATGAAGAAGGCTACACTTATCTCGAAGTTTATCTAAATAGCATTGTGGCGGATATTACATTCAATCAATATCAGGATGCAATAAGCACAGGTGTTGATGATGTGAGTTCAAATGTAGAAGATATTCAGCTAAACTTTAAAAATTCAGGTAATGTCTTATTTGTGAAATCACTTTCAAATATTGACCGTCTCAGTGTTTTCAATGTATCGGGCGAATTGTTATTAAACCAGCGTGTTAATAGTACGCAAATTGTGCTAAATACTTCGTTTCTTTCGAAAGGCGTTTATATTGTGAAAGTTTTACTCCAAAACAACCGAAGCGTCGCTTCAAAAGTCATGAAATAAATTTATGAAATCATCTGTTCTGTGTTTTTTATTGTTTTTTGTTTTATTTCCTGTTTTTGCACAAACACCTGCATTTCCGGGAGCTGAAGGCGCAGGTGCCTTTACTACAGGCGGTAGAGGTGGTAGTGTTTACTACGTTACCTCACTTGATGATACGCAAGAAGAAGGTACATTGCGCTGGGCTGTTCGGAAAAAAGGAGCGAGAACAATTCTGTTCAAAGTGAGTGGTGTTATTCAACTGAAAAGTCCGTTGATTATCAACAATGGAGATGTAACGATAGCCGGACAATCCGCACCGGGCGATGGTATATGTATTCGCGATTATAAAGTAAGTGTAAGTGCTGATAATGTGATTATCAGATATCTTCGTTTCAGACTTGGTGACGAAACGAAGCAAATAGATGACGCTTTTTCAGGAGTGAAAAATAAGCAGGTGATTATTGACCATTGCAGCATGAGCTGGAGCGTGGACGAATGCGCTTCATTCTACGATAATGAAAATTTTACAATGCAATGGTGTCTGATAGCCGAAAGTCTGAAAAATTCCGTTCATGCGAAAGGCGTTCATGGTTATGGCGGTATCTGGGGTGGAAAAAATGCAAGTTTTCATCACAATCTTTTAGTAAGCCACGATAGTCGCAATCCACGATTCTGTGGAAGCAGATACAGCAATCAACCCGAATTGGAAAAAGTGGATTTCAGAAACAATGTTATCTACAATTGGGGGCAGAATAACTCGTATGCCGCCGAGGGAGGCTCTTACAATCTGGTAAACAACTATTACAAACCCGGGCCTGCTTCCAAAAATAACGACCGGTTTCTCAATCCTTATGCTGATGATGGCAAAAATAATCAACCTTCTGGCACTTTTGGTCGTTTCTTTGTTAAAGGAAATGTATTGGTGGGCAATAAAAATGTAACAAAATCGAATGAATCGGGAGTCGAAATGCATTCCGAAACTTTTGAAAAATATGCACCCGACGTTGTTAAATCTGATTTGATTGCAAAAATGGAATTTAAAATGCCACAGGTGAAAACAACGTCCGCCGCGAAAGCATACAAGGAAGTGTTGAAATATGTTGGTGCTTCGTTGGTACGTGATGAGGCTGACAAGCGATATATTCGTAATGTTACTTCGAGTTCGTTTCAGTATAAAGGTACGAAAGGAAGCGATAATGGTATGATTGACTCTCAAAACGATGTAGGTGCCTGGCAATACTACAATTCGCTTCCGGCTCCTGCCGACTCCAATGCCGACGGTATCCCGGATGGCTGGCTCGAAAAATTCTATCCAACAAAAAAATCAAATGATCTAAATAAACAGGGATATACCTATTTGGAAGTATATCTAAATGGTTTAGTAAAACATATAAAATAAGAAATATAGTTTTTCGAAACATCAACCTCGTTGCGAATGGATACATCTTCGTGTTCATTCGTTATTACAAATGAAATCACGATGAAAAGAAAAATTCTGCTGTTGGCTTTAATCTGCCTGTATATCGCTGTTCAGGCAAATCATTTCACCAAGCAAATTACTGTAGATGGAAGTGGAGGTGGTGATTATACTTCTTTACAAATGGCAGTAAATGCGATTCGTGCTTTCGACCCGGATGGTGGCACGGTGATATTACTAAAAAATGGTGTTTATCACGAGAAAATCGTAATCCCTGACTACGTGTGCAATGTGAAAATTGTGGGAGAAAATAAAGAGCATACTGTAATATCTTTCAACGATCATGCGAAAATTAACAACATGGGTACTTTCAATACATACACCATGCAAATTCGTGGAAACGATATTATTCTTGAGAACCTGACTGTCGAAAATATTGCAGAACCACTTGGGCAGGCTGTCGCGTTACATACCGAAGGCAGTCGTCTCATTTTCAAAAATTGCAATTTCCGTGGAAATCAAGATACGGTGTATGTTGGGGGTGAGGATAATAAACTGTTTTTCTTGAACTGCTACGTTGAAGGAACTACCGATTATATTTTTGGCGGTGCCACAGCTTGGTTCGAGAAGTGTGAGTTACATTGCAAAAGTGACTCCTATATTACAGCTGCAAGCACTCCGCAGCAAGTAGAATTTGGATTCATTTTCAATAATTGCACAATCACTGTCGCGCCGGAAGTTAAGTCTGTATATCTCGGAAGACCATGGCGAAAACATGCTATGACTGTTTTTATGAATTGCTATTTACCTCCTGAAATTAATCCCGTTGGATGGGATAACTGGAGAAACCCTGAAAACGAAAAAACGGTTCGATATGCTGAATACGGAAATGCGGGAGATGGGTTCCGGATTGATGAACGAAAGAAATGGACGAAAATCCTATCGAAAAATGAAGCCGAGAAAATTACAATGAAAACTGTTTTAGGTGAATTTATCAAAAATTGATAACTGCTTTTGATTCTTTGGAAAGTAATCATCCTCTACTTTAATCGCAATTTATTTATTCCAAATCATTTGTCGGATTGCTTTCTATTATCTTTTGTTGTGTACGTACACAAATTAATGTTAAATAATTAGTTTTGAGAAATGTTTTATATTATCTTTACCGCCGAAACTTATTTTTAATATCAATCAATCATTATTCTTAATCAATTATTCAAATTTTATTATTATGAAAGCAACTTTACTATTAATTGCCACTATGATGGCATCAGTATTTATGAGCAATGTTCAAGGACAAGCTAAGGTTTGGAATGTAGGTAATGACGCTACTAATTTTCCCATATCCTCCGGCATTGGCGCTGGGCCCGATAAATCGGTGTATGTTGATGGATTAGGAATTCACACAGGTACTGCTACAGCAATAAACATGGGGCAGGTGGAATCCAATTCTAAAACGTTTACAAGCCCAACTACTTCGGTAGAATACAGTTTTATTAATCGTTTCAAATTTAATGGAGGTGGATATTCCGGAGCTACTGCAGGGCAAGAACAACCCACAGTTATGATGCCGACACAGCGTTATTTGAGTTTTCAAGTTACCGGCAATTCTACAGTTTATGTAATCGGGGCTTCCGGATCTGGTGGCTCTTCACGAAATCTGTTCCTTACTGATGGAACCAATTTAATCGGGAAAGTTAATTTTCCGGATTCTCCCTTGAATGAAGGAACAATTACTTACACGGGTGGAGCAGCTACACTTTATCTGTTTTGCAATGCAGCCATCAATATGTACTATATCTCCGCGACAGGTGTAACTACTTCGATTAATCCGCAAAATTCGAATAAAACAGTTGTAAACGAAAAGATTTTTGACATCTCCGGGCGTGAAGTATCAAACAAATATAAAGGCTTGGTAATCAAAAAACAAACTTTTGACGATGGTTCGGTTGCTTCTGTGAAGTTGATTCAGAACAACATAGATTAAAAAACATTGTTTAATATGCAAATATTTCTGAGCAATGCCTCGCGGCATTGCTCAGAAATAATCAAATATCACTTTGGTAAAAACTAATGCCTTTTCTTTTGATATTATTTCGAATAGCAACCGATTTTTTGTATTTATTTTTCGCATCTTAGTGTGTGTGATTCGTATCAGGTCGATACTCGATGGTCATGCGGGTATCACACATCTTCAAGTTTATAAGTAAATTTTATACTGATGAAAACAAAAATTATTCTTCTCTTTTCGCTTCTCTTTTCCTTTCAGCTCTTTTCGCAAGCGCCTGTCCTAACCGAATCTTTTGGATGGATCGAAAATGTGAGTGTAAAATGGCAACCGGTGACTGGCGCCGATAGCTATAATGTGTATTACACCGGCAATGGTCAGGTTGATAAAAAAATTGATACACAACTTATAAGAAGTTACGGTACATATTTCCGTGCCGATATTCCGGGGTTAAAAGCCGGTGAATATTCGGTGAAAGTGGTTCCGGTATTAAGTGAAGTTGAAGGATTGCCGTCTGTTACCGGTAATATGAACGTAGTGGCTCACGACCGTTCGGGCTTTTCTTTTGCCAATGGACGCGTGCCGGGGGCATACAAAGCAGATGGAACACCCAAAGACAATGCTGTAGTCGTCTATGTTACCGAAAAGAATAAAAACACGATTTCGATGACCGTTACCGGCGCTAATTCAAATCCTTGTGTGGGGCTACAGGCTATTCTCGACGGTTTCAAAAAAGGAACAGACAATCGCCCCTTGATTGTGCGTCTGGTAGGTCAAATTACAGACTTGACCTACATGCTTGGCGGCGATATTGTAATTGAAAACAAAAATAATGCTTCGGGTTATATCACATTCGAAGGAGTAGGCGACGACGCGGTGGCTGATGGCTGGGGACTTCGAATTAAAAATGCCTCAAACATCGAAGTACGGAATATCGGTTTTATGAATTGCAATAGCGGTGAAGGCGACAATGTGGGGTTGCAACAAAAAAATGATTATATCTGGGTGCATAATTGCGATATGTTTTATGGGAATGCTGGCTCCGATGCCGACCAGATAAAGGGCGATGGCGCATTGGACTGCAAAGGATCGACCTATGTTACATTCTCCTACAACCATTTTTGGGATAGTGGAAAAAGCAATTTACTGGGTTTAAGTGAAGGCAAAACTACCGGACTTTATATCTCTTACCATCACAATTGGTATGACCATTCGGATTCGCGTCATCCACGTGTTCGCTATTTTTCCGCCCATGTTTATAATAATTATTATGATGGTATAGCTAAATATGGTGTAGGCTCTACACTTGGCTCTTCGGTTTTTGTAGAAGGAAACTATTTTCGTAATTGTAAACGTCCGATGATGATTTCGATGCAGGGAACCGATGTTTGGAGCGATACAAAGCAAGCGAATGACTACGCCAACGTACCTACATTTTCAAACGAAGATGGTGGAATAATCAAAGCTTTCAACAATAGTTTCGATTATCCGGGCGCACAACCACGTTTTGTGGCTTATGGCGACGCGAATGCGACATACAATATTCTCGGAAAAATTAGTTCTACCGTAGATTTTGACGCGTATGTGGTTGCAAGTAGAGGTGATCAGGTACCTTCTACCGTGAAATCGGTCCGTGGTGCTAACACCTACAATAATTTTGATACGGATGCCTCGTTTTATGTAAAAAATCATGTTATTGACGAGCCGGCCGTGGCTAAAGATAATGTAATGCTGTATGCAGGACGTATTTCCGGTGGCGATCTTAAATGGACTTTCAACAATTCGGCTGACGACGCTGCGTATGCTGTGAATGCGGGATTGAAAGCGGCGGTAACAGGCTACAAAACTAAACTGGTAGCCGTGCAGGGCGAAAACACTTCGTCAAGCTCCAGCCAAACATTAACTACGAGCGGCAATGAAAATCAAACTGTCGCCGCAGGAGTTGCCATCGAGCAAATCGTATTTACCTGGGGAGGAGATGCCACGGATGTTACTGTTTCAGGTTTACCTGCATCCGGTATTGTTTTTGTGAAAAACACTGCCACGAAAACAATAAGCATTTCCGGCACTCCATCTTCGAATGTCGCGTATTCTATCACCACTTTGGGTGCGGTAGGCACACCGGCTACTGTCTCGGGCGCAATCGTGTTGTCTGATTCAGAAGTTGATGACAACGAAGGTATGATTCATAATTTCACGGCAAGCGGCAAGAATAGTTCATTCTATACTATTACAGGCAATCTCTCTACTAGTAAAGGCACAGTTGTCTATGATGATTTGACACTTACGCAATGTCTTAAAATTGAGAGTACAACCAAAATCTCTTTTACATCGAGCAAAGAAGGAGTGCTTACACTCGTATTGATTGAACCATCGAAAAAAATCAAAATTAATAATGTAAATTATACCTCCGATGAGACGGGAATAGTTACAGTAACATTGCCAGCAGGAAGTTACGCCATTGAGAAAGGCGAAACAATGAATCTGTTTTATATGAAATTGGTGTACAATAATGTGCCTACGCATCTCGAAAATCAGGTGATAAATAACATAAAAGTGTATCCGAATCCGGTTAAAGACAGATTAAATATCGAAAGCGAAGATGAATTGATAAAAACCGAAGTATTTACCTTGACAGGTCAGAAAATGAGACAGACAACTGATAATGCTTCAAGTGTAGATATGAGCGCTTTGCCCGCAGGTAATTATATTTTGAAAGTTCAAACCTCGAAAGGTGTTATTTCAAAATTAGTCATTAAAAATTGAAATAGATTGCATTCTTTTGTGTAGGATTTTCGGGCTTTTACAACGCGATAGGTAAAAGCCCGATATCCATTTTTCTGAAAAACACTTGTTCTCCTTCAATATGAATTAGTTTTATAAAAAATCATGACTCCACACTACCGACACATCATTTTATCTCTCTTGTTTTGTTTTTTTCTGATTGCAAATTCGCAAAACAACATATCCAAATCTTGGGTATCCGACCTGGGTAACGGAAAGTATAAAAATCCGGTGCTGAATGCGGATTATTCCGATCCGGATGTATGTCGGGTTGGCGATGACTTTTACATGACCGCGTCGAGTTTCAATTGTGTGCCAGGTTTGCCGATACTTCATTCGAAAGATTTGGTAAATTGGAAATTGATTGGCTATGCCATTCATAAATTGGAGCCTGTAGATAATTTCGCTTCAATGCAGCATGGCAATGGGGTGTGGGCGCCATCCATACGTTTTCATCAGGGTGAATTTTATATTTATTGGGGAGACCCGGATTATGGTATATACATGGTGAAAACTAAAGATCCGGCCTCGAAATGGTCGGGAGCAATACTCGTTAAGCCCGGAAAAGGGCTGATAGACCCATGTCCGCTTTGGGATGACGATGGCAGAGTCTATCTGGCTCACGCTTATGCCGGAAGTCGCGCCGGAATTAAAAGCATTTTGGCGGTAGCTGAATTGAATGCCGAAGGCACCAAAGCCATCACTCCAAGCCGCACCGTGTATGATGGACATGTGTTGGACCCAACAATCGAAGGTGCGAAATTTTATAAGCGAAATGGTGAATACTATATTTTCGCTCCCGCCGGAGGTGTGGCTACAGGCTGGCAAGTGGTGCTTAAATCTAAAAATGTGTATGGCGCCTATGAGCGTAAAATCGTTTTGGAACAGGGAAAATCTCCGGTCAACGGACCTCATCAGGGCGCATGGATAGACACTCCGGCAGGTGAAGACTGGTTCTTGCATTTTCAGGATAAAGGTGTGTTAGGGCGTGTCGTTCATCTGCAACCCATGACTTGGAGCGATAATGGTTTCCCTTTCATTGGGGTGGATAAGGATAAAAATGGTATCGGCGAACCTGTTTTGGAATATAAAAAACCAAAAGCATCGGGAACGGTTTTAAAAGAAACGCCTGCCGAAAGTGATGAGTTCGCAACGGGAGAGCTGGGACTGCAATGGCAATGGCACGCTAACCCCATGGATTGGTGGAGTTTTTCCAATTCTCAGAAATCCGTACTGACTCTTTTTTCGGTACCCATACCCGAAAATTATAAAAATCTTTGGGATGTCCCGAATCTGCTTTTACAGAAATTGCCATCTGATAAATTTACTGCTACTACGAAGCTTAGGTTTCATCCCGATGGTCGATTTGTATGTGAACGTACGGGTTTGGTGGTGATGGGTATGGATTACGCCTTATTGACAATTGAAAAAGTGAACGAAGGAGCTGTCGTTCGTCAAAGTGAATGCCTCGAAGCCGATAAAGGAAATTTGGAAACTGAGAATGAAAAGATAACAACCAGTGAATCCCTTATTTATTTTCGTGTGAGTTTTGACTCGGGTGTTTGCGCATTTTATTACAGTTTCGATGGAAAGCATTTTACGAAAATAGGTAAAACATTCAAGGCGCGCGAAGGCAAATGGATTGGAGCTAAAATGGGACTTTTTTGTTTGAGACCGGTAAAAACTAACGATGGAGGCAGTGTTGAAATCGATTGGTTCAGAGTCGAATAATTAAGTAGTTTAAGGAAAAATCACAAATGAGGTGAAAATGGAAAGCATGATTAAACGCATATTTCTTGTGAATATTTTAATGTTCATCGTTGCTCTTGGTAATGCTCAAACCGTGCTGATTGATGATGTTCCGCGGGATACAAGTTATACGGCTTACAGCTCGTTTGTCAAGGAAAAAAATAAATATCCTTTCATCAGGCTTGTTGAAACGAAAATGCTTAACAATATTTCCGTTTTCCCCAATATCGTTTACAAAACTATGAATCCGGAGCGGAAGCTTGCGCTCAATATATTTCGTCCGACAAACGACAAAATTTTACCCGCGGTCATGATGATTCATGGTGGAGGCTGGAACTCCGGTTCTCCCGACTTGCAAAGGGCTTTGGCAACTCATCTTGCCGCAAAAGGTTTCGTTACCATCACGGTTGAGTATCGGCTGATACCCGAATCTTCATATCCGGCAGCGGTAATCGACCTGACGGATGCGATGAAATGGATAGCAAATAATGCCAATCAATACGGTATCGACAAAAACAGAATTGCTGTTTCCGGTTGTTCGGCCGGAGGGCAGTTAGCCTCGCTTATCGGCACAAAAAATACGGATGGACTTGTCAAGGCAATTGTCAATATTGACGGGATTTCAAGTTTCATTGATTCAGCTACGATTGAAAGAGCTAAAGCTATGCGCGAAAATGGGAAAACAATGCCAGTAGATGCCCGATGGCTTGGTGGTACGTTCGAGGAATGCCCCAATACGTGGAAAGACGCTTCTGCTACTTATTTTGTAACAAAAAATTCCGCGCCGGTTTGTTTTATAAATAGCTCCATCGCCCGATTTCACAACGGAAGAGATGAATTGATTGAGAAACTCAACCACTTCAATATTTACTCGGAAGTGCATGAGTTTCAAAATTCACCACATACTTTTTGGCATTTTCATCCATGGCATATCTCCACAGTGCAATTTGCGTCGAATTTTTTACATAAAATTTTCGAGAGTAAAACGAAGTCTTTGTCTATGAGTGAATACGATTTTGTTGTGGCGCAAGATGGAAGCGGCGATTTCATTTCGGTTCAGCAAGCGATAAACGCGGTGCCTGATTTTCGAAAAAAACAAACCAGAATATTTATCCGAAATGGATACTATTTTGAAAAAATAATTATTCCCGATACCAAAGATAGCCTGATACTCATCGGTGAGGATAAATTCAAAACCATTTTGTCATACAATAATTTTGCGTCTCGTCCTTCCGGAGTTGGCGATCAGCTCGGCACGTCCGGTTCGGCAAGCATTTATATCTCTTCAGCTAATTTTATGGCTGAAAATCTGAGTTTTGAAAATAGCGCGGGACCAATTAGTCAAGCTGTCGCAGTGATTGTTCGTAGCGACAAGGCAAGGTTTATTAACTGTCGTTTCCTTGGATTTCAAGACACGCTTTACACGCATAAAGTGGGAAGTAAACAATACTATAAGAATTGCTATATCGAAGGAACTGTAGATTTTATTTTTGGCTTTTCGACAGCCTTTTTCGACGAATGCGAACTTTTCTGTAAAAATAGCGGATACATTGCTGCGCCTTCCACGCCTCAACAAAGTGCTTCGGGCTATGTTTTTTATCGATGCGATATTAAAGGAGAAAACACACAATCTCATTATCTTGGCAGACCTTGGCGTCCGTATGGTCAGGTAGCTTTTATTTCCTGCGAAATGAGTGATGTCGTTATACCTGAAGCATGGAATAATTGGGGAAAAGTTTCCAATGAAAAGACAGCCATTTTTTCGGAGTATAAAAATAGGGGGAAAGGTGGTAATGAACAAAATAAACGGGCGAAATGGAGTGTAACTTTATCCGAGAAACAAGCCAAAAAACTCAATAAGGAAAATGTTTTAGGCGCTGATTTTAATTTTGAAGGACTTTAATCTGATTCGAACTAATAGATTTACATAATGATACAAAATAAATATGATATGAAATTCAAAATTTTAGTACTGTTGATACTAACTTCTTTCTCCACTACCAATGCCCAAACAATTCGGGTGAAAAACAGTTCGAATGTAGAACTGAAAGATATTATGGTAGAAATTCCGGCAGTTAAACTCAAACTTGCAAACGGAGAATATTCCGTCATTTCAGCTTCGGGTGTTCGTGTACCGCTCGAATTTGTTACCGATTTGAAAACAAACCGGAAAGCCATTTTCGTGGTTGATAAGCTTACACCAAATTCTACAAAAGATTTTCGTGTAGTTCAAGGGGCTGCTGCTGATTATCCAAAACGTAGCTATGCAGAGCTGTCTCACAAAATTGGAGGAAGATTTAATGGAAAATCCTACGAAGGCAGATTTTCTTGGGTGAAACCTAACTTTATGCGTATTCCGGGATCATTTCGCGACCATGCTTACTACATCAAATACGAAGGTCCCGGTTGGGAAAGCGATAAAATTGCTTATCGTTTTTATTTGGATCAACGCAACGCGATTGATGTCTTTGGAAAAAAAACGCCCGGAATCGTGCTACCCGCCATTGGGGTGGATGGATATGACAGTTATCACAGTATGTCCGACTGGGGCATGGACAATATGAAAGTAGGTAAAGCACTCGGAATCGGGTCAATAGCCTATTGGGATGGCACGAAAGCAATACGCGTTGAAAGTCGCGACAGTGCGCTTTGCCATATTCCTGCTGATGGAAAACTCCGCTCGCAAGTACTTACCAATTATTACGGATGGGATGTCGGGAAAACAAAATTTAATTTGAAATCATTAATTTCGATTGACGCCGGGAGCAAAGCCTCACGGATGGAGCTTCTGGCTGACCAACCGATTGATAATTTGGCTACCGGAATTATTAAGTCAAAGGATGCCGAACTGCTTACTTCTGTCAATTCTGCAGGTGAATGGGCATATATGGCTACTTTTGGAAAACAAAGTTTGAATAACGACAACATGGGGCTTGCTATTTTTTATAAAAAACACCAACTTCAGAGCTTAACTACCGATGATTTGAATCACGTTCTTGTGCTTGCACCGGACAAAGGATATCTTGAGTATTACTTCATGGCCACATGGGAGCTCGATTGGGAAGCTGTGAAAGATAAAGCTTCTTTTTTGCTCAAATTGGAGGAGATGCTTAACACCCTCAATCAGAAACCGATAGTGCAAATAAACCGGAAATAATCGTTTGTCAATAAAAAAATATAAAATGATATATAATATCTGAAATTTGATATTTAATAGAATTTTATTTTTTTCATTTCAAATATTTGTTGTAATTTTGTGCACGTACACAACAAGTATAAAAAACACAAAGTATAAATAGCAAAACAGCATAACCATGAAAAGTTTTATTCATCAAGATTTTTTACTGCAAAGCGATACGGCTCAAGAATTGTATCACAATCATGCCGAAAAGCAACCCATTATTGACTATCACTGTCATCTTATTCCGGAATATATCGCGCACGATCACAAATTCGACAACCTTGGCCAAATTTGGCTCGAGGGAGATCATTATAAGTGGCGAGCCATGCGTACAAATGGCGTAGATGAAAGGTTTTGTACCGGAAAAGATACTTCTGATTGGGAAAAATACGAAAAATGGGTGGAAACGCTGCCATATACCATGCGTAATCCGCTTTATCATTGGACGCATCTGGAGTTGAAGCGCGCATTTGATGTAGATGAACTTTTGAATCCTGATTCTGCTAAACGAATTTTTGATGCTTGCACACAGAAACTCCACACCCCCGAATACACCGCACGCGGTTTGATGAAAAAGTTCAATGTCGAAGTGGTTTGTACTACCGATGATCCGATTGATGGGTTGGAACATCACATCGCGTTGAAAAATGAAGGATTTGAAATCAAAGTACTTCCAACGTGGCGCCCCGACAAGGCGATGGCTGTAGAAAACCCGACCGAATATAGGAAATATGTTGAAAAATTGAGCGAAGTTTCAGGAGTGAGCATCAGCAAGTTCGACGATTTGTTACAAGCGTTGCGCGCTCGACATGATTTCTTTGCCGGTGTGGGTTGTAAACTTTCCGACCACGGTATCGAAGAATTTTATGCCGAAAATTACACGAAAAATGAAATTGACAATATCTTCAACAAAGTTTATGGAGGCGTTGATTTGACGAAGGAGGAAGTGTTGAAATTCAAATCGGCAATGTTATACGAAGGAGCCGTTATGGATTGGGAAAAAGGCTGGACTCAACAATTCCATTATGGAGCCATTCGGAATAATAACTCACGTCTTTTCAGAAAATTGGGCGCCGATACCGGCTTCGATAGCATTGGTGATTTCACCGTTGCGAAATCTATGAGTAAATTCTTTGACAGTTTGGATGATTCGGATAAATTGGCAAAAACCATTATTTATAATCTCAACCCTCGCGATAATGATATGATAGCCACGATGATTGGTAATTTTCAAGATGGTAGCGTAGCCGGAAAAATTCAGTTTGGTTCGGGATGGTGGTTTCTCGACCAAAAATCCGGTATGGAAGCTCAATTAAATTCACTTTCAAATCTCGGATTATTGAGTCGTTTTGTGGGGATGCTTACCGATAGCCGCAGCTTCCTTTCCTATCCACGTCACGAGTATTTTCGCCGCATTTTGTGTAATCTCATTGGCGATGATGTTGAGAAGGGCTTGCTTCCACGTTCCGAAATGAAGTTTTTAGGACAAATGGTGGAAAATATATGCTACAACAATGCTAAAAATTTCTTTCAATTCTAAATAGCAAAGATTTGAAACTCTAAAAATCTTTTTCGAACTAAATAAATGGAGAAAATCGAATGGATAGCTTGATATTTTATTCATAAAAAAACTATGAATAAATTAGAAATTGGAACATCGATCATTCCACGTAATGAAATCTGAAAAAATAAATTAAATCAAAAAAAACGCTCTAATTTCCGCTCGAAGTTAAGTTAATAAAGAATCAGGGAGGACAAGGGCAAATATTTTATTATTATGAAATTAGGAAAATACAGTATTGGTGTGGGCGATAGATTCTCACATCAGGGAAAAGCACAGCTAAGGGCTATTATGAAAGCCAATGAAACAGGTTTGGAAATCAATCCTGTATGGAATAAATCGAATCGTGAACATACTTATGTTCATTCCGAACCTATTGATACGCGTCGCGAAGCAGATGATGCTGTGAAAACTTTGGGCTACAAAGGACAATATTTTGTTGATGCCGACCACATCAACCTAAGTACCGTTGAACGTTTTGTGGCGGTCTCCGACTTTTTTACGCTCGACGTAGCTTCCTTTATCGGAAAACCAAGTTCACAACAAGATGTTGACGCCTTTATTCTTTCATGCGAAAAATACGTAGGTAAACTTCAAGTGCCCGGAATTGAGAACCCGCTGGAAATTTCCAAAGAGCTGTTGGAAAGTATTGCCAATAAATTTCTTAGCGCTACGCAGCAAGCCTCTGAAATTTACACTTATTTAGTAAATGCAAAAGGAGTGGGCAATTTTATCACCGAAGTGTCGATGGACGAAGTGGAGTCGCCTCAAACTCCGGTTGAAATGCTCTTTATTCTCAAAATGTTGGCTGACAAAGGTGTGCCAGCTCAAACTATCGCTCCAAAGTTCACCGGTCGTTTCAATAAAGGTGTGGATTATGTGGGTAATTTGGAACAATTTGCCAAGGAGTTTGAAGAAGACGTGTTGGTTATCGACTTTGCAATAAAAGAGTTCGGACTTCCCGAAGAACTTAAATTGAGCGTCCATTCCGGAAGCGATAAATTCTCGATTTATCCGATTATGGCTGAAGTTATCAATCGTTATGACAAAGGTCTTCACCTGAAAACTGCCGGCACTACCTGGCTCGAGGAGGTGATTGGACTCGCGAAAGCTGATGGTGAAGGTTTAGTTTTGGCTAAAAAAATATATGCGAACTCGCTGAACCGAAAAGATGAACTTTGTGCTCCCTATGCCGATGTGATTGATATTGACAGCGATAAATTACCTTCGATAGAAGAAGTGAATAGTTGGAGTAGTGAGAAATATCAAAACACACTTCGCCATATTCCCGGTAATCCGGATTACAATGCCAATTTCCGCCAGCTCATTCATGTGGCTTACGCGGTAGCGGCCGAATTGGGTAAGGAATACACCGATTTGATTGAAAAGTATGAAGATGTAGTAGGCGGATGTGTCGAGGAAAATATCTACGAGCGTCATCTGAAAAGATTATTCGGTTTGTAAAAATAGATTGACGAAAGTTTCTCTATTTCTCTACGAAAACGGCTTTTGGAAGAGAAGGTCATCTCATAGAGAAAGAAACTTTCGCAATTGATAAAAAAATCAATACTTAAAGTTGTATATTTGTTGAAATTCATTGATGAAGAATCGCGATAATATGCACTTTGGATTAACGAATTAATTTAATAGATTATGTACGAATTATTTGATATTAAAGGACAGGTAGTTGTCATCACCGGAGGTTCCGGCGTTTTAGGCGAAGCGATGGTTGAATACCTTGCAGCACATGGCGCGAAAGTAGCTGTTCTCGCTCGTAACAAAGAAAAAGGTGATAAATTGGTAGAAAAAGTGAAGAACTTAGGTGGCGATGCGATATTTCTTCAGACTGATGTTACCAACCACGAAGTGTTAAATCAAAACGCGAAAGATATTGTAGAAAAATATGGTAAAATAGATGTGCTCATCAATGGAGCCGGTGGTAATATGCCGGGAGCTACGATTGGGCCAAACAACAATATCTTTGATTTGAAATTAGACGATTTCCGTCAGGTTATCGATTTGAACTTAATGGGAACTGTGGTGCCGACTATCGTATTCTCTAAATACATGGTGGATGCTCAAAAGGGAAATATCATCAATATTTCTTCCGCTTCCGCATTGCGACCTTTGTCGCGTGTGGCTGGATATGGAGCCGCTAAAGCTGCTGTAACTAATTTCACAAAATACATGGCAGGTGAATTGGCGATAAAATTTGGCGAAAACTTCCGTGTAAATGCACTTTGCCCCGGATTCTTTATTACCGAGCAAAACAGAAACCTGCTTACCAATCCGGATGGAAGCTACACCGACCGTGGAAATGCGATTATCGCGCATACGCCTTTCAAACGTTTTGGAAATCCTGATGAGCTTTTGGGAGCGTTACACTTTTTAGTAAGTGATGCTTCTAAGTTTGTAACCGGAACCGTTTCGGTTGTCGATGGCGGTTTTGACGCCTTTTCTATTTGATTATCATCTTAAAAATCTTATTTTTGTCTTTTAACTCAAGATTATGTCGTTACAATTAAGGAAAAACTCCAAATATGCGCTGATTACACCTACAAGTATGGGTGTGCGCATTACACCTGTGAACGGACAACCGGTGCACAGCAGTCATCTTTTCGAAATGCAGGCTACAAGCGCCGAGACCAACGTGGCAAGCATCAGTTCGTACTTAGGACTTCCGGTGAAAGTGCTCACCAATTTTGTGAAAGATAGTCCCATTTCTTCATTTATCAAAGCTGACCTCCGCCATCGTTTTATGGATTTTGAAGGTCCGGAAGTAGCTCAAGGTGGTCCATGGGGCTATCGTCATCAGTTTAATATCGCCGATAGTGGTTATGGATTGAGGGGACCACGCGTGCAAAACGACCGTGCCGGAGAAGTAGGTCGCACTCTGAATGTAAAAGATTTTGATTTGGAGAGAATTTTTGCGCAAGAAGGTGTGCAAATAGTCCATCTCTCCGGACTCATTGCCGCGCTTTCGCCCGATACAAGCAACTTCTGCCTTGAACTTGCTCGCTACGCGAAGAAAAATGGCACCCTGATTTCATTCGATTTGAACCACCGCGCTACATTCTGGAAAGGTCGTGAAGTGGAATTGAAAGCAGCTTTTCATGAAATTGCTTCACTGTCAGATATTTTAATTGGAAATGAAGAAGATTTTCAACTTTGCCTTGGAATAGAAGGACCGAAAGCCGGAGGCGAAAATATCGGCGATTCGTTGGACGTTTTCAAAATCATGATTCAAAATGCTCAAAAAGCTTATCCAAATGTTTCTGTTTTTGCCAATACCTTGCGCGAAGTCTTAAGTTCCAATGAACATCTTTGGGGGGCTATTGTTTATGAAAATAACAATTGGCATGTTGAAAATCTTCGTAAAATCGTTGTGCTCGACCGCATCGGAGGTGGCGATGGATTTGTCGGAGGATTACTTTACAGCATTCTCAAATCATGGGAACCAGAAAAATGGGTGAAATTTGCTTGGGCAAGCGGCGCGCTGGCTACAACATTCCTCACCGACTATGCTCAGCCGGCTGATGAAGAAATGATTTGGAGCATCTGGGCTGGCAACGCGCGTGTAAAACGATAAGAGACTTTTTTTCTTCATCGAAGTTGTTTTTTTACAAAATAAATAGACATAAAACCTTCGATTAAGATAAGTATTTGAATTAGAAACAAAAATATATTTATATAAAAATGAAAACAAAAGCAGATATTGGACTGATAGGATTAGCTGTAATGGGCGAAAACTTAGTTTTGAACATGGAAAGTAAAGGTTATACCGTAGCTGTTTTCAATCGTTCGGTAGATAAAGTGGAAAAATTTATTGCCGGAAGAGGCGCCGGAAAAAACTTTATTGGCGCCACAAGTTTGAAAGAACTCGTTGACTCGCTCGAAACTCCACGCAAAGTAATGATGCTCGTTAAAGCAGGTAAACCGGTTGATGATTTTATCGAGCAGCTGATTCCCATATTGGAGCCTGGTGATATTATTATTGATGGTGGAAATAGCCATTTCCCCGACACTGTTCGTCGCACCAACTATGTAGAAAGCAAAGGTTTGCTCTATGTGGGAACGGGAGTTTCCGGTGGTGAAGAAGGTGCGCTCAAAGGACCGTCAATGATGCCGGGAGGCTCACCGGAAGCTTGGCCTTTCGTAAAAGAAATTTTTCAATCCGTGTCAGCCAAAGTGGAAGGTGGTGTGCCTTGTTGCGACTGGGTAGGCGAAGATGGCGCCGGGCATTTTGTGAAGATGGTTCATAATGGCATTGAATATGGCGATATGCAAATTATAAACGAAGCATATCATATCATGAAAGATTTGATAGGTATGGACGCGTTTGAACAACACGAAGTCTTCAAAAAATGGAACAGCGGAAAATTGGACTCTTATCTGATTGAAATCACTCGTGATATTCTTGCTTACAAAGACGAAGATGGTAGTCCTTTGGTAGAAAAAATTCTGGATACTGCCGGTCAAAAAGGTACTGGAAAGTGGACTGCCGTTACTGCGCTCGATTTAGGTATTCCATTGACTTTGATTGGAGAGTCGGTGTTCTCACGTTGCTTGTCTGCTCAAAAAGATTTACGAGTAGAAGCTTCAAAACAAATTTCAGGCCCTGCAAAAGAGTTCAAAGGCGACAAACAAAAATTTATTGATGACTTGGAGAATGCCATTTACGCGTCTAAAATTGTGTCATACGCTCAAGGATACGATTTGATGATGGAAGCCGCTAAAGAGTTCAACTGGAATTTGAACTACGGTGGCATTGCTTTGATGTGGCGCGGTGGATGTATCATTCGTTCTGTATTCTTAAAAGATATCAAACAAGCCTTTGATAAAAATCCAAGTCTGCGCAATCTCTTGCTCGATCCATTCTTCAAAGAACAAGTTGAAGCCGCTCAAGCCGGATGGCGTCGCGTATGTGCTACCGCCTTGGAAAATGGCATTCCAATTCCGGCTATTTCGGCTGCTTTGGCTTATTTTGATGGTTTCAGAAGCGATAGATTGCCTGCCAACCTGCTGCAAGCGCAACGCGACTATTTCGGAGCGCACATGTATGAGCGTGTAGATAAACCACGTGGCGAGTTTTTCCATACCAATTGGACAGGACACGGAGGCGATACCGCTTCTACCACCTATCAAGTTTGATGTTTTTTTTTGACTTAATTCTCTATTCCTCAATTGAGGAATAGAGAATAACTCTCATACTGAAAAAATCCGCAATTTTCACCGCTAAACGTGAGGAACGACAGATTTTTTTTGGATAGAAAATAATTCGACCTATCATTACTACCGTACAATGTGTGGTTTTTAATAGCATTATTTATATGATTTACTATTCCAAAGGTTCGGCTCAAACATCCTTGTCAGCCGATGACTTACGTGAAGGCTTTTTCACCGCGTTGAGAATAATGGGTGATAAGAATAAAGTATTGGTAGTTCCACCCGATTTTACTCGTTTCCCGAGTAGAGCAGGCGAACTTACTGAGTTTGCTTGGGAGTATTACGGCGATTCATTGACCGATATTCTTCCTGCACTGGGTACACATTCGCCGATGAGCGATGAGCAAATCAGAGAAATGTTTGGAAAGACGCCTCGAAACTTATTTCGCGATCACGATTGGCGCAATGATGTGGTAACTTTGGGACAAGTTCCTGCCGAATACGTCAAAGAGGTGTCGGGTGGAGCTGTTGATTTTCCTTGGCCTGCACAAGTGAATCGGCTTTTGGTTGAAGGTGGCTTTGACCTGATATTGTCGATTGGGCAGGTGGTGCCACATGAAGTAGTAGGAATGGCAAATTACAATAAAAATATCTTTGTCGGTACCGGAGGTTCCGAAGGTATCAACAAAAGCCACTTTATTGGCGCTGCTTATGGCATGGAGAAAATGATGGGACGTGCCGACACACCGGTGCGACGCGTATTTAATTATGCAACCGATAATTTTGGAAAATCGATGCCAATCGTTTATGTGCAAACGGTGGTTGGATTAAACGAAAATGGGGGTCTGCAAACTTACGGACTTTTTATCGGTGATGATTTTGAAGTTTTCAATCGCGCCGCGGCGCTTTCGCTTCAAGTCAATTTCCAAATGGTGGAAAAACCACTCAATAAAATTGTAGTTTGGCTCGACCCTTCTGAGTTTAAAAGCACTTGGTTGGGCAACAAATCTGTTTATCGCACCCGCATGGCAATCGCCGATGGTGGCGAGTTGATAGTCATCGCGCCTGTTCTGAAGGAGTTTGGCGAAGATAAAGAAATTGATCGACTGATTCGAAAATACGGTTATTTCGGCACGCCGGCAACACTAAAAGCTACAAATGAGAATAAAGAATTGCAGGATAATCTTGGAGCTGCTGCACATTTAATTCACGGCTCTTCGGAAGGTCGATTCTCAATAACTTATTGTCCCGGCAAAGCACCGGGCAACCTGACGAAAACTGAAATCGAAAGTGTTGGCTTCAATTGGGACGACATTGACGCGGTGAAAGAGCGTTACCATTTCTCTTCATTAAAGGAGGGATTCAATATCCTTCCCAATGGCGAAGAAATTTTCTATATTTCAAATCCCGCTTTGGGCCTTTGGGCTTTCAAAGACAGATTTGAAGGTTTTTAAGAAGGAATTATTTTTAGTTGTTATATTTTTATAGATTGGATTTAAAGTGTTTTTTAGATTAGAATTTTTAGATGGTTTTTTTAGTTATTAGTTAATGGTGATTAGCTAAGAATAATTAATTAATGGGGATTAATTAATTGTTGGGGAAATGATAATTGTGGCATACGAGAAAGTCGGTTGTAAATTCGCTTTTTATTTATCTAAAATAAAAAAAAATAGCGTTATCCGCAGCATTTTTCGTATCCACAGTTTTCATTTATCGCTTCAAACTCTATTGTAGCATGTTCAATCCCAATTTCGTGAAGCGTGGTTCTGATTCTTCCCTTTAATATTGCCAGAGTTTCCAAATTTCCCTCTTGTTTTAATACCACATGCACCGTGAGTATGTTTTCTATTCCATCAATCGACCAAACATGCAAGTCATGTACTCCGGCTATATCCTCAATCTCCTTCAAATGTTTTACAATATCGGCCGAATCCACTTCGTAAGGTGTGCCCTGAAGCAGTATTCGGAAAAGCTCTCGCATATTTTTATAAATGTTTGATAAAATGAAAATGGCGATAAGAATCGATAATATAGGGTCGATAATATACCATTTTGTGAAATACATAATGGCGGCTCCCACCAGCACCGCAACCCAGCCCAGCACATCTTCGAGCATATGGAGTGATACCACGCGCGCGTTCAGCCCTTCGCCTTGTCGTAAGCGCAACATGGCAAAACCATTCACGGCGATGCCCACAATTGCTAATATAAACATTCCGCCGGCATTGGTCTCTTCGGGATGAAATAGTCGTGGAATGGACTCGATAAGGATTAACACACTACCCACTGTCAGCACAATGGAATTGATCAACGCGCCCACAAGCGAAAACCGCTTGTAGCCATACGTGTATTTCGTATCGCTTCTTTTCTTCGAAAATTTTTGCAAATACCACGCCATGCCCAGCGAGAGGCTGTCGCCAAAATCATGAATAGCGTCTGATAGAATCGCAACGCTGTTTGTCCATAATCCACCAATAATTTCGAGGATTGCAAATCCAAAATTAAGAAAGAAAGCAAGTTTCATCCCTTTTTCATCGTTCCCACCATGAATATGTGTGTGGCTATGGCTATGGCTATGCGAGTGTTTATGTTCGTGTACTTTTTCCAAAATTTCAATTTCTATTTTGTTTTGAATGCAGAAATCAAGTTTATTCCATTTTCATTTCTCGGTTGTATTTCTCCATTTTATCCTCAATACTTACATCTTCTGTGCTACTCTGAATTTTAATATAAGTCATCAAGCTTTCAGCGCCTGCATCATAACAAGCTTGTTGCGCCTTTTCTACAACTTGCATTATGTCGTCATAACTTCCTTCCAACACAGTTTCGAAAGGTGTTACTTTATATTTTACTCCCGAAGCCGAAATTACCGCTATGGCTGCGTCAACCAAGGTGTATGGATGTATGGTTTTTGACGATGGAAGCACCTGAAAGGCAATATTGACTGTTTTGTTCATAATCTTATTCTTTTTGAAAATTAGTTATTACGCAAAAATATAATTAGAAAAAATCGTTGCTGTTCAAAAAAAGTATCAAGATTAAAGCTAATCCCAATCTATATTTATTTTTATTGTTGCAATGAAAATTTTAAAAATAATGAGACTACTTTTCTATAGAAAAGCCTCTAATGAATGTTTTTGAAATAAGTAGATAATTTCAGAACAATTCAATGCTTTAGAAAGTTCTAAATCGCCAACAATGAATAAATAATTCACAAAAGTACGAAAAAATATGAATTAATAATTTAAGCACGATTTTTGTATGTTGATAATCTGTTAGAAAAATTGTAATTTTGTAAACCAATTAATACATAGCTTCGTATGAATTCGAAAACTAAAAAAACGGGCGGAATTGTTCTTGCTGTTTTTGCATTTATCTTTATTATTCTTCTCTCGATTCCCTTTTTCCTAAAAGATAAAGTTACTACTATTATCCGTCAGGAGTTGAACAAGCAACTTACTGCCGATGTCGGGTTCAAAGAGCTGAAAATAAGTCTTATTCGGAATTTTCCGAATGCCTCGGTAAGTCTCAAAGATATTACTATCGTGGGGCGTGGAGACTTTGCTTCCGATACTTTACTTGTGAGCAAAGATTTAAGTTTGGTGGTAAATCTTAAAAGCCTTTTTGGAGATAAAGGTTATGAAGTAAAGAAATTTCTACTTTCCGATACGCGAATTTTGGCGCACGAGTTGAAGGATGGACGCGTAAACTGGGATATATTGCCTGCCGATACCGCAACGAATGACACCGCATCGTCAAACTTAAAGTTAAAATTGCAAGATATACGTTTGCAACGAACGAATATCACATACCTGAGTGATACGGCGGCTATTGCAGCCCGAATTGTAAATCTTAATTTAGACTTGGCCGGAGATTTTACTGCCGATAAAACCCTTCTCAAAACTTGGCTTGCTGTTGATTCACTAAGTTTCTGGGCTGAAGGAATACAATACGC
Source organism: uncultured Paludibacter sp. (assembly GCA_964568675.1). GTDB lineage: Bacteria > Bacteroidota > Bacteroidia > Bacteroidales > Paludibacteraceae > UPXZ01. The sequence goes on from CAZMQV010000007.1 coordinate 64,657, forward strand.
GCATGATTTGTCGATGGGATTTAAAGCGGAAATTGATGCAGATCTGAAGAACAGTAAATTCACTCTGGCGAATAATGAAATGAAAATCAACGCGATACCCCTTTCTTTAAATGGATGGGTACAATTGTTGGAGGAAGGCATGGATGTGGATTTGAAACTTAATACCGAGGCGGTTGATTTCAAATCGCTGCTTTCGCTCATCCCGGCTATTTATTCCAATTCGTTCGATAAACTCACTGCGCAAGGCAATGTCAGTCTGAACGGATTTCTCACTGGAAAGTATGTGGGAGAAATGTATCCGGCGTTCGACTTCAGTTTGAAAGTAGAAAACGGTAAGTTTCAGTATCCCGATTTACCTAAATCGGTTGATAATGTGCAAGTAATTGCTCGTGTTTCAAGTTCGGGTGGTTCGCTTGACAACACGGTGGTAGATGTATCCAAACTTAGTTTTATCTTGGGAGGCAATCCGGTTTCGGCACAACTCCACGTGACGCAACCGATGAGCGACCCCGATTTTCGTCTGAAAGCTGCAGGTAAGTTGGATTTGGCGATGGTGAAAGATGTTTATCCGCTCGAAAAAGGAACCGAACTTAACGGCTTGCTGCTGATGGATGTGAATGCAGCCGGACGCATGTCGTATGTGGAACAAAACCGCTACGAAAGCTTTAGATTTAGTGGCAACATGAATGTGAAAAACTTGGTGGCGAAAATGAAGGATTTGCCACAAGCTGTTTCGGTAACAAATGCCGATATGATTTTCAACGATCGCTATCTGAATTTCTCGGACATCCGACTGAAAATCGGGAAAAATGACCTCAATGGTAATGGGCAAGTGGAGAATTATCTTGCCTATGCCTTGCGCGACAAAACCCTGAAAGGTGATGTGAAGATAAATTCAACTTATCTTAATGTGAATGATTTTATGGATAACAACAACGAGGAGGCAGACACCTCTTCGATGGCGGTAATCGAAATACCTAAAAATCTGGATTTGAATTTGAACGGAAAATTCAATGAACTGATTTACGACAAAATGAAGCTGAAGAACGCTGAAGCGGCGATGCACATTGTAGGTGGCGAATTGGCAATTCAAAAAATGAATGTCAACGCCTTTGGTGGTACAATGGCTTTGACCGGAAAATACAGCTCTGTTGACCCGCGACAGCCTGCTGTGAATTTTGATGTGGATTTGAATCAGATATCTTTTGCCGATATTTTCAATCAAGTAGAATCTTTACAAAAATTTGTTCCTGTTTTTGAAAAATTAGCGGGCAGATTCAATACCAAGCTGTCGCTCAACACCTTGCTTGCCGGTGATATGATGCCGATTCTCTCCACGGTGTTAAGCAAGGGAAATTTTAAAGCCGAAATGGTTACACTCAAAGAAGATGTTGCCGCATTAAGCGCATTGACTCAAAGTTTGAAAATTGAAAAACTCGGTAATTTAAGCTTGAAAGATATCGCGATGGCTTTTGAAATTAAAGATGGGCGCTTGGAAACAAAACCCTTCGATCTGAAGTTTAAAGATTATAAAATGAGTTTGGGAGGTAGCACCGGGCTTGATCAGCAAATTAGTTATGCCGGTAATTTCCGACTTCCCGATAAATTGAATTTGGGTAGATTTCAAAATGTCGGTTTCAAAATTGGAGGTAGTTTTCAAAAACCAAAAATTGAGCTTGACCTGAAAAATACACTCAATAGTCTTCTTGAAGAGGAAAAGGGAAAAGCACTAAAGAAAGTGGATTCGGTGAAAAACCAAGCTTTGGACAAGGGGCGCGCCGAGCGCGAGAAAGCATTGATAGAAGCCAGGAAGAAAGCCGATGCGCTACTCGAACAAGCCAACCAGCAAGGCGAAAAATTAATTGGAGCAGCCCGGACACAGGGCGATAGCATCATTTCAAAAGCGAAAAATCCTATCGCGAAAGAACTGGCAAAAAAAGGAGCGGATGAATTGATAAAACAAGCTCGCAAACAAGCCGATAATATCAACGCGAAAGCAAAAATAGAATCGGACAAAATAATTGAAAATGCCAGTAAACAAACCGAATTTTAAAAAAATTAGAAATATATAGGAAAAAAATGATGATGGATAGATTAAAAACAACAACAATCGCACTATTTGTGCTTATAGGAAGCGCGGCAATGGGGCAAACTGTTGCGGATGCCGATAGTTATTTCACTAAAGGAGAATACCAGCAAGCAATGGAAGCTTACCGAAATTTATTGAAGAAAAAACCCAAAGATGCGCTTTATAATTACCGGCTTGCTTGTAGCGCCTACATGCTTGGCGATAAAGAGCTTGCAATCGACCATTTCAAACTGTCGGCAACGAAACACCCGATGGCTTATTTGTATCTGGGAGGAATGTTTTTTGATAAATACTATTTTGAAAATGCAGCCGAAGCGTATCGAAGTTATATTGCCAATCCGGCTCCCGATGAAAAATCGCTCGACGAGATTAAACGGAAATTGGCGCAAGCTGAACTTGGCGCCCGATTTCTGAAACGCGTGGAGAATATTGTGATTGTGGATAGTATGGTGGTGGAGAAAAGTAGTTTTATGAGTCGGTTTAAGCCGGCTGATGAAATTGGTTCATTGACTCAAAATCCAGGTTTGCCCGGAGGTAATTTTGGCGGATTGACTTACACCACCCAGCGTGGCGACCGCAGCTATTTTTCCAAAATAGTGGACGAGCATTTCGACCTGTTTACAAAAAATAAACTGTTAAGCGACTGGAGTGAAGAGTTGCCACTGACCGATTTGAACACAAAGGACAATGAAAATTTTCCGTTTCTGATGCTCGATGGAGTTACACTTTATTATGCTTCGGATGGACCGGAATCCATGGGAGGTTACGACATTTTTGTAACTCGGCTCAATATGTCAACAAACAATTTCTTGAAACCTGAAAATGTGGGAATGCCTTACAATTCACCTTTCAACGACTACATGATGGTGATTGATGAACTTCACAATGTAGGGTGGTTTGCTTCCGACCGTTATTTGCTGGAGGATAAAGTTGCAATTTATCAGTTTGTGCCCAATGCGCAGAAGAAAATCTATCGCGATGAAAATCTCGATTCACTAATCGCAAAAAGCCGGATTGATGTGATTAAACCTTTAAAAAACGCGAATCAAAACGCATATTTGTTGCAGGAGGTAACCCCGGAGCAATCGGCTCATGATAAAATATTTATTAACGACGAAGTAAAATACCTCGATGAAAAGGAGTTTGTGAGCAATGTAGCCCGAAATCTTTATTTTCAGTCAGAAAAAATGGCTGAAGAGTTAGACGCAAGCATATCAAACCTTGCAAAACTTAGGCTTGAATATGCTGACGCAACGGCTGAAAAGAAAAAAGAATTGACCGGTGAGATAATGACACTTGAGAAGAAAATCCGTGTATTAAAACCTCAAGTGGAGCAAAAAAGAAAAGAGATGCGTAATGAAGAGTTAAAATCTTTGTAAAAATTTGTGGATTAAAATTTTTAACGATAACTTTAAGGCGTAATTTTGAAACATTTTTAGTTTCAGTCGAATTAATAAATCGGATATGGACATATTAATAGTTGTTGGGCTGCTAGTACTCGCCATCGTTTTTCTGCTTATCGAACTTTTTTTGATTCCCGGCTTGTCTATTGCTGGAATAAGTAGCATTGCGCTCGCCGCAATTTCTGTTTGGTATGCCTACAGTCATGTCGGGATAGTTGCGGGCAATATTACCCTTGTTGGTGCTTTCGTGTTTTCGGGTGTTGCTATTTGGCTGTTCATCAAGTCGCGTGCTTTGGAAAAAATGTCGCTCAAAACAAATGTTACCGGTACGGTCGATAAAATCAATGAAGAGAAGATTCGCGTAGGCGATAAAGGCATGAGTGTATCGCGTTTAGCGCCAATGGGAAAAGTGAAAGTGAACGGTGTGGTTGTTGAAGCCAAAACAAGCGATGAATTTATTGATCAAGGAACAAAAATCGTTGTTGTAGAAGTGTATCAAACCAATGTGCTTGTTGAGAGACTAAGCGAATAAATGCTCAAAAAGTTAAACCAATTATAAATCAGAAACTTAAATACCTGTAAAATATATGTATCAAATTGTATTTTTCGTCGTAATAGGGATTCTAATCCTGATGTTCTTCTACTATGTGCCATTTCTGCTTTGGATTTCGGCAAAAGTTTCCGGTGTCAGTATTTCACTGATTCAGTTGTTCCTAATGCGCATACGCCGCGTTCCGCCAACCACCATTGTGGCTTGCCTTATCGAAGCACACAAAGCTGATTTGGGACATGATGTTACGCGCGACGGTCTGGAAGCTCACTACCTTGCCGGGGGGCATATCGAGCGTGTTACCCATGCATTAGTTTCTGCTTCCAAAGCCAACATCGAGCTAAGTTTCAAAATGGCTACTGCAATTGACCTTGCCGGGCGCGATGTGTTCGAAGCGGTTCAAATGTCGGTTAATCCTAAAGTTATTGATACGCCACCCGTTACCGCTGTGGCAATTGATGGTATTCAGCTCATCGCCAAAGCTCGTGTTACTGTACGTGCCAATATCAAGCAATTGGTGGGAGGAGCAGGTGAAGAAACGATTTTGGCTCGTGTAGGCGAAGGTATTGTATCGTCGATTGGTTCGGCGTCGTCACACAAATCTGTGCTTGAAAATCCGGATTCTATCTCCAAATTAGTACTGAAAAAAGGTTTGGATGCGGGCACCGCCTTCGAAATTCTTTCCATTGATATTGCCGATATTGACATCGGTAAAAATATCGGCGCGCAACTACAAATGGATCAAGCCGAAGCCGATAAAAATATAGCACAGGCAAAAGCCGAAGAGCGTCGCGCTATGGCAATAGCCCAAGAGCAAGAAATGAAAGCCAAATCGCAGGAGATGCGTGCGAAAGTTATTGAAGCTGAAGCCGATGTCCCAAAAGCAATGGCCGAGGCTTTCCGCGAAGGAAACTTGGGAATTATGGATTATTACCGCATGAAGAATATCGAAGCCGATACTTCCATGCGCGAAAATATCGCAAAGCCACAGCAAGGTGGAAGCACACCACCCAAACAGAGTAAGTAATGATTTTTCAACAATAAGGTCAAGGGCACTTAAGTAAAAGTGTCCTTGCTTTTTTAAAGCTGATATAGAAGTCATCTTGACTTTTTGTTCGTTTTAGTATTCTTGAATAAAAATAAACATAAAGCTATGTCATTGAAGCTTTCCCAGCTTGAAACCGTATAATCAAATCGATTAAGCAGCGATATGAAACTGTCAATTCAGGCATTGGTTTTTTTCAATAACATATCTTTGTCCAACTAAATTTTCTCTCACCTCTCATACACAATTTTTAAAAATGATCAAAAATGGTAACTACTCACCCCTCCTTTCCACAGCATACTATAATTTATCGTGTTTAAATA
>CAZMQV010000008.1:0-66743 GCA_964568675.1 uncultured Paludibacter sp.
TGATGTTGCTTCGCGAGGTGTTGATGTTGGCGGCGCCCATCTTCGTGCTTCCGTTCGTACTTCCTGCGGTGCTGTCGGGGTTGTTGTTGCTATTCGTTCCCATTCCAGCCTGGTAGTTGCTATTCTGCCTGTTGCTACGTGTGGTGTTGAAGTCCTGCGCTTGCTGTCTTGCATGCGTCTCTTTATTCTCCTTATACTTAAAAAACATCGGTTCGCTTTTCCCGTTGTTCTTGATGTAAACCGAAGGCGCCGTGGCAATCACCTGTGCGGCATACACCGCGTTGGCTTCGAGCTTCACACCGCTTGCGATGTCGAGCGGGAAATTAGGCAATACCAGATTTGATTTTTCAAGTATCACTTGTGTGGAGTAGTTGAGGGCGTCGAATGGGTTTACACCTTCGGGTACTTTCACCAGGCGCAGGCGGTAAGAGGTGCCTTGCGCGAAAGGGGTAACTGGTGTCCAGCCGAGGTTTACGTATTGCGGTATTCGCGCCTCAATTTCATTTCCGGCAAAAGCTGTAATCTGTGGTGGCTCGGCATGAAGAATATACAGCGAACGGCAATCTTGCGAAATTAACTGCCCCGTATTGTAGTTTAGGGCTTTGATGCAGAGGGTATAGTTTCCTTCCGGGAATGCCTGGTTTCTGCTTAGAGCTTCTTTTGTAATTCCTTCCAACGTTAGCGCGTTGGCAGACGCGTTTCCGAAAATATCGCGAAGCGAAGCTCCGGTGAGTGTTCTGGGTACGTTGGGGCTTAATGTAAGGGGTATGGCTGGTCTGTTATTTTCTTTCAGCGCCACGCGTATCGAGCCGTCGTCGCGATGCAGCGATCCGGCAAGAAATACCTGTATGGGAGCGCTGCCGGGAATGGCGGAGTATAATAATGTAACCACGGTTTTGTTGTCGGCATAACCGGCGTAATCTCTAAAATACGGTGAGTATGGCGGCAAAACATTCAGCGATACATTTACTTGTGAAAAAACAAGTTGCGTAATGAGGAGGACTTGCAATAGTCCAATTGTTCTGCAAAATCTGTAAGTATTTTTCATTGCTTTGGTTTTTCTTTATGTTAGATGATAATAGGGAGCTTGTTTAGCCTTTTCGAGCGCAATACTTTTCAATAACAAATGAAAATTGTAAATTGTTTGGGTGTGAAAACTAATAAATAGCATTAATATGCAATCGGTATGTGTCGATTCGGTATGTTGGTGTGTCGTGTTTGGTTCGTCAAAGCATAAAAAAAACAGCCGTGAAGCTGTTTTCTTTATGCTTTACAATGTGCGTTCATGCACAAGTAGTATGATTTGTGTCCGCATCCGGTGTCTCCATTGCTGCGCGTCGGGAACTCGCTTTCGTCGCGCGTATGCGCTTGGGCTTGCTACAGATGGATGCTCCGCTGTATCAGAATGTTTGCATATCCACCAATCGTTTGTAATACCCGTCGAGGGCAATCAATTCGTCGTGCACTCCGCGTTCCACTATTTCGCCTTCGTGCATCACACATATCAGGTCGGCTCGTTTGATGGTGGAAAGTCGGTGCGCTACTACGATGGTGGTGCGCTCTTTCATCAGTTTGTCGAGCGCCTCCTGCACCATGTGTTCCGATTCGGTGTCGAGGGCGGAAGTGGCCTCGTCGAGAATGAGTATGGGTGGGTTTTTGAGAATGGCGCGCGCGATGCTGATTCGTTGCCGTTGTCCGCCTGAAAGTTTGCTGCCTCGGTCGCCAATTACGCTTTGGTATCCATCGTCGGTTGCCATGATAAATTCGTGGGCGTTGGCAATTTTAGCAGCCTGCTCCACCATCGCTTGTGTGGCATTGTCCACGCCGAAAGCAATGTTGTTGAAAAAAGTATCGTTGAAGAGTATGGCTTCCTGATTGACGTTGCCCATTAGCGCGCGCAAATCCACTTTGCGGAAGTCTTTGATGTTGGTGTCGTTGAGCAGTATTTCGCCTTCGATGGGGTCGTAAAATCTGGGAAGCAAATCCACCAGCGTTGATTTACCGGAGCCGGACTGCCCCACGAGCGCCACAGTTTTGCCCATCGGTATGGTGAGGTTGATGTTTCGCAACACCGGTTCGGTCTGATACTTGAAACTTACGTTGCGGTATTCAATCTTCTCGATATTGCTTGGTAAGGATTCCGGCTTCTCGGGGTCTTCGATGTTGTTGGTTTCAAGCAGCACCTTGTCGATGCGCTCCATGGAAGCCATTCCCTTGCGTATGCTGTAGGAGGCTCTGGATAGCTCTTTGGCAGGTGGCACTACCAGGTAGAACACCACCAGGTAGTAGATAAACTCGGCGGCGGCGATGGGGCTGTTGTCGCCCAGTATCAGATAGCCGCCAAACCAGAGAAGCACGGCGATGACAATGGTGCCAAAGAGTTCGCTCACCGGGTGTGCCAGGTTGTACTTACGGTGGATGCGGTGAAAGGTTTTGCGTATCGCGTTATTCAGTTTTGTGAATCGTTCGATGAGTTTGTTTTCGGCGTTGAACGCTTTAATCACGCGTAGTCCGCCCAGTGTTTCGTCTATTTGCGCCAGGAGTTCGCCCGTCTGTTCCTGTCCCGTTTGCGAACGCTTCTTCAGCGATTTGCCGATAATCCCTATAAGCCACACGCTCACCGGCAGAAGCAGAAACACGAAAGCGGTGAGTTGCCAGCTCATTGCCAGCATCACACCAAGATAAATGACTATCATGAGCGGATTTTTGAGCACCATGTCGAGCGAACTGATAACGGAGGCTTCCACTTCTATCACATCGTTGGTCATGCGCGACATGATGTCGCCTTTGCGCTCGTCGGAGAAAAAGCCGATGGGAAGCGAAATGATTTTGTTGTACATCAGACTCCGCAAGTCGCGTAACACGCCGGTGCGGATGGGTATGACGAAGTAACTACCCAGGTAAGAGGTGCCAACTTTGAGGAAGGTCATGATTACTAAGAATAGACTGATGTAAATGAGCGCGGTGCTTGCGCCTTGCTGCATGATGGTTTGTTCTATCCAGTATTCCACGTTGTTGGTGATGGCATTCGCAGCGTGGCGAAGACCGTCGCTCCACTCCCAAGCCTGGTAGTGCGTGTCGGACTTGGATACCCCGAAAAGTATTTGCAAAATGGGTATGATGGTAGCGAACGAGAAAAGGCTGAAAAGGGTGGAAAGCAGGTTTGCCAGCAAGCTGAGGAAAACATATTTCTTGTAGGGTGGGATAAACCGCTTGATAAGATGAATTAAATCGGACATTATAATATTAATGTATAAATGGATGGTTTGAAATGAGAATTAAAAAAGTGGTCGGCACTCGCTTTGCTTGCCGACCACTTGTAAGCTTTGCTTATACTCCGGTGTAGTTTCGAGGAGTTATTTTTCGTAGTTCTTCCTTCACCTCGTCGTTCACCCCGAGTGTGTCGATAAAGTTGTGTATGGTGTTTTCGTTTATCCCTTCGTTGGTGCGGGTGAGCGCTTTAAGCGCTTCGTAGGGTTCGGGATATTGCTCGCGGCGCAAGATAGTCTGAATGCCTTCGGCAACCACTGCCCACGTGTTGTCCAGCTCGCGGTACACTGCCGCTTCGTTGAGTAGCAGCTTGTCGATGCCTTTCAATAAACTCTGAGTGGCTATGCGTGTGTGGGCAAATGGCACACCCACGTTGCGCAGCACGGTGCTGTCGGTGAGGTCGCGTTGCAGGCGCGAAATGGGTAGTTTCTCGCTCATAAAGCTGAAAAGCGCGTTGGCTACGCCGAGGTTTCCTTCGGCATTTTCGAAGTCGATGGGGTTCACCTTGTGTGGCATGGCTGACGAGCCTACTTCGCCGGCTTTAATCTTTTGTTTGAAATACTCCATCGAAACATACATCCATACGTCGCGGCTAAAGTCGATGAGAATGGTGTTGATGCGTTTCAACGCGTCGAATTGGGCGGCGAGGTTGTCGTAGTTTGATATCTGGGTAGTCCTCGCTTCGCGCTCAAGCTTCAAAGATGTGGCGAGAAAACTCTTGCCAAACTTCACCCAGTCGATGTTGGGGTAGGCCACATGGTGCGCGTTGAAATTGCCGGTGGCGCCACCGAATTTCGCCGAATGGGGTATGGCTTTTAGTTGCTCTACTTGCACATTCAGTCGGTTGACAAATACCATGATCTCTTTACCCAGGCGGGTAGGCGAGGCTGGCTGCCCGTGGGTTTTGGCAAGCAGCGAAACGTCTTTCCATGCTTCCGCTTTTTGGCTGAGCAGGCTTATCAGGCTTTCCAGTTCCGGATAGTAAACAGTTTCGAGCGCATCCTTTATAGAGAGTGGCACGGCGGTGTTGTTGATATCCTGCGAGGTCAATCCAAAGTGGATAAACTCTTTGTAAGCCGCCAGGCCAAGTATGTCGAATTGTTCTTTGATAAAATACTCCACCGCTTTTACATCGTGGTTGGTTACGCTTTCGATGGCTTTCACCCGGGCGGCATCATCTTCGGTGAAGTTTTGATAGATGGCGCGCAGCTGTGGGAACACGGAAGCGGGGATGGCTTTGAGTTGCTCCAAAGGAATTTCGCAAAGCGCGATAAAATACTCCACTTCTACTAATACCCGGTAGTGGATTAAAGCGTATTCCGAAAAGTAATTTGAATAAATCGCGGTTTTGGAATGATAGCGTCCGTCGGCGGGCGAAACGGCATTGAGTGAGCTAAGCGACATAGAAGCTTGATTTTGTTTGATTTGATATGAAAATAATTGCGACTGCAAAGTTAATCAAATTTTATTCAAACTAAAAATATCTGTCGTGCACTTGTGGTATTAGATATTAATATCTATTTTTGTTTAAAATACAGATTCGTCAAGGCGCGTAATAAACAACTCGAAATGAAACAAATAAAAATACACAAAGAAGGTAAGTGGATAGTAGCTTTCACGCTGCTTATCCTTTTCGCTATCAACACGTTGATTTATCTTCAATTTCAGAAGCCCATTCTGGCGGCGAATGTCATTATCTCCGCCGCGTTGTTTGTTTTTGTAACATATTTCTTCCGAAATCCCAATCGGGTACTCGAAATTGACGATCCCAGTCTGATAGTAGCGCCGGCTGATGGCACGGTGGTAGTAATAGAACCTACCGAGGAGCACGAGTATTTTGGCGATAAGCGTATTCAGATATCTATATTCATGTCGGTGTTTAATGTACATGCCAATTGGGTGCCGGTAGGGGGTAAAGTGCTGAAATCGGTACACCACAATGGTAATCACCGCGTGGCGTATTCGCCCAAAGCGAGCATCGACAACGAACGCTCCACCATTGTCATCGAAACACCGGGTAAAACTCAAATACTGATGCGCCAGATAGCCGGAGCCTTAGCGCGTCGCATCGTTACCTACGCCAAAGCGGGGAAACACTACCACCTCAACGAGCAGATTGGTTTCATCAAGTTTGGCTCGCGGGTGGATCTTTTTTTGCCATTGGATGCCGAAATTTTTGTTGCGCTGGGTGAAGCCACTACCGGAAACGAAACCATTATTGCCCGTCTCAATGAACAAGCGAATGACGCTCAATGATGCGCAAGAGGTTGTTGACGCATGGATTAAGCGCTACGGTGTGCGTTATTTCAGCGAATTGACCAACCTGGCGATACTCACCGAAGAAGTGGGCGAGCTGGCGCGCGTGATGGCGCGAACCTATGGCGACCAATCGTTTAAGGAGGGTGAAAAAGACAAGTCGCACCTGGCCGACGAGATGGCCGATGTGCTTTGGGTGCTGCTTTGTATCGCGAATCAAACCGGAGTGAACCTCACAGAAGCGCTCGAAGCAAATATCCAAAAGAAAACAAACCGGGATAAAAACCGACACAGGAATAACCCGAAACTGACAGAACAATAATCGTAATAATTTTTGAAGGAGAATAGAAATAATGAGTAATAACAAATTTGAAGAGCTTTTCAGAACCTATAATTCCGTGGAACTCACAGATGAGCTGGTGCGAAAAGAGACCGCAAAGATACTTGACGCGCATTTTGCCGAAAACAACATACCCGAAGTGTTTAAGCGGTGTTTCAGCCTGATGGATTTGACTTCGCTGAAAGAAACCGATACGGAAACCGAAATAGGCAACATGGTGGAGAAGGTGAATGAACTGGATTCGAATTACCCGGATATGCCACAGGTAGGCGCTATCTGCGTTTATCCGGCCATGGTGCCGGTGGTGAAATCCACGTTGACCGAACCAATTGGCATTGCTTCGGTGGCGGCAGGTTTCCCCGCTTCGCAAACCTTCATCGAAATAAAAGTTGCCGAAACTTCGATGTGTGTGATGGAAGGCGCTACTGAGATTGACGTAGTTATTTCGGTAGGTAAATTTCTGGAAGGAAAATACGAAGAGGTTTTCGAGGAGCTAAGCGAAATTAAATCGGCATGTCGGGGGGCGCGCCTGAAAGTGATTCTCGAAACGGGTGCGTTGAAGTCGGCAACCGAAATTCACCGCGCTTCGATACTTGCAATGCAGGCAGGTGCCGATTTTATCAAAACCTCCACCGGCAAAATAGCGGTAGCCGCTACTCCCGAAAGCACTTATATCATGTGTCAAGCCATCCGGCAATGGCATGATAAAACGGGAATTAGGGTGGGTTACAAGCCGGCAGGCGGCATCGCCACCGCAACTGACGCGGTGAAGCATTACACCTTGGTCAAAGAAATTCTGGGTGAGGCGTGGCTCGATAATCAGTATTTCCGTATTGGGGCAAGCAGCTTGGCAAACAACCTGCTTTCTGCCATTGAAGGAGAAACGGTGAAGTATTTCTAAATATAAGAATTTGAACTCCTCGCTTGTCAAAACCTTCCACATTGGGAGGTTTTGTCCGTTTAAAGCCTCTGTTATTCCACTTTGAAACTGCAAGAGATGCTTGCGCCGGTTTCATCAACAGCCGTAACAAGGTGTTGTCCCGGTGTGGTGCGTATCTCCATTTGATGGATGTCGCTGCTTTCGCCTAAATATTCGTTGTCGAGGTGCCAAAAGATTTTGATAGCCGGATTGCGGTGCGCTATCTCGAAAACCGCTTTCCCTGCCGAGCTGTCCAGTTGCTTGGGTAGCCGGATGGTAGCGCCCGGTAGCGGGTAGATAAACTGCATCGCTTCGCCTTGATTCTTATCCATACACTCCGGCGCGAAAGCGGGTAGGCTGCGATAATCCGGGTGAAGTTGCTTGTAGTACCACTCCCAGGATGGAGGTAGCACAAAGAAGCTTTCCGCACGAATGCCGCGTGTGCCGGCACACTGTTCGAAAACCCGATAGTTGCCGTCGTCGGTTAGGTGAACTATTTTGTGGAAGTCGCATACTTTGCCTTGAACCGCCTTTGGTGGCGCCAGTCTTACTTCCACCGAAGCTTCGGGGCAATTCATGCCTTTGAGAAGTCCGCTTTCCTTACAGATTTCCACTTCGCGCAGCGCGCCATAGGGCGGTTGAAACCAAGAGGTGGCGGGGAGCAGGTTGAAAAGATCGAACATGACATGCGCCGAGGTGCGCGCGCCCGTAAGTCCGGGTCTGCCTTCGCCGTTGGCATTGCCTGTCCACACTGCCACCAGGTAGCGCGGTGTAACACCAATAGCCCAACCATCGCGAAAGCCAAAGCTGGTGCCGGTTTTCCAGGCAACTTTGCGAACGGAGGGTATGAATTGCCAGTCAATCTCCTCCGGGCGGTTCACATTGGTGAGTGCCTGCAGGGTGAGCCAGGCGGCTCCTGCCTGAAAGCTGGTTTGCGAGCCGGTAACGCGTTTACGCTTATTGGCGGATGTTTCGGGTTTCTCATATCTGAAACTCTCTTTTTCATAATAAACCTGCTCGCGGTTAAAGTCGTTCACGGTTTGTGCAAGTTGCGCAAAACCATTTGCCACTTCCCACAAGTTGGCTTCCGCGCCACCAAGTATCAGGGAGAGGCCATAATGTCCGGCAGGTTTGTTTAGTGTGGTGATTCCCACCTTTTTCAGCAAGTCATAAAACTTTGGTACGCTGTATTTTCGTAGCGACACCACCCAAGGGATATTCAGTGAGCGGGCGAGCGATTCGTCGGCGGCTACCGCGCCATCGTATTTCAGACTAAAGTTTTTCGGCGAAAAGCCGTTGATGTTGATGGGAATGTCGGGAAGCAATTCGCCGGGCATCAACAAGCCCTCTTGCAGCATGGCGCAGTAGAGAAAAGGTTTGAGAATACTGCCGGTGCTTCTTGCCGCCCGGATGATGTCCACCTGATTGGAGGAGGTGGTTTTGTAGAAATCCACATTCCCGGAGTAGCTTAACACTTCGTTGTGCTCCATATCAACAATAAAAGAAGCGAGATTTGAAATGCCGTTTTGCGAAAAGATGGCGTTCCACCGTTTCATCACCTCTTCGGCTTGGAGTTGCAGGTTTTTGTTGATGGTGGAATGCACATACACGCCCGGTTTGTCGAGGTGGATTTGAGTTACTAAATGAGGCGCGATGTTGGGTAGGTCGTGCGGTTTACTGGGCTGTGGTTCGGCTATTGCCAGCTGGTAGTCGGATGTGTCGAGAATGCCTTTGTTGAATAAGTGTCGGAGCAACCGGTCGCGTTTGTTCAACAGTTTCAGGCGGTTGCGCCCCACGTGGATAAGTGAAGGCGAATTGGGGAGAACAGCCAGTGTGGCGGCTTCTGCCCAAGAAAGTGTGGCGGCATCGTGTCCGAAATAGCGCCATGCCGCGGCGTTGATGCCTACCACATTGCCTCCCATGGGCACATGCGCCGCGTAAAGTTCCAGGATTTCGTTTTTCGAAAAGGCTATTTCTATGCGGGTGGCAAGAATTATTTCGATGAATTTCTCGAAAAATGTGCGTTTGTTTTGGCGCATCAATCGCACACATTGCATGGTGATGGTGCTGCCGCCGCTCACCACTCGTCTTGCTTTGAGATTCTGACGCATGGCACGTGCCAACGCCAACGGATCGACGCCGGGGTGGTATCTGAAGTTCTTATCTTCGAAATTTATCAGACATGTTTTGTATTTGTCGGGCAATGTGCCACCCGCCGGGAAACGCCATTGTCCATCGGCGGCGATGCGCGCTCCAAGCAATTCACCTTCGCGGTCCACCACCACGCTGCTGTAAGGCTTGTGGAAAAGTGGCGAGGGTAACGCGAAAATGTAGCAAATCAACAAGACAAACAAGCTAATCAGGAGCAGCTTACGGTTCATTTTTAGGTTTGAAAATGAATGCTTTATTGATTTAATTAACTTCATTTGTTTTGTGTCGAGTGTGGATTGATTTGCAAATCTAATTCATTTAAGCGAAAATATAGTAGCTTGAATCCTAAAATCTTTGCTGTTTCTACAAAAAGTATGCGAAATAAAATATGCAAAACGGATACGGCAAGTAGATTATGCCAAATCACATATCTCCTGGCTTTATCACTTTTTTTTGACCTGTTTTGTATTCGGCTGATAATGAGTGATGTATGGTTTGTGGAACGCCGTTTTTGATGTGCCGACATAAAAAATCTTATCTTTAGAGTATGTTTATACTCAAAAAGAAAAATCCAAGCGGTGTTATTAGTGTTCGGGTGATTGAAAAAAACAATAGTAAATACCGTGTTGTTTGAACCATTTGTAGCAGTTATGATGCGTCTGTGATTGAAAATTATCACTTACAGGGTGAAAAATGGCTTTGCTGTTCGACCCTTGTTTTTGGAAAAACCTGTAGGGTATCCCGATGATAAAGACATGAAACAGTTGTTCAGGTTAAAAACATTACAAAGCCCCGATTTCTAATAAAAACATAAAACGAACCGGAAATAGCTCTCCGGTTCGTTTTGTATTAAATTCAAGAAACGCTTGCAGGCGCTTCTGTGTGTTTGTGTTTTCGGAATTTGATTATAAACTTTCGCCGAAGTCTTCTTTGAATTTCTGTACGAGTCGTTGAGGCCAGTCGTTCACCGGTTCCAATCCTCCCATAAAGAAGCGAAGTACAGGTGGTTCGTAAACAAATTTAAGTCCTCCAATGAGTTCGCGGTTCTGATAGAGCCAATCCAAGCGATCGATTACATATTTTATCTGCGAAAGTGTAAATACGCGGCGGGGCACCGCTAAGCGAACCAACTCCATATCCGCATAGGTTTCATTGCCATATTCGTCGCGCTGATTGGAGATGGAACCACGTTCCATGCCGCGTACGCCAGAAATGAGGAATAGGGCTGCCGCTAAGGCTCCTGCCGGGTATTGTGTTTGCGGGATGTGGCTGCAAACTTGCATTGCGTCGATATGAGCGCCTAAAACTCCTGCGGGGCGAATCATCGGTACTCCTTTTTCGGTCAATGAATCCACGAGATATTTGATGAAAGTAGGGCTTTGCGAAATCATGGTTTCATCCAATGTTTCATACAACCCTACCGCCATTGCTTCTATTTCGCGAATTGAAATTCCACCGTAGGTGGTAAATCCTTCGTAGAGTGGCACCAGCGCTTCAAGTTCTTTGATAATCTCCGGACGGTCGGTGCAGATGCCGCCTCCGCGCGACGAGCTTATTTTTCGCGCTGAGAAATAACACAAATCTGCCATCGAAGTAAACGTGTGCAACACGGTTTTCATATCCGAGTTTTTAAATTCTTCTTCGCGCTGCAACACAAGGAACGCGTTTTCGCCAAGCAAGCTGCAATCGAGCACAAGGCGAATGCCGTATTTGTCGGCAAGCGCGCGCACATCGCGCATGTTCTGAACCGAAAATGGCTGACCACCTATCAGGTTTGTCGAAGCTTCCATTCGGATAAATGGAATGTTTTTCGGTCCATGATGATTGATTACTTCTTCAAGTTTTTCGATATTCATGTTGCCCTTGAACGGGTGGTCGGAATTGATAACATAAGCTTCGTCGTAAAGCAACTCCACGATTTGACCACCTTTATCGGTGATGTGAGCCATAGCCGTAGTGAAATGATAGTTCATTGGCACTAAACTGCCTTTGCGCACATAAGCCAGCGAAATGATATTCTCTGCGGCGCGTCCTTGGTGTACCGGAAGTAAATACTTTTTGCCCAGCACATCCTGAACTGCTTTTTCGAGCCTGTAGTAGCTTTGTGAGCCGGCATAAGCATCGTCAGCGTGCATCATTGCCGCGAGCTGGTTGTCGCTCATGGCATTGGTGCCACTATCGGTGAGCATATCGAGAAATACGTCGCTTGTACTCAGGCGGAATGTGTTGTATCCGCCCTCGTAGAGTGCTTCAAGGCGGCGTTCGATGGGTACAAGGTGGAGTTTTTGTACAATACGGGTTTTGTGTAGTTCGAGAGGAATATTCTCTCCGCTGAAAAATTTAATTTCTTGCATTCGTGTATTTTTTATTGTTTGTAAATTTCAAGGTTAGCTGTATAATTGGCTGAAAAATTGATAATCTAATGCCGTTCTACAAATTTGCACTGTTATTGAAAATGGGTTTATTGTGCAAAGATATTATTTTATTTGATAAAAATCAGTTTAAAAGAAATATATTTAGCTATAATGATGGTGATGTGATAAGTGTGATGTCTCATGCGCGTCGAAATACGAACTTCGGAGTTTATTCTGAAAATAATCTGCGCAACATTCGCCCACATTTGCGGCATCAGAATGTTTACATCGGATCGATGTCCAGGCTGATTCTGACGGACTTGTACGCTTGATGAGCTTGTATCGATTTCGTCATGAAGCGCAATACCTCTTTTGCTTTCTCAGGCGACGCGCTCAGTTCTATTTTCAATAAGATGTTTTTGATGTAATAATTCTGAATACGCGAAATAATTGGAATGTTTGGTCCAATCACTCGATTGCCAAAATACCCGCGCATTTGATTGCACAAGTCGTTTGCCGCTTTTTCTACCGTGTTGAACTCGCGGTGTCGGAGTGTGATTTCTATCATTCTGAAATAAGGCGGATAGTTAAATGCTTTTCTTTCGGCGCATTGTGTGTTGAACATCGCGAGATAATCGTTGGCTATTACTTGTTTTATAATCGGATGGTCGGGGGTGGAGGTTTGCAATACCACAGTTCCGCGTTTGTTTTTCCTGCCTGCGCGTCCGCTCACCTGCGCCATCAGCTGGAATGCGTGTTCGTAAGCTCTGAAATCGGGAAAATTGAGCATGTTGTCGGCGTTTAGTATGCCTACCAGGCTTACTCGCTCGAAGTCAAGTCCTTTAGTTACCATTTGTGTGCCAATGAGTATGTCCACTTTTCCGCTTTCGAAGTCGGTAATAATCTTTTCATACGATTTTTTAGCTCTTGTGGTATCTAAGTCCATTCTGGCAACTCGAGCTTTGGGATATAGGTCTTCTATTCCTTGTTCTATTTTTTCCGTGCCGAATCCTCGGTTTTCAAGATTGGGCGTGTTGCATACGGGACAAAGCTCCGGAATATGCTCCGTGTAGCCACAATAGTGGCAAGTAAGTTTGTTCAGATACTTGTGAACGGTGAGCGATACATCGCAGTTTTTGCATTTAGGCACATAAGCGCAGGCTTTACATTCGAGCAGTGGCGCATAGCCGCGTCGGTTCTGAAACAGAATGACTTGCTCGTGTAGGGCGAGCGCGTCGTTTATTTTCTCGAGGAGCAACGGAGAGAAATGTCCGGTCATTTCCTTTTTTCGATGTGCTTCTTTGGTATTTGCTATCAGTATGTCGGGCATTGCTATTTCGCGGAAACGTTGATTAAGTTCCACAAGCCCGAATTTGCCGGTTTGCGCGTTGTGATAAGTTTCTATTGCCGGTGTGGCTGAGCCAAGCAGTGTTTTTGCGCCGTGAAATGTAGCCAATACGATAGCCGCGTTGCGCGCGTTGTATCGTGGAGCCGGGTCATATTGTTTGTAGCTGCTTTCATGCTCTTCGTCCACTATCACCAAGCCAAGTTGTCTGAACGGAACAAAAATGGATGATCGTGCGCCTATTACCACTTCGTAGCCTTTGTCGGTCAAGAGGCTGTTCCATATTTCCACCCTTTCGGCATCCGAGAAGCGGGAGTGATATACCGCGAGTTTGTTTCCAAAAATTCGTTTCAATCGCGAAGTGAGCTGTGTGGTTAGCGCTATTTCGGGTACAAGATAGAGTACTTGTTTTTTCTCTTTCAATACCTGCTGTATGAGGTGAATGTAAATCTCGGTTTTGCCGCTTGATGTTACTCCGTGAAGCAATACCGTGTTTTTGGAGGCAAATTGCTTGTTTATTTCTACGAAAGCTTCTTGTTGGAACTCGTTCAGCGGGTTGGGATTCTCGGTATGCAAAACCGTTTTGTCCAAGCGCCCGATTTCTTTCAGGTATATTTCCAAAATACCTTTTTCCGTTAATGATTTCAGAACCGAATCGCCCACGCTTGCTTTTTCTAAAAGATCTTTTTTAGAAACTTCCATCGAGTTTTTTGCTGAAAGACATTTTGAAAGGTCGAGGTACTTCATTAGCAAATCGAGCTGTTTGGGCGAACGCTTAAGCTCGGTAAATATCTCGCGGAGTCTTTCCTCCGCGATTGCCTCTTGCGCTATTCGAACGTAGCTTGCGGTTTTTGGGCGGTATTTTTCATTCAATTCTTCACTCACTTCTATCAAATCTTGCTCCATTAGTCGTTTCAAGATAGGCATGGAAGTTTTTATACCGGTCAGCTTGGTGAGGTCGGAAATGGTGTGTGTGTGTCCGTCGGCAAGCACATCTATTATTTTTTGTTCGTTTGCAGTGAGTGTTATTTCGCCGTCGAAGTCGGGACGAACGCGCACAAGCGTTTCGCTTTCGAGTTTTAGTCCCGACGGAATTGCCGCCTGATATACTTCGCCTATGTATGACTGGTAGTAGCTACTCATCCAGTTCCAGAATTTCAGTTGCGGATGTCGCAAAATCGGATATGGGTCGAGTAGGCAGATTATTTCTTTGGCCTCATAGAGTTCCGGTTTGTTGCTGTGAATGAGGCATACAATGGCGGTGTGCATCTTGTTTTTGCCAAACGGCACCACCACGCGCATGCCTATTGATACCTGGTTTACCCATTCGTCGGGCACGATGTAGGTAAACGTGTTGTCGAGTGGAAGCGGAACTATGACGTCAATGTATTTCATGAAATTATATTGTAAAAAATGAATGACTCCCCTGCTAAATGAGGTGGAATCGCAATGATATGCCGACTTGCGCGTTTTGTGAAGTTGCGCGTCAATTTGTTTTTTTTAGAAACAAACAATGATAAGTATTGACTACAATATGTTTTTTTTTGATGTGTCAATTTGTCTTTTGCTTTGTTTCGGTGTTATATTTGCATTCAAATACAAATGTAAGGATTTTGAGTAAAAAAATGAAATTAAAATAAATGTAATAACGTATGAATCCGATAGAAATAATAGAAAAGCACTACGATAGTTCAAGTGAATTGTATCGTATCCTGATTACGCATAGCATGCAAGTGCGCGATAAAGCTTTGGATATCATTGCTCGGCATCCCGAATTGGGCGCCGACAAGCAGTTTGTTGGCGAAGCGGCTATGCTACACGATATAGGCATTTACCTAACCAACGCTCCGGGTATTCAGTGTTTTGGCACACATCAATATATCGAGCATGGATATTTGGGTGCGGCAATCGTTTTGAGCGAGGGTTATCCGCGTCATTCGCTGGTGTGTGAGCGGCACACGGGCACCGGTTTGAGTGTCGATTGGATAGTGAAAAACAAGCTTCCTTTGCCGCTACGCGAACTGAAACCCGTTTCAATCGAAGAGCAGCTTATTTGTTATGCCGATAAATTCTTTTCAAAAACCAAGTTGAATCAAGAGCAGAAGCTGGAGCGGATTGTAGATAAAATGCGGAAATTTAGCGAATCGAATGTGCAACAATTTTTAGCATGGCACGAGAAATTTTCATGATTTCAGCGGCTAATAACATTAATTGCAACAGAATGAGAGAGTTAAAAACGTTAAAATTGTTGAAATAATTGCACGTTTTATATCTACTTGTGTTGTATAACATATTATTTTACTAATTTTGCACCCGAAACAGAAAACAAATTCAATATTATACAAAAACAAAAAATTATGTTTACTGAAAAAATCGGAACAAGTGCAGGTTTAGTTTGGGCTGCATTGGAAAATGGTGAATTGGAAGTGAAAGCTGTAAAAAAAGCTACCAAATTGACTGAAAAAGATTTAAATCTGGCTTTAGGATGGTTGGCACGCGAAGGTAAAGTAAGCTTCAGAGAAGTTGAAAAAGACCTTTTTATCGCGTTGATTTAATTATCAGAACGAAATTTATAAGAAAAGGGGTTGGCGTTTGTCAATCCCTTTTCTTGTATTCTGAAATACGAGAAAGAGGGTGAGACCGCCAAATGGCTTGTAGCAGCTTATGATATGAAAATCGGTTATTTACAGACAATTATTTTTTCGGACAAAACTTGCTTGTCAGTGATGAGCTGTATGAAGTATATGTCTTTTTGGTCGATTCGAAAAGTCTCGGATAGTGTTCCATCCACTTTTTTTGTCAAAATAAGATTACCAATAGAATTGAATATCTGAATTTTCTTTACAAATAAATTTGAAGTTACAGTGAAATTCCCATCCGAAGGATTGGGGAAAATCTGAATATTCTTGTTGTGAGTATTTAGAGAACTGATGTCGGAGATTAGCGAAAGCGCGTTGAAGGCATTGATTCGTCCATGTCCATAATATTTGTCCCAGCCGGGAGTGTCTTCGCTCGGGTTTCCCACCAAGTCTTCAGCCGTTTGTTCGATAATCGATTTTATTTGAGCAGGTGTTCTTGATTGGCTTTGAGCAAGCAGTAGGGCGGCAACGCCAGTAACATGTGGTGTCGCTTGCGATGTGCCTCCCCAATAAAAGTTGTAGTTGGAGTTTGATTGATAATTCAATCCATAAATGTAATTGCCCGGAGCCACTGCCGAAATGTGGTTTCCGTAATTGCTTCCGCTGCTTGGTTTCCAATAAAATGGACACGAACGGGTGTCGTCCGGATTGGTGGATCCTACTGCAATGACACCGGGATATGCCGCAGGATAATAAATGGTTTCGGAGTTGGTGTTCATCATGCAAGCAACTACAACAACATTCTTATTCAGCGCATAGCCTATTGCGTTTTGAAGCGTGGTGGAGCTTCCAGTGCCTCCTAATGACAAGTTGATTATCTTTGCTCCATTGTCCACCGCATAGTAGATGGCGCTTGCCCACCACGAGTAATAGCCAAAACTTGTTTTGTCTGTTGCTTTTAATATCATCAGCTTGCAATTCCAGTCAACACCCGCGTAGCCTATCGAATTATTTCCATTGGCTCCAATGATGCCTGCTACATTGGTGCCGTGTCCGTTGTCGTCTGTGGGATTGTTGTCATTGTTCGCAAAGTCCCAGCCCATTCTGTCATCTTTGTAGCCGTTGTTGTCGTCGTCAAGGTCATTGTCACATAGTTCATCGTAATTAATCCATATTCTTCCTGCAAGTTCGGGGTGATCCAGTTTTACACCGCTATCAATTATTGCCACTATCACTGTGCTATCGCCCTGACTGATACTCCATGCTTTTTCCATGTCGATGTCGGCGCCTTCAAGAGCGGTGGTAAACGAAAATACGCCACTGTTTTTTAAACTCCATTGTCTGTAATAGAAGTTGTCGTTGGGCGAAACGCCATGCTCGCCACCCGAAGAGCCTTTGTAGTCGGGCTCGGCATAGTCAATCATGCCGGTCAGATATAATTCATCCATTGCTTGCCGGATATCTGTACTTCCCGGAAACTTGATGGTGAATAATTTACTGTCGTTTTCTTTGTTGGCGTTGAGTTTGTTGATAGCTACGGTTTTGTATTTTTGGGCGATGGCGTTGAGTTTGTTGACCTTTAGTTTTTTTTGATTTACAAAAGATTTTCCGGTTGAGGAGGTGTTATCTTTGAATTTTACAATGATTTGATCGGTCTGGTCGTAGCTTTGCCCAAATGTTGCGATGCAACAAAAAAGCGCGAATGTCAATATTTTCAATCTCTTTCTCATTTCTCTCTTTACTGTTTCTTTATGATTGGGGCAACCGCGCTTGTGCTTGCTTATAATCGGTGGCACAAATGCGGATAAACAGCGTAGTCATCACATCGTTATGATAATATTATAATAAAAATGCGTGTGTTATTGTTCAGTGAAATTTAATAATATATGAGATTTGAAACTAAGTATTTCGAAACATCAGTTGTCATTGATTAATGTTGCTTTATTGTCTGATTTTTGAATTGTTGGATTGGATTTTCGATTTTTATTTCTATTTTTGTTTGTCAATAATTTATTCAAATCAAATGATTTGTTGCCAAACTCTGATTCATCTAAAAAAAATAAAAAATGAAACTGAAATACTTACTCATTGCAATCGCGTTTTCGGTGCTAACTGCCTTTGCGGGTGGGAAATCGGAGAAAATCGTTATTCTCCATACGAATGACACACATAGTCAGGTGGAGCCTATTGCAGGGAAAAACACCGGAGGCTATGCGCGCAGGATGGGTGTGATTAATGAAATAAGGAAAGTGGAGAAGCATGTGTTGTTGCTTGATGCAGGCGACTTTTCGCAAGGCACTCCTTATTTCAATTTCTACAACGGGCGCATTGAAGCGCATGCGCTGCGCATGATGGGTTACGATGCCATCACTTTTGGCAATCATGAGTTTGATAATGGCATGGATACACTTGCTGTGGTGCTACGCGATGCGAAATTGCCCATAGTGATTGCAAATTACGACTTGAGCAACACGCTTTTGAAAGACCTTGTGGCGCCGTATAAGATTTTCAAAAAAGGAGGTGTGAAGATTGGCGTGTTTGGTATGGGTGTTAATCTCAATGGGCTTACGTTCAAAAAAAACATCGAAGGATTGATTTTGAAAGATCACATTAACACCGCTTTAGCTATGTCCGATTTCCTGAGAAACAAAAAGCAATGTGATGTGGTGATTTGCTTGTCGCATTTAGGTGTAACCAAACCCGAGAGTGAAGTTACGGATTATGAACTGGCGGCAGCTTCGCGCAATATCGATGTTATCATTGGTGGCCATTCACATAAGTTGATTGAAAATGAGAAAGTGAAAAATGCTGATGGGAAACCTGTGATAATCGCTCAGATGGGCAAAAGCGGTGTGAATTTGGGGCGTATTGACTTGAAGCTCGAAAAACCGTGAGCGATGAAACGCGTTGTTCATTGCTGATGCTTCCTATACTTGAGCTTTCTTTCGGGCTAAAAAAAACGAACCTGCAAGCATTGGCAATACGAAATTGATTAGCCACACGCCAATTCCTGTGAGTATAATACCCACCTGATTGTCGGAAAAAACGGAGAAAATAAAGAGCGCCATCGAGCCCCTGATTGCTGGTTCGGATGCTGAAAACGAGGGTGTAAACGTTACCAACAGATACATGGCTGGTATGGCGGCGACTGCTTCGAATAAACTGATGTCGATTCCAAAAAATAGCAACATGCAATAAAATTGAAAGCAAAAAATAAAATATCGAAGCACTGAAACGAAGAAAATTTTGCCAAGTGTATTTGCGTTTAATGCTCTCAATGACTTGAAAAACGTTTCAATTCGAGTGAAAAAACGTTTGCTCTTAAATTTTTCAAATAGAATTGGCAGTGTGAATGCAATCAAAATAAGTGCGATGAAGATAGCTCCTGTCGCTATAAAGTATGTCCGTAGATTTTCAATCGAGCGAAAATGAGTGAAATAGTAAATCGCGCCGGCAAGTCCGGCAGCTATCATTACTATGTTTTGAGTCAGGCTGTTTATAAAGCTAAGCACTATGCCATCGGCGCGCTGCGAGGGTGGCAGAAAAAGTATTCTTCCGGCAAATTCGCCTACGCGGTTGGGTGATATAAATCCGGTGTTTAATCCGGCAAGTACGCTTCCGAGCGCGGTGGTGAAATTAATGTTGCCGGTGTTCGAGAGAAGAATCTGCCATTTCACGGTTTCGAGCATCCAGTTGAGCGGCATCAGAATGAACACCACAACAAATGCGGCGTATTGCATTGCGCCGGCAGTGTGGAGCGCTTCCCGGAGTTGTTGCCAATAGCCAATGTTTGTTAGTTTGTAAACCAGAAAACCGTATGCTACGAGCATCACACACCATTGGGCAATAAGAAAGATTTTTTCTTTACCCGTTCTCATTTCTTTATTTTAAACGTGAACTTTTTTTGTGAATAATAGCTGAAAATGGTGGTGATAACGGTAACAATCATTTTGGATGGAGTAGGGAATACGCGTAAAAGATCAACCAAAATCTTTAAGCCAAAATAGTTGATAAGCAGATTTACTCCTACTACGGCAATGTAGCGCGCAAGCTGTTGCCGCCCGCGCATTTGCGAAGCGGTGAAGGTTACATACTTTTGTAGCAGAAAACCGGTAAAAAGCGTGATGGGAAAGGTGATGAAAAGTGAAGCTATGTGTGGACTTAGCGTAACTATCGAGAGGTTGACAAGTTGTTTTTGAACAACAAAATTATACACCAAAAAATAAAGTACCCAATCGAAAACCATGTTGAATGCGCCTGAAGCTCCATACCGAAAAAACTGTGGACTAAAGTATCTGCGAAAAGGCGGATAAAAGAAATCAATGATTTGTCCCAAATATTTGCCGGTTGAGATGAAAAGTTTTCGCATAAGGTTCGTTTCTTTAATGAGAAACTTGTAGGTTATTTCAATTAATTTCAGTAATTTTGCGCAATTCTACAAATTTCGGTTGCAAAGATACGAAATAATCGAAATATGTTTAACTAATAACTGTTCTTGTTTTTTCGAATTAGATAAAATGCCCGACGACTATCATCAATATGACACAAGTGCGCGCCAAAAAACATTTGGGACAGCATTTCCTCAAAGATCAGGATATTGCACGTCGTATCGCCGAGAGCCTGCCTCTTAGTGAGGCAATGCCGGTACTCGAAATTGGGCCGGGTATGGGTGTTCTTACCCGTTATTTATTGGAAAATCCGCTTGTAAAACTCGATGTGGTAGAAATTGATACCGAATCGGTCGATTACCTCCACAAACATTATCCCGCCTTGAACGTCATCGAAGGAGATTTTCTTCAGATGGATTTGAATAAACTCTATGACCAGTCGTTTGCGGTTATTGGCAATTTCCCTTACAATATTTCCAGCCAAATTTTTTTCAAAGTGCTCGATTATAAGGAAAAAATACCTTATGTGGCAGGCATGCTTCAAAAAGAAGTGGCAGAAAGACTCACTTCCAAGCCCGGTAAAAAAGCTTATGGCATTCTAAGCGTCTTTATGCAGGCATACTATTCTGCCGATTACCTTTTCACCGTTTCCGAACATGTTTTTGACCCTCCGCCCAAGGTCAAATCGGCTGTTGTTCGCTTTACCAGAAACGATGTGGAGTCGCTCGGATGTAACGAGAAACTTTTTCGTACGGTAGTGAAAACAGCCTTCAATCAGCGACGTAAAACCTTGCGAAACTCTTTGAAATCTTTAGCTGGGAAAGATAATTCTCTCTTTGTGGATGAGCTTTATGATAAGCGCCCCGAGCAACTCGATGTGCAGGCGTTCGTAGCCATTACTAATCAGATTGAGAAAGCGCAAAACGAACAGTAGCTTTTCTCCTTTCCCACTTTCCTTTGATTGAATTTCACTATGTGCGACCCGATATAAGCCTTCATCGCCTAACGTTGTTTTTTCAACTTGTTATTTGCGTTGAAATTCTTGTCGTGAATTTGAATCGATTCAGTTTTGGTTACAATTAAGATTCACTAGTAATAGTTCGAATCGGTTGAAGAACTTCAAGAGCTGTATTAAAAATGGAAAGAATAATTCCCTTTAAGATGTTTTAAGGCGTTTTCGGTAAGTGCTACCGTTCAATGTCGTTGTGCAACGTGAATACGGAAAAATCAGTTTTCGCATTGAATCAATTCAGTTAAATCAAATTTTCCCCATTTCTGTATTTTACTTTTTTTTTGAACGCTGTGTTTCGCTATGACACCGGCACTTGATTAGATATAAATTTTCCTAAAAAACAATAGATGCTTATGTCTGAACTAAGATTGTTTTATCACGAAGATAATAAACTTAAAATTGCAAAAAGTCTGGATATTCTCACAAAAATAGACTTGAAAAATATCATCTGGATAGATTTGAATAATGTGGCGCTCGATGTAGAAACACGTCTTGAGCAATTTCTGAAAATTTATATTCAGGAAGACGAAGAAATGGAAGAAATCGAGATAAGCTCCCGCTACATCGAAACAGACGATAGCTTAGTGGCTAACTCCAATTTCCTGCTCGATAACTATACCCTTGAGCCGGTGTCTTTTATCCTTAAAAATGGACTTCTTGTTTCGGTGCGCGATATGGAACTCCGATCGTTTAACGAAACGGTGAAAAAAATATTTGCCAATCCCCGCGCTTTCCCCACCGGATATCACGTTGTAGTAGCGCTGCTCGAAACACGCGTGGAGTATGATGCCGATGTGATTGAAGATACAACCGACTTGATTACATCGCTCAGTAAAAACATAAACGCGGCGGCCGATCCCGATGAAGAGATTTTGATTCAAATCAAAGATTTGCAAGAGAAAGTGATGGTGATTCGTCAGACAATTATTGATAAGCAGCGCATTATCTCCAATATGCTCAAAAGCCGGTTAATCCCAAAAGAATTACTGCCTCGCCTCACCATAATTGTAAAGGACATCAATTCCCTGTTTGAATATACCCGATTTGGATTTGAACGATTGGATTATTTGCAGGATACTTTTCTCGGTATGGTGAACATCCAGCAAAATAAAATAATCAAGATTTTTACCGTAGTTTCGGTTATTTTTCTTCCGCCTACGCTGATAGCAAGTATTTATGGTATGAACTTTACTGTAATTCCGGAGCTTAACTGGGCATGGGGTTATCCGTTCTCTATCGGTCTGATGATTCTGTTTTCGGGCGCGGTGTTGTTGTATTTTAAGCAGAAAAAGTGGTTGTAGGGTAGTAGTTTTTGTTTTTTTCTAAAAGCATAATTAAGATTTTTATTATTGATGAAAATCTTGATTATGCTTTTTTGGTTGTAAGGAAATGAAAGTGAATGTGAATATAAATTAAATTAAAGGGCTAAGTGTTGTATTGACAATAAAGATAGTGTATCTTTGACACAAAACAAATTTAATCACTTAATCATTTATGTCATGAAAAGAAAATTTACACTCTTTGTTGCTCTTTTGAGCACGATGTTAGTAGCTCAATCGATAAAAGCATTGACCTACACTGTAACCGTTCCTGAGGGAACCCAAGCTTGTTATATAACTGGCGAAATGAATGGATGGAGTCCGAGTAATACAAAATTAAACAAGGTGAATGCCACTACATTTTCCATTGATTTGCCCAGTGCGAAGGAGACGGATAAATATCAATATCTCAGCGGTCCGGATTGGAAATACATTGAAAAAAAAGCAGATGGAACTTCTATCTTAGACAGAACATGGGCTGCCGCGGATGTAGTTGAAAAATGGGATAATTTGTTCAAATATGATTCCCGAGAAGTAACCATCGAGGCGTTGGTGCCATCGAAAGTGATTGAGCTTTATTTAGTAGGTAATTTTAATGGATGGGCAAGCCCTTCCGAAGCTTATAAAATGAAATTTGATGAAGAAACGGTAGATGGCAAAATATTTTCGATAAAAGTTTTCAGTGAAGATGCCATAAATATGGAGTTTAAGTTTATTGCCGGTCCTGCATGGGCTTATGAACAACTCGACCCAAAAGATAATTTTGTGTATGGAACCACCGAGAATACCACTTCGGTTGTAGTGAATTCTTTTAAAGAGTATTTCGATCCATCAAAAACCGGAACGATTAATATTAAAGCTACTGTACCTGCCGGAACTAACAAGGTGTGGATTCAGGGAGATCATTTGGGGTGGAGCATGGATAACGCGAAGGAAGGCGTGAAAAACGAAGATGGCACGTTCTCATTTAGTGTGCCTATGGTAATGGCTATAAGCTATCGTTTGTATAATAAGCCGGATTGGGGATATTACGAAACTGACGAGGAGGGCAATGAACGCAAAAACCGTGAAGCGCGTTTTCCTGAAGATGCTAATAGCGAGATTACCGTGATAGGTTGGAAAAAAGTGGAAAGTAGTGTGTCGAAGGTTGTGGATGCTAAAAACAAGATTTATAGCTTCAACAATATCCTGATAATTGAGGATGTAAAATCAAAAGTTGAAATCTTTGATGTAAGTGGACGATTGGTTCAAGCGTCAACAGTTCAAGGTATGTTCCGTTCGGCATATTTGAATCCCGGTTTCTATGTCATTAAAGTAGATAATGCAAGTAAAAAAGTATCAATTCGTTAATCCTTGATTTTTTTTAACTATATGAAAAGCTGTTCAATTCATTCTTTGAACAGCTTTTCCTTTAGTTCACAATTGGTTTTTTAATTATCTTTGTCGAATAAACACAATAACAACTCAAATAAAATAATATGTCAGCAATAGAAATAGTCGGTTTCTCAGCATCGACGCTTTCCATTTTAAATCAATTTCCGCAAGCGATAAAAGTGTATAAAACAAAAGATACGCATAGTATTTCGCTTACGATGTATGTAATTGTTGTGCTATGTATAAGTTTGTGGCTTGTATATGGGTTGATGCTTCAAGATGGGCCGCTTATTCTCGCAAACGCACTGTCGCTCATTCCAATAGTTTATATCTTCATTGTGAAACTTACAAACACACTGAAGGGGATAGATAAACTATCTCTTTAAAAACAGAAGGAGAGAAGAAACGCTCTTTTTCTTCTCTCCTTTTCTCTTTTATACGCAGAAATCGAATCTTTCCGTCATATTATCTTCGTAAATTGCTTTGTCGAACGTGTAGAATCGTGCAGGCTTGTGTGATACGCCACTTTGAATTTCATCCAGTTGAATAAGATATTTCATTTTGTTTATCTTTCGTCGGAAATTTCTTTTGTCATATTCGATATTAAATATTGCTTCATAAACGCATTGCATTTCAGTGAGTGTAAATTTTTCGGGAAGAAGATTGAAGATTAAAGGCTCATGAATCAGATCGCTTCGAAGCTTTAAGAGAGCTTCTTCCAGTATTTCCTTGTGGTCGAACATCAAGTCGGTAACATAATTCACATTTTCCCATTTAGCATCTGCTATCAACTTACTGTTGTCGAGTGAGTCGATGTTGACTAATGAGTAAAATCCAACAGTTATAACTCGTTCGTCCATAAGCCTTGGCTTAACCCATTCGTAGTCTTGAGGGCGGCGTGTGAGCCTGTCCAGGCTGCTAAAGACATGGAATTGCTTGGCAAATATATCTTCAAGCCCGGTTTGCTCCTTCAATATGCGGGCTGCCGTTTCGTCGATACACTCATCGCGCTTAACATGGTTGCCGGGCAGTTTCCACTCTTCAATTAATTGCCCATTCAACATTACTTCTTCACGGCGTATTAATACAGTAAGCTCATTGGCGTTATAGCCAAAAATTACGCAGTCAACAGAGATGCTTGGAAGTAAGTTATTTGTATTTGTGGTGTTATCTGTCATATTTTCAGTATATTTAGGCTGCAAAATTAGTAATAAAAATCGATGTTTTAAAATTAATAGTGTCAAAAAAACACATTGAATTTCGTTCTGCGTTTTTACGACGTTAAATTCACATTTATTTATTTGCATATTTCGCGTAAATCATTTATTTTTGCACTGAAATGACATATTGTAAAAACGACACTAACGGTTTGATGCTTTATGTCTTAGTGTAAATATTTAATCATTAATCCATGAAAAAAACAATTCTTTTCTTTTTTATCACACTAATTTTAACTTCATGCTCCGAGTCGAAAGTTCGGGTGGCTTGTGTTGGCGATAGTATTACTGAAGGGGCTGGTATTACAAAACAAAACAGAGATGCCTATCCTGCAGTGTTGGATAGTTTGCTGATTGATGCTGATGTTCTCAATTGTGGGCGCGGAGGCACAGCCACCCAGAAACGGAGTGATTTCTCTTATTGGGACACCAAGGAGTTTTCAAATCTTTTTGTCTATAACCCTGAAATCGTAATTTTAAAGATTGGTACCAATGACACAAAGCCACAAAACTGGGGTGTCGGCGATTTTGAGAAAGACTATCAAGCTTTGATCGATACGCTTAGAACAATGCCTTCCAGTCCGAAAATTGTAATGTGCATTCCTGCACCAATATTTCATACAATATGGGGTATAAATGATTCTGCACTTGTGGCGGGTGTTATTCCGGTGATTAAGAAAATTGCTAAGAAGAATAGCTTGCAATTAATTGACTTGAACACTCCTTTGAAATCACATCCCGAATTTTTTCCCGATGGTGTGCATCCAAATGAAGCCGGAGCAAAAACAATTGCAAGTATAATCGCCTCGGAGTTAGAGGTTTCAAGATGATTGTTGTTTCAATCTAATGTTCAAACTTCGTTTTAAGTAATCAATTTAACCGCTCTTTTAGAAGTGTTAATTAAGCCTTTTTTGTAGCTTAGTGTAAAAATAACACGAAATAATTTTGATATTATTTCTTTTTGGTATATATTTGCATTCGAATTAGAAAATGTCATAATAACACTAACTTTGAAAAGCTGATTTAAGCCATGAGAAAAACATTATTTGGACAAGTGATTGTCGCCGTTTTAATATTTTCGTTATATTCTTGTACATCAGGAAAAGTCGATAAAATAGATCAAGAAGCAAAAAAAATTGTATCGAAAATGACCCTTGAAGAGAAAGTGGGTCAGATGGCACAAGTAACTCTCGACGTGATTGGTAAGGGTGAAAGTGTGTACAATAGTAATGAACCTTTTGTAATTGACACTGTTCGATTACGCGATGTTTTGGTGAATTACCACGTTGGCTCAATACTCAACACAACCAACAATTACGCTTTGACACCTGCGAAATGGAATGAAATAATTTCGTATATTCAAAAGGTGGCGATGGAAGAGACGCGCATGAAAATCCCGGTGGTATATGGCATCGATGCCATACATGGAGTAACCTATACCGATGGCGCAATCATGTTTCCTCAACAAATAGCGCTTGCCGCCAGTTTTAATCCGGTACACGCATATAATACGGCTTACGTTACTGCTTATGAAACACGTGCGAGCAGCATCCCGTGGAATTTTTCACCGGTATTGGACTTGGGCGCCGACCCACGTTTTTCTCGCATGTTCGAAGGTTTTGGCGAAGACCCTTATCTGGGTGAAGTGATGGGTTTGGAGATGATTAAAGGATACGAAGGTACTACCGACAGTGTGTCGAGTCCGATAAAAGTAGCTACCAGTTTGAAACATTTTATGGGATATTCGGTAGCGACCTCCGGCAAGGACCGAACACCTGCTTATATCCCTGAGCACATTCTTCGTGAGTATCATTTACCGGCTTTCAAAGCGGCAATTGAGGCTGGTGCGGAGTCGGTTATGATTAATTCCGGCATCATTAATGGTGTGTCGGTTCACGCCAATTATGACTTGCTAACCAAATTGTTGAAAGAAGAACTGAAATTTGATGGTGTGGTTGTCTCCGATTGGATGGATATAATCAATCTTCACACGCGTGATAAAATAGCTGAAGACAACAAAGAAGCAATTAAATTGGCTGTAAATGCAGGAGTTGACATGTCCATGATACCCTACGATTACGAAAACTTTTGTAATGATTTGGTGGCATTGGTTAAGTCGGGTGATGTGAAAGAGAGTCGGGTGGACGATGCCGCGACACGAATTATCAAAATGAAATTGAAGTTGGGACTTTGGGAAAAACCCATAACTGACATCAAAGACTATCCCGATTTTGGCTCCGAAAAATTTGCAAAAATGTCGTACGATGCGGCGGCTGAAGCAATCACTTTGCTCAAAAATCAAGATGATGTCTTGCCGTTGTCCAAAAAATCTCGCGTGCTTGTGTGTGGTCCAAACGCGAATAGTATGCGCACTTTGAATGGTGGGTGGTCATATTCTTGGCAAGGCGAAAAGACTGACCGATATACCGAGAAATTTAATACAATTTTAGAGGCGATTCAACTTGAAATAGGTGCCAATAATGTGAAATACGTGCCCGGAGTGAGCTATGTGGCTGATGGGAAATACTTTGAAGATAAAGAAGACCAATTTTCACAAGCGTTGTCGGCTGCGAAAGGGGTTGATGTAGTGATACTTTGTGTGGGCGAAAATTCTTATACTGAAAAGCCGGGAGATTTGAACGATTTGTCTTTAAGTGATAATCAACTAAAATTGGCGAAAGAATTGGCGAAAACAGGGAAACCGATAGTCATGGTGTTAAACGAAGGCAGACCTCGTACAATCAGTTCGGTAGAACCTCAGATGAAAGCAATCGTTCAAACTTATTTGCCGAGTAATTATGGCGGCAACGCATTGGCAGACATAATTTTTGGGGATATAAATCCTTCCGGTAAGTTGCCTTATACGTATCCCGCATTTTCAAATTCGCTGACTACATACTACCACAAACCATCTGAAGAACAAAAACGGGCTGAAGGCGCCTATATATATGAGTCGGATTACAACCCGCAGTTTGAATTTGGATTTGGACTAAGTTATACCACTTTCGAATACAGCGATATGCAGGTGTCAAAAACAGATTTCACCGACAAGGATGTTCTTAAGGTTTCGGTAAAAGTGAAAAATAGCGGAAAACGTGTGGGAAAAGAAGTGGTAATGCTCTATTCGACCGATTTGTATGCCTCTATCACTCCGGATATGAAGCGCTTACGCAGATTTGATAAAATCGAATTGCAACCCGGAGAAACTAAGACGGTAAGTTTTGAAATCACACCCCGTGATTTGGCATTTGTCAATATAAATAATCAGTGGGTTACAGAGCCGGGCGAGTTTGTCTTGACCATAGGAAATCAGAAAACCAAAGTGAAATATACATCGAAATAATAACCAAATAATTAATAATCAATAATCAATGAAAAGCAAAGATGAAAATCAAAATCAGGTGAAGACTTATAACCTGAGCCATCGGTGGATTCGTTTTACGATGATATTGCTACTCACTATTCCTTTTAGTGTGTTTGCTCAAAAGTCAGTTGTGAATGGCACCGTTGTTTATAGTGATAACGAACCAATTATTGGAGCCAAAATTCAAGTGAAAGCAGCTTCGACTGCAACAGTAACTGATTTTAATGGGAAATTCTCTATTGAAGCTGCAACAAAGGACGTGTTAGTGGTGAGCTATGTGGGTATGGCCACCAAAGAAGTTGTGCTTACCGGAGCTAACAATCTAACCATTGTACTCGAAGATGATACCAAAGCGCTCGAAGAAGTAGTAGTTATTGGGTATGGAACTGTTAAGAAAAAAGATGTTACTACGGCAATAACCACCGTATCGACAAAAGATTTGGATCAGCGCCCAATTGTGTCGGCCGATCAAGCTTTGCAAGGAAAAGCAGCTGGGGTTTCGGTGATAAAACCCAATGGCTTGCCGGGCGAAGGTATGGTAGTCCGTGTGCGGGGAACTACATCCATGAACTCGAGCAACGATCCTCTCTATGTGGTGGATGGAGTAACCCTGGATAATATCTCTTTCTTGTCGGCAAACGATATCGAAAGCATGCAAGTACTCAAAGACGCCTCGTCGGCTGCAATTTACGGCTCGAGGGCAGCTAATGGAGTTATCCTGATTACAACTAAAAACGGAATAAAAGGAAATCCGAAAATAGCGATGAATGCTTATACAGGAATAACTTCGTTGACCAAAAGAATTGAATCGCTTAACGTTGTGCAATACCGTGAATTGCTCGAAGATATGGGTTCGACCACCGCATTACCTGCCGAGCTGAAGGATAAGACCGATTGGTACAAAGAGACATTTCAAAATGCGGTAACACAAAATTATCAGGTATCTGTATCCAATGCGACCGATAAACTAAATTATTACGTATCTGGAGGCTATACCGGTGAACAAGGAATAATAAAAGTAGCCTTTTTCGAACGATTTAACTTTCGCACTAATGTCGAAAATCAGATACGTCCGTGGCTAAAAATAGGAGCAAATGTCTCTTATTCCGATTATAAAAACAATGGAATCGTAAGTGGTCTTGGTGCGAATCGTGCTGGCGTGGTGCTATCGGTAATCAACACACCTACCTATGCCCCTATCTGGGACGAAAGTAAAACGAATCAGTTTTATGATAACTTCTATGGAGTGAATATTACATCGCCTGTTGAAAATATGTCGCGAACCGAAGATAATAAATCGATAAACAATCGTTTGATAAGTACCGGGAGCGCAGAAATTAAATTTTTGTCTAACCTAAAACTTCGTTCGTCAGTAACATTAGATAGACGTTATAACAACTATACTAGTTTTTTAGATCCGATAAAAACCGGGTATGGGAGAACGCAAGGCGGTGTGTCAACCGACGATCGGTCGCTCAGTACAACAATGATTTTTGACAATATCCTAAGCTACAACAAAGCATTTGGTGCTCACGCGTTCGACTTTATGGGTGGCACATCTTCTACTACATCCAATTACAACACATCCTATGTAAGCTCACAGTATTTCCATGATGGCAGCATAACTACAGTGAATGCCGGAAATAAAGTGTCGCAGGGTAGTGGCACATACGAAACTGCCTGGGGAATGATGTCCTACGTCGGACGTTTAGCGTATAATTATGACAGCAAATATCTCGCTACGGTAAACATGCGTATTGATGGTTCGTCAAAATTAAATCCAAATCATCGCTGGGGTTACTTCCCATCGGCATCAGCCGCATGGCGAATCTCTTCTGAAAATTTTATGAAAGATATTAGTTGGATTGATGATATGAAAATTCGTGGAGGTTGGGGGCAAACCGGTAATCAGGCAGGCTTAAGTGATTACAGTTACCTGCAACGCTTTGTTATCAATCGCCAAAACTGGTGGGAAGAGGGTAAATCGACTGCCAGACCCATCATCACAATGAATGAGCTGCGAAACTCTGACCTTACATGGGAAACTACTACACAAACAAACTTTGGAGTTGACCTTACGGTGCTTAAAAACCGACTTACATTTGCTTTGGATTATTATTCGAAACTCACCACCGATATGTTGATGTATGTGACACTTCCGGCTGGTGCTTCTACTGCGTCTTCCATCACTCGGAATGAAGGAGAAATGTCCAACAAAGGATTTGAATTTAGTATCAACTCGAGGAATATTGATAAGGAAAATTTCAAATGGACAACCGATTTCAATATATCGACAAATAAAAACAAACTCACGAAGCTGGTGTTGTCGCAGGTGTATTATGCGGCAAAGACAAGTGAGAATATTACCGAGTTCGTGGTTCGAAATGAACCCGGACGCTCTTTGGGTGGTTTTTATGGCTATATCAGCGATGGAGTTGATAGCGAAACCGGTGAACTGATGTATCGAGATTTGGATGGAAACGGCTCCATTACTACCTCCGATAAAACTTATATTGGCGACCCAAATCCCGATTTTACTTTTGGTATGACCAATATCTTTACCTACAAAAATTTTGATTTAAGTGTGTTGTTGCAAGGATCTTATGGCAATGAAATCTACAATGCTTCCCGTATGGAGACAGAAGGGATGTATGACGCGAAAAACCAATCGGTGCGTGTGATTGACCGTTGGCGCAGGCCGGGTATGATTACTACAATCCCTAAAGCCGGTTATGACATGAAAGTTTCATCTTATTATATAGAAGATGGAAGTTTTCTTCGGGTGAAAGATGTAACCCTTTCATACAATGCGTCTGTGTCTAAACTTAAAAAAATAGGGGTTACACGTATTCAGCCTTATTTTACTGCAAGCAATTTGTTTACATTTACCAAGTATCTTGGCTTTGACCCCGAAGTGAATCAATGGGGGAATAGTGGCACGGTGCAAGGTATTGACTGGGGTACCTATCCGCAGACCCGAACATTTATCGTAGGACTTAATATAGAATTTTAAAAGAGTATTCCAATGAAAACAAAATATATATCAAAATTAATAGTGATAGGAGCACTTTCGACAATTGGTTTTTCTGCATGTACGCTCGACTATGACCCTATTTCGGAGTATTCCGAAAAAAACTTCGGACAAAGCTCCGGTTCCGACTCCATAAAATACAAGACAAGAGCCGAAATGAACTCGCAGTACCAAGCGCTCTACAACAAGTTGCAAAACCAGGAACATTGGTATTTGGATTTAATAATGTTGACCGAAACACGTTCGGATAATTCTTACGGAGGAAGTTCCGGCTCACAAGTAATACCGGTAGAGGACAACTCGATAGATGGTGGAAATAGTGTGATTGAACGAGATTGGGGGCGCTATTTAGCCGATGTAGCTCAAGCAAATACGGTAATTGAGAATATCGACAAAGTTCCCGACCCGATGTTGACGGCGTTAGAAAGGAAACAGTGGAAAGCTGAAGCCAAAATTTTCAGATCGCTTGTGTGGTTTGATATGGTACGTTTGTGGGGAAATGTGCCGGTTGTAACCAAAGAAGGAAAAGACATTACTGCCGAAAACATAGAAGAGGTATATCCGCTCTATTACCCAAAACAAACCGAACAATCTGAAGCTTATGCGCAGATGATTCAAGACTTAAATGACGCTATTGTAGATGCTCCGGCAAGCAACGCGACGGATAAGACTAAACTGTCGAAATCGGTAGCTAAAGCCCTTTTGGCTAAAATATATGCTGAGAAACCGCTTCGGGATTATAACAAGGTTATTCAGTATTGCAATGAGCTGGCCACAGAAGGATTTAAGTTGAATCCCAATTATTCAGATTTGTATGCGCTTAATTCAGCCAATACCGATCTCAAAAATCGTTCGACAGCCGAGTCGATATTGGAAGTTAATTTCTTTGCGGGTGGAGGCAACTGGGTAACTTGGATGTTCGGAAAAGATTTGCTCGATCCGGAATCTAACTTCGCCTGGGCAAAATGGGTTACACCATCGCGCGATTTAATTGCTGCATTCGAAGCAGAAGGTGATAAAATCCGCTTTGATGAGTCGGTAGTTTATTATCAAGCAACTTGGAGTAATTATTATCCTGCAAGCAAATATCCATTTATGTATAAAATGCGCTCGGCAGTAAATAGTATAATTAAACTAAAGTATGCCGATATGCTTCTGCTGAAAGCCGAAGCGCTGGCTAACTTGGGTGGCGCGTCAAATCTTGATGCTGCTGAAGCAATTGTAAATCAGGTAAGAGCTCGCTCGAAACTTGCCGTATTGCCGACAAGCGCGAAAGCATCGAAAGAAGCTATGCTCAATGCGGTGTTAAAAGAAAGAAGACTTGAACTGGCTTTCGAGGGGCAACGATGGTTTGATCTCACGCGAAACAATAAAGTTGAAGAGGTGATGAATACACTTCATTCACGTGATGTAGGAAGACTGCCATTGCGCCGTGTTTACACGGAGTCGTCTTATCTTTTTCCTATCCCGTCAACAGCTATCGACCTGAATACAAATTTGGTACAAAACCCGGGTTATTAATCATTTCTATTAAATAATATATTTTATGAAGAGCATATTCAAACCAATAATACTGACTGGGCTTATTGCCATTTTGATGGTGGCATGTAAAGAAGAAGAACTGCGTACACATTTCCCGATTTCAATGCCCGTTTTTGAGCAGGCTGTAGTATCTGAACAGTCAATAACCTATGGTGATTCAATCAGTTTGGCTGTGAAAGTGGCAGATAAACTTACTCCTTTGTCCACTCTGGAAATAAAAATTATAGTCGAAGACGAACTTATTGCGAAAGAATCGGTAAGAACTAAAGGAAATAATTCAAGTTTTACTAAGAAATACAATGTGCCTTTTGTAGCAAGAATGCCACAAGGCGCTAAAGTAGAAGTCCATCTCAGTGCAATAAATGTAGAAGGAACAACTCGCGACACTGTTATTGCCAACACTACAGCAATGCGTCCGGCAATCCCAACACTCTTTTTGGCAACCGCTACAAAAACTGTGGAATTGAAATTAGTAGATGCGCAAAAGTTTATCTATGAAGCGAATGATTTAAGCCTCGACAATAGTATTTCATTCCGTTTGGCAACAAAGCTAAATCGTTTTAATAAAATTGACTATACCAACAAAGATAATCTGATTTTTGGTTGGGATAAAGGTTCGCTTAATCTTGTAGATGTGAAAATGGAGGGATCATTGCCGGTGATTTCGGGCGAAGAAATTAAACTATCAGACCCAAAATTGGTGGGATATAAGAAAATTACGGTAGATTTGTTGAATTTTACAGTAAAAGGGGACGGTGATAAGTTGACGCCTGCTACATTGCTTGATATTAGTAAGTTCGGCATTAAGCAATTATCATCTGTTGACCACATGAATGAGGTTACAAAAGAAGATTGGAAAACTTCGGTAATGTATCTTGGGCAAGGCACCGAAATGGAGATTTTGGGAATCGCAAATGTAGCCAACAGCATGGATCCAACTTTCTTCGAACCGACAACCGGAAATAAAGTGAAATTCTTGGGTTTAACCGGCATCTACACAGTATATTATCTTCCCCGACTCGATTATGTATTTGTAGAACAACCCAATGCTGTTTTCCCGGATGCCTTGTGGCTTGTAGGGGTAGGTATGGGGCCTGCGCGCTCACCGGGAGTGAAAACCTCATCGTGGAATTGGAACTCGCCACTCGAATATCGTTTCTGCCGAAAAGTATCTGATGGTGTGTTTGAAACAATATTTTTTGCTGAACACGAAGTTGACCCCGCTGCCAGCGAACCGTGGAGATTGACATTTGGAGTTAAATTCATGCATCAACGCACTTGGGGTAATGAAGAAAGCTCAGATAATTATACAAAACCGGCAAATGGATTCTTGTTCTCGCCATCGCCCAATGATAAAGGAAACTTTAATGGAACTGCGGCATTTGCAGATCAGCCCGGTATTTACCGATTTGTAATTGATATGAATAAGAAAACAACCTCTTTTGATAAAGTCAAATAAATAATTGGACTGTCTTGGGATTAATTCCCGAGACAGTCTTTTGCTAAGATGAAATTTCTAATACAAAAAATTGCGTTGTCGTTGGTAACGATATTGGTTTTTCTGGCATGTAAACACACGTCAAAAGATGAGCCGAACCCTCCCACGCCTACAACAGATACCATTGGCGATGTCAGTTTGTGGCTCACTACCGGCAATGAGGTGCATTTGATAAAACGCCAACCGGCGTTGAAATTTTCGAAAGAACTTGGCGATTTCACAATCGTGCTTGATTCTACCGAAACATTTCAGCACATGGATGGCTTTGGCGCGGCTTTAACAGGCTCGTCGGCATTTCTACTCCAACAAATGAATGCCTCAAACAGACAAAAATTACTTGAAGATTTGTTTGATCCAATAAAAGGTATCGGCATCAATTATCTAAGATTAACCATTGGCTCATCCGATTTTTCAATTGGTACGTATAGTTATTGCGATAATCCAGGTATAAGTAATTTTGAAATACCAGATAGGGATAAAACGGATCTGTTGCCCACACTACACGAAATTTTAAAAATAAATCCCGAAATAAAAATCCTCGCAAGTCCTTGGAGCGCTCCGGCTTGGATGAAATTGAATAACAATATGAATGGCGGTAGCTTGAAAGGGCGGGAAGTCTATGCGGATTTTGCAGAATATTTTGTGAAATATGTGAAGGCATTCAAAGCGGAAGGTATTGCTATAGATGCTATCACGCTTCAAAATGAGCCGATGCACGAAACCAATGGTTACCCCACTATGAAAATGTTGTGGACCGAACAAAATGAGATAATTCGTGATTATTTGGGACCTCGCTTTGAAAAAGAGAACATCAAAACGAAAATCATTATTTGGGATCATAATTTCGATATGGCGTATTATCCTATGAATATTCTGAATGACCCTGTAACCCGAAAATATGTAGCAGGTACAGGATGGCATGGTTATGGAGGCTCGGCTTCCGCTATTGATGAAGTGCAGACTAAACATCCGGATAAAGCTGTATATTTTACAGAGCAATCTGGTGGCGGGTGGAATACGGATACGCGTATGGGCAATATGTTTTGGTATATGAAAGAGTTTTTGATGGCTTCGGTCAATCGGGGATCAAAAAATTTTTTAATGTGGAACTTAGCACTAAATGAAAATAACGGCCCTACTACCACCTCCGGCGGATGTCAAAATTGCCGTGGAGTAGTTACTGTGAAAAGAGATGGAACTTATACGCGCAACGAAGAATACTACCTCCTCGGTCATTTTGCCAAAAATATCCGCTTGGGGGCATTGCGGATTAATAACACCTCTTCAAAATGGCCTGGAGGAGTTACCGTT
Source organism: uncultured Paludibacter sp. (assembly GCA_964568675.1). Lineage (GTDB taxonomy): Bacteria > Bacteroidota > Bacteroidia > Bacteroidales > Paludibacteraceae > UPXZ01. Next base: position 35,271 of record CAZMQV010000008.1, read on the forward strand.
TCTTCATTTTTGAACTCCGACAATACGAAAGTTGCTGTGGTGATGAATCGGAGCGGAGCGAAACAGAAATATAGTATTCGCTGCGGAAACCGCAAATTTACTTACGAACAATACGACGAGTCGGTAGTAACATTCAAATTCAAATAATCGGGTAAATCCCGACACATTTACGTTTTTTCTCTAATAATTAATTCTTTAATATAATATACCATGCGTCTCTTCTTAAATGTTTTTCTGGGTATCGTAGTTTTTTTTACCGCTTGTTCACCAAAAGAAAATATCAAAGTGCTAAGCTCACTTCCCGATACCGATAGTTTGCTTGTAGTAAAGCATTTGTCTTTTAATGATAAATCCAACGCAGATAATGCCGATTTGATTCAGATTTCGACTGCTGACAGTTGTCAAACCGTTTTAGGTGTTGGGGCGGCGCTCACACATGCTTCGGCTTGGGTTTTCCAAAATAATTTGAATCCCCAGCAACGCGATTCACTCTTTCACGATCTGTTTTCGCCTAATGGCGTAGGAATAAATTACACCAGATTGTGTGTAGGAGCTTCCGATTTTTCATTCAATTTCTTTAGTTATTGCGATGTGGAAGATATGACATTGAGCAAATTTTCGATTGCCGAAGACCACAAGGCAGTGATACCCATGCTCCGTGAAATTTTGAAAATTAATCCCGACTTGCAGATTATGGCTACTCCCTGGAGTCCGCCCGCGTGGATGAAAACCAATGGCAGTATGGTTGGCGGTAAGTTGCGCCCCGATCGCTATGAGGTGTATGCTGATTATCTGATAAAGTATATCGAAGCTTACAAGAAAGAAGGAATCACTATTCATACGATGACGGTGCAGAATGAGCCTGAATTTGGCACTGCAGCTTATCCTTGCATGGACATGACTGCCGAGGAACAATTAATTTTTATCCGCGATTATTTTGGGCCAAAACTGAAAGCTTCTGGTTTGCAAACTAAAATTGTGCTTTTTGATCATAATTGCGATAATCCGGATTATCCAATAACCGTACTAAACGATTCGAAAGCAAAAGAATATGCCGATGGTTCGGGATTTCACCTTTACAAAGGCAATATCTCGGCACTTTGCAAAGTACGTGAAGCACACCCCGACCGTAATATCTATTTCACCGAACAATCTGGAGGAGGATGGGCGCCCGATTTCGACCAAAATGTGCGATGGTATGTTGGCGAATTGATAGTCGGAGCAATGAATTGTTGGAGTAAAAACGTATTGCTTTGGAACTTGGCATTGGATGAAAATAATGGACCAAAGAACACAGGATGTCAGGATTGTTATGGTGTAGTTGAAATAAATAATTCGGGCAACATTAAAAAACATGGAGAGTATTATGCCTTAGCTCATTTTGGTCGGTTTGTTCAGCCTAATGCGAAACGTTTGGTAGTGAAAGGTGAAGCGGTGAAAGGAACGGCTTTTCGTAATCCGGACGGAACATTGGTGTATCTGGGTGTGTATTATGGACAAACAGAGAAGGAGGTACGATTCCAAGCCGGACAGAAATCGTTTAGCTATCGCTTGAGGCCTGGCGAAGTTGTATCGTTCTTATGGCAGGAATAGTAGAATCAATTTAATAATTAGAGCGTGCTACTGTAAAGTGTACGTTTTGACGGTTTTCTGCTTGGACAATAGATCATATCAAAACGTCAACAAAATGAATATTTTATGTGTAAGTATTCGATAAGTATTCGAAAAATGCTTATTTTTGCAATTAGATATATCTGAATTTAAAAACGGATTTTATGAAGTTCTTTGAAATGTATTGTTTTTTTACTACGACTTTATCTATATATTTTTTAACCACTAATAAAAATTGCTTATGAACAACATGAATTGTGTCTTTGATGTGTCTTTGATAATAAAAAAGACTCGGCGGCTAATATCCGTATTGACTGTATTGCTAATGACTGTGTCGCTATTTGCACAGCAGAAAATAGTAAATGGTAATGTATCGGATGAAGCCGGTAACTCATTGATTGGAGTGAGTGTCGTGAAAAAAGGTTCTACTTATGGAACTACTACTAATCAGACCGGAAACTATTCCTTGTCGGCGTCATCGGGAGAAGTGTTATTGTTTTCCTATATTGGAATGCAGACACAAGAAGTAATTGTAGGCAGCGGATCTGTTTACAATGTGATTTTAAGAGAAGATTCGCGCGTTATTGATGAAGTCGTTGTAACAGCTCTTGGAATCAAGAGAGAGCAAAAGGCGCTGGGGTATTCCGTGCAGACTGTTTCAGGCGAAGCTCTTCAGAAAGTGTCGGGTGTGGATGTGGGTACATCGCTCACCGGAAAAGTATCCGGATTATTGGTGAAAAACTCATCTGATTTTGGTTTGGCGCCTGATATTTCATTGCGTGGCGACAAAGCGCTTATAGTAATAGATGGAGTTCCTTACGTAAATAAAACACTTAGCGATATTGCTTCGGCAGATATCGAATCAATGAGTGTTTTGAAAGGAGCTACTGCTTCTGCTTTGTATGGCGAGAAGGGTAGTGGCGGAGCTATTTTGGTAATAACAAAAAATGGTAGCGCCAATAAAAGTGGTTTAAGTGTTGATGTTTCGACTAACACAATGTACACAGCCGGTTTTCTGGCTATACCCGAGAAGCAAGCAATGTATGGTCGTGGCTCTGACAATACGTATAATAAAAACTCTGATGAGGCTTGGGGTGCGTTGATGGATGGGACAATACGCAATCAGTGGGATCCCGTGGCGATGGAATATCGCGATTATGCTTACAATCCAATTGGAAAGAATAATTTCAAGAATTTTTTAGAACAAGGATATGTAACGAATAACAATATCAGCGTAAATCACAAAACTCAAACCTCTTCGATTCGTTCTTCACTCAATTGGGTTCAAAACAAAGGTCAATATCCTAATTCGAAGTTGAATAAATACAGTTATGCCTTGGGAGGAGATATTAACCTGGATAAATTCAAATTGACATCCAATTTGTCTTATGCCAAGAAAATGATCCCTAACTTAGGTTCGAATGGATATACATCTTATGATCCGATGTATTCTTTGCTAATTTGGTCGGCTGCGGATTACAATATTCTCGACTATAAAGATAATTATTGGAAAGTGAAAGGTCAGGAACAAAATTTCACATACCGTTCGGGCTCAAATAACCCTTATTTTGACCGATACGAAAGAGTGAATGAAGTAACGCGCGATATCTTCAATGCAGATGTTACTGCAAGTTATCAAATGGTCAATTGGCTAAAAGGAACTATTCGGACCGGTCTCGATTATTATACTGATCAGGGAAAACAAAAAGTTTCGTGGGGTTCATATACTTCCATGGGAAATACTCCTTTCCCCGGCAACCAATGGCCATGGAACGGTTCTTGGACAGGAGCATACAATACCGGCAAAAACCAAGGTTTCAGTATAAATACAGATTTCATGCTCTCCGGCGATCGTACTATTGACAAATTGCAGGTTGAATACCTACTCGGAAGCGCTATTGCATACAATCACGATGAAAATATGTTTGGTCAGACAGTTGGAGGACTTTCAGTACCCGGTTTCTTCTCGCTGAAAGCTTCGGTAAATACTCCGTCGGTTGGCGAAAGCCGTTATCAAAAACAGGTTAATTCGCTTTATGGCCGTTTGGCGCTTTCATGGGACCGATTAATTTATGTTGATGTTACTGCACGTAACGACTGGTCGTCAACCTTGGCTTCTACTCAACGTTCCTATTTTTATCCTTCAGTATCAGGCAGCTTTGTAGTGTCAGAGCTAATGCCCAATACGCGTGATTGGCTTGATTTGCTAAAAGTACGAGGATCGTGGGCGCAATCGAAAAAAATGGCCGACATTTATGCTATTAATTCAGTCTTTACAGTGAATGGAGCTACTTGGGGCGATGCCACTGGCGCGACCGCACCTTCTTCGCTTTATCCTGCTTCCATAGCTCCACAAGGTTCGTCAACTTTCGAGGCTGGAGTTCAAGCAATTGCCTTAAAAAATCGGGTTTCGTTAGACTTGACATATTACAAAAAGGATTTCTACGATAATATTATATATGGTCCAGTTTCGTCAAGTACGGGGTACTCCACTGCGTTGGTCAATACCAATGAAAGAACAGCCAGAAAAGGCTGGGAAATAGCTGTAACCGGAACACCAATACAAACCAAAGACTGGAAATGGGATGTTTCAGCAAACTGGTCGAAATTTGCGCAATATTATACTGAATTAGACTCCACTTATTCACAAAAGAAACCTTGGATTGCGGTTGGAGAACGTGTTGACCCATTAGTTAGTAAAGATTATGTCAAAGACCCAACTTCAGGTAAATTGGTAACAAACAATGGAAGACTTCAATACAGTAGTTATGAATCGGTGTTTGGCTATACTAACCCTGATTGGCTTTGGGGCTTAAGCACCACATTAAGATACAAAAACCTTAGTCTGTACATGTCTTTTGATGGTGTCGTAGGAGGAATAATGAATACACGTACTGAGAGTTATATGTGGCAATCAGGTTCACACCCCAATTCACTTACACCCGAACGTGCTGCTGATGTTGCAGAGCCTACAAAAGGGCATTATATTGTGGAAGGATTGAAAGTGGTTTCGGGAACTGTAACTTACGACCAGTGGGGCAATATCACAAGCGACAGCCGTGTGTTTGCGGCCAACGACAAACCAATCAGCTACAAACAATATATTTTAGATTTACATAGTAGTAGTGCTTGGGGAGGAAATGGAAGCCCGGCCGATACATATTCAAAAACATTCTTGAAGTTCCGGGAAATCTCACTGACATATCAAATCCCTTCAAGCTACTTACGAAATCTTGCAAAGTCGGCTTCGATAAGTCTGGTGGGGCAGAATGTGTTGTTGTGGGCAAAAGATTTCAAATACTCCGATCCTGATGGTGGAATAGAAGATTTTGCCGACCCCTCGGTTCGATATTTAGGTTTCAATGTAAAACTAACGTTCTAAAAAATTAATTTATGAAAAAGATACTATATATTGCATCAATTTTTATTTTGCTTGCATCAAGCTATTCATGCAGCAACTTTGATGAGCTGAACGTAAATCCAGATGCGTCAACGGTGGTGTCATCCAATATGTTGGCTACGCAGGTGTTGAAAAATTCATTCCGCTTTTGGAATCCGAATCCAACAGATTTTGGAACTGGAAATTTGTGGAATAAACATTGTGCTGTTTTGGAAACCAATGCCAATCCTTATCAGTATTATTATTCCTATTGGCCTTATGGCAGCTTTGGAAACTACACTAATCTTACCAGCTTGAAGAGTATGGTGGAATTTTCGAAAGGAAGCCAGCTTGAACCCTCTTATCAGGGGTTGGCGCTGTTTCTGAAAGCGTGGTATGGCTTCTCAAATACTTTGGAAATGGGCGATGTGCCTTACTCGCAGGCGGGAATGGCTAAAGAAGGCATGCTGACTCCCACGTATGATAAACAGGAAGATGTCGTAGTGTCGATATTGGCTGATTTGAAATTGGCTGAAGAAAATTTTGCGAAGGGAAAGAATTTTGGTGGCGACATTATGCTTGGTGGCGATGTGGCGAAATGGGGCAAACTGTGTAACGCTATGCAGTTAAAGGTAATTCAAACATTTGGCAAGAATGCTACCGCGGCTCAAAAGAGCAGATTTGCCGAGATTGTCTCTTCAAATAAACTTATGAGTGGCAATGATGATATATTCTCATTGAAATACCTTGAAAATCCAAATGCAAATCACCCGTTTTATAATGGCGAAAACAGACGCATACTAACTGGGTTATCTAAATTGACTGTTGACGCATTGAAGTCGTTCAAAGACAGAAGATTGTTTTATTTTGCTGAACCTGCGGAAGCATTGATAGCGGCTGGAAAAACAGAATCTGATTTTGAAGCTTATGAAGGAGTACCTACCGAATTGAATGCGGAAATATTGGCTACAAACAAAGATGCCGGTAAGTACTCACACATCAATAAAAGATATGTTCAAGTGAAAGCAGGCGACCCAATGTTAATTTTCACTTATGCTGAACAATGTTTTATTCTGGCCGAAGCTGTAGAAGAGGGATGGATTGCAGGAAACGCAAAAGATTATTATGAAAAGGGAGTAAGAGCGTCATTGGAATACTATAAAGATTTGCCTTCGGCATCTTCAGGGTATCACGGAATGCCAATAACGCAAGCTTATATCGACAACTATTTTTCCGGATATGCTGCTTATGCAACTGCAGGAACAAAAACAGATAGACTGCATCAAATATGGATGCAACGCTGGCTAATTGATTTCTTCCAAGGCAATGGAGGAGGTGCGTATTATCAGTTTTTGCGCACCGGATATCCGGTGTTCCCCTTAGACCCAAATACGAGTATGAATCCAGACGATAAGCATGCTTATCCGAAAAGATGGAAGTATCCAACAGACGAACAGACATCAAATGGTGTTAATTATGAGAAGGCTATTGCCACTCAATACAATGGATACGATGGAATAAATTCAACACCTTGGTGGCTGAAATAGGGAATTGGTTGGTTTTCTGATTGGAGTGGGAGAGAGAGAATCTTTCCCACTCCATCATTTTAGTTTATAAAAATCTAAATATTATAGCAATGAAAAATAAATGCTTGGACTTGATGCGTGTCGGATTGGTAATCCTTTTTTACTTTATTCTAATAACTTCTGCTTTATCCAATCATATTGTTGTGAAAGGACGAGTTGTTGCCGCAGGTAAAGGTGTTGAGGCAGTGATGATAACAGATGGAGTGAATTTTGTGAAAACGGATAATCGGGGGAATTACAAAATTGAAACAACTTCCGAAAGGAATTTTATTTATTACACCTTACCAGAAAACTATACTTCGCCGGTTGTTGATGGAGTGCCTCAGTTTTATCGAAAACTTAATGGGAGTGAGAAAGAACAGAAAATAAATTTTGAGTTGCAACGGTCAACTGTTTCGCAAAATAAACACGCCATGGTTCTTTGGGCTGATCCGCAAGTGGCGGAGGAGCAAGAATTTGAATTGTTGGAAAAAGTAAAAGCAGATGTTGGGCACACGGTTCGTTCGCTTGTTTCACAAATGCCTGTACATGCTATATGTGCCGGCGACATCGTGTTTGATAAGCATAATTTGTTCGGATCTTATAAGAATGTAATAAAAGACCTGAATGTTCCTTTTTATCATGTAATCGGGAATCATGATTTGAATTATAACGAACGTTCAAATGAATTGTCAGACAAAACATATTCTACTGAATTTGGACCTTCGTATTATTCTTTTAATGTTGGAAAAATACATTATGTGGTGTTGAAAAATGTTTTTTATTACGGCTATTCTTACCGCTACATTGGATATTTAGATGAGAAACAGTTATCATGGTTAGAAAAAGATTTACAAAATCTAAAACCCGGATCCACGGTAGTATTGTCAATGCATATCCCTACTGTTTATGGTGAATCTCAGAAGCCTTATAGTTTTGATTACCAAATGTCGAATGAAGTTTTGAATCGGAAAGCCCTTTTTCGGATTCTCAAGCCGTTTAATACCCATATTCTTGCAGGACATAGCCACACGCAATGGAATGCGATGATTGAACCTAAGCTGATGGAGCACGTTCATGCGGCGGCTTGTGGCGCTTGGTGGCAGGGCGAAGTTGCCACGGATGGCTCGCCCAAGGGATATACTGTTTATACGTTTGATGGTGACAGCGTTTCGTGGTATTTCAAAGGAGTTGGATTGGATAAATCCGATCAATTCAAGATTTATGAAACCGGTGTTGATCAGGATTTTCCCGATCATTTTATCGCGAATGTGTATAATTACGATCCGGCATGGAAAGTAATTTGGTATGAGGACGGAGTAATGAAAGGCGAAATGCAACAATATTGGGGCAAAGATCCTTTTGCAGCTTCAATTTATTTGCCAGGTAAGAATGTGAAATACAGCTGGATGAATGCGAGTGAAACCAATCACCTTTTTAAGGCGAAACCCGAAAAACGCGAATCGAAGATTACTGTTGTAGTTCATGATCGCTTTGGAAATAAATATCAAAAAGATTTTCAAAATACGATTCAATCTAAGAATACTAATTCAGGTGCTTGGAAATTAGTCTGGAATGACGAGTTCGATTATGTCGGATTGCCCGATGATAGTAAATGGAGTTTTGATACCCAAGGCAATGATTGGGGTTGGGGAAACAATGAAGCGCAATATTATACCGATAAAGATTCGGCAAACGCATGGGTTGATAATGGATTGTTGACAATTAAAGCCTTCAAAAAAGCCGTCAAGAACAAACGATTCACTTCCGCGAGACTTATTTCGAAAGGTAAAGGCGATTGGCTATATGGACGATTTGAAATTCGAGCCAAATTGCCAACCGGACGCGGCACATGGCCTGCTATTTGGATGTTGCCCACAGATTGGGAATATGGTGCCTGGCCCGAAAGTGGAGAGATTGATATTATGGAAAATGTAGGGTATCAGCCCGATTCAATTTTTGGTTCAACACACTCTAAATCATACAACCACATTATTGGTACTCAAAAAACAAAAGGTATCCATTCTTCTACAAGTTACAAGGATTTTCATGTCTATGTTTTGGAGTGGGATGCGGATGAGTGTCGTGTCTATATGGATAATGTTCAGTATTTCTCTTCTAAAAATGAATTTACAGGTCACGAGGCTTTCCCATTCGACAAACGCTTTCATATTATCCTCAATCTGGCAATTGGTGGTAATTGGGGCGGTATGTATGGGATTGATGAGCATATTTTTCCACACAAATTTTTGATTGACTACGTTCGGGTGTATCAAAGAGAGTGAATTAATAATGGAGAAGCTTGTTCAATGAATTTAAAGTAACATCTATACTCGTATTTTAGTAAGATTGCTATGTTAAAAAGACATCGTGTGTTTTCAATATAGCAGTCTTTCTGTTTAAGAATGAAGTAGTTACTGTGTGAGCATTTGAGTTTTTCTACTGTGACGGAATATGTATTCGTTATTATTGAAATTGGTTTTTACAAAAGATGAACTCAAGAAATAAAAGTAAGGAACGTCAACGGCCAACTTCCGATTAAACAGGTATTTGCACTGCAATGTTCTTTTTTATTAAATCCATTTAATAGCATTTAGCTGAAAGCTAAGGTTTTGAGCAAATTCCGGAAGGCTTTCCAAACCTTTATAAATGGCTTAGATGAAGCAACAAATAATTGTATATGCTATCATTTGAAACAAAAGCCGTAAGGTTATGCGGCAATTTTCGACGCCGCGAGGAGTGAAAATGCCCGAATTAATACATATTATTTTGAAGTGAAACTATGTGTTAATGCAAAAATGCTCACCCCTCTCCGCAAAAACCGATGATAAGTGTAAGTACACCAGATTTGCACGGCGCATCAATCGCATGTCAAGCGTTCTTTGAAAAAATACGAGATGGAAACCTATCCGGTCTGGCAAAAGCTATAAATGCCTCGAAAGAATTTTTATACGAGAGTCCCGATGCAATGTGCCGAAAATCTGAAATGTGATTGCTTGTCATAAATTTGTCGATTTATATGAAGACATAACGGAGTAAATCTGATAATAGTATTTAAACAGAGATATTGATGCTTTTTAATTATTGTATGCTTTGAAAAGAAGTGGAGAGAGTAGTTACAATAGTATGGAGATAGTTTGATTAGAATTTAAATGAATTTATCGATGCAAGAATCATTCTTTTTTTTGGAAAGAATATGCATTGATACAAAAGCAATCATCATCCGAGGAAATGGTGAGAATGGTTGCTATGTAAGTTTATTCAATTGATATATTGTCATTAATTGCTTGTGTTTTGATAAGATTACTGGACAAAAATGATAAAATGTTCTCTTATTCCTATGATTATTTTGTTTTTAGAATGAAACGAAAGTAGATGACGAACTGTTTAATGCTTTTATTAATCAATAACTTATTAAGAATGAGAGCATCATGATATATATGAATCGGGTAAAGATATTTTAGTACAACTTGCAAAGGCTCATATCAAAGTTTAGAGCTGTTGATGAAGAAAAAGACGGTAAATAATGTGTAATGAATAAATATCGTATCGACTCATATACTCATTAGATGTATGAAATGAATTAAGCGGTAATAGGGATGGAGTATAGACAATAGTTTTATAAAAATATGTGATTAAGTGCGTGATATAAATTAAAGATTATTGATGAAATTGGTTTTGAGATTAATATTATGGAATAAGTTCTGATGTGTTAAATAAATAATGTTTTGAATTAATTGCCAAAATATTCGGTTTTTTCGATAAAAATGATCCAAAAGGAAGAAGATGTGTTAAATGAATGGGAATTAAGAGCAATTTGTTTGTGAAATGCTCGATTTTTTCATGTTTGTAAAGTGCCGTTTTTTTAGTGGTTAATTCACTTAATTAAATGTAAAATAGAAGAGAAAGACTGAAGTAATTTTGTAATTTCGAAAAGTCAAACGATAAACACACATTTTCAATATAATTTTATTATTAACCATGAAGAAAATCTTATTCTTTTTCCTTAGTCTATTTATTACTGTTTCTGTAATTGCCCAAGAGACTATAACAGGTACAGTTACTTCAACGGAAGATGGATTTCCGATTATTGGCGCGTCAGTAACAGTTAAAGGAACCTCGCGTGGGGGGACTACAAATATTGACGGTTATTACAGTCTGGAAGCTAAGCGCGGTCAGACACTTGTATTCTCTTATATTGGGATGAAACAACAAGAGCGAGTAGTTGGAGATAGCAAAATTGTTAATGTAGTCTTAGAGCCTGCAACCGAACAATTACAAGAAATTGTAGTAACAGCTATGGGCGTCCAGTCAGAAAAGAAAAAATTGAATTTTGCAGTTCAAAGTGTAGATGGCAGCTCGATTACAGATGGAAAATCCACCAATTTTGTAAACGCACTACAAGGTAAAGTTGCAGGGCTTAATGTAACCAACTCTAGCGGATCGCCTAATGCAGGTACACAAATTATTATTCGTGGTGTATCATCTGTGAATAATTCGCAAAACAATGAGCCTCTTTTTGTGCTCGATGGAATGCCACTATCGGGCAAAGGAAGTGCAGCTGCTGATATCAACCCCAACGATATTGAAAATGTAACCGTACTTAAAGGTGCAGCTGCGGCGGCTTTGTATGGACAAGATGCTGCAAACGGAGTAATCATGGTTACTACCAAAAAAGGACAGGTGGGTAAGGTAAGTGTTACGGCAAATGCAAGTTTGCAATATGACGTCCCGACCAGACTGTTCAAACTCCAGAATGTATATGGCCCTGGATCAGAAGGTTTCTATAAAGAGAAAACGATGGGTGGATGGGGTCCTTTATTGAGTAATGATGTGCAAACATATGATAATATGCGAAATTTTTTACAAAATGGAGTGTATCAGAAATACGATGTAAGCATGACAGGTGGAAGTGAAAAGTTTCAAGCCTATGCTTCTGCCAATTATTCCAAAAGTGATGGTATTGTCCCCAATGACTATTTGTCAAAGACTGGATTGCTTGTAAAAGGAACTTACAATCCGTCGAAAACTTTGACTTTGACTGTCGCCGCAAATATTACCGAAAATTCGTATCGGGCATTTGGCTCAACCGGTATGTCATCCGTGTATAACTGGCCTATTACTGATGATATTACAAATTATGAATTGACCAACGGGTATCCTCGTTTTCTTTATTATAGCGACAACGCAAAATATAATTCGCCGATAAGTCCACTCTATTCACGCTACAATGACTATGGAATTAATAAACGTACAAGAAATATCCTCAGTGGCTCTGTTAACTGGAAGCCGGTTCGAAATCTGGATATTACGGGTCGGTTGAGCTATGATACCTCTATTTCAAGTTCGGATGGTTATACTGTGCCACGCTGGGATGATTCGGTGATTCAACAAACTGTTGTTCAGCCTAATTTACCTGGAGAAGGAGCTACACCTGTTGAATTAGCAAAATACGAAGCTGATTTGTTGGCTTATAACAAATTTCTGAACTCCTATTCAACAAATCCTTATTTGACAAAAAAAGACATTGAAGATATGGATAAGGATTTATTAGGGTCTTATAGTGCCTCGTCGAGTAGAGGAGAGCTATTGACTGCAGGAGGACTAGCTACTTACAAAATTGAATTGCCGCGCGAATTTAGTATTGATTTACTTGCAGGTGCAGAAATGAAAATGGAAAAAGGCTTCTCACTTGCAAACTATGGCAGAGACTTTATTATTCCCGGAACTTATAGTTTGAGAAATACGAATCCACAGTATTTGTATTTAAGCGATCGCACTTCAGAACATAGAGAAAAACGCACATTTGGATATTTTGGTGAAATACGTGGCGATTATCGAAGTGTTGCCTCATTGAGTGTTACCGGGCGTTGGGATTGGTCTTCTACAATTTTATCCAACCCATATTTCTATCCATCAATTACCGGTGGTGTTTTGTTTACAGAATTATTTGATATTAAAAGCAATCTGCTTAGTTATGGAAAACTGCGCGGAAACTACGCAATTGTAGGAAAAGACGCACCTCCTTATCTCTATGACCGCAGGTTCAAGCAATTTGCCACCTATCCTGATAACGGATATGGTATTGATCCTACATTGGCGTCGGCTGACAGAAACCTGATGCCAGAACTTTCTTATTCATGGGAAATTGGGGCTGATTTGCGCTTTTTTAATAGTAAAACACGCTTGGATATTGCATATTATTCTGTTAAAGTTGACAATCAAATTGTTACTGTTCGTGTGTCGCCAGCGTCCGGTTACATTCTTCAAGTAAGAAACGAAGGAGCAATCCGCAATCATGGAGTAGAATTTACATTGGACCAAGATATTATAAAGAATAAAGAATTCTCATGGGTCGCTTCGCTCAACTTTGGGTTAAATAGAGGTACAGTTGTTAGTTTGCCTGAAAATGTGGCAGAAATCACTGGTACGCAATACGGCGATATCTTTACTTCAGCATTTCTTGGCGCCTCTACCACTGCATTGTCCGGAAAAGACTATAAACGTACGGATGATGGTAAAATAATAGTAAATGAGCTTGGTTATCCTCAAATTGGAGCAGATAAGAATAAACTTATAGGAAATAGGGAACCTCGGTTTATATCTGGTTTGACAAATACATTTAATTACAAAAACGCATCCCTTTCATTTTTGTTAAACGGACGATTGGGAGGTGATGTTGCCAACGTTACCGGGCGCGGACTCTTATCCAATGGTCAAAGCAAAATGCTTGAAACTTATAGAGGCAGGCAGGTTGTTGTTGATGGTGTTGTCTTGGCTGCTGATGGAAGCTATGTGAAAAATACTACTCCAATTACACTCGATGCACAAACATTGTCTAATTATTTCTATGCCGTAAGTTCGAATTTTATTGAAGATGGTTCTTTCCTACGTCTTAGTTATGTAACGCTATCCTATGATATGTCGAAAATGGTGCGGAGAACTCCATTAACCGGATTGCGTTGCTCGTTTACTGCCAACAACTTATTTTTATTGACAAAATATACAGGCGCCGACCCTACTTTGAATGCAAGCACAGGAAGTGGCGGTACAGGCTCGGCGGGAATCGATAATTATGCTGTTCCTAATACAAGGGGATATAATTTCTCTGTCTCGGTTAACTTTTAATTAATCAACAGTCGGAATTAAAATTCTTATATTTTTTTAGATAAAAAATTTATAAATCTATCCACAAAAAACTTATTAAAATGAGATATCTTCAAATAACAATATTAAGTGCTATTCTTATATTCTCGCTTTCAGGGTGTGATAACTTCTTGGATGTAAATACCAGCATAGACAGCCCGACAACACTCACCGTTGATCAAGCATTGCCTGTGGCGACTTTCTATGCTTCGCAAGAAGTTTATGATCATGCTGAGTATGGGGTATATCTTTCACAAGCGTTAACCACTTCTTCTAAAAGCCAGACAGGTACATACGCTTATAGTGCCGGATGGGAATTCTTGTCGATGAACCGTCATCCACAGTGGCGTAGGCATTATTACGATTTAGGAGCAAATATAAATGAAATGATACGTGCTGCAGAAAAAATAGACTCTAAAAATTTTATTTTAATCGGCCGGACAATCATGTTGCAATCAACCATGCTTACAACCGATGTGTTTGGTGATATGCCTCGCTCCAATGCCTACACTGCTACATCTCCAACTTATGATTCGCAAGAAAAGGTGTATGAGTGGATGTATAAGGAAGCCGATGAACTTATTGAACTCTACGGAAATACAGAATGGACTAATAATTCTAAAAACATCCCTATTACTGAAAAAATGGACCGTATTTATTCGGGCGATTTGAAAAAATGGGAACTTTATACCAAAGCGCTTCGCGCACGTCTGTGGTTGAGAAAACTGCCTAATTTAGATAACAATCCTGCTACTTGTAACCGGATTATTCAGTATGTAGATGAGGTGTTGAACAATCCGGAGTGGAGCGAGCCCCGATATAATTACAACGGAGGCTCAAATGAGCAAAACTGTCCTTGGGGGTCTTCTGCTCCTGTGATTAACGCTTGGGAAAGCCGTGGAAACAGATTGGCAAGTTCAATACCTACAAAATTCTTTGCATACGGAATTTTAGGCGCATACGAAGTGTATAATGCCACAAGAAGATATGCACTTGACCCACGTGCCGAAAAGTTGATGACTCCGCGAGTAGCCGATGTTGGTGGAACTAATATGCGTTGGTTAGAAAGCAATATCGGGATGGACGTTTCGATGAAAGTGACTAATTACCCTGACTTGTTTGCTGAATCAGGCTCAAATCCATATACCAAAAATAATGGCTATGTCGTATTGATAACTGATGAAGAGTTGAAATTCATTAAAGCAGAAGCTCAGTATTGGAGCGGAGATAAAGCTGCAGCATACAATACCACTGTAGATGCGGTAGTGCATAATATGGAACGTCTTGGGATTGTTGAGGCAGAACTTCCTGCAGGGAACACAAAAACGCGCTATACTCGTTTCTTCGAAATCAAACTACCGGGCGAAAGTAAATTTACGATTGCCGACTTGATGCAACAAAAATTTGTAGCAATGTATTTACAGCCCGAATTGTGGAATGATGTGCGTAGATATAATTATAGTAGCAAAACCAACGGCATAAATTATGATGGTGTGCCGGTATATACTGTTACACGCATATTTAATGGAAAAGGAACGAAAATACCTACCGTTGACGATAGTATTCTTGAGTATTCGCTTCGTCGTCCTTATAACCTTTATGAATCTTATTGGGTAAACTCAGGCTCTTTTGGTCAAAATGCAGAATTATCGCCCAATGCGTGGGTGAATCGTTTGAATTACGACCCGGAAACCGAGGATAAATACAATAGAGCCGAACTTGAGCGCCTTGGGGCATATAAGAATGCTGAATGGCTGAAGAAAAGAATGATTTGGCAATATAATCAAAGTGGAAAGGCAACAGCAAGTGATGCCACTGAGTGGAAATAAGTATAGTACCTAAATATATAAAAAAACACAATTTAATATGAAATTTAGATATCGAAATATAACAGCGAAGATTCTGATTTGCTTGTCAATAGTAGGATTCAATTCATGTGAAAAACATGACTTTATTGATGATCTGGTAATAACAGGGGATGTTGGCCCACAAGCATATTGGGAAGTAGGTAGCTCGGCAGTAAATGCCGGCAGTAATTTAGACTTTTCATTGCAATACTATTCAAAAGTGTCGGATATCGATTATTCAGAGGTTTGGTATAGTATTGATGAAACCGTTTTTCAATCAGTAAGTTGCCCCTGGTTAAGCACTTTTACTTATAATCTAAGTTCTACGAAAACAAAAAAGCAGCGCATCTCACAGTTTATTCAAAGATACCCACATTCAAATGCTGTGTGGTCTGATTCGCTTCGGGCTTTTTCACTTAAAAGCACACTACCTGTGAGCGGCACTTTAAGTCCGGTTTCTTGGGTGCAACCAGTAAGCTTTGATAGTAAAAAAATGACAGATTATTTTGGCTCTGATTACATGCAACATTTCAAAGATAGTTTATATACATTGATGAAATATGCTGATTTTAAGAAAATGTATCTTGGTATGAGCTTGTTAGAAGACTTTAAAAATTATACAGACTCTACTTTTGATAAAAACTCCAATGGATATGTGTATCACTTCCCCAAAAATGCGGAAGGGAAAACTCCAATTCCATCAAAAATAGCTGAAATGTATAAAGATATAACTTTTGAGAAACTGATCGAAAATACATCATCAGCTAACTATAATTTGGAGTATAAAAGAACATACAGTATCGAAGCCAATATGCGGGTATATGATAAACGCGGTGTTTATGGTACTACTACGCAAAAGAAAATAGAAATTAATTAGAATATAACCACCAATACACAAATAAATGATAATGAAAACACTTAGACGTAAATTAAGACTTCTACCGATTTTATTGGTGAGTTTTTTAATAAACGCTTGTACCGATAATGTCCCAGATATTGAGACTTTGCCTTCTGCAGCAGTAGATTTTACTTACAAGGTTATAGATGATTCGTACCAATTAGACTATTATACAGGTGCAAATATTGAATTTAATTCCATTTCTGCCGAAAAAGGAACGTGTGTTTGGGATTTTGGGGATGGAACTGCTTCGATTACGGGAGAATCTGCGACACATAAATATCAAACAGCAGGTACATATAATGTAAAACTGACTATTGCGGACAAATTCCACCGTATATACCCAATTATGGTGAGAGACATCAAACCAATCATGTCTGTTGACTCGATTCAAGGTGGAATATGTGAAGTGAGAAATACCTCGGTTTCAATCTCGATGGAGTTGCCAAATCCTGAAAAGTTAAGTGAAGAATACTTGTGGATTTTCCCAAGTGGTACAACGGATGAAAATGGAAATCTAATTCAGAGTTCTGACAAAAAGAATCCGGGTAAACTCAAATTTGGGAATGTAGGCTCGCAAACGGTTCGGTTGAGTGTGAAACTTGGAGGACGTCAGCTCGAAGAGGGTACTGTAAATGTTCAGGTGGGATATAATCAGGAAGTTCCTACGCTTTATTATGCGGTAAAAGGCGGTAATATTATGGCAATAAAGTTGGCGAAGAATGCCCCGGAAGATATGATGATAACACCTTTTGATATGGGAATTTCTTCAGGCAATCATGCGCTTAACGTCTTGTTTAATGATGCGTCGCTCTACATATTGGATTGTGGCAAACAATTTACCTATGTGGATGATAAAGACAGTAATCTGGGCGATGGACGTATTCAGGTAATGGCAAAAGATGGTTCGAAAGTAGAAACTTTGCTTACAAACAAAGGACAAGCTTTTGATGACCCATATTTTGGTTTCATTGAAGGTTCGAATCTTTATTTCACAAACCGGAATACCGGAATTATGAGAGTAGGATTAACCGAACGTAACCGGGTGTTTACCCCGGCTGAGTTTCCCTATTTTGTACAAAATGCAACTTTAGGGTATTATAATAATGGTTGGAGTTATGGTTCGTTGAGTGCCAACTTTGCAAAGATTGATAATACCTGGTTTTGGTGTAAAACTTACAATGGTACAGGCATTTTTAGGTTTGCTGAAAGTGATATCCTTAAAGCTGCCACAACGGGTGGTGTAGCAGCTCCTGCGGCTGGTGTGACACTTTCAGGAATGAGTCCGAAATCCATTGTATGGGATGCCAAAAACAAAGTGATTTATTTCACTATCTATGATACGGGTTATGAAGGATTGTATCGCTGTACGTTAGAGCAACTCACCGAAATTGGAGCAACTAGAAGCAAATTAGCTCCTTATCTATTAAAAACAGCTAATGGGAAAAGTGTAATACCGATTACTGAAACTGGAAAAGGCGAGGGTTCCACCGGAGAGTTTATTGGTATTTCCCAGCTAACGATTGATGAAGCTACCGATGATGTTTATTTCGGACTTCGCTCAGGCGATACAACTATGAAATCCGGCTTGATGCGTTATAACGCAACTAAAAAACATATTGAATATGTGATTGAAGGAGTAGAAGTTTACGGCGTATCTATCAATAAATCGAAATCAAAATTATTCTAACCACTGTTTCTCGCAAGCTTTGTTATGAAAAACAATTAATTGTTTATGAAAAAAACTATTCTAAGTATATTTTTAGCAATTTCGTTTCTTAGTATCCTTGTAGCTCAGACTCCAAAACGAGAAATGCGTGCTAGCTGGCTTGCCACAGTGTGGCGGTTGGATTGGCCATCGGTTACTGTGCCGGCAAATGGTACTACTGCCCAACGACTGGCTGCCGTGAATCAGCAAAAAAATGATTTGATTAACATCCTGAATAAAATGCAGGAAGCCAATATGAATGCTGTATTCTTTCAGATTAGAAGTATGAGTGATGTCATGTATCCTTCGGTGTATGAAAATTGGAGTAGTTTTGTTTCTTCCGAGCGAGGAGCTGATCCGGGCTACGACCCTTTAGCGTTCGCAATTGATGAAGCTCACAAAAGGGGTATGGAACTCCATGCCTGGCTCAATCCATACCGATATTCTACGTCGGAAGCGACGCACGGAAACTTACCTAATGATTACGCTCAAAGCCATCCTGATTGGTTGTTGACTTACGATAGTTATACAAAAATACTTAATCCAGGGAAACCGGAAGTCGTTCAACGCATTGTAGATATTGTGGAGGAAGTAGTTACTAAATATGATGTGGATGGAATTGTGTTTGATGATTATTTCTATCAAAATGGAGCTACTTCCGATGTTATGGATCAAACTGAGTTTGACAAATATAACCCCAAAGGGTTGGCACGTGGAGATTGGCGTCGTGAGAATTGTAATACTATGATTCGAAGTGTCCATAATAAAATCAAACAGATTAAACCATACGTTACTTTTGGTGTGAGCCCCGCTGGGGTTGCTGCTTCAAGTGCCGCTGTTGCGCGAAAATATGATGTGCCTCCGGCGCCGGCAGGAAGCGATTGGCAATACAATGGCATTTATTCAGATCCATTAGCATGGATAAGCGAAGGCTCATTAGATTATATTTCACCCCAATTGTATTGGACTACCGGTAGTGCCAATCCTTATGACAAACTTGCACCTTGGTGGTCGATGGTTGCAAATAAATTCGGAGTACATTTCTACTCAAGCCATTCGCTATCGGCAATGACCGGTTCACAACCAGCTCCTCAAAAAGTAGGACAATTGAAGTTGGATAATCAGGAGATTAATCTCAATGCAATTTCCGGTATTGAGCGTGGAGCAATCGAACAACGTAGCGGGAGCGCACAAAATGATATCCAACGAGCACCCACTGCAACCAACTATTACTTTCAGGAGCTGGGTGTTCAGGTTGATTGGAATAGAAACAGCGATTTGAATGGAGCGCCGGGTAGTGTTTTTTACGCGACAGCCAAAACCGTAGGTACATCTTTTGTAAATTATCTGAAGTCGGAGGTTTTTACCAAACCGGCATTAACTCCTGTGAGAGGATGGCACAAAAATTCTACCCAAAATCAGGTAGAGTCGTTGTCTCTATCAGGCAATTTGCTGACGTGGACACACGATATGAGTGGACTTAGATATGTGATTTATGCCATTCCCAATGCGAATGTGAGCGATGCTGATGCTTTGGTATCATCAAAGTATATAGTTGGAGTGTCATATACGAAGCAATATCAGTTGCCAGCTTCTATTAATAGCAGTACGCATAAGATTGCAGTTTCTGTATTAGATCGTTATGGAAACGAATACTCTTCGCACATATACGGTGAGAGCAGCGCACCGTTAAATGCCGCACAACTCAATTTCCCGGCAAACAATGCCAATATTATTATTCCGGCTACTTTCACATGGAATGCTGTGAGTGGTGCCTCAGTTTATTTCTGGGAGGTAGGGCTCGATGCTCAATTCAATAATAAGATCTGCTCAAGAGAAACTTCGTCAAATCAATTTTTCTCCGGGCTTCAGCCAAATTTGAAAGAAAATATTGATTATTATTGGAGAGTGAGAACTCAAAAACCGAATGCGCCGGATTCTTATTCTGAGGTTCGGAAATTTAAAGGTGTGAAATTCAATATTCTTTCACCTTCGAATGGTGCGACCGATGTGTCGCTAACTCCACAATTTACTTGGATGAATGCCGGTGTAAATTCAAACTCTATACTTCAAATTTCGACAAATGCACTTTTCCCTACCAATGAAATTGTGTTTGAAAACAGTACAAACGCTACGTCGCTACAAGTGCCAGCCAATGTATTGATGAGTGAGACTGTTTATTATGCCCGAGTGTTGATTGTTGGCGGCGATATTCAAGCGTCATCGGAAGTCGTTTCGTTCAAGACCCTTGATATGCCAATACCTGTCCCTATTATTACTTCTCCAGAAAATGGAGCTACTGTGAATGGAAGTATCATAAAAGTAAATTGGAAAGAGCAAAACTCAAAAGGATTTAAAGTAGAAATATCACAAAACGCCACTTTCCCACCGCGAAGTACAAAAGTTAAGGCGGTCGATGCATTTGTCTATACCACAGAGTTTGATAATCTGACTGACGGAACATATTACATTCAAGTAAAAGCCAATAATAATGTGGGAACTACTTCGCCTTCAACTCCAATTTCTGTTATTGTGGACAGTTCTACATCTCTGGGGCATGTAGATGGCGTTAACTCATCACGTGTATATTTCGATAATAACAATCAGTGTCATTTACTATTGGCGTCCGCTGTCGGACAGCGCTTGGTTATTTCACTCCATACTGCCGATGGTGTGTTAATCCGGCAAACGACTCAAGCAATAGAACCGGGAATGAACGAACTCGTTATTCAAACTGGTGAATTAACAAAAGGAATTTACCTAATAAAACTTAGCTCTGGTGTTTTGAATAAAACATTAAAAGTGATTATTCCAAATTAAAAATCAATTCAATTAAATACGAATCTCAAAATCTCAAATTAATAATTTTCTTAAAAACAAAATGCCTTATGAAAAAACTTACTTTTATTCTTTCGGCTTGCTTACTGACAGCTTCTATGTCGTTTGCAGACAATAAAGATGCGTCAAATGCCACTCAGGACACATTTAATTATCCGGTATTGGGTGGAAAGTATTCATTAACCAACAAGTGGTTGTATTCTGTTATAGCTGATAATTACGTTGCCAATAAAGTCGGAAATAAGGACTTTGTGCGCGGCATGGTTGCAAAAGATGGAAAAATGTATTTTATCGATCGGGAGTTGAAACAATTAACGGTAGTTGATGGCACAACGGGAGCAAGATTGACACCTATCGCATTGGGTTCAAATGTGTTTACTTACGATGATAACGGCGAAACAAAAGTTGCAGGTACACTCCCTTTCAATGATATTAAACTTGACGGTGCTGGCAATATGTTGGTGGGCAACTGTATTACGTCAAATGCTCAGCCATTTCAGATTTGGAAAATAGACATGGCTACAGGTCAAGGTACACTGATTCTTCAGGAAATATTAAAGAACAATCCCGATTTCGCAGCAAGTCCTATTCGTTTTGACGCATTTGGGGTTTATGGTGATGTTACTAAAAACGGTGTTATCATGGCAGCAAATGCCTCGGCAATGGAAGCTTATAGATGGACCATTACAAATGGAGTAGTTGGAGCTGCCGAAGTAATTGTTTTTGATACGCAGACCGAAGGAACTTATCTGACGGGTAAAGCCAATCCGGGGAGTGCACCTCAAATTTTCCCTTTAGACGAAACCATGTTCTATCTTGATGGTAACGCAACTTTGCCAACACTGATTGATGAAGACGGAAATATCTTGGATGGTTTTTACCACAACACGGCGGTTATTAACGATGAAGTTACAAGTCCGGGTAATACATTTAAACTGAACGACGGACATAACGGATTAATTGAATTTGAAATGGGTGGTGAGTATTTTTTCCTTGTTGCCGCTGCAAATACAGCTGGTACTCCTCCTAGTTCATTCCGACTTTTCAAATGGAAAGATGCCAATAAATCATTTGCCGACATGACAAATCTTTGGACTTTCCCGGCTGTAGGTATGGGAGCAGCATCGAATAGTTATCGTACTGCAGTGCCTTCGGTAGAGGTTAATGAAAACACGAAAATAGCTAAACTATATGTTTATGCCGGTGAGAATGGATATGGTATGTATGAGTTTTCTTCAGTTTCTACTGGTGTGAATAGTTTGTATAATAATGATGTCTTGAAAGTTAATGTAGTTGACCGTTCGCTTAATTTTAATGAGTCAGTTGCAAATGTTGCTATATATTCACTCACTGGACAGCTTGTAAATCAAGCACAAAATGTAAATTCGGTGAAAGTGTTGAACAGTGGTGTTTATTTGGTTAAGGCTACTACCTTTGCCGGAGAAACAGCTGTTGTTAAAGTTATTGTAAAATAAAAATCTTTGTATAAGCAATTTTAGAAATGCGGTGGTGAGTTCAACACCGCATTTCTTGCTTATTCTATACGTCTTTATTTCTCTCTCCTCTTTTGAGGCTTCATTTTTTTAAAACCAAATTATCTAACCATGAAGATATACTTTACTCTTTTATTCTATTTTGCTTTTATCGCTATTTTAGGCGCTCAATCTCTAACAGTGGATGGAATGACCTATCATGTTGACACCCTCGAAAATCATCAGGTGGGCCCGGGTACACAATACGTATCTCTCCGACTTCAAAATGGCTCTAATAGGATGGATGTTTTTATTCTGAAATCTGATTTGAAAAACCAATGGATTGATGTTCGCACGGCATTGGGGCGAGACTCCATCTATACCGGAGAACCCACTTCCTCGTTGGCAAAGCGAAAAACAAAAGAAGGAGCATTCTATTTCGCCGGAACAAATGGAGATTTTTATGATACATCGCTTCCTTATGTCGGTTATCCAGTGGCCGGCAGCATCGTAGATAGTGAAATTGCGAAGATCCCAAATTCGAGAAATGTGTTTGTGATGGACGTAAACAAGAAACCCGGTATTGGAATTGTTGCATATAGTGGGTTCGTTAAGCATAACGATACCCAGGGAGCTATTAATTCCGTTAACCATCTTCGGGGAGATAACTCTTTGGTGCTCTACAACCACCATAATGGAAAGTACACACGTACCAACGCTTATGGTACAGAAGTATTGGTTGAGTTAATGGATGGGAACGATTGGGGTGTAAATAAAAATCTCAAAGCAAAGGTGTTGAAAAAAGAAAAGAATATTGGTTCGATGGCCATACCTAAAGGGATGGCAGTGCTTTCTGGTCATGGAGTCGGCGCTACTTTCCTAAACAATATCAATGTGGACGATGAGGTGGAGATAAGTCTTGGTATGACATTGAGTAACGATAAAAGTTCGAATTATACTCTTATGACTGGAGGCGATAACTATGCTACGATGTTGAAAAATGGCATAGTAGAAACATCAAGTGTTTGGAATGAAAAACATCCTCGCACCGGATTGGGCTATTCTCAAAACAATGATTCACTAATTTTTTGTGTCGTAGATGGCCGAAGTGCATCGGTAGGTGCTACTACCAAACAATTGGCTGAGATAATGAAATCTGCTGGAGCCTACACGGCTTTTAATATGGATGGTGGTGGATCCAGCTCCATGTATGTGGCTGAATATGGTGGACCGGTAAACAAAACAAGTGACGGAACCGAGCGTGCAGTTGCAAATAGTATCTATTTGGTTGCAACTTCTCCCGATGATGTTGATGTCAAAGTAGTTAAGCCTTATAAATCATCCGTTGCGCTTCCATATCTTGGAGAGTTTGTTCCCAAATTTTATGGCTATAATCAATATGAAGTATTGCTCGATACGGACTTGAAGGGTGTTACGCTAAGTTGCCCATCGTCTTTGGGAAAAATAGAAGGAAACAAGTTTATCGCAAGTGGTTCTGAGCCGGGTTTCATCACTGTTTCTTACAAAGGTGAAGTAAAATCACAAATACATGTGAACTTTTTGCCAGTTTCTGATGTAAAAATTAGACTTGATTCAGTGATTGTCGATAATAGAAGTGATTATCCCGTTGAAGTTGAGGCTACTACTGCTGCGGGAGTTTCATTAATAGCTTCGTCAGCATTGAGTTGGCGAACCGAAAACGAAGAAATATGTCTGGTAAATAATGGTTCGGTGAAGGCGTTGAACAATGGAACAACTAAAGTTATTGGAACGATTAATGGTAAAGAAGCCGAATTGATAGTAAATGTGCAAATTCCAGCTAAACAGACCATTGCTGGCGATAGTTTGAAGCAAGGTGATTGGGCGATGTCTGCCTCCTCTTTTCTTAAAGCGCAATTGAATACAGAAAACTTACCACAATCTTGGTCGCATGGCCTTGCTGCAAACTTCAAAGGAGCTGCTGGTAGAGCCCCGGCTTTGAAACTTTCGAACAAAAAAGCGATGTTTGGATTGCCCGATACAATTAAACTGGTGATGAATATTGGCGATTTACCCATTACGCGTGCCATCTTCTCGCTTCAAGCCAACAATGATACTAAAACATTGACCAAAGAATTTAATAATTTCGCTAAAAACTCGGATTTCTCGCTTGACATCCCCGTGTCTGATCTTTATAACATAAATGATAGAGCCATATACCCCATCCGATTTGATAATGTGAATTTCTATTTGGATGCATCCGCACTTATAGTTGATAAGAATTATACATTAGCATTGAAAGAAATTGCCTTAAGTTTTAAAGATTACGTGATTTCAAATGTAATTACTACCACCCATTCAGACTTTTTCCATGTCTTCCCCAATCCTGTGGTAAGCGGTGAATTATCTGTTAAGTTAAAAGAATCAAAAGATGAAACCTTGTTTGTGAAACTAATCGACACAAATGGAAAGGTTGTATGTTCTGAAGAAAGAGCAAATATAAATATGTCTCAATTTCAGATTTCTACTAAAAACTTAAATCCTGGTTTGTATATACTTCAAATAGATCGGGGTACGAACCATGGAACCGTTAAGGTGATAGTAAGATAATGATCAATTTGATATTCGTATTTATATGTCAAGAATTGTTAGTTATTTTGTTATAATAATGCTGTTGTTTCTATCGGTGTCTGTAACAGCCCAATCACCAAATTGGGGTGATGCAGATACGTTGGCGCACCACAAACTTGGTCCGGGAGTTCAATATTCCAGCATTTATTTCAAAGGAAAAAAAATGAAAATATGGATTACTGAAGTTGATCTCAATAATCCGTTGAACAAAATCGAACAGGTTCAGTCCAATCACAAAGTACCCGATTTGACGAGGTGGACTGTGCAGGAACATTTCACGAAGAATTCATCTCCCAATCATCAGGTTCGTGTAGCATTTAATCATGATTTCTTTTCTTACGAAGGAGGAATTTGTATTGGGATGAATGTAAGTAATGGAGAAATTCCTTACGGAAGTGGTTGGGGGCGATCGCTGTTGGCGTTTCCTGAGAATGGAAGTACGGCGATATTCCATCCTGTGTTGGATGCCAATGTAGTGTTGCCGGATAATTCAAAGGTGAAAATCGACATGATTAATGGCGCAGCTGACGGATTGCAAGGTAATTGCGTACTATTCAATCGGTTTAATGCGTTGAATCTAACTGCCGAAGGTAAATATTTGAAAATTAAACCTAAGGGAAAATGGACTGTAAATGGAGACAACATACCGTGTGCAGTGCTCGAACTTTCAACAACTCCTTTGCAAACCACTCCTCAGGAGTATGTGCTTTTTGTAAGAAACAGTAAATTAAATAGTTTCGATAAGCTGGAACCTGGGCAAACCATTCTTATTGAACAACGAATGACAAATGGAAAATTTGGTAAGCCCATCGAGAATATACTCAATGCTTTTCACGGCTATCCAAGCATTGCATCTCAGGGGAAATTGCACGATGGCGAATACAATGATTTTGAGAATGGTCGCGAATATGAAATATCATCCAGACAAATGGCGGGCATCTCTAAAGATGGCAGTAAATTGATTATAATAACTACTGAAATGTCAGGTAGTAGCGCCGGAGTCAATTGTATTGAATTGGCAAATTACATGCTTGAAATGGGAGCGTGGGATGTGGTGAATTTTGATAGTGGAGGCTCTGTTGCCATCGTAGTCGATGCCGAAATGCTCAATGAACCGGCAAGAGGCTCGATACGTCCGGTGATGGATGCTCTTTTGGTCGTGTCATTGGCACCAGAGTCAAATGAAGTTCATTCTTATGCTTTTAAGATTCCTTCCATTCGTCCCATAGCAGCTTCGCTTACACCATTGACTCTGCTTGAGTTTAATGAATTTGACGAAGTGTTGAATAAAGATGTGAAAGGTTTTAAGTTTTCATGTGAGCCTGAAAATCTTGGCTTTGTTGATGAAAATCAAATATTTCATGCCGGTATTGTAGCAGGAAGTGGAAAAATAATCGCAGAAAAAAATGGAATTTTCGCAGAGATCAAAGTTGATATTTTGCCAATTAATAATTACTCCATCAATCCGGATAAAATCTTGATTGACGATGTTCGTCAATATCCAATTGTGGTTCAAAGCCAAGAAAACAATAATGTATATTTTATCAATCCGGCTGTTGTGAATTGGAATGTTGAAAACAAAGCAGTTGTAAGGGTCGAAAATGGGATATTATCCGGGTTGGAAGAAGGAGAGTCTAAAGTAATTGGCGAGATTAATGGGAATAGCAAAAGCTTGAATGTCAAAGTAGAAATTGCAAAAGACAAGCAACTAGCAGAAGCATTTGATGATATTAGTAGTTTTGAAGTGAAATCCGGTGTTATTAAGAATGTGCAATTCTCAAAAAATGAACTTCCAGCGTCATGGGAATATGGATCGGTTCTTTCATTCGATTTGTCGGCTGGCCGTGCACCCTATCTTGATATGATAAAAGAAATGAAATTTTATGGATTACCCGATTCTTTAAGTTGGCTTTTCAATAATCAGGGAGGAGTTGTAAAAGAAATGATTTTTTATTTAAAGGATGCCCAAGGAGCAGATTTGACATATAAAATTGAACAATTAGGAACCGATTTACAAAGACTGACAATTCCTTTCTCTAATGCAGGGAAGCCGTGGGGAGTTGAACGTTTTCCAATAAAACTCTCAAAACTAAAAATTTATTTCAATGCAATTGAAACGAAAAGATATTCGTTGCCGTTTGGTGGATTATATGCCCATTATCCCCAGAGAAATGATACAAAACTTGAAAGCATAAGTAGAAAAAGATTTGATTTTACCACTACTTTGTCGAACAATGTGCTTGTGATTAACCTCGAAAGCGTGAAGCAAGGAAATGTTTTGATTTCACTCTATTCAATCGATGGCCGGTTGCAAAAGATAATTGCCAATACTTGTATTCAAACGAATGTACCAGTTATTAAAAGTGATATTTCGTCACTTAAGCCCGGTATCTATATCCTGAAAGTTGAAGTAGATGGAATACCCTATAGCTCGAAAATACTGAAACAATAGAAATAAAAAAACAAAATATTATAACCATGAAAAAACGTATATTCCTCTCGTTGATAACCATATTGAATATAATAATTGTTGTAGGTCAGTCGATTCATGTAAATGCTCAATATGAACTAGTGTTGAGTAGTAAATCGGCTTTCAATTCTGTGTTAAGTCCCGACGGCGCATATTTGCTCTATTCTACGGCTAATTTTCAGGGTTTGCACATCTACGATTTTAAGAAAAAATCGGACAAGGTGGTTTCCACAGGCATTAATGCCGGATACGACCCCTTATTTGCGAATGAAAACTCAGAAGTTTACTATCGGAATTCAAGGTTTGAATCGGGTAAAAGATATGATTTGCTCGAAAGTTTTAACGTGAAAAGTGGTAATCGAAGGCAATTGTTGGAACCGCAGCGCAATCTGCGCACAGCTCGTAGTACACGTGATGGGTTGTTGATTCAAACGGACGACAAACAGTCTCCAACAGCAATTGGGCGAACAAAAGCTCTTTCGTCAGTTTATGTAAGTACAGAAGACTTGAAAATCTTTGTTTATGCAAATGGTCGCCGAACAGAATTACGTCCAATAATTGGCGAAAATGTTAATTATATATGGGTGTCATTATCACCCGATCAAACCAAAATACTTTTTACAGCTATGGGTAAAGGCACCTATATATGCGACTTGTCTGGTAAAATAATTGCAAAATTAGGGTATTTGAATGCACCGGTATGGTATAATGATAAATTTGTTGTAGGAATGCAAGACAAAGATAATGGCGATGTTGTAACCTCTTCGATAATTTTAATGATTTCAATCGATACAAAGATTAAAAAGCAAATAAGCAATCCGAGCCATATCGCCATCAATCCATCGGCAGCGGGAAAAGCAGGAAAAATAGCTTACAGCACACTAAACGGGCGGATTGTCATTTCTGAAATATCCATTAAGTAATACATATCATTATGAAAATCAAAATTATAGCACAATTTCTTATTTTAATACTAATCTCAACGTCCGCTGTAAGCCAAAATTTATCAGGGGTTCGTATCTATATTAATCCGGGACATGGAGGCTACGATAGTGATGATCGGAATATTGTAATCGCTCCTTTTAAATCGGGTGATCAGGAAGGTTTTTGGGAATCTAAGAGTAATCTCGATAAGGGACAGTCGCTTAAAGAAATGCTTGATAAACAAGGTGCTACTACTTTTATTTCGCGTACGCAGAATAGAACTGAAGATGACCTTCCCCTCTCTCAAATCGTACGTTCAGCAAATGAAGCTAATGTCGATTTTATGCTCTCGATACACTCCAACGCTGGTAACGGAGTCGCCAATCATGTGTTGATGCTCTATGCCGGTGTTGACCCGGGTGATACGGAAACTTATCCTTCACCTACTCCTTATTCCGATAAAAGTAGAGCAATTAGTACTGAAATTGCCAATAATCTTTTTTCGAATCAGGTGAATGTTTGGAGCGCCGGCTTGACGGTTCGCGGCGATAAAACATTTGGTCGCACTGCTATGGGATGGAACGATGGATATGGGGTGTTGCGCGGACTTACAGTTCCCGGAGTCATTTCCGAAGGTTCAATGCATGATTATATTCCCGAAGCTTATCGCCTGATGAATATGGAATATAAATGGCTGGAAGCCTGGCATTTCTTGAAAACATTTACCACTTATTTTAAATCTGCAGAGTTGGCAAATGGGAATGTCGCTGGTTATGTCCGGGATAAGTTTATGAAACACGAAACTTCTTACTTTAAAATACCCAGTTCATCAGATGGTTTTTTGCCTGTTAATAATGCGATAGTAACGCTTATGCCGGGTAATATTAAGTACGAAGTAGATGATATGAATAATGGTTTTTTTCTTTTTAAAGATATAGAACCTGGTAATTACTCGCTTACAATCGAACACCCGCAATATCATGTCGAAACTGCTTCGGTGGTGGTGGAGAAAAATAAAACAACGTATGTGGCGCTAAGGCCAAATATGATTAGAAATACTCCACCGGAAGTGATTGACTTTTCGCCAAAAGCATTGTCTTCAGATACAGTTATGCTTGCAAGCTCAGTTGTCCGGTTTAAGTTCAATTGGGATATCGATCCACAGAGCGCGAAGAATGCATTTCATATTTCACCAAATGTTAGTGGTAAGTTCAATTTCAAAGAGGCAAATTATGTGATGGAGTTTGTCCCTGATGTTCCGCTCGATACATCAACCGTTTATACCATTCTGTTGGATAAAAGTCTATCCCATTTTGATGGTTTGAGTATGTCGAATGATTTTTCTTTCAGTTTCAAAACAGCTAATCGGAATAAACTTCTGCTTCTGGCTACATATCCTATGAAAAACGAAGAAAATATTCATTATAAAACACCTACATTTACTTTTGTGTTTGATAAAAAACTTGCAACTGCTGAGTTGATAACCGGAGTGCAGGTTTATGATATGAATGGGCGACAATTAACTAAGAATGTGCGTTCACTCAAACACAATACATTCCCTGAACCCTTAGGCTCTACGTTGTTTACATTAGGTGAGGATTTGAAAGTCGGTGAGCGATATGTGGTTAAAATAGCACAAGGGATAAAAGATATTGATGGTGTATTTCTCACAGATACAATTGAGATACCATTCAAAACCTCGGATGTAAGGGTCGAAAATAGATTGGTTGTTCAAAGTTTTGAAACAGATAATTTGATAAGCGTTGATGCTGCATCATCTACTAATTTGTTGTCAGCAACAGTAAGCCGTAACACCTCGACCAAGCTTTTTGGAAGTAGTTCGTGGAATTTGAAATATAGTTTCAAAGAGAAATCTGGCGGAACTTTAATTTGCCCATTTGCAAATCCCAATATCGTTGTTAACAATGACTCGGTGATAGGTATGCATATTCTGGGCGATTTATCCGGAAACGAAATATATCTGATATTTAACGCTGGTGTCGATGTGAAAGAAGTGAAATTGGATAGTATTCATTATGGAGGATGGAAGTTTGTCGAAAAAACTCTTAAAGAGTTGAACGCAGGCGAAGCATATATGCTTTCGGGCATAAAGATTCGTCAAACTGATGCGCCTGTCTCGAGTATTGGAAATCTATTTGTTGATAATTGTTTAGTTAATAGTAAATTATTGAACTCATCTCCGAATAACTCTGCTTCAAGTCTTCAGGTTTATCCAATTCCGGCAAGCAACGAGTTGTTTGTGCGAGTGGAAAGTGATGTAGTGAAACAAATTTCCTTGTTTTCATTGCAGGGGCAATTGTTGAAAACATCGCATACCAATCGGATGTCGGTGTCGGATATGCCCGAAGGAATGTATCTGATTCGAGTAATGCTTAATGAAGGTATTGTCTCGAAGTCCGTTATGATAAAACGATAACATAAGAAAAATATGATTGTTGATTGATGCCGATTATTTTTTTATTAGATTTGCATTCTGAATCAAAACCATTAAACATAAAACGGATATGGAAAATGTAAAATCGGACTTTCGCCGAAAGCTGGATACACAGCTGGATGAGTTGGAAGAGCTATTGGTACAACTTAAAGCTAAAGCGCATTCGGCAAGTGACGAGTCTAAAGCGAAATACAAGGAGACAATTGACGAACTGGAACCAAAAATTGCCAATCTCAAGTTGCGCTTGAAGAATATTTCGGAGTCTTCTGATTTGGTGTGGGACGACTTAAAAGAGGGTGGTGTAGCTATCTGGGAGCAAATAAAATCAACCTTTGTGAAAGTGAAATCTCATTTCGACGATGAAGATAAAACCGAAAGTCCAAAATCCAGCGAGTCTTCTACGGACGAATACGGTACACCTGTGTGAAAAATAAATATCATAGATATGGAAAAGCTGCCTTAATATTCATATTATTTGGCAGCTTTTTCATTGTTAATCATTGCTGTCCGGTAAACCTTTTTAGCAAAGAAAAAAATAAGGGTTGACATT
>CAZMQV010000009.1:0-61410 GCA_964568675.1 uncultured Paludibacter sp.
ATACAAAACTATTCTGACTTTAGTTGAAATAGAATTGTTTCGATACAAAACTATTTTGTACTACAACAATAATAGAATTGTAAGTTTACTTTTTGCCCCTGATCACGTACAAAATAGAATTGTAAGTTTGCAATTCTATTTCGCACTGCTGTAGAATCAATATTTTAAGCGATTTTTTTCGTTTGGTTGCAGCGACAGAAATAAATCGGAGTCTTTGATTGCTGTCGCACTAATTTTGTTTATATTATTAACACTTATACACAACAATGCAATATACTACACATCATCGAAATCACTGCAAGTTTTTGTTTTAGTAAGCATTATAGCAAATATGAGGAGTTTAATGGTCAATCATACCGGCATGAGAACACAACTTAACAAAAAACACAGATTACGCTTTTTAATACAAATAAATAGTTATTAACCATTAATTGCACCACACCTTCACCATCCTTTTCGCTTAACTTTATTCACCTTTTTTTCAACTACTTACATCAAACAAACACATATATTTTCATCGTATAGACAGGCAATAATTAGAATGATTATTAATAAGAAAATTTCTTAATTTGATTTTTATACTGTATATTTGTAGAATTTTCTTATTCAAATAAAATCAAATACTTATTTTAATGGCAAAAACAATAAAACTGAGCAAAGGATTGAATATCAAAATCGAAGGCAAAGCCCAAGAAAAGATAACTAAAGTCAAGCCTTCAAGCGTCATTGAAATCAACCCCGACTTCTATCATGGCATTGTGCCGAAGATGATAGTAAAGGGCGGTGAAACCATCATGGCCGGCTCTCCCCTATTCTTCAATAAAAATTTCGAAGAGATGAATTTTGTATCGCCGGTGAGTGGCAAAGTGCGCGAGGTGGTACGCGGTGAGCGACGCAAAGTAACGAGTATCATCATCGATGCCGATGCCGATACCAATTACCTCAAGCTCGAACATAAATCGCTTGCGCAACTCACGGCAGAGGAAACTAAAGCCGCTTTGCTTAAATCCGGTTTATGGACTTTAATCAAACAACGTCCTTACGATGTTATCGCGAATCCCACACATGCGCCAAAGGCTATTTTTATATCTACTTTCGACACTGCGCCATTGGCTCCCGACTATGAATTTGTGATGAAAAACCGCATGAATGATTTCCAAACAGGTATCGACGCGCTTTCGAAACTCACCACAGGGGAAATACATCTGGGATTAATTACCGAAAAGTCTATTTTCGCGGCAGTAAAAGGCGTGGAAAGCACCGTGTTTAAAGGCGCGCACCCGGCTGGCAACGTGGGCATACACATCAATCAGGTGAACCCGATAAACAAAGGTGAAACTATCTGGACTATCAACCCTCAGGATTTGGCCATCATTGGGCGTTTTTTCGCAACCGGCAATGTGGACATGACCAAAACTGTGGCGCTCACAGGTCCCGAAGTGTCCAATCCGCAATACTTTGAAACTATAGCCGGAAACAATATTGCAGCATTAGTGAAAGGAAATTTGAATGCGGTGAATTACCCACTCCGATACATCAGCGGCAATGTGCTCACCGGCACAAAAATCAGCGAAAATGGCTATCTGACACCTTACGATTCACAAATTAGCATCATCGACGAAGGTAGCGAAACACACGAACTCTTTGGCTGGGCAATGCCGCGATTGGACAAATTCAGCGCAAGCAACATGTTTTTCACAAAACTTCTACCTGGCAAAAAATTCAAATACGATGCCCGTATGCTTGGAGGTCCGCGCGCCATCATCATGTCGGGCGAATGGGAAAGCGTGTTTCCAATGGATATTCTACCAGAACATCTGATAAAGTCAATGTTGGCACGCAACATCGACCGAATGGAAAATCTTGGAGCTTATGAAGTGGCACCCGAGGACTTCGCGCTTTGCGAATTTGTGGACACATCAAAAATGCCACTTCAAGCCATAGTGCGCAGTGCGCTCGATGCTTTGAAGGAAGAAGTAGAATAATAAGAATAAATAACCGACACAGATTAATCAGTTATAAAAAAGATTTTAAAAATGAGTTCATTAAAAAAATTTGTTGACAAAATAAAGCCGAACTTTTTGCCGGGTGGCAAGTTCGAGAAGCTCCACTCCACGTTCGACGCGTTCGAAACATTTCTTTATGTTCCAAACGCAACATCAAAAAGCGGCTCACACATTCACGACGCGGTAGATAGCAAGCGCACCATGATAATTGTGGTCTTAGCCCTTGTGCCCGCCTTGCTGTTCGGGATGTTCAATGTAGGGTATCAACACTACAACGCCATCGGACAGGGTGAAATCGGATTTTGGTCGATGTTTGTTTATGGTTTGCTTGCCGTGTTGCCCATCGTCATCGTGTCGTATGTAGTGGGTCTGAGCATTGAATTTGCAGGAGCACAAATCCGCAAAGAAGAGGTTCAGGAAGGTTTTCTGGTTACGGGTATGCTCATCCCGTTGATCGTACCGGTTGACACGCCTCTTTGGATGATAGCTATCGCCACCGCTTTCGCAGTGATATTTGCCAAAGAAGTGTTTGGTGGCACCGGCATGAACATATTCAACGTGGCACTTGTAACCCGCGCGTTTCTCTTTTTCGCTTATCCTCAATCCATGTCGGGCGATCAGGTATGGATTCGTAGCGGAAGTACATTCGGGCTTGGCAATGGCACCATCCTGGATGGTTTCTCCGGCGCCACACCACTCG
This sequence comes from uncultured Paludibacter sp., assembly GCA_964568675.1. Lineage (GTDB taxonomy): Bacteria > Bacteroidota > Bacteroidia > Bacteroidales > Paludibacteraceae > UPXZ01. The sequence goes on from CAZMQV010000009.1 coordinate 2,707, forward strand.
GTCAGATTGCCACCTCCTCCAATCCTACTCCCGAAATCGTGAACATGTTTAACCAGCCTTTCACATTTCTCGACACGGTAATCGGACTTATTCCCGGCTCCATTGGCGAGACTTCAGTCATCGCGATAGGTATTGGCGCATTGTTGCTGCTAATAACAAAGGTTGCCAGCTGGAAAACCATGCTTTCCGTATTTGCAGGAGGCGCAATCATGGGGATAATCTTCAATCAATTCGGACCGGACACGGCAGCCGCACACCTACCTTGGTATTATCACCTCACGCTGGGTGGTTTCGCATTTGGAGCAGTATTCATGGCAACCGACCCGGTAACTTCATCGCGCACCGAAACCGGCAAATGGATTTACGGTTTCCTGATAGGCTGTATGGCAATCGTTATCCGGGTTCTCAATCCCGGATACGCCGAAGGCATGATGCTGGCAATACTTCTGATGAACATATTCGCACCACTCATCGACTTCTATGTGGTGGATTCAAACATCAAACGCCGACTAAACAGAGTTAAAACAAAGTAAATTTAGTAGTGATAAAAAAAAGATATATTCCAAGTTTAACCTTTAAGGGAAACCGCTAAAACAATAAAATGGATACAAATAAAAATAGTTATACAATAATATATGCTACTATAATGGTAATTGTCGTAGCGCTTTTGCTTGCTCTGGTTTCGGGCGCGCTGAAAAGCACTCAGAACGCGAATGTGGAGCTTGACAAGAAGAAACAACTACTTAGTTCGCTAAACATTGCCGACGAAAAGGACATGGCTGCCGCTTATGAAAAATACATCACAAGCGCGATTGTCATCAACAGCAAAGGCGAAGTAATTTCTGAGGATAAAAACAAGGCATTTAATATCGACATCACCAAAGAGATGTCAAAACCTCTCGAACAACGCGAATTGCCTGTGTACATTGCCTCTGTGGATGGACAGACAAAATACATACTTTCTACGCGCGGCGCCGGGCTTTGGGGTCCGATATGGGGATATGTAGCCTTCAACGAAGATAAAAATACGGTTTTCGGAGCTTATTTCTCACATGCGAGTGAAACTCCGGGATTGGGCGCCGAGATTTCGACAAAACATTTCCAAAATGAATTTATTGGGAAGAAAATGATGGGTGTCGATAATAATTTTGTTTCAATTGAAATAGTAAAACCGGGGCAACAAGCCGAAGGTAGAGATTATGTCGATGGCATTTCGGGTGGTACGATTACCAGCAAAGGTGTGGAAACTATGCTTCTGAAAAGCATTGGTCAATACGAACAATTTTTGAAACAAACGAATACAGGAGGACAAAAATAATGAGCAAACTACTAACACCAAAATCAAAAGCGGTGCTTTTAGGCCCGTTGGATAAAAACAATCCGATTACCGTACAGGTATTGGGTATCTGCTCGGCGCTTGCCGTTACAGCCAAACTAGAACCCGCATTGGTTATGGGTATTTCCGTAACCGTTATTGTGACAATGTCCAATGTAATCATATCGCTTCTTCGCAACACCATCCCCAACCGCATCCGCATCATCGTTCAGCTGGTAGTGGTAGCCGCGTTGGTAACTGTGGTGAGTGAAATTCTGAAAGCTTACGCCTATGATGTGAGTGTACAACTCTCGGTTTACGTCGGTTTGATTATCACCAACTGTATTCTGATGGGGCGTCTGGAAGCTTTCGCTATGAGCAACAAACCCTGGGAATCGTTTCTCGACGGTATTGGCAACGGACTTGGTTACGCCTGGATATTGGCGGCCGTAGCTTTTGTTCGCGAATTACTTGGTTCCGGTACTTTACTTGGATTTCGCGTAATACCCCAGTCATTCTACGACAATGGCTATGTGAACAACGGGATGATGATGATGCCTCCCATGGCGCTTATCCTTGTAGCATGTATTATCTGGATCCACCGTTCAAAGCAAAAAGACTTACAAGAATAATACTCACCGAATTATCGAATCATAAGTATAACAGTACTTTATTTGCGTAAGCAAGCAAAGAAAAAGGAAATAAAAAATAGATATGGAAAATATAGCAAACATATTTGTAAAGTCAATTTTTGTTGACAACATGATTTTTGCTTACTTTTTGGGGATGTGTTCGTATATCGCAGTTTCCAAAAACGTAAAAACATCACTTGGTCTTGGCATTGCGGTAACATTTGTTCTCGCAATCACACTTCCGGTAAATTACCTTCTTGAGAATTATGTTCTGAAAGAAGGCGCGTTGAAATGGTTGTCTCCGGGCTTGGAAACAATCAATTTGAGTTATTTATCGTTTATACTTTTCATCGCGGTTATCGCGGCAATTACTCAATTGGTAGAAATGGTGGTTGAGAAATTCAGCCCATCCTTATACAATTCGCTTGGGATATTTCTTCCTCTCATAGCCGTAAACTGTGCCATAATGGGTGGTTCGCTCTTTATGCAGCAACGTGATTTTGCCAACATTGGCGAAGCCACATCCTACGCTTTAGGCTCCGGTGTGGGTTGGTTGCTCGCCATCGTGGGTCTTGCAGCCATCCGCGAAAAGATGGAATACTCCAACGTGCCGAAACCTCTGCGCGGATTAGGTATCACATTTATTACCGTGGCGCTAATGGCCATCGCGTTCCTCGCGTTTTCCGGCTTGAAAATCGGATAATATCACGAAGAGTGAAAAAAAAGCAAAAACGAATTATATTACATTTTTTTTGAAATAAAACAAATATGCTATTAGCAATTGAAACATCAACAGTATTGTCAAGTTTAGCGGTTTTTCTTATCGTTATTCTTTTATTGGTAATCATTCTTATTGTAGCTAAGAAGTACTTAGTGCCATCCGGCGAAGTGAAAATCAAGATAAACAATGACAAAGAAGTAACTACCGAAGCCGGAGGAAATCTGCTTAACACATTGGCTGTAAACAATATTTTTCTACCTTCGGCATGTGGTGGGGGCGCTACTTGTGGCGAATGTCGCTGTCAGGTTCCCGAAGGTGGTGGCGAAATCCTTCCTACCGAAGCCGTACACTTCACACGCAAGGAAATAAAAGACAATTGGCGGCTTGGCTGTCAGGTGAAAGTCAAAAACGACATTAATATTAAAATCGATCCTTCTATTCTCGACATCAAGAAATGGGAATGCGAAGTGGTTTCAAACAATAACGTGGCAACTTTCATCAAAGAGTTTGTGGTGAAACTTCCTGCCAACGAGACACTAAACTTCGTTTCGGGTAGCTATATTCAGATTGACATTCCGAAATACGAACTTAAATACTCTGAGTTTGATGTTGACCAACGTTTTCGCCCCGAGTGGGATAAATTCAAAATGTGGGATTTAACGGCTTCGAACTCCGAAGAAACCATGCGCGCCTACTCCATGGCAAATCACCCTGCCGAAGGAAATATTGTGATGCTCAATGTGCGTATAGCCACACCACCATTTGACAGAGCAACCAACGATTGGGCGAAAGTTCCGGCCGGTATCGCGTCGTCGTATATTTTCAATCTGAAACCGGGCGACAAAGTGATGATTTCAGGCCCGTTTGGCGAGTTCCATCCCGTTCTTGACACGAAAAATGAGATGATTTACATCGGAGGAGGTGCCGGAATGGCTCCACTTCGTTCACACATCCTTCATTTGCTTCAAACATTGCGAATCAACGATCGGAAGATTCAGTATTTCTACGGAGCACGCGCGCTCAATGAAGTGTTCTACATGGACGATTTCAGAAAATTGGAAGCTGAGTTTCCGAATTTTAAATTTAATCTTGCACTTGACCGCCCCGATCCGGAGGCCGACGCTGCAGGTGTGCCATACACTGCCGGCTTCGTTCACCAAGTACTTCACGACACGTATCTGGCAAAACATGACGCTCCCGAAGATATCGAATACTACATGTGTGGTCCGGGCCCAATGGCAAAAGCGGTGGAAAACATGCTTTGGAGCCTTGGAGTGCCAAGAGAAAATCTCCGTTTCGATGATTTTGGATAGAAACAAATCAGAAGAAAAAATAGATAAATATCAGGGAAAGAGCGCACAAATCGTGTGCTCTTTCTTTTTACTATCATCTCTCCTTTCAATTTCTTTGAATCGAATACGAACATATTTTTATCATTCATTGTTGGTAAATAATTACGATTAATCAGCTATGCAGTTCAAACAAAAAATACGATAATTAATCGATGAAACTGAACGACTTAAATAAGATAAATGCATCGCCGGAAAGTTCGGGCATAATGCCGGCGCTATTTCTCGGACATGGAAGCCCCATGAACGCAATTGAGGAAAACGAATTTGTAGCGGGATTCCGGAAAATTGGCGAAGCTATACCGAAACCAAAAGCAATTCTGTGTGTTTCGGCACATTGGGAAACAAGAGGAACGTATGTAACTGCCATGAAAAATCCGAAAACAATACACGATTTCGGTGGATTCCCGAAAGCGCTGTACGAAGTGGAGTATCCGGCAGCAGGTAGTCCGCAACTTGCGATGGAAACTCAGCAATTAATTTCTTCCACTGAAGTAAGTCTGACTGAAAGTTGGGGTTTGGATCATGGCGCCTGGAGTGTAATTAAGCATTTATATCCCGGTGCTGATGTTCCGGTGATTGAATTGAGCCTTGATTACACACAGTCAGGGCAATATCATTATGATTTGGCAAAGCAACTTGCATCCCTACGGAAAAATGGCGTGTTAATAATCGGGAGTGGTAATATGGTTCACAATCTGCGTCTGATTGCCTGGGATAAGATGAATAGCAATTACGCTTTCGACTGGGCAACGGAAGCCAATGAAAGAATGAAAGCGTACATCTTGTCCGACAATCACACGGACTTAATAAAGTTCAGTTCGCAAGGGCGATCTTTCGAATTGGCAATCCCTACTCCGGAACATTACCTGCCGATGCTCTATGTATTGGCTTTGAAAAACGAGAAAGACACGATTCGTCTATTCAACGACAAGCCAATTGGAGGCTCATTGAGCATGACTTCGTTGCTTCTTGATGCCGTTAACGAATAGTTTACCATTCAAGATTCAATAACAGCTCATTATCATTTATATGACAGGTTCAATCGGTATGAACTAATGATCATATTAATCGCTTTTACGTACAAAATCTCCAAACATCTTCACCAACGTGGAGTCGGTTTCAGGTATTACCACCCTGCAAATATTATCAAAGTTCAAAGTGTTTTTAGCAAAAGGAATCAGTACTTCATCCAGGTCAAACGCTGTTTCGAGATTTTCGTTTACAAAGCTGATTGGAATTACCACAATTTCATCAATTCCGGAGCGCTTCAGCACTTCCAGCATATCCGTTGCAGCGGGTTTAGTCCATTCCACAGGGCCAATCTTTGATTGATAAGCTATGCTGTAAGACAGTTTTAATGACTCCGCGATGAATTTTGCCGAATTTTGTATTTTTTGAATGTACACATCGCCTCTTTTCACAAACGAGAGTGGAATGGCGTGCGCACTAAAGAGCAGATGTGGCTGCCGGTATTTCTCTTGTTCTATTTTTATGGAAATAAGCCGCGACCAATATGCCACAAATAATGAATTTTCGGAATAATCCGCTACAAAACGCAAATGAATATCGGGATGCTTCCTATTTAGTTTGTTCAATGATGATGATACACTTCCCGTTGTAGAAAAGCTTGGCTGCGGATACATCGAAATTATATCAATGTTTCGGAAGCCTTGCGCATAAAGCTCTGATATCTTTTCGGTAACAAGTGGCTTGGAATAAGAATAGGCGCATGATACTGCAAAATCCTCACCCAATTCTTTTTGCAAATCATCAGCAATCATTTCCATCGAGCGAAGTAAAGGCGATGTGCCGATTAACAAGTATTTTTTCCAGGATGACTTATACCGAAACTCGCTAATGATGGTAGAAACTATTGTACGGACAAGTGTCGGCGCAAAAAGTATTGCTTTGTCACGAAACATACGTTTCAGAAATTGTTTCATCTCTTTTTGTGACATGGGCGCGCCCATATTTACCAAAAGAACTATCCGTTTTTGAAGTTCTACCGAATTTATTTGTGTGTTTGTATCAGAACTATTTGTGATTTGCAACATTCAATTTATAAATAAAATCTTTTATAGATAAGTTCAAAGCAACAGAAACCTAACACCGGTTTCCATTTTTTCAAACACAAAGATACTGATAAAACAGGCATTTCACACTACCATTGCTTCGATAAGATATTGGGACAGAACGAAGCTTTCAAAAAAAGAAGGAAAACTTTAGTTAATCAAAAACTCCAGGCGATTATGCAAATTCACTTCCGCCATGCCACCATCAATATCGAGAAAGAGCAGATTCATTGAGGGATATAAACTTTTCAATCGCCTCTCAATGCCTTTGGCTACTACGTGGTTGGCAATACAACCAAAAGGCTGCACACACACCACCCGGTTTATGTTTTTGGTTGCGAAGGAAGCTATTTCGCCTGCCACCAACCATCCTTCACCAAACTGATTGGATAAATTGATAATCTCGCCTGCTTTTTCGGCAATCTTAAAGATATTCTCGTGAGGCTCGTAAACGCGTGATTTAGAGATTATCCGTTCAAATTTCTTCAATCGGGAATTGAGCAGTATTTGCATTAAGGGCATCAGTTTCAGTGTAAACTTATTCAACCTGTTGACACCATTTTGGGCATTTACTTTTTGATTTACGAAAGTTTGCATGAAAAATTCGACCATCGAAGGCGTTACTACCTCTATTCCTTTCGCCTGAAGCCACTGAGTTATGTGAGCTTGTCCGTAATGGTTGTATTTCACAAAAATCTCACCAACCAAACCTACTTTCAAGCATTCCTTGTCATGTGTCGCTATTGAATTAAATTCATTAACCGCCTCTTTGAGCAATTTGAGCAGTTTCTTAGGTTTATTCTCCAGAATAATTTCAGCAGCTTTAGCCATATAAACATCGAAAATACTTTGCGAGCGTCCCTTTTCTTTTTCGCGAACAATATGGTATGATAGGAGTTTGCTCAAAGCATCTCCAAAGAAAAGCGAGTTGATTGAAACATTGAGAATTTTAGACATTGGTAGTTTGAAACCACTTTGTTCGTTTTGATACACTCCGCTCAACGACACGGCAATTACCGGAATTGAGCCATAACCGGCGCTTTTCAATCCGGATTTAATCATACCGGTATAGTTTGTAGCGCGACATTGTCCGCCGGTTTGGGTTATTGCGACAGCCAGATTATTTATATCGTACTTCTCGGATTGTATTTCGGCAATCAGATCGCCAAGCACCAATGTAGCCGGATAACAAACTTCGTTGTTACCATATTTCAGACCGATATCAGCCGATTTTTTGCTGGTTTGCTGGCAATTTACAAAATTATAGCCGGCAAGTTTGGCTATCGCCGGAATAAGTGGCGAAAGAAAATCTGTAAACCAGGGTATCAGGATAGTTTTTTCTTTATCTTTCTCACCAAAAAAAGCTTCATACCCCCGATACATATCTGTAGTAGTAGTTGTCGATGAATTCATATCATTAATATTGAAATGCTAATAATCAGAGTATAAACTCAAGCCATTTGTGTCTGCAAACTCTCTATCAAACTGCGGCATCGTAATCGGATGGAACCAGGACTTGCTATTTCGTCAATCCGTAGTACGGTATGACTTTTACCCGAATGTTGTAAAATTCCGCTTATTTCATCAATAAAGAAAGAATCGGGTCCGCAGCCAAAAGAGTTGAGTTGGATAAGTTGTACATTTTTAGGCAATTTAGCAACCTCAATCGCGGCTTTTACTACTCGATTGGGATAAGACCATTGCGAAACGATGTTTAGATATTCAAATCCATGACTTTCGGGCATACGGAATACATCGTCGGTAAGCACATTCACTCCCAAATCAGATATTATCTGTCCCACTTTTTGGTTTACCAATAAATCGGCATGATACGGACGCCCCGCGACGATGAAGCATAAACTACCATTCTGAATCGACTCATTAAGGATATTTTTCTGCTCATCAATAAATTGTCGTAGGTAGTTTTTACGCGTTCGGTTGGCTTGCTCAAATATAGCATCGAAATTCTTTATCTTTTTACTTGTGAATCGATTTGAATACTTATTCGATTTATCAGTTTTTATGATTGATTTCAAATAATCGTAACACTGACGTTTCAACACAGTTTCGTTGGCAAAGTTCATCACCGGTGAGTCATAAGGAATACCGTAATTGGCTTGCGGGTCAATTGCGCTTCGAATCACATCGGGGTAGCCACTTACTACCGGACAATTGAAAGAGTTGTTTGTTTTGTCAAATTCTTTTTCCTCTTTGGGTACAATGGGGTAAAATATCCGGTCAACTTTCGATTCGATAAGCGAAAAAATATGTCCTTGTACCAATTTCGCAGGGAAACAGATATTGTCGGACATCACACTTCCCACACCACGTTGATACATTTTCAAATCACTTTCGGGCGAAAGCACTACTTCAACACCAAAGCCTTCGAAGAGCGTTCTCCAGAATGGATAATTTTCAAACATATTAAGTCCGCGTGGAATCCCGATACGCAATCTATCCGTTTGCAGGTTTTGAGATGTATTTTGTTGTGGATTTAATTGCTCAAGCTCCTCCGGATTGGACTGAACTGCTGTTTCGAAAAGAATTTTGTTTTTCATTTCAAAGGCATTGTATGCTTTTTTTCTCGCATTTTTTCTGTTATAGAAAATCTTCTCACACTTATTACCCGCAAAACTCACATTTCCATTCTGAAAGCGAAACCGCAATACGGAACATTTGTTGGTACAACCCTTGCATTGAAGTTCTTTCGTTTCTATTTCTTCAAAATTAATCTGATTCATCTTTACTTTCAATTAATTTCTTACAATTTCTCACTTATTATCCTAAATACACAAATTTATTCTGCTTCAGATAGTTGCCCGGTCTTGCAGTTCGTGAATCTTTTTTATCAATCTTTGATCGGGTTTTAGCATAGAGAGCCGCACCAAATGCGCCCATCATTTCGGGCATATCGGTAGTACTCACAGTTTTACCCGAAAGAAGTTCGAGCGCCCGATACACCGCGTCGTTGCGAAATGTCCCACCCTGTACCACGATATTCGAACCCAACGCAGTCAAATTATTAATTTTAAGTACTTTGAAAAGGCAATTCTTAACTACCGAATAAGCCAAACCGGCAGCTATATCTCCTATCCCCGCATTTTCGCGCAAACTCTGCTTTACTTTCGAGTTCATAAACACGGTGCACCGCGTTCCCAAATCGGCCGGATATTCGGCAAGACAAGCTATTTTGGTAAATTCTGACAGTGTTAAACCCATGGTGGATGCAAAATTCTGAAGAAACGAACCACAGCCCGAAGAGCAGGCTTCATTAAGTTCAATGCGTGAAATGACGCCGTTGCTTACAAAAATCGATTTCATATCCTGACCACCTATATCGAGAATAAACGACACATTCGGGTCCACATATTTTGCTCCGGTAAAGTGTGCTACCGTCTCCACAATACCATAATCGAGATTAAAAGCCGACTGAATCAACTCCTCGCCATAACCCGTTGAGCAGGAAGTTTCGATGTTTTGCAAACCATATTCCCCAAATTGGTGTTCAAACTCTCCCAAACCTTCCGACACTTTTTTCAGTGGATTTCCCTGATTGGGCGCATAAAACTTGAAAACAATATTCTCATTTTCGTCAATGACAAGTATTTTGGTAGTGGTAGAGCCTGAATCAATACCCAGAAAAAATCGCAGTCGATTCTTGCCGTTAAGTTGTTTTTTTTCTTTTTCAAAATATGTATTTGCGGCAAGTTCACTCCGGCTTAGCGGTTTTATGTTGCGCTTCACTTTCCATTGAAGGTATTCCGTTTCATCCTGAAACAAAGCGGGCAACACATCCGTCCTATTAATCTCCTTATTATTCATTTTTTGAATCAACTGCTGTATATCCAATTCATTTCCCTTAGCTTGTAGCGCGCAACCCCAAGCCGGGAAATACTCGCTGTTTTCGGGAAGAATCAGTTCGCCATCCGACAAATTCAACATGCTGACGAAGATATTTCGTAGTGCGGGGATGAAGCTAAGCGGTCCACCAATACAAAGAATTTTCGGCGCAATGGTATAGCCTCTCGCAAGTGTTGTAATACTTTGCAAAGCCACCGCGTGTAAAATTGAAAGGGCGATATCGGCTGAATTAATGTTACGCGAAATCAGATTCTGAATATCTGTTTTCGCAAACACACCACATCGTGAAGCTACAGGATATGTTTTGGTGCCTTTTAATGCCAATTCACCAATTTTCTCAATCGAAATATTCATTAAATCTGCCATCTGGTCAATAAATGCACCTGTGCCACCCGCGCACGAGCCGTTCATGCGAATGTCGGGCAGCTTATCCGGCTCAAAAAACACCATTTTTGAGTCCTCGCCTCCCAAATCTATAAGAGTACGGGTATTCGGATACTTCTGTTTTATAACCTCTACCGAGGCAACAACTTCTTGTGAAAATGTGATGCCGGTTCGTTCCGCGATACCCATACCCGCCGAGCCGGTGATGGAGGTTACAAAACCGGAATCGGGGAATTGCTTTTGAATGGTTCTTATTTCTGAAATAAAAACTTCAGTTATATTCGTTTTATGTCGTTTGTAGGAGCGATACACAATTTCACCTTGTTCATCCAGCACTATTATCTTTATCGTGGTACTTCCTACATCTATTCCTAATTTTAATACAGTCTTCATCTCTTAGTTCTTAATCCAATAAAAATAAACTTATCTCTTACCTAATTGTGCAATAAAAAAGATATTACTTCTCCTTCATCATTTCTTTCATCCATATCGGAATTAGATCTTTTCGTTCGTGCATAATCTCTTCAAACTGTGTATCATCTATCCCTGCCATTGCCTTTATCATTGGCTGAGCGATTATCGGAAAAATAGTTAAACTCAATAAATTTATCATATAGTGAACTATTCTATTTTCTTTCACTTCACCCAATGCCACTTTCTCCTGAAATTGAGTATAGAAAGAGACATTATCAAATATTTTGTAGATTGGCATTTTATCCAACAACATTTCCGGATGATTTCGGATTTCATTCAAAACAAAAAGTGGAATTTGAGGTTGTTCAGCGAATACTGCCAAGTAGTGAGAAACAATCTGCTCTATTTTGTACTCAAAACTTGTTGATTTATCATTCATGACACCCATAAGTTCGTTAGCAAAATCACCAATTGTTTCCAACATGATAATCTCAAACAAATTTTCTTTGCTCCTGAAATAATAGTTTAAAAGCGCTAAATTCACATCCGCCGCCTCGGCTATGTCTCTTGTCCGCGATGCCGCAAGACCTTTCTTTTGGAAAATTATCCGTGCAGCCTGCTTTATTCTTTCTTCTGTGGAAACATCTATTTCCTGCAATTCCTTTATTGACATATTATTTAATGTATTGATTCGTATTGATTCGTATTGATTTCGATTGCAAAGTTAAGTACAATACAAATATAAAACAATCGATTTAATCATTTGTTTAATTGTTTGCAATATATTAACGCGCATTCATCTAAAGACATATCATTTTAAGCTTCGTTCAAAGAAAAACGTAAACGATGAAAGAGTAATCAAATCGTCAGAATCTTACTTTGTCTTTTTGAATAATTCTTGTGAAGCAAAGAAATGTATTCCATGTTATTAGTATTTCACCCTTTGACTACCTAGTCATATCATTTGTTTTAGCTCGTTCAGTTAGGTATTTTCTTTCGATTCGTCTTAATAGTAATAAGAGAAGATTAACCGAAGCTGGAACGGCAATAATGTTTCAACACATTACTATTTCTCACTACGCAACCACATAATGTTTCGGAACAAACACCTCTGTTTCTTTGTAAAAATGCTATGATAAGCGTAGTCTTTTACCCCTAATCACCGCTACGGGATTATTTCTGTTGGCAATTGGGCTTTATAAAAAAAATCGAAGTCTTTGATTGGAAGGAGAAGTTTGCTTGCGGTTGACTATATTTTTTGATTCAGAATCATTTAACACAGTCCATTCTCTCCTTTATGCAAATCGACACCGCAAAGGCATACTGCAAGACGCTTACCCCATGAAATTAATTTTTCGTCGTAGTCCCCATACCGGGAATAAGCTTCAAGTGCTAACAGACTTGCGACATGTAAGATTTAGCTTCTATTTCTTCAATTCATCCGCCCATTTTCGCCATAATTCTGTAGCAGAAATTTTGATATTTAGCTTAGATCAATTATATTTGCATTACTATTAACTGAATATTACCGAATTATTATTCAAATTAACACCAGACAAACCTAAATTAATACGTAATGACAGTGCAAAGAGGAGTTTCGCTAATTTACTTATTACTATTTTCGATATTATCGTTTGCTACAAAACCGGGCAACAATAGTGGAGAATCGAATCATGAAATCACATTTTATGCAATTCCCCCCGCCGGCGACATTGACTGGGCAAACCCTTCCTCACTTTTCAAAAGCACAATCAATTGCTACTTAAAAGCAGGCTTGAAGAAGCACTATTATGTAATTGGTCATGTAATCACTCAAATATCTTCGCCCCTACTCGATTCCACGGTTTATCTATCGATGAGTGGCGCTATTCAGGCAGAGAAATTAGAGTATGTATTAAAGAAGAAAGTGGGATTGGCGGCTTTGGGAGCAACGTTAAAAGGACACATGGAGCCATTTGACGCCATTCAGAAAGGTCTTGAATTGTATTCGAAGCGCGATAGAGTGCGCTACATCAAATACGAAGTAAGCGAAGAAGCCATCAAGCGGATTATGCGTTTTGTAAATTATTATACCGAAAAAAATGAATTTGGCTGGTCGCCAAGCGAGCACTACAACGGCGCATTGTATCCCAGATATCAACACGAAGGTTCGGGTTGTTCCGCGTTTGGAGTTAGTCTGCTCGAAATTGCCGGTTTACTGCCCGATAGTATTAAAAAGAAATGGATGGTAGAAATAAACATACCGATGGAGCTGATAGGGGGACCACTCAACGGCAACAAAAGAATAAAACACCGGAGTGTGTTAAAGACTAAAGCCTGGCACGATGGCACGGGGAAAGAAAACATTGACTTTGTGAAATACACCATATTTGAGCCTGCTTATATTTTTGATTGGATAAAAAACAAACAAACGAACAATGACACGCTTTATCGAAGTGATTCGAATGGTAAATGCAGTGGCGTAACAGCAGATATGCGTCATGTGAAAATTGACTCGAATGAAGACATTATTGTTCGAAGAACCAATCCCAATCTATTTGTTAAGCATTATATTCAGTCGTATCGAAAGAATCTGAAAGATTCGACAATTAATTTGACTGCAATCCCTGAGATATCCAGGAATATAGAGTATAAAAAAAGCTCCGGATTGTAACATCAACCGGAGCTTTTTTTTGCAAATTTCATATTCATTATGGCGCAATTGTTATTGTTGTTGTGTCGCGTAGTTTCTCTTTTTTGTAGGTAGAAACCACTTCTATCACATTTTCGCCTATTTTTAGATTAGATTTATCCCATTTGAAAATTCCATAGCCATCGTTCGCGCGTGTTCCCATGCTTTTGCCGTTAATGAATAGTTCCGCTCCCGGCATATTGGAATACACTTTGATATTTTGCGTCGGATTCGTTCGCTTATCGTTGCGTCTCTCGGCGATATAGACAAACTTATCGGCGCTGTTCCAGTTTGCTTTGTAGAAATAGAAGGCATCTTTTTTCACTTTTCTATCAACGGTTACCAAACCTTTGTCGTTTATGCCATCGCGTTCGCCTTCGGTGCGGTGAGCGGCATAAAAATCAAACATTACCCATACGTAGGTTCCCCAAAAGTAAGATTTCTCGTTGATTATTTTCCAGTGTTCTTCATGGAAATGGCTTTGCCAGTTTTCGGGATGCCAACGGCTTGTAGCCACAGCCTTCACCAACGAGTCTTGTTGGTGGAAGGGACTTGCACCGGCGCCATATTCGGATATTCCCACTTTTAGTCCCGGAGTTTTTTCACGCATACTCTTTCCCCACACGCCCACGTCCGACGGATTGCCACCATACCAGCCAAAATACTGATTGAAGCCCACAATGTCGGTGATGAAATTGAGTGCGCCACTTTGATTGCTCGCCGCAACGGTGAGGCGGGTTGGGTCGTCCGATTTTGCTTGCACATTGAGTTCTTTCACATATTCCACCGGGTTGTCGCCTTGCTCTTTCAGCTCGTTAAACAAGCCCCAAAAGCAGATGGAAGGGTGATTATAGAGTTGCTCTATCATTTCGGAGAGCTGTTGTTTGCCGTTGTTTCTGAATCGTTCGGTGTCCACAAATCCTTTGTCGCGATAACCTCCGGGTCCCACAAAAGGAATTTCACTCCAGGCAACAATGCCATATTTATCGCAAAGTTCCAGGAAATAAGGATCATAAGGATAGTGAGTAAACCGGATGGCATTCACTCCCATTTCGAGCATTATTTTCATATCATCCTCAGCCTGCGCGCGATAAATGGCATTTCCAACATTTGCAAAATCCTGATGACGCCCCACTCCACGCAATTGGAGCGGCTCGCCGTTAAGCAAAAAACGATTTTGCGCATCTACCTCAAAGTAGCGCAATCCAAAACTTTGACGGATAACATCATCCGAAAACTGAATCTCAGCATTGTAAAGATAAGGGTCTTTCACTCCATTCCACAAATGTGGATTTTGAATCGTGAAAGGCATTTCTATTGTTTGCGCTTGTTCTTTTGCACCGATTTGTTCTTCTTTCGATGTAATCAGATTGCCTTTCGCGTCCTTTATCGAAACCCGAAGCAAGCCACTTCCTTCCACGCGAACCCTCACACGCACTTCGGATTGCTGTTTCGTGAGTTTTTCCTGAATAATTCTCACTCCTGACGAAGCGAAGTTGCTTAGTGATATATGATTCTCGGGCAAAACAATCAACTCCACATCGCGATAGATACCGCCATAAAAATTAAAATCGCCAACAAGCGGCATCACTCCCAAATCCAACGCGTTGGATACGCGCACATCGATGGTGTTGATAGCGCCATAAGTCAGCTTTTCACTGATATCAAAGCCAAAAGCGGTGTAACCACCCTGATGTTCGCCAACAGTTTTTCCGTTAATCAGCATAGTGGCAGTATGATTAACGGCTCCGAATCGGAGATAAACTCGCTGTCCGCGCCAACTCTCGGGCACAGTTATTTTCTTCTGATAATTGCCAAAACCCCGATAATAATCCACTTTGCCGGAGATGGCATCCAGATTCCAGGTGTGTGGCAATGCAACTTCTGTAAACACATTCTTGTTCACTTCATAACCGGGTGTAAACTGCCATTTTTTATTCAAATTAATCACTTGTCGGCTTTGCGCGAAAGATGTGAATGACAAGCATAGCACAAGGAGTAGTAAAAACTGCTTCTTCATAAATCGATGTTTAAAATAGTTTCATTGTTGATTAACACAAAGATAAGCAAGAAAAACCGTTTGAGTCAAACATCAAAAGGTAAATAAATATAACGAAGGGAGTTTCAAATAAAATGAAAACCACGTACATACGAAATAAATTTCGCATGTACGTGGTTTTCATTTTATTACGTAAGAATAAAATCAGTTCTTCACCACTTTCAGCGCGTCGTTCACCGCGCGTAGCAAAGGCTCTGTTGATATTTCTTTACCTACCGCGTTTTTCATCCACAGCTGAGGAATAATTCTTCCCTGCGTGTACATGCGCTGCATTTCATCCGCCATATTTTTTCCTTTCATGGCTTGCTCCACTTGAAACGAGATGAGATGCCCTATCGGATAATAGGAAAGATAAAGCGGATAGTCTATCATGTGTGAATAAATTGCGAGGATTGGTTCATCTTTTTCACCTAAAATTCCAGCGTAATAGGTATTCCATACTTTTTTAGCTTCGGCAATCACAGCTTCTTTGAGTTGAGCCGGACTTGCATTCGGGTTGGCGTACATCCATTCCCACACGGCTATGTCCACCAACGCCACTCCCATTATTTCATAACACGACCAGAAATTGTCTAATGCGAGCATGGAATCAGCATCGTTGGATTTCGCGCTCATGCCAAGCAGTTGCAAATCGCGTTTTTGAAACATAAAAGCCACAGCTTCGGTAAATGCGTTGTTTGGCACCCCGTTGAGCATCCAATAATCCACATCATTAAGCGTGATAGTTTGTTCAACATTATGCCCAAATTCGTGAATCGCGATGTTATATCCTTTGTAATCCATTCCGCCCGCGCCGATGCGTGTGCGCAAATGAGCCTTTTTGCCACGCAACACCGCTCCCCAAGCATGACCGGCGCCCATGGATGCATCTACCTGAATGAGCGATGCTATCTGACTGGCTTTGGGAGCTTTCCACCCCAATTTAGTAAGGATATTTGGCAAATCTTTTTCGAGCGTAGCAGCATTCGGATATTTCGCAGTTGTGATTTTGGTGAGTTGCTCTTCCGAAATAGCGCCTCGATCTTTGAAACCATTGTACCAGATGTCATAGGGACGTAAGTCGCGCCCCAATCGGGCTTTAATAAGCGCCGCCACTTCTTTTACTTGTGGCGATGAAAGAAGCGTGCGAAACAACTCCTGAACATCCTTTTGCGGGATTTCCATGGTTTGGTCGAAATTGCGCGAAATGGCAGTAGGATAATGAGGCGAATAGGCATCGACGGCTGAGCTTGCTTTGAAATTGCTGAAAAGCGTAGCATATCTCACGTCAGCTTCCGGTGTTGCCGGCTGTTCATTATCTTGTTTGAAAATTTTATTTACTACCGGATTCCAGGTGTATTCGTCATTGTTAATTACTTCCGATGGAATCGATTGGTCGATGATGCGCTTGATTACCGTATAAATCATCTCTTGTTTCTCAATCCCACGAACAGTGTCGGCATAATTTGACTTCAGTTCGTCGCGAAGTCCCCAATGGGTAATTAATTTCATATCTGCCGGGAAAATCGTTTCGCCCTTGTCATTGACCAAATGCCCCATGTAAATATTGTAGTTGGAAATGTAATTATCGGCGTCGGAGAGTATTTGCGATGCGTTTTGAACTACCGAAGCAGGCACACGCGAGGTAAAACTATCGCCCATACGAGCGAATGCCCATTGTTGTCGGTTCCACTTTTCACCCAAACTACTCTTCTCTTCCAATGTGTAGAACGGAAAATTGAGGGTGGCGATAAATGCGATTTTATTATTAAAAAAATCTTCTTCAATGTGTGCCGAGGCATCATATCCGGCAAAGAGTAAATCGGTAGGCGAATTGTCATAACCGGTAAGTTGCACCGGTTCTTTCAATTTCACATCTATCTCGTTCATCATGCCATGAAGCACTTCGAAATTGCGCTCTAAGCGATTATAAAGTTTTGTCAACGATGCGCTATCGGCAACAAAATAGCTTTTACAAAACTTTTCAAAATCGGCGGTAGTTCCATCAGTTTTCTCCCAAAGGTCTGCCACTTGGGCTACTCCACGTTCAATCCGAAACTGCTGACTTTGCCCAAGCGAATCGGTTAACGACTTGATTACCGCCTGCACAGACGCGTTGTCGATAGTTTTTTCTCTCATCATCGAAGTTTCATTTTTTTTCACACAACTGATAAGCAACAGCAATAGGGATAAATAGATTAAAGGATTTTTGATTTTCTTCATTGAAATGTGTTTTATAGATTAGTTTGTGCATTATTATTCATTCTAATAAAGTTTAAGAAAAGAATGAATAGCAACGTGATTTCAAAGGTATTGAAAATAATTTAGAAATGCAATTTTTCACAAAAACGAATGCGGATGTAACTAATTTACCACTACTGACCGATTAAAATTTTTAGATTCTTCACTACGTTACCAATGACAGATATTTACGTCAGATTCGAGGGGGAGGAGGTCAGTTTGCGACTTTGCCGCAAACTGACCTCCTCCCAGATACCTAACTGACTGATTGTCATTTCGAACGTAGTGAGAAAACTCATTTAATACATATTTAGTCGGTCAGCGATGCAAATTTATCTATCATTTCGCCGCCACAACATATTTTTCATCCAATGCTTACTCGGTGATTTGCATTGGCGGATAAAGTGGTTTTTCGCAGCCGGGAAAATCCGCTTTAATCAGATTATTCAACTGGTCAATTGATTTGTAATCAAGTCGTGGTCCACAAAAGCGAATATCGACCAATGGGTATTTCTCGATTATTTCCGATAAGATTTTTTTTATTGAAGGCGGTTCTTTCAGCTTGCTATATTCATCGTAAGTGTAAGATGTGAAAGCTACGTTTGGCGATATGCCCCGATTGTCGAGCAAATATCCGTTGACAAGGTGCGTGGGCAACAACAATTTACCATTGCTAATCAAATCGGATGGCGCCGGATACGACACAATTTCAGTACGCTCCTTGTTCATAATCACAGGCACGAAGCGCGTAAAGTCGCGGGTGGTTTTATAAATAATGGTTTGCGCTAAGCCGTCAATATCCGGTGGTTCATTTTCCACAACTCCCATTCTCGCGCTCTTACATGCCCACAACGTCACCAACGAACAAAGAAGCAGTATCATTTTTTTGGTCTTCATCTCCATTTTTTCTATTTTTTTATAAATACCGCTGTTTCAATGTAGTTTTCAAATCCTACTTGTATCAGGTAGTTACCGGGTTTGAGCGCGGATATATCAATGGTATCGGGAGCGCCGTCAAACTTTCTGTTAATCAACAATTGCCCTGTCAGGCTGAATATCTTAGCGGTTTTCACCGCATTCTCCGATGTGATGGTCAGCAGATTATGAGCTGGAAGCGGCGAAACTGTAAAGTTTGTTTTTGCCTCTACCGATACGACGGCGGTGTAGCTACTTGCCAATTTAAATATCAACGTAGCATTCTCATTTGGTGTAACTTTGGTCCATCCATTGTTGGCATTGGCATAATATAAACCGATTTGGTATTCTTTAGGCTCCAAATTCATTGCACCCTGAAAACGCAAAGTAACCGTTTCGTTGTTATCAATCCAAACATCTTGCGCGCCGATGTAAGTAAGTGAAGTTCCTCCATCCTTCGGAAAAACAAAGGCAAGCATTTTACTGTCGAAGAGCGAACCGGTGTTTTCAATAACAGCGGCGAGCACATCGCCTTCTCTATTCACATAATTATTGTCGGGGAAACTGATTCTATACTTCAAATTTAATGCGTAAGTACCTGTGGGTGCGGAAAGAATCTCCACATTTTGCTGAGCGCCCAATTGGCTCAATGCCGCATTCGTTTTTGTGCTATTTGCAGGATCGTAAAGCACCGAAAGTTTGTAATTACCAGGAGTAAACTCCATCTGACTGATAAAGTTCAATTCGCGCGTTTCGCCTGATGCGATATTTACCACTTCGCTACTAAGAATTTTTATTGTAGTGACATCGTTCTCCGGTTGAATTTGCAGCCCGATTACCGAGTTATATTCCTTACCATTGTTTGTAATCTTCACTGTAAATCGTCCACGCTTGGTTTTGTATAATTTTCCCTGAATAGCAAGTTCCTGAAGTTCGAGTTTTGGTTTTTCTTCCGTTGGCAACGAAAAACACAATTTCGTATCCGTAACTGATAGATTCAGAAAAGACGGTGTACCCACAAGCCCGCGAAGCTTTTGCCATTGCGTGTCATCAGCCTCTTTGAAAACAACAAATACGCGATAGTTGCCCGGAAGCAAACTTGAAGGTAAGCCTTTTCGTGAAAACGGCATTGATGAATATCCATAATTCGTTTGAAGCCCACTAATGGATCTGCTCGAAAGCATGGAAATCATTTTATCGTCATTATCAAAAACCGCGACTCCAATAGTTCCTGTAAGTGTTCTGATACCATAGTTAAAGAAATTCTTGATAGTAAAATCGAGGTTATCGGTACGCAACAAACTATCGGGAGTGAATGTGATGGTCTCATTCATGTGTAGCTGCATCTTCGATTTTGAACTATTCGGGTTTGGTTTCTGCAAACCCACCACGATACCTTGCGCACTGTTGTAGCCACCCGTGGAGCCTCCAATGCCTTGGCTCGATGGGTTGAGAGCGGAAATTTGAAAATAACCATCCGACATACCACCCCAGCCCCAATTGAAATGAAAAAAGCCATTGGAGTCGTATCCATCACACACAAAGAGATGACCCGAAGCGTTCGAGTTTCCATTATACAAAACGGGTCTTTGCGCATTCAACTCGGCAAGTAGAAACGCAGTCCACTCTTGTCGCGAATAATAATTTCGGAGCAAATACTCTAAGTTTTCATCGTATCTGAAATAATCTTTCAAGGCGTGAGCCATTTTTGTTGTCGATGCGCCACTCGAAAGGTCGTAGTTCATATTCACTGCTACACCACAATTATACATGAGCGTGGCAACAGCATCTTTTTGCGCTTGTGTACTTGAAGCGCCGTAAGTATCCGTCATGTTATTCCAATCAAAATTTACTGCTTCGAAATTGGAACTTAACTGAAAGCCGTGAGTAGTAGATGTGTAACTATTCGCGCCTTTGCCCGTTACGGGCCATTGATGGTATTTCATCACCATTGCCATGCCGGTAGCCACACAGCCGGTAACGGTGCGTTTTCCACTCGTAGTAATTACGGGACAAAGCAGATTGTAGGGGTCACTCTGATTCCATTTTATTCCTCCAAGCAAGGGCGCAACCGTCTCGTTGTAACTGTTTTGGGAGAACGTAGATTCCAAATCACCTTGTTGGGAATTCACCCCATCAAGGCTAAGAATTTCATTTTCATAAAAACGCAACCACTCGCGCAAGTTGTCCGGCATATTATCCGCTTCAAAAATGCTCGAATCAGAATAGGCAAGTATTTCATGCGCACGATCATCGCCGCTAACAATAACATAGCCCAAGCCTCCACCCCGTTCAAAAACATATAGCACATTCTCGCTCTTATTCGCCTTTGACGGCATCTGATATAGCAAATTTGAAACGCGGTAAGCCGGCAACATTTTCGCTTTGTCCGTTTTTGGAGTCGTTTTAATCAGAAACTGATTGGCAATCTGCAATGCCTGCTCTCTACTTCGGGGCGCTGCTTGCACGATAAGGATTGACAAAAAGAAGAATGCGATGGAATAACTAAGCTTTTTCATTTATTTAGAATATTAAGATTTCTGACGTATAAACGTATGATAGTTTTGGAGATAAATTCTCACGATAAAAATGTTCAAAAATACAAAAAAAAAGCTCATGCAAGATATATTAATCAAAAATTAATCAAAAAAAAATCTGTCATGCTAAACACAACAGATTTCTTTTTCTTTTTTAGTCGGGATAACCGGATTCGAACCAGCGACCTCTACGTCCCGAACGTAGCGCGCTACCAACTGCGCCACATCCCGATTGCTAATTGCGATGCAAAATTAAGTGTTTTTTTCAAGAATCAAAACAAAAAAATGAAAAAAATAACTGCCTACGTTTACGACTCGAAATATCAGGATATAATTTTTTAACGCGAATATCCTTTCCTTTACCCACTCCGCTCACCCTCAAGTAGTTTTTTATTTATATCTTTGCATACCAAAATTTTTCACGAAACATTCAAAATAATGATACAAAACTATCTTCAAAGAAATGATTTTCAGAAAATAAATCCCCGTGCAGTATTTTTCGACATGGATGGCGTGTTGTTCGACTCGATGGTGAATCACAGTATCGCATGGGTGAAAGCAATGAATGAATGCGGACTTGCTTTTACACGCGAAGAAGCTTATATGCATGAAGGGCAACCGGGAACGGACACTGTAAACTTTGCCTATCAACGCACTCACGAACGCCAATCGACAGAAGAAGAACGTAAACAAATATATGCAATCAAAGGCAGGTATTTTGAAGAATTGGGCGAACCAAAGCGCATCCCATTCGCTTTGGAACTTGCTATGAAACTTAAAAGTCAGGGCTATATTCTTTTTATAGTAACCGGCTCGGGGCAACCTTCGTTGCTCGACAACATCCAGCACTATTTCCCCGGATTATTTGAGAAAGAAAACATCATTTCAGCATTTGATGTAAAACGGGGTAAACCATTCCCCGACCCTTATCTCAAAGCGTTGGAGCGTGCCGCAGTGGAGCCATGGGAAGCCGTAGTGATAGAAAACGCGCCACTTGGCGTGCAGGCTTCGAGCGCTGCTCAGATATTCACTATCGCGGTCAATACCGGACCCTTGGATAGAAATGTTTTGAGTGAAAATGGTGCCGACATTGTGTTCGACTCCATGAAGGAACTATTTGAGCAGTGGGATAATTTGATAGTGCAACTTAAAGTTTAATTCAAGACACTTCAACTTCTCAAATCCATTTTCCCCTTATACAACTTTATAACAAATAAAACAAAAATGAATATAATCAGATACCCACAATCCGAAAGTTGGAGCGAAATATTAAAACGCCCCACGCTCGACTTCAAACAGCTACTTGAACAAACCGAAAAAATTATAGAAGCTGTAAGAAAAAATGGAGACGAAGCTTTGCGCAGATTCACCAAAGAATTTGACAAAGTAGAGGTGGACACACTGGAAGTAAGCAAACAAGAAATTGACAACGCTGAAAAACTCATTCCGATAGATTTGAAAAACGCCATCGAAATGGCGCGACGCAATATTTGGAAATTCCATTCGGCACAGGTGCGTGAGAATGTGGAAATAGAAACATCGCCCGGAGTGAACTGCTGGCAAAAATCAATACCAATCGAGAAAGTAGGTATCTACATTCCGGGAGGAAGCGCGCCGCTGTTCTCCACGGTGTTGATGCTGGCTATTCCGGCTCAAATAGCCGAGTGTGGCGAAATCATACTCTGCACACCACCCGACAAAGAGGGGAAAATCAACCCTGCAATACTGTATGCTGCTCGCATAGCCGGTGTACACCGCATTTTCAAAACTGGAGGCGCACAGGCAATTGCCGCCATGGCTTATGGCACCCAAAGCATACCGAAAGTATATAAAATCTTCGGGCCCGGTAACCAGTATGTTACCGCCGCCAAACAACTTGTTTCGCTGCATGAGGTTGCCATTGACATGCCTGCCGGACCTTCGGAAGTGGAGGTGTTGACCGACGACACAGCTAATCCGGTATTCGTGGCTTCCGATTTGCTTTCGCAAGCCGAACACGGAGCGGATAGTCAGGCAATATTAATTTCGACATCCGAAGCCTTGATAAAAGATGTATTAAACCAAGTGCTGATCCAAATAGAAAAACTGCCTCGCAAAGAAACGGCGGCAAAAGCGCTTAAAAACAGTAAAATTATTTTGGTAAAAAACATCGATGAAGCAATAGCGATTACAAACACTTACGCCCCCGAACATTTGATAATATCCACGCGCCAACCAATGGTGGTAGCCGAACACATTGTGAATGCCGGCTCGGTATTTCTGGGCAATTACAGCCCCGAAAGCGTGGGCGACTATGCCAGCGGGACAAACCACACCTTGCCCACCAACGGATTTGCACGTGCATACAGTGGCGTGCATCTAGATAGTTTTCTCAAAAAAATAACTTTTCAGCAGCTCACACCCGAAGGTTTGTCAAACATCGGCAACGCGGTGATTATCATGGCAGAGAACGAGGGGCTACAGGCTCATGCCAACGCGGTGAAACTACGATTGGAAAAGATTTAACTCGCTTTTTTAAAATTTGAGCTATCGATTCGTTTTTTTTTTGAAAAACAACGGATACGACTTTACCTACAATAAAAAAACATACATTGAATGAAAAATCTGCTTAGAAAGAATATTCTTTCACTCGAACCATACTCCTGCGCCCGCGATGAATTTAAGGGCGAAGCTTCGGTCTATTTAGATGCCAACGAAAGCCCTTACAACGCACCCTACAATCGATATCCGGATCCGCTACAATGGAAATTAAAAAGTAAAATAGGTACAATCAAACAGATTGCCCCTGAAAATATTTTTCTTGGGAATGGAAGTGATGAAGCCATTGACCTGATTTATCGCGGATTTTGCGAACCTCGCGTGGATAATGTTGTAGCCATCGAGCCAACCTACGGCATGTATAAAGTTTGCGCGGCTATTAATGATGTGGAATATCGGAAAGTCTTACTCGACGAAAACTTTCAGTTCGACACCAATAAACTGCTCGCCGCCACCGATAATAACACAAAAGTTATCTGGCTTTGCTCGCCCAACAATCCAACGGGAAATCTGCTTTCGGAAAATGAAATACTCGCTTTGTTATCACAGTTTCAAGGGCTCGTAGTGCTCGATGAAGCTTATATAGACTTTGCGGGCATAGCAAGTTACTCACGGTACTTACATCAATATCCACGACTTATCATTCTTCAAACCCTCTCGAAAGCTTGGGGAAGCGCCGCTATCCGGCTTGGTATGGCATTCGCGTCGGAAGAGATAATCGCGGTGTTCAATAAAATCAAATATCCCTACAACGTCAATCTGCTAACTCAGGAAAAAGCGTTGGAAATGCTTGACAAAAAGGAACAAGTGGATATATGGATAGACACTATCCTATCGGAACGCTCCAAGTTGATAGAAGCGTTAAGCGCACTCCCCATGACCCGGCACATACATTCCACCAGCGCCAACTTTGTGTTGGTGAAGGTGGACGATGCCAACAGCACATATCAGAGTTTGGTTGAAAAAGGAATCATCGTACGAAACCGAAACTCGGTATCGCTCTGCATGGGTTGCCTGCGTATTACAGTAGGGACACCCGAAGAAAACCACATCCTACTTCAAGAATTGAAACAATATTAAAAACTAAATTATATCTGACATGAGAAAGTTTTCACTTTTGCCTTTATTATTAATCGGCATCTTGTTTGGTGTGAACGCCAAAACCACGAAGCCGGAAAAACTATGGAGTTATGGACCCATTGCCATCCGGAAACCGGTGTTGGTTGACAGCGTCAATTTGAAGGGTGAGAAATTCACCGCCGAGAGTCTGTTGGCTTCTTCGGTAAATGTGCCGGCGCAAAGTAAGTTTAACGGTGTGCTCTCACCCGACACAGCTCAATACTTCTATGTGCAAAAACCGACAGTAGGCTCCGCGTTTTATCTTTATTCGTTTTACATCAACAGCGACAATCGTGGCAAAGCAAGCTTGAAAGTAACATCGCCCGACAGGCTTGAACTCTACCTGAACAATAAAAAAATGAGCGATAAGAAAACGGCGGAGGACAGTCTGAAAAATGCGAAATCGATAACTACCCCTCTCAATGGGCTTGTCAATGGCACACGAGTAGTAGTAAAACAGCTAATCGAAGCTTCTCAAAAAGCAACTCCCGCGATAAAAATAGAGATTACAAACGACAAAACCGACAGCACTACGGTTTATGCCATCTCCGATAAAGCTACGCGAAGAATAACCATTGAAGATGTAATTGTAGGCAATCGGGTAAACAGCGCTTCGATTTCTCCATCCGGCAGGTATGTATTGCTTCGCTTTAGCAACACCAATGATGCCGGGAAAGCTCAAAACTACCTGCAAGTATTTGACACCAAACAAAACAAAGTGGTGATGGCCGAAAGTGATACGCGCGCCTCGCTTCGTTGGATGCCAAAATCGGATTTGCTCAGCTATTTCGAAGAAAACGAAAAAGGATGGTGCTTGATGACATTAGACCCATTGAGCAGCAAGTCAACCATACTTGCCTCCAACATGCCACGCGAAGCTTTCGTCATATCGCCCGATGAAAAAACACTTTATTTCTCCAAAAAAGAATCGCTAACGGCAAAAAGCCCCAAAGGTTTGAACCGCATCATCGTGCCCGACGACCGCCAACCGGGCTACCGCGACAGATACACCATCTATCAGTATCAAATAGAGACGGGATTGTCGCAAGCTATTACTTTTGGTCAAAATACCACTTCAATTAATAATATTTCATCGGATGGCAACTACCTGCTTTACTCCACCCGCACCGAAGACCTAAGCGAACGCCCATTCAGTAAAAATAGTCTGTTTCTGCTCAATCTGCAAACAATGAAAACGGATACTATTTGGCAAAACGAGAAATTCGCCGGAAACGCCGTTTTCTCCCCCGATAATAAAAACTTACTCATTACCGGTGGAGGCGAAGCTTTTGGAGGAATCGGACTGAACATCAAACCGGGTCAAATAGCTAATAGCTATAACACCATCGCGTTCATAATGGATATTGACACCAAAAAACTTGACCCATTTACAAAAAACTTTTATCCGGCAATCACATCCGCCAATTGGAATAAAAAAGACAATCTGATTTACCTGCGCGCCGAAGACAAAGACCGCTTGCTTGTATTCACTTACAATACGGCTACCAAACAGTTTCGCAAACTTCCTCTGAAAGAAGACCTCATTCAAGGTTTCAGCATGTCCGAATCGAACCTCGTAGCCGCCTACATAGGCTCAAGCGCTTCCAACTCGCGCCGCGCTTATTTATACGATTTGAAGAAAAACTCATCCACACTTCTTGCCGACCCTTACAACGAGCGCCTCAGCACGCTCAACTTAGGCGAAGTGAAAGATTGGAACTTTGTAAGCAAAGCCGGCGACACCATACAAGGAAGATACTACCTGCCACCAAATTTCGACGCGAACAAAAAATATCCGGTGATAGTGTATTACTACGGTGGCACCAGCCCAACACAGCGCACATTCGAAACCACCTACCCGCTCCATGTTTACGCCGCCAATGGTTATGTGGTTTATACGCTAAACCCAAGTGGTACCACCGGTTTCGGACAAGAGTTTGCCGCTCGCCACGTGAACGCGTGGGGTAAACAAACCGCGGATGAAATTATCGAAGGCACAAAGAAATTCGTAGAAGCGCATACTTTCACTATCAAAGATAAAATTGGGTGTGGTGGAGCATCTTATGGAGGTTTCATGACACAATACTTAACCACACAAACCGATATTTTCGGCGCGGCAGTTTCACATGCCGGCATCAGCGCGCTATCAAGCTATTGGGGCGAAGGTTATTGGGGTTATTCTTACAGCTCCGGAGCCAGCGCGGGCAGCTACCCGTGGAACAACAAGGAGCTTTATGTCAATCAGAGTCCGCTCTTCAATGCCGACAAAGTGAAAACACCACTTCTACTAACTCACGGCACAGCCGACACCAATGTGCCACCGGGCGAAAGCATCCAAATGTTTACCGCACTAAAACTTTTGGGAAAACCTACTGAATTGATACTTGTTGACGGTGAAAACCATGCGATTTATGATTTTGAAAAACGAATCCAATGGAATCATACCATATACGCCTGGTACGACAAATGGCTCAAAGGCGACAGTCGTTGGTGGGACGAGCTTTATCCTAATAAATAAACGCACCACGAAGAATTAAAAATGAAACGTCTGTAATTTATATATTGCAGGCGTTTCTTTGTTTGTAAATAACAGATAATTCGGACATCATTTTCAACATAATCGTTACGAATCAGCCATTATGTTCACCCAAGCGAGACATGGTGGCTACTTCTTTTTCAGAATTTGTTTTGGTATTACCCGAGAAGAGAGTTTATTGCACTTTTTGAAGGAAAAGATTGGAAGTTTAGCGGAGCGATGCAAGACGGCGCAAATGGGATACTTACAAAGCCGACGCCCTGAAGTATGGAAACTGGGGTTACCTTACACATATTTTATAAGTCATTTGTATCACGACCGGGAGCTAATGCGCCGGAATACGCATTTCTTATTATTAAAATTAGTTTCTACTCAGAATAAATTCAAGAAGTAAAAGGAAGGAACGTCAACGAGCAATTTCCATTAAAATAAGATTTTGCACTTTCGCATCATGGGGTTTGCGGCGCGGCGCGCTATTTTGCCAAAATCATACAACATGACTGGCACGAAAAACTTCCTTTTTACCAAAAACACACTTGGTGATTTACTCGAAAAGCTTTCTTTTGGTTAAAAACATGCTTGGTGATTTGCACAAAATATTTCCTTTTTGCCAAAAACATGTTTGGTGATTTGCATTGCAATGTTTCTTTTAGTCAATTCCAGTCAATGGCATTTAACCATAAATCAAATTTTTGAGCAAATTCAGGATGGATAGCCCATGCTTTTAAAGTGGCTTAGATGAGGCTAAAAGAAGCATATCAGCCTTTTTGAGAAATTAAAACCACAAGGATATACTTCAATTTCCGGTACCGGAAGAAGCAAAAACACCAATGCACTATTTCTAACTGTTGCTGTCCGGCAAAACTCTTTTCCAATGATAAAAAGAAAAGCTGAGTTCATACAATAGGATTCAGCCCTTACGTTAACTTTGTAAGTTACCAAACAAACAAGCAAACTGAGGAACAAAACATACCATTTCAACATCTGTAGCTTCTATGAAAATCCGGAGAAAGCTTGGTTGAAAAATCTTTTTCACAGAACAATTTATATCCTTTTAACCCCACACTATTCGAATAGCTGGGGCGTTCATTTTTATTTTATCGTTCAAGCGATGCTACAAATAGATAGCAATTGGAAGAATGAGCGGATGGCTATGTTTACCGGACAGCAATAAATTCAAGTTAATACTATAAATCATCATATCGTAACAAAATCTAATATAAAAACTATATTTGAGCTCCGTTTGTTAAACAAATTAGGATGAAGTTTGTTGATACACATTCTATGAAAAAACATCTTCAACTATTGAATAACCTATCTGACATCTAACCCTAAATCTTAGTAGTTATGCGTAGTTTATTTATTTGCATCACTTCCCTGCTACTCCATCAACTTGTGGCACAACAACATGCAAGCTGTATTTATATGGATGAACTAGTCCAGGATTCAATAGTGAAAACCGTACGAGAGCTGAGTGGCGAAGATTCGGTAATAGTTAATGGGCATAAAACTTTGATTATTAATCGCTCGAAATGGATTTTCGATGACAAAACCGAGGAGTATCTTATAGCCAGGCTTAAAAGATATAATCTAACGGTAGTAGATCAGGCTTATGACCCTTCAAACTACACATCGAGAAACATTATTGGAATTCAACAAGGTACAAAGCATCCCGAAAAGATTCTTATCGTTGGCGGTCATCACGACGCGGTAGCCGACTATGCGGCGGATGACAATGCGAGCAGCATGGCCGCGGTGCTTGAGACTGCGCGCATATTATCGAAAAAGAAATTTGAATACACCATCCAATACATCTTTTGGGACGAAGAAGAATATGGTTATTGGGGAAGTAAATATCACGCTAAATACATTAAAAGCAATAAAGAAAACATTGTAGGTGTAGTAGTGCTTGAAATGCTGGGTTATGACAGCAACAACGATTTCAAATTCGACATCCAAACCGACGAAAACCAAGCTTCGGTAAACTTAGCAAATACAATAACCGATGTAATCGATCTTTGTAATTTAAATCTTCACGCCAACATCGTCATTCCCGGAACCGACAGAAGTGACCACTACTCTTATTGGCGTGAAGGAATTTACTACGCGGTGTGTTACTCCGGACAAATGCTTTCGGGAGATGCCAATCCGGCTTATCACACGAATGAGGAGAGAATTAACCTCTTCAATTTGCCTTATTTCACCGAACTATCCAAACTCACTATCGCGTTAACGGCTCATCTGGCTAAACCGGTTGTTCTATTTACTGATTCGAACGAAAAAATTAGCCAAAAGGAAGCGAGCTTTCAAATCACACAATCCAACAACAAATTGATTATCTCATTTGATGAACCCGCCGAGGCATCCATTCTTATTTACAATACCTTGGGAAATAAGGTATATGAAACTGCAAACTTTGCAAAACAAATATCCATCGATCTACAAAAGTGGAATGACGGTATTTATTGTCTGAAATTAAGCAGAAATCAAGAGATTCATTCATTGAAATTTTTAAAGAAACATTGAAATTTCAACCTAATAGACTGGCAATTGTCTCAAAAAAACTCCCTAAATACATCTTTCAGAAAAACACCATGCTAAATCAACGCAAAAAATGCACGGATTATTCCGAGTGAATAATCAGCAGCATGACGGTTGACAAACGCGATTGACGTTGTGGGCGAATCTTCATTTGCACTGTCCGAAATTACGCGTACAAGCTGCAAAGGAATCTGATAATCCTCGCAAACCTGCGCAACCGCCGCACCTTCCATTTCTACACAATGAACCGAAGGAAGCAACATTCGAATTTCATCACATTTAGCTTGGCTTGATACAAACATATCGGCACTCGCGATACCGCCAACAAAGACTTTGGGGTGCATTACGCCATTCTCGGAAAGCATTTGACTAAAATCCAAATCTTCGTGTAGCAATTGATTCACAGCATGTCGCATCGTTTCCGTTCTTTCCGTCGGAACGTCGAAAGATATTTTTCCGGTCAACGGTATTTCAAACTGTCGCATCAACGGGCGCGCATCCATATCGTGTTGGAAAAACTGATTACCTACAACCACATCACCTACATGCATGTTTGGCAAAATTCCACCTGCGACACCTGTAAATACAATACTATCAACCTTATATTCCAGTATTAGATGAACGGCGGTAGTCGCGGCAGCTACTTTTCCCCAACGCGAGAAAACCGCGACAACATCTTTGCCGTATAATCGTCCGACGTAATAGCTACGGCTACCTCGCTCTTCTACCTTCACCACCTCCATTGCGTCGATTATCTTATTCATCTCTTCGGGCATTGCCCCCATAAGCCCTATTCTCATTTCTCTTTTAAATTTGATAATTTGTTATTAATCATAAAATCATTTTTACCAATCATTGGATATATTTTATTCGCAAGAATTCTCCTGACGGGAGAAATATTGAATTAATCATTTATTTCGATGGTTTACAAGGCTGTATCAACTTTATCAAGTAATCATAACTGAGCTTAACACTTTCTATTGGCGGATAATTGTAATGTTCCACCTCAACTATCAGGTGTTTAACTGCCGCTGTTGCCCGATTGTTGAGAATAGCATCAAAACCGACCATGCCACTCTGCCCCAACTCTTTGTAATCTTTGAGATGAAGTAATTCAAATCTACCGGGATATTTTCCGAAATAAGCCACCGGACTTTTTCGAGCGTACACAGTCCAATAAACATCCATTTGAAAAAATACTTTTAAAGGATCAGTGTTTTTTAGCATAAAATCATACATCAGCTCTCCCTCAATTTCACCAAATTCAAAATCATGATTGTGATAACCAAATTTCAACCCGGCGGCGTAGCACTTTTCGCCTATCTTATTATAGTAATCGCAATAGACTTTCAAGGCTTTCAGGCTTTTTGGAACCGGCATGGATGGAGTTACAATATATTTCATGCCGGCTTCGCGATGCGCCGCAATTGCCTCATCCCACCATTTCCACACTTTCTTCCAATCCGTCTTATCTACTTCCGAAGCCAAATTGTAACCGGCATGAGATGAAAGCGCCACAAGTCCCACCTTTTGAAGTTTTTCTTTAAACTCCGCAGGCGACATGCCATAAAATTTCCCGTCGGAATAATTTGCTGCTTCGATACCCGCATAACCTATGGTAGCTATTTCGGCAAATTTTTTTTCTTTATCCGCAGCAATAACATCGCGAAGCGAGTAGAGTTGCAAAAAAATTTCGGGGCGAACATTGGTTTTCTGTTTGCTTGATTTAGCTTCCAAACTAATGGGCAAAGCAACCAGAATAATCAATAGGAAGAATATTTTCCAATTTATTTTCATTTTGATAGATGCTTTTTAGAAAAAAAAGGTAGTTCACAAGCATGAAATACCTTTTTCTTCAATAAAATTCGAATTAATCCAGAATCTTCACTTTAATATTCCTGTACCACACATCATCGCCATGGTCTTGAAGTCCGATATATCCTTCCTGATTAGCACCTCCGGCATTGATAAAGTTTTCCCAACCTTTGAATTTACTGTTGTCAACCATTTTTTTCCAGTCGTCGGTCCAAAGGTGATATTCTACAACATTTTCACCGTTTTGCGAATGCACCACTGTGCCACGATAAACCATAACACCACCGGTATTCCATTCACCGGCTGGTTTTGAGTTCTGCGGTTTTGCCGGTATCAAGTCGTAAAGAGAAGCCGATTGTCTGTTTCCGTCCTTTCCAAGTCGGGCATCGGGATGTTTCGCATTGTCCAGAATTTGATACTCTGGCGAAGATTTCCAGATAGGTTCACCGGCAATCTCTTGTGCCAAATAGAACACACCGCTATTACCTCCGGCTGACACTTTCCATTCAAATGTAAGTTCGAAGTTTTTGAATTTCCGGTCGAAAATTATATCACCACCATCCATTCCGCCAGCCTCGCCACGTCCGGAGCCATTAAATTTGATTGAGCCATCCTCTATAGTCCATGCTTTTGGCATATCGGCGCGCCCATAACCCCTCCATCCGGTGAAGTCTTTACCATCAAACAACACCACTTCGGTCGAATCTACTTTCGGTGAATCTGTTTGTGTTTCTGCTTTTTTATTTGACTGACATGAGTTTGACATGAGCGTAGTTGAAAATAATATACTTAAAAATAAAACTGTTTTTTTCATGTTTTTTCAATTTTGAAGATAAGAATAAAATAAATTTGAATTAGGGCATTGCTGGCAATTTCCAGCCGTTACGATAGTCGTGTTTTATCAGTCGCTGTGCAAAAGCATTCGCGTCTATTGGGTCTGTCCATGTTTTATCGAAAGTAGGATGTCCGTCGGTGATTTTGAAACCATCTTCTATCACGGTGCGAATGGTAGATCCGGCAGAAATGTTAGTAAATCGCATATTTTCACCGTCCCAGAGCAGTTCTTTGTTTAAAGCCTGTAAGCGAACTGCTATCACGCCCATTACCACCATTTCGTTAAATGGACCTGCTTCGTAGAAAGTTGAAGCAGCTTCTACTCTGTCTGAAGCATCCTCTTTTGCCGCTCGCACCCAATCAAGTTCGTGAGTCAGCGTTACTTCGCGTTGCGTTTTTGGCGCAACAGGCGTACGCCCCGAGAGCAACCATGGATTCACGCCGTAAGAGCCACAAAAGAGTGTATCTTTCGTTCCGTGAAAAATAGCTCCTCCACCCGAGTCGAACAAATCTTTGTTGTCGGGCATTCCGGCAGGGCGCATCGGTCTGATTCCACCATCATACCAATAAACTTCCACTTCGGGCATACCCACTTTGGGTAAATTATCGCGCGCGGGGAATGTGTATTTTACGGTTTGAGCATTGGGAGCACAATCGGTTAATAACAAGGTTGAATTGCCCTGAACTTTTGTAGGATAACCAAGTTTTAATGCCTTAAACACCGGATGCATCAAATGGCAAGCCATATCGCCAAGCGCGCCAGTGCCAAAGTCCCACCATCCTCGCCAATTCCAGGGGTGATAAATTTCGTTAAACGGACGAAATGGCGCCGGACCGACAAAGAGATCCCAGTCAAGTGTTTTCGGAACCTTATGCACATCTTTTGGCACAGGCAGACCTTGAGGCCATATCGGGCGATCGGTGAAAACTTCTACTTTTTTCACTTCACCAATCTCACCGTTCCACACCCAATCAATCACCTGACGCACTCCGGCTCCGGATGCGCCCTGATTTCCCATTTGTGTTGCCAGTTTATGTTTTTTTGTAAGATTGGTAAGAAGCCGCGACTCATAAACACTGTGTGTCAGCGGTTTTTCCACATATACGTGTTTTCCCATCGACATGGCATCCGCAGTGATGATGGCGTGTGTGTGGTCGGCAGATGCTACCATCACCGCATCGATACTTTTTCCAAGTTCGTCATACATTTTACGGTAGTCGTAGTATTTCTTAGCTTTTGGAAAATACTTGAATACTCTATCGCTGTATTTCCAGTCCACATCACAGAGACCTACGATGTTTTGGCTTTCGAGACCTTTAAGTACCGCAAAACCACGACCTCCCACTCCTACTCCAGCGATATTAAGTTTGTCGCTTGGAGCTACTTTTCCAAATTTTTGACCAAGAACCGAAGAGGGCACTACCGTTAATCCGGCAGCTGCAATGGCTCCGGTTTTCAGGAATTTTCTTCTTGACATAGTTGACATAGGCATTATTTTTTAAAAGGTTTGAATATGTTTATTTTTTTGAAACATACTTATTTAAATTTGTTTGTGTTTTCATTTGTTACAATCATGATTCTTTTTTCTGAAAATGCCTTGAAAGAGAAATCATTCATTTCAATCAAACTCACGCTTGAGCTACCGGCATATTTTTTTTTGGAAAGAATTATACGATTAATTCTTTATCTCTGTCCCAATATTTTGTTCGCCCTTCGAGATAAGCGCGTGTACCCATGTGTGCAGTTATTGCCTCTTCAAAAGCTTCATCAATGCCACAAGATGGTTTGCCGCCAGAGCGAATGCAGTCTATCCACTCTTTCAGATGAAGAAATGTGGTGTTATAGCGTTTTCCTTTCACATAGGAATAGAGCAAACCGCGCTCAGCAAAATAGAGCTGTGTGGCAGAGGAAACCGCATCCACCTCTTTCTGCCCCGGAGTGTAACTATAAAATGGTTTTCCCGCTTTAATTCTTCCTGCTTCAATTTCGGCTTTGTATTTATCGGATTGCGAGTCTGCGGTTACAGTAATTGATTTACCTATTTCCATTGTCGCATCGTGACCCATAAATTTTCGAGGTCGGTTGAACTGACTCGCTTGTGTAGCCGAATAGAGCAAAGCAAGATTTTTATCGACATATTCGAACGTGGTTTGCAATACGTCGGGTACTGTGCGTCCATCTTTGAAATAATAAACACCTCCCGATGAAGTGGCGGAATCGGGAATACCCAAACCCATCATCTGATTGATGGCATCAAACTCATGCGTGAGCAAGTCGCCACTCAAGCCGGTGCTGTAATCCCACCAACATCGCCAACGAAAGAAACGTTCGAGACTGAATTTTTCGCGGGCTTCCGGTCCTACATATTTTGCTAAATTATGCGATGTCATATATTCCAGATATTCTTTCACACGCTCCGCATTTCCCTCAAACTGCTTCCAGTCAATTGTTTTCGGATTCGCCTCTTCGTGTATCGGATACACCCAGGCACCATTGGGGTCGTTGCGGTTGGTACTTGTTTCAATCAGCGTTATTGGTCCAAGAAGTCCTTTTTGTATAATATCTTTGCCTCGTTTATAGGTTTCAATTTGCCGGTTTTGATGACCAAGTTGGAACACTAACTTGCTTTTTCTCACCACATCGCGTAGCATATACGTTTCGGGTATTGTCCAACTCATTGGTTTCTCAAGATAGACATGTTTTCCGGCTTTGATAGCATCCATTGCCATTGTGCCGTGCCAGTGGTCGGGCGTGGCAATAATCACAGCATCTACATTGGGCGATGCAAGCAGTTCCATGTAATTTACGAAACGTTTAGGGCGCTCTCCTTGTTTACCATTCCTGGTTTCGCGATGTATATTGGCTCCGGCATCCATTGCCCGACGGGCATAGGTATCGAAAATATCGCAAACAGCTGTCAGTTGAATATTAAGATTTTCTTGTTCCAAAAAATCTTTGTAGCGCGTATCCTTGCTATTAGTCTGAGCTTCTTTTTTTAGTTCTTCAAGTTTTTCGGGCGTGGCAAATCCAATGGCAAACAGCAAATCAATTCCTCTGATTCCGGCGCCTATTATGCCTATTCGCAAGATTTTGTCATTCGAAACTGCAGCCACCTCAGGTGTATCCTGAAAATGAAACATATCAGAAACAAACTTATTCGTCCGTTCCTTGCTTGCTTTTTTGTAAACTCCATAAGCCATTGCACCCAATACTGGTACTGTGGCTAATGTTTTCAACGCTTCACGTCTGCTTTTTGACTCGAGGCTTGCGTTGTTTTCGATACTTTCTTCTGAAGCTTTATTATCTTTAGTTGACATATTTATTTCCGCAAATTTTTATTTTTGAAAAAGTAGCGCGCTAATCCCACACGGCGGGCTGTGGGGAATGCTGCAAGCACTATTAACGCGCCCATCATCACCACGTTTTTATTCACCCAAAGATAAGAACCTTCGGGAGGTAGCATGTAGGTAGCGTCCATTATTGCCGGATGAGACATATAATATAGCAGCAACAACGAAATAGCGCCTACTATGACTGTTTTTTCAAACAATCCCAAAACTAGCAGTAGCCCTATTGCTATCAAACCATACATATTAACAATATCGATTACCGGCATCAGCACTTGATTTTGTGCTAAGATTTTGAACATTTCAGAGAACATACCTTGCGAATCCATCAGGTATCCAAATGAACTCCAACCCGGTGAAAAAATTTTTGAAAGTCCTTCGTACAGAAAATACCATCCGACAAGAACCCTTAAAATAACCAATGCAACTAATTGAAAATTTGAATAATTGTGTTGTTTCATTCGTAAAAAACCTTTCTTCGAGCTTGTGATAAAAAGTAATGACTTTGATGATGAAAAAAAATTGCGGTAAAGTTAATGATATTTTCTTTGCACCACACTCATTTAACCAAAATTATATGGAATAAAAATTCAATCTACATTCTATTGATAGAATTAACGTTTCATTTTTCCAGCTCCCCCATTCTCCTTCTAAATCTTGTCGTAGGACGATTTTATGTTAAAATCTTGATTTCACATTAAATTCACCGATTAAATGATAACTTTGTAATCATATTAAATCTTTGTGAATATGGCAATGTATTTATACTCCATATTTCTGATGTCGTCCATGATTATTTTGCTCGACTGGTGGTTTTTCAGAAAAATGAAAAAGCACAACTACGCGTCATGGATTAAGCATCTTTCATTAGTTCCGGCATTCGTTTTCATTGCAAGTTTTTTTTATATCCGATATTGGCTTCGCGATAGTCATGATTTTTTGCTAACCAGCAAAATGGCATGGATTTTTGTCGCGCTATCAATGATTTATGTACCCAAAGTTAGTTATGTCATTTTTTACACACTCAATGTTTATTACAACCGACTTTTTAATAAGAAAACACGACTTCTTAGCACAATTGGTTTTGGAATCGGCGTAGTTTTTATTGGAGTATTTTCATATAGCATCATCGTTACCCGCTCACATTTTTACCCGAAAACTCAAGTAATCGAGGTTAAGGATCTGCCCCCCGCTTTTGATGGCTACCGTATCGCGCTTTTTGCCGATTTTCATTTGGGAAATTGGAATCAAAGATACAAGATAATGAAGCCAATTGCTAAGATTGTCAACGAAATGGATGCCGACATCATAATATTTGCAGGCGATATGATTAATAATTTCAAAGAAGAAACACTGGGTTGGGAGCCTTATTTCAAAATGCTAAAACCACAAGATAAGATGTATGCCGTACTTGGAAATCACGACTATGGCGATTATACAAACTGGAAATCACCTGCCGAGAAATCTCGTAATTTAGAAGGCACCAAACAAAACATCCGTAAACTTGGCTTTTATCTTTTGCTGAATGAAAACACGGATTTAATCAAAGCGAATGACACCATCAGTCTCATTGGTGTCGAAAATTTTGGTTCGGGGCACTTCGATTCTTATTCCGACCTGAATAAAGCTCTGAAGGGTACAAGCACCAAGCGAAAAAAAATATTGATTACGCACGACCCCAATCATTGGAACGCGGAAGTTACCGACAAGCATCCTGATATTTTTCTTTCGGTTTCAGGGCATACTCACGCCGGACAGCTTGGGATAACCGAAGGAAAAATCAGGATATCGCCAGCATCGCTTATGTATCCGCAATGGGATGGGCTTTATCAAAAAAATGACCAATACCTATATGTCAACAGAGGTATTGGATTCGTAGGTGTGCCAACACGTGTAGGCGTACCACCCGAAATAACGCTGATAATATTAAAACGAAAAAAGGCGGAATGAAATATCAGTATTCTCGATCTCCAAAGATTGCCGTTCCCACCCGCACCATGGTACTGCCCTCTTCAATGGCTATTTCATAATCGCCCGACATCCCCATCGACAACTCACTAAATGATGCTTGTTCCGCGAAAAACTTCTCCTTTACTTCGTCAAATATTTGCTTGAGCCTACGAAATTCTTTTCGCACCTGATTCAAATCGTCGGTGTAAGTAGCCATACCCATCAACCCGGCAATTTCAACATGTTTCAGCAATTTGAAATCATCCGAAGATAATAGCTCGTTAAGCTCCTCGGGAAGAAAGCCAAACTTAGTTGATTCTTCGGCAATGTGAATTTGAAGCAGGCAGCGCACTTTTACATCCACCTTAGTTGCTTGCGCGTCAATCGCTTGAAGAAGCTTCAAACTATCAACTCCGTGAATAAGTTGAACAAAACCGATGATATTTTTGATTTTATTTGTCTGTAAATGGCCAATAAAATGCCATTCGACATCATGTGGCAAAAACGGATGTTTCTCTACAATTTCCTGCACACGGCTTTCTCCAAAAATTCGTTCGCCGGCACGATAAGCCTCCATAATGGTAGCGGCATTGTGAAATTTCGACACACAAACCAAACTTACCGATGCGGGAACATGCGCACGAATTGCAGCTATGTTGGATGCGACACTCATGAATACAAATTAAATTAATTACAAAAAATTTTCGAACTATAACATTAAATTACACCGGCTATCGGGTGGACTTATCAGTCTTTGTGATATTTGAATACATCCATCACATTCGTTTCGGTTACCGAAGCAATTTCATAGTCGGATAACGAAGTTTTCATCCCTTTGTCAATGAGTTCAACAGCTTCCTTTAGCGTATTGGCTTGAGCAAACATGGTAGCGGCAGTTTTTTTCTCCACTCCTTTTTCTTCGTCCAAACTGATAAAAAACACTTTGCTCCGATACCATTTATCACCGGCTTCATCTTCAAACAACTCGCTGATACGGGCGCGTTTAATGTCTGAAACAAGGAAATCGCCACTAATATAGGGTTTCATCTCGTCGTTGATGCGCTCTTCTGCCTCTGTGAACGACAAAGCATCTACTAAATATGACTCACTCACTTTCGCAATACTGCCATCTTCGGCATTACGTTCGTATTTCACTTTACATTGAAACCAATTGTGCATAGTATAATTTTCTATTAATTAGTTAGTTATATTTTTACATTAAAGAAAAAATCAAGGATTGCAAATATACAAAAAAATGGTGAACGTTGCAGTACATTTTCAAACTCCTATTTCTTAAAATCTACTTTGAACTTCTTAACTTACATTGTATCAACTACTCTTTAATGGAAATAATATATTTACTACCTTTGTAGGCTAATTAAGGAAACAGATAAATGGCTCGAATACTTGCAATAGATTATGGGAATAAACGCACGGGGCTTGCCGTAACCGATCCGCTTCGTATCACAGCCAATGGATTGGACACTGTGCCCACACACCAGCTGATTTCTTATCTTGAAAACTACCTGAGCAAGGAGCAAGTGGATATTATTGTTATCGGGCTACCCCGCCAAATGAATGGCGAAGACTCTGAAACAATGCGCCAAATTCGTCCGTTGAAGAAAAAACTTGAACTAAAATTTTCCAACATCGAACTTGTTTATATGGATGAGCGTTTCACATCGGTATTGGCTCACAAAGCAATGCTCGAAGGTGGTCTGAAGAAAAAAGCAAGACAAGACAAAGCGCTTGTTGACAAAATCAGCGCAACAATTATTCTTCAGAGTTACTTAGAAAGCACCAAAAGCTTTTTATAAAAATCCATTTAATAAAAAAAATCAAATGATATTACCAATTTATACTTATGGTCAAGGCGTACTTCGAAAATTGACCGAACCCATTACCCAAGACTACCCCAATCTGAAAGAACTCATTGCCAACATGTATGAAACCATGTATCATGCCGAAGGCGTTGGCCTGGCTGCTCCGCAGATTGGTTTAGCTATCCAACTTTTAGTGGTCGATCTTATTCCATTCAAAGAAGACGATCCGGAACTTGCTACTTTCAAAATAACAATGATAAACCCCGAAATTACCGAAGAAAGCGAAGAGGAAGTGGATTATGACGAGGGTTGCCTGAGCATTCCCGGCATCAATGAAACGGTGAGTCGTCCTGAAATCATTAAGGTTCGCTATCTGGACGAAAATTTTGAAGAACATGAAGAGGAATTTGACGGATTCAGAGCCAGAGTGCTTCAACATGAAATTGACCATTTGGAAGGTCATCTTTTTACCGATAGGGTGAAACCATTGCGCCGACAACTTATCAAAGGAAAACTAACCAATATCACCAAAGGGAAAGTAAATTGCAAATATAAAATCAGATAAGTATCGAGATTTAGATATAAAAAAGAGAGAAGCAGACGAACTACTTCTCTCTTTTTTTGGTGATCCGGTTGAGATTCGAACTCAAGACCCACAGCTTAGAAGGCTGTTGCTCTATCCAACTGAGCTACCGGACCATCCTTTTTTACAAAAAGTTGTGCAAAAGTACAGTAAATTTTGGAAACTCACAAGACTTCTTCTTAGAAAAGCCTCTAAATAATGTTTATTAGCAATGAACTTCAAAAAGGAGAAACAAGAGAGATTAATGTATTTCAATGCCCAATAATCAAATTCTACAACAAAATGTAAAGACTTTTGCCACGATATACGTGTTTTTTATCGTAAAAAGCTTATTTTTGCAATAAATTAAACAAACAACGCTAATTTGCATCATTCTGTACAAGAAAAACAGGAGATATTTACGCAACCTAGCAGCGCATAGCTGACAAATAATAGAAAAGGAAGATAAAAACGAATTAATATAGTTCAAAAAAAGATGAAGGTAATAAAGTTTGGAGGGTCGTCAGTAGGCTCAGTGGAGGGTATGCTTCAAGTGAAAGGGATTATCGAGGCACAGCAAGAATCGGTAATTGTAGTAGTATCCGCTTTATCGGGAATAACAGATTTGCTGTATGCTACCTCAAAAAAGGCTGCTGCTGGCAATGCAGAATACCTTACAGAATTTGAAAACATGGCAAACAGACATTTCGAACTAATTGATGCCATTGTTCCCTCCGAAAAAAAGGATGAAATTATTGAATTGATTCAGCAGGAATTTAATGACTTAAGCAACATCTTCCGTGGAATTTATTTAATTAAAGATATTTCGACCCGCATCACTGACACCATAGTCAGCTACGGCGAGGTGATTTCTTCAATAATTATTACCGGCATGTTGGCCGGCGCTACGCATTTCGACTCACGCCTGTTTATCAAAACCATCAATGAGTTCGACAAACATATTGTAGATTTCCCGGCAACCCGCGAATTGATTGTCAATACGTTCACCAACATGCCTCGTGTCAGTGTATGCGGTGGCTTTATTTCCACCGATTTAAGCACGGGCTACACCACCAACCTCGGGCGCGGTGGCTCTGACTATACCGCCTCAATTCTTGCTTCGGAGTTAAATGCTACGTCGCTTGAGATATGGACGGATGTGGATGGATTTATGACTGCTGATCCAAAAATAATCAGCACTACCTACGTCATTGAACATCTCAGCTTTAGCGAAGCGATGGAACTATCCAATTTTGGCGCAAAAGTTATTTATCCACCCACCATTTTCCCGGTTTATCATAAAAACATTCCGGTGGTGATAAAAAACACTTTCAATCCCACGAGTAAAGGTACAATAATTTCGAGCAATAAAATTGAATCGAAAAATGAGAAAACAAAAATAATCAAAGGCATTTCGTCCATCAACGACACTTCACTTATCATCGTGCAAGGTCTTGGCATGGTGGGAGTTATCGGCGTCAATTTCCGTATTTTCCGCGCGCTCGCCAAAAACGGCATCAGCGTCTTTATGGTCTCACAAGCCTCATCGGAAAACAACACTTCAATTGGGGTGAGAAACGCGGACAGCGCGTTGGCTGTAAAAGTGCTGAATGAAGAATTTAACACAGAAATCCTTCAAGGCGAGATTGACCCTATCTTTTCGGAAAACGAATTGGCAACCATTGCTATTGTGGGCGACAACATGAAACGCACACCCGGAATAGCGGGAAAACTTTTCGGCACTTTGGGAAGAAATGGTATCAATGTCATTGCTTGCGCGCAAGGCGCTTCCGAAACCAATATCTCATTCGTTACCGACAGAAGCATGTTGCGCAAAGCGCTAAACGTCATTCACGACTCATTCTTCCTTTCGGAATACAAGGTTCTCAATCTTTTTGTGGTGGGTGTTGGTACCGTCGGAAGCAATTTGCTCAACCAGATAAAAAATCAACGGGAAAAATTAATGGAACTCAATGGTTTGAAAATCAATGTAGTTGGAATTGCATCCAGTTCCAAAATGATTTTTGAACGTCCCGGCATAAACCTGGACAATTGCCTTGAGAAACTAAAAACAGAGGGCGTGCCGGCAACCACTAAAGCCATCAAAGAAGAGATATTAAAAATGAATATCTACAATCCGGTATTTGTAGATTGCACTGCAAGCCATGAAGTAGCCGAACTATATCAGGGCTTACTTGAAAATAACATCAACGTCATCGCGGCTAACAAAATTGCGGCTTCGTCGGAATATGAAAACTACGAAAAGCTGAAAGAAACTGCGCGCTTGCGTGGCGTAAAATTTCTTTTCGAAACCAATGTTGGAGCCGGGCTTCCAATTATCAACACCATGAACAGCCTGACAAATAGTGGCGACCACATACTTGAAATGCAAGCAGTGGTATCGGGAACCCTCAATTTTATCTTCAATACTATCAGCCAGGAAATACCTCTCAGCGAAGCCATAAGACAAGCAAAAGAGCTGGGATACTCCGAACCCGACCCTCGTATCGACCTGAGTGGCAAAGATGTAATACGTAAGCTGGTGATTCTCACCCGCGAAGCCGGCTACAAAGTAGAGCAGGAAGATGTTACCAAAAATCTGTTTATTCCCGATAAATATTTCACCGGGTCGCTCGACGAGTTCTGGCAAAACATCAAAGACATTGACGGTGAGTTTGAAGAAAAACGCAAAGCGCTGAACAATGAGAATAAATGCTGGAGATTTGTAGCCACAATGTCCGAAGGCAAATGTAGTGTTGGGCTACAAGCCATTGGGCAACATCACCCTTTCTACGATTTGCAAGGAAGTAACAACATCGTGTCCATCAAAACCGAACGTTACAACGAGTTTCCGCTCATTATCAAAGGTTATGGAGCAGGCGCGAGCGTTACAGCTGCCGGAGTATTTGCCGACATCATCAGCATTGCCAACATACGTTAACGTCAGATATAAAGTGAAACAAAAACTTACAGTTACCGCAACCAACGCGCTGCTAACATTCGTTTTCTTCACCACTATTACGCTTGTCGTATCGTGTGGCAAACAACCACCACAATTACCGTCGAACAAACGCGACACAAGTAAGGATACGATGCAACTTGCATTGCAAGAAATAAATTATCAGCTGACAAAAAGAGAAGACAGTTTGCTTGGAGAGTTTGTCAAATCTAAAGCACCGGGTTATACGAAATCTGATCTGGGATTTTATTATGAAATGCCCAAATCCGAAGGTCTATCGAAAGAATTGTCGCAAAGGAAAACTGCGTTGATTCATTTCAAGGTTTATGATCTTGAATCCAATTTACGGTTTGAAGTAGCAAGGCAAAAGGTAGAATTTCAGAAGAAAGAGTTGCCTATCGGGATAGAAGCTGCGGCGCAAATGATGCGTATCGGCCAAAAAGCGAATTTCATCATCCCGTGGCACCTTGCTTATGGTGTCAATGGCAATGAATTTGTGCCACCATTCACATCGGTAGTGGTAGAAATGGAGATTCTCCCTGAATAATTATCAAATACTCTCCCCGTCTGTTCAGTTGATAATTGATTATTGAAATAAAGAATCGGTGTTC
This sequence comes from uncultured Paludibacter sp., assembly GCA_964568675.1. Taxonomy (GTDB): domain Bacteria; phylum Bacteroidota; class Bacteroidia; order Bacteroidales; family Paludibacteraceae; genus UPXZ01. The sequence continues at coordinate 46,496 of CAZMQV010000009.1, forward strand.
ATCACCGACATCCAAATTTCCAAGCTTCCTGTTTCGGAAATTTTTCTTGATGTAATGAGCTTTCGGAAATACTTTACAACGACAAGTACTTCAAAGAGTAAATAATTGGACCTGACAATAACATAAATGACGGAATCTACGCATTTTGAAGGAAAGCAAGGTGAGTAGTTACATCGTATTTCAATAATCGCAGTTTACTGAAATTTAACTTTTATAATTCGCAATAAAATCGGATATTTGCAACTTATTTACAATATAGCCCAATAAGCAATTCGCGTTGCAAATTGTTTTAATAGAACAGTTGCATTTATTCGGTAATTTCAAATTCCAATCTCGTAACCCATCAGATCGGAGTTAATATCGGAATTACAAACTAAAACTAAAAGTATCAGCTTAGAAAAATGAAAAAAATAAATATTCTTCTCCTTTCAATAGCTATTTTGCTCTTGACACCAGCCTGCAACAAGTATAAAACATTTTCGCAACTTCAGGATGAAGAAGAAGTCGAAATACAAAACTACATCAAAGAAAACAAGTTGAATATCGTAACCACTCAGCCTACAGCTGATAATTGGGACAACAATACTTATTACAAATCAAGCTCCGGTCTTTACTATCATTTAATTGACAAAGGTGAAACAGAAGGCGATTCGGTTCGCACGAATCTTGTGGTGGGATTTCGGTTTATTGAGTATGATTTGGACAAAGAAAAAACAATACGCCTAAAAAACTGGGAACCGAAAGACTATGCCGAACCCTCGTCCATGCTCTACGGTAGCACAAATTCTATTTCCACATTTGGAGCCGGATTAAATGAAGCTATCGGATTACTGAAATATAAAAACGCGGAGGCTTACGTTCTTGTTCCTTCCAACTTAAACACGACCAACTACAGTTCAGGACGCGACAAGTTGATACCGGTTTTGTATCATCTAAGAATTACGGTTATCAGATAATTTTTTTATTGAAATATACTCCTTTCTATTCGTAAAAGGGGTATTTTCTTTTTATTATTAAAAGAAATCAGAAGAAATTATATCTTTGATTTGAGAATAAAAAATCAAAATAGTAAAGAAGAAATATTATGGCACTTATTAAATCAATTTCTGGTATCCGCGGCACTATTGGCGGAAAGGCTGGAGAAGGACTTAGTCCGCTCGACATTGTAAAATTCACATCTGCCTACGCTTCATTTATTCGTTCGTCGAAAAAAACAAACTCCAACACCATCGTTGTTGGACGCGACGCGCGTATTTCGGGCGAAATGGTCAACAAAATCGTTGTTGGCACCCTGCTTGGGATGGGCATGGATGTAGTGGACATCGGACTTGCCACCACCCCAACAACCGAACTGGCTGTAACGATGGAAGGCGCTGCCGGAGGCATTATCCTCACAGCAAGCCACAACCCCAAACAATGGAACGCATTGAAATTGTTGAACGAAAAAGGTGAATTTCTGAATGCCGCCGAAGGTGCTACAATCCTTGCTTTGGCAGAAAAAGACGAATATCTCTTTGCAGAAGTAGATACACTTGGCTCACTCACCACCAAAGATGACTTCACTCAAAAACATATCGAAGCTGTGCTTGCACTCGAGCTGATAGACGTGGAAAGCATCAAAGCAGCCAATTTCAAAGTGGCGATTGACTGCGTGAATTCGGTAGGCGGAATAGCCATTCCCGCACTGCTCGAGGCGCTTGGAGTGAAAACGGTGGAGAAACTCTACTGCGAACCAAATGGACATTTCCCACATAACCCCGAACCGCTACCTGAACATCTCACCGAAATTTCATCCGTAATGAAAAGTGGTAAATATGATGTCGGACTTGTGGTTGACCCCGATGTGGATCGCCTCGCGATTATTGCGGAAGATGGCTCCATGTTTGGCGAAGAATACACATTGGTAGCTATTGCCGACTACATCCTGCAACACACACCAGGCAACACCGTGTCCAACATGAGTTCTACACGTGCGCTTCGTGATGTTACCCGAAAATACAACTGCCAATACGAAGCATCGGCTGTGGGCGAAGTGAATGTTGTAAGCAAAATGAAAGAAACAGGCGCTGTGATTGGTGGCGAAGGCAATGGCGGTGTGATTTATCCCGCAAGCCACTACGGCCGGGACGCACTGGTTGGCATCGCGCTATTTCTCACTCAATTGGCTAAAGAGAAAAAAACAGTTTCGGAACTTCGTAAAACCTATCCGAACTATTTCATGAGTAAAAACAAAATTGAACTCACTCCCGCAATTGATGTAGATGGTGTGCTGACAGTGATCAAAGGAAGTTATAAACAATACGAAGTAAACGACATTGACGGTGTGAAGATTGATTTTCCACAAGGCTGGGTACACCTGCGCAAATCAAACACCGAACCGATTATTCGCATCTATTCCGAAGCCGGTACTCCGGAACAGGCAGAAGCATTTGCCAACGCGATAATTGAAGAAATTAAAAGAATAGCGGGAATCTAAAAGAAAGTATCTCCCCAAACTCCAAAATTAAAATGCGTCCGGTATGATTACCAGGGCGCATTTTTTGTATAATTACTGTCGCATTTGGGTGGTTTTAATTTCTTTTCAGAGAATTGGGTTTTGTCAATCAAAACTATTTACTTAATTTTGTTAAATTATTTTCACTCAAATCAGAGAGTTTGCGACAAATTGAAAACAATGAAACACGAATTTAATTATCGTTTTTCAGTATCGCTCAAATTGGATATTAATAAAAGGAAGCATTCCGAGGACGATTAAGGACTAACTGCACTGCGCATTAATCCAAAATTTCGGCTAATTTACATCACTAACGAACTCTGTATTCCTGATTTTGTTATCTACGTAATAAGCACGCAGGAATCTTTTCGCAAAAAGTATAGGAAAGCAATTGCTTATAAAAAAAGAAATATGAATACATTAGGTAAACTTTTTACTTTCACATCATTTGGTGAATCTCACGGACGGGCTATTGGAGGCATTGTTGACGGCTGCCCTCCGGGAATAGAAATTGACGAAACATTCATTCAACAAGAGCTGACTCGCCGACGCCCCGGACAATCAATCATTTCTACTCCGCGAAGCGAAGAGGATAAAGTGGAATTTCTATCGGGCATCTTCGATGGCAAAAGTACGGGTGCGCCTATCGCGTTTGTCATCTGGAACAAGAATCAAGAGAGTAAAGATTACGACCACCTGAAAGATGTATTTCGACCTTCTCACGCCGATTTCACCTATCAGCAGAAATACGGGATTCGCGACCATCGCGGAGGTGGACGCAGCTCGGCACGTGCCACTGCCGCATGGGTTGCAGCGGGAGCAATTGCTAAGCTGGCTCTGAAACAACAAGGAGTTGAAATCACCGCATACACTTCGCAAGTTGGACACATAGCCGTGAACAAACCGTATGAAAAACTTGATTTAACTTCAATCGAAAACAACATAATACGCTGTCCCGAATCGGAAACTGCCGAAAAAATGATTGCCTACATCGACAAGCTTCGCATTGAAGGAAACTCCATCGGCGGCATCATCAGTTGTGTAGTAAAGGGAGTCCCAATTGGTTGGGGCGAACCTCTTTTTGATAAACTTCAAGCGCGATTGGCGGCATCAATGCTCACCATCAACGCCACACATGGTTTTGATTATGGCAGAGGTTTCGAAGGTGTGCATCTTACAGGAGCTGAACAGAACGATCAGTTCACGGTTGATGAAAAGGGCAAAGTAAGCACAACTACCAACAACTCCGGAGGCGTGCAAGGCGGTATCAGCAATGGCGAGGACATCTATTTCCGCGTGCTTTTCAAACCGGTAGCTACCATCAGCCAAAAACAGCATACGGTGGACAAAGATTTGAAAAAAATAGAATTGGAAGCTCACGGACGCCACGATCCTTGCGTTTTACCACGTGCGGTTCCCATCGTCGAAGCCATGACAGCATTAACCCTGGTTGATCTTTATTTAATCTCAAAAGGAAGGTAAACATAACACAGTCAACACATAAAACAGTAGTTGGCACAACGTCCATCACTACTGTTTTTTTTTAGCCAAAAGAATGTTAGAAGAGATTATCACAGCCAATCAATGGCTCGTCATCACCAATCCAAGAGCCGGCAAAAGACAGTTTCTGGAGCAAAGCGGCTACGTTACGTCCGAACTCAAAAAACGTGATATCGCATTTATTTTTAAGAAAACGGAATACTCAGGTCATGCGATAGAAATTGCCAAACATTATACCCGGCTTGGATGCGTCAATTTTCTGGTTCTCGGTGGCGATGGTACCATCAGCGAAGTAATAAACGGCATCTTCAGCGTTCCATTAAGCAGCCGACATCATATTAAAGTGGCATTGATGCCGCGTGGCACCGGTAATGATTGGGCTAGATTCTGGAAAATCAGGAAAAACAACAAAGAATCGCTGAATAATCTCCTTCAGGGGAAAACACAGCTCATTGATATTGGTCAGATTAGCTTTTTCGCAAATAAAACTGAAAAAAAACACTTTTTTATCAACTCCGTTGGATTTGGGCTTGACGCATTAACTGCCGACACTACCAACCGCCTTAAAAAATACGTCGGAAGCTTCTCCTTTTTATATACCATCGCGCTCATCATCGCTTTAATACGACACAAAAACTATCAATCTACCATTGAAATCGACGGGAAAACCCATTCTCTACCGCTACTCTCGATGAACGTGGCGAATGGACCTTATACAGGAGGTGGTATAAAACAAAATCCATTGGCACTACCCTACGATGGCATTTTTGACATGATGATGGTGGGTAAAATATCGTTTAAGAATATCTTTCAAATTCTATCGAATCTTTTTAACGGAAAAATAACTCAAATACCGATAATCCAGTCATTTAAAGCTTACGAGGTAATTATTGAAAGTGCGCCTCAACTATTAGTTGAGGCGGATGGAATCATGGTTCCCGACGCTCATTCCTGCCGTGTAAATATTTTACCAGCAGTAATCCAAATGGTTGTCCCCAAATAGCGAGATACAAATTCGTTCAATTGGTTTGGAGAGGGCAAAAGAGGATATCGGATTGGCTAAATCTTACTTACAAACTGTGTCGTTATGGGCAGGTGGTTCGATTACAGCTTCTTACTATTCAAAGCTTTGTTACATCACAAAATGGAGGGTAATTGAGTTATCACTAAAATTGCAAATTGACAAAACGGGTAGTAACAGCTTGCAAGAGTAGGATTGTTACACGACAAAACGGGTAAAAATGATTTACCACTAAAATTGTCAATTGACAAAACAGGTAAAAATGAGTTACAAATGAAATTGTTACACGACAAAACGGGTAAAAATGATTTACAAATGAAATTGTCAATTGACAAAACAGGTGAAAATGAGTTACAAATGAAATTGTTGAATGACAAAATGGGTGGTAAATGAGTTACAAATGAAATTGTTGAATGACAAAACTATACACAACATTTGCCCTAATGCAATGTCGTTGCCTTAAAATACACGATACATCAATGAACTCTTGATAGTTTGTCACCCTTTGAGGGCGAAATATCTTAAAGGATTTATTGTTTTTGTAAACAACGTTCTGACACGGCGAATACGCCTTAGAATGTGAACAAACTTGTGATATTTAGCAATTCGCCAATTCAAAATTTCCGGTTTATCCGAAAGCCGTTAGCCGTTAAGCGAAGTCAACAGCTTAGCCCAACGTCATTACTTTGCCATCAGAAGATCAATAAACTACCTCAAGCCTTTAGCAAAACAAATTCTGAAAAAGAAATCAGTCGTCATATCTTGCTTAGATGAACATGAGGGCTGATTTGGGCTGTTTTCATATTCACGTTGCGAAGCATGACAGGGATAATGGGGACGCTTACAAAAAAAACCGTTACAACTGCTTGAAGCAATTGTAACGGTTTTCAAAATGAAAACAAAAAAATGAGATTCACATTAAATCTATTCGGTTTTATCGCTTCTAAATGACAGAAACACAGACACCAAGGCATAGACAAGCACTAATATCACCCATCGTTCGTCGTTTCGAAACATTAAATAAGCAGATACACCCAGAAAAGCTGTTGCAAAAAGCATCAGTCGATGTTGACGCTGAACACGTGTATTTCCTTTTCTGTTATTAAAATATTGCGCAAAACTAACTGTGATCAGCGACAATGCTCCGGCTGAAAATATATACTTATACACCTCAAATTCGAAATTGAAATACTTCAAAGCAGCTCCAATCAGCACTAATACAGAGCCAATTAATTGGAGATAATAGATAACTTGTTTACTCATTATTTTCTTTAATTATAAAAATATCTTCACTGTCTTTTTTAAGATAATACTTCTCTCTGGCATATTTTTCAAGCGTCTTTTCATCCGATTGCATTTCGATTACCTTCGTCTTGTTCGCATCAATTTCATTCTTGAAATATTGAATTTCATTTTCAAGTTTATTCACCCTCCTGTTTGTTTCCCACCTGCTTAGAAGATTGAATTTATCAAAGAAAAGTATCCAAACAAGAAAAATCGCAAACGTGATAAAATATTTGTTCAAAAAAACTTTTGGTATTTTTTTTAATTGGTTCTTAAAGTCCATTCGTTCATTTTTTTTTACAAAGATAATAAAAAAATCAAAGCAAATGCTTGTAGCTTTCACCACAAAGCCGTGGATAATTCAATCGCAAAGACTGTATAAATCGCCTCGTGGATTGATAATCAAAAGAGGAATATTTGACTTTCGAATTAAGTGGTATTCCCGAGCGCCAAATAAAATGTCGTCCAAACCGTACTCTCGCGATGCCGAAATGAGTGCCATATCATAATTCTCAATTACGCCACGCCTCACCGCCTCTTTGTCCAAACTAAAACTATCTGACTTAGCTTTCTCAACCTCATAGCGCAACTCAAATTTATCAAACAACGCTTTCATTTTCACAACTGTGTTTGCAGCTTTTGAGCCTGAATCATTCGCCTGAAGTATTAAAATATCAGCCTTGCAGAAACGCCCGAATGCCGATGCAAACTGTGCTTTCTCATATTCTTCAACCAGAAAACCTACCGAAACCATTATTTTGGATAAGCTGAGAGTTCTGAAGTTATCCTTAAAAAACAGATAAGGGATTCGCAAATCACGACATATTTTCAGCATCGAACGAATCATTCTCTTTGGCTTTCCCTCCCATTGAATGAGCAACAACGATGCTTCAAAAGTATCACATACATGCGCCAATTCGGCAAGCGTTATCGTTTCCACCAACTCCGCGCTTGTATTATTCCCGCAGTCAATCAGCAACTCACCGATTTGATTTTTGAGCACATGAGTCGATGGGGTGTTTTCGACTAACGCTAAGGCTCTAAATTCTTTATTTAGCCTGCTCGCAAGCATTATCCCGCTTTCCAATAAGGGTTTGGCGCTTTCCGGATTATGAACACAGGTGAGTATCAAGTTGAATTAAAATTAAAATTTAAGTATTCGCTTCATTTAATCTACAAAATACACTCTTTTCACCCTTCGCGACACACTTGTCAGTATTTCATAAGGGATGGTGCCGAGCTTATCTGCCAACTCCTGAATGGTGATGTTACGACCAAACACTTCCACTGCATCGCCTTCTTCGGCTTGAATGTCGGTCAAATCAATCATACAAGCATCCATACACACATTTCCGACTACTTTTGCTCTCGCGCCATTCACCCATACCTCGCCGGCTCCATTGCCAAAATGACGGTCAAAGCCATCGGCATAGCCAATCGGAATCACACCTATCCGGCTATCGCGTTGCAGTTTACCTCTTCGGCTATAGCCTACAGTATCTCCGGCTTTCACTTCGCGTATTTGCAAAATTACGGTTTTCAATGTACATACAGTTTCAAGTTTAACACCCGGTAGCGCGCTCACATCATAAAGCCCAATACCGAGCCGCACCATATCAAACTGATAATCGGTGAAACGCTCAATACCTGCCGAATTGAGAACGTGTTTTAAAATCTTGTGAGTAAAAGCACGTGAGATTTCATCGGCGCAACTGGTGAAAACCTGCAATTGGTGCATGGTAAAATCATCAAACTCGGGACTATCCGCACCTACTAAATGTGAGAACACCGAGCGAATCTTCACTTGGTTTTGTCCTTGAAGCAAGTGGATAAGTTCCGACAAATCTTTCTGTTCAAACCCAAGCCGATGCATTCCCGTATCAAATTTCAGATGAATGGGATAATCGGTCAAAGCAAGTTTACCGGCTGCCTGAATAAATGATTTGAGCAATTTAAAACTATAAATCTCAGGTTCAAGTTTATTCTCAAAAATAGTATCGAAAGCCGATTTCTCCGGATTCATTACCACTATTGGCACTCGAATACCTTCGCGACGCAACTCTGCACCCTCATCGCCAACAGCCACGGCAAGGTATTCACAGCGATTGTTTTGCAAAATCCGGGCTATCTCTACCGAACCACTACCATAAGCAAATGCTTTCACCATACACATCATGCGTGTGCCGGGTTGGAGCTTTGAACGAAAATAATTGTAGTTGCTCACTAACGAATTGATATTTACATCGAGCGTAGTTTCGTGTACGATGGTTTCAATCCGAGAGAGTATTTTTTCAAAATGAAAACTCCTCGCTCCTTTCATCAGTATTATTTCATTCTTAAATGCGCCTACAAGCTTCGACTTGAGCAACTCGTCCGTATCTCTAAAAAAATACTTTTCGGGAGTTTGAAACTTATCGGAATTGCTCATTATCTCCTCACCTACTCCAATGAACCTCCTGATATCTTTCGAATGAATGAGCATAGCCACTTTCGAATAAAGCTCCTCGGACGTATGGCCACTTTGATAGATATCCGAAAGGATCACTGTTTTCGACAAATTCTTTTTGCCTGATTGCTGATTTTGGAAATTAAGCGCGATGTTCAGCGAATTAAGGTCGGAATTATAGGTATCGTTGATGATCAACGAGCCATTAACACCCTCCTTCACTTCCAAACGCATAGCTACGGATTCGAGTAATATTAGTTTTTTTGCAATTATCTCCGGCGCGAATCCAAGATAAAGCAATGTACAAATACATTGCATGGCATTTTCAACAGAAGCATCGTCGTTAAATGCTATTTCAAACCGCAATGTCTGGTTTTGATATTTCAAAGACAGGACAACATTTCCATCTCTCGCTACATCGAGCAATTGCACACGACTTGACGGTTTCTTACCCCAGGAGAATAAATCGGCTTTCAGATTAGCCTGTATTATGGCAATTTCTATCAGTTTATTATCAGAATTATAGATTATCACATCCGCGTTTCGGAATAGTTTTACTTTTTCATCCGCTTTTTGTTTCAGTCCTGTAAATCCCTCTTGATGCGCTTCGCCCAAATTGGTGAAAATGCCGATAGAAGGGTCAATGATAGATTGCAAATTTGCCATCTCATTGGGTAGCGAAATACCGGCTTCGAAAATTCCCAATTCGCTATTATCGTTCATTGCCCACACCGAAAGCGGCACACCAATTTGTGAATTGTAGCTTCGTGGCGACCGCACAATTTTATAATCCGAATTGAGCAACTGATAAAGCCACTCTTTCACCACCGTTTTACCATTGCTTCCGGTAATGCCAATAACGGGTATTGGGAATTGTGCCCGATGGTGTGTAGCCAATTGTTGCAAAGCTTGGAGCGTATCGCCTACAAGCAAGAAAACAGCATCTGACATATTTGCGACATCAAACGAGATTTCGCTTACTACAAAGAAGCGCAAGTTTCGTTCATAAAGCTCTTCGATGTAATGATGCCCGTCGTTTCTTTCGGATTTTAGCGCAAAAAAAAGTGTTTCGGCCGGAAACGAAAGCGAACGGCTATCGGTTAGCAACCATTGAATATCAGCATCTATCCCTTGTGGGATGTTGGCTTGTAGCACTTTAGCTATTTGAGTAAGTTTCATTTTATTACTATTAAAATAAAAAAAAAGCAATGCAAAGGTATGGAAAAAAAGCGTTTCTCTTTTAATTATTTTAATGAAAAGAGCCTTCAACTCGTGTTAACTCACAAAAAAAACTTACAACACATACATGTTGTAAGTTTTTTCAAATGCTTTCCACTAACGGAAATGAGTTTAAGACGTTTTTTCCGCTTTCATGGCGTCAACCACATTAATGATGTAATCGCCCAGATGCTCACATTCATTGATAATATCCATGTACAACACACCACTCTGGTATGAATAAGCCATTTGATCCACATTGACCACATTTTGTTTTTTCAACAGGCTTCGCAGATCATTAATCTCTTTTTCCAATGAAGTACTCTCAATAAGATGCGGACCGGACACTTTTCGATTTTGAAGTATTACAATCATATTCTCAAATGCTTTGTCAATCAAATCATACATCGAATTGATATTATCTATTAATGATTTATCAAAACTAACGCCGGATTCTGACTTACGATTAAGATGACGTCCGATATTACATGCCGCGTCAGCAATGCTTTCAATCTCGGTTACAATACGTAAGATAGCGCGTGTGGTCTCTTTACTTTCGTTACTCAATCGCCCTTCGGATACCTTGGCTACGTAATTTCCAATTTCAACCTCCATTCGGTCGCTGATTTCTTCGTATTTCTCCACCCGGTTGTAAAGTTTCAGGAACTCCTTGTCGTTTGATGCCATATTGGTCATTTCTCTGATAAAATCAAGCATTCGTTTTACGCGATTGGCATACACTCCTACTTCTTGTTCTACCTGAAGAATGGATAGTTCAGAGGACGATGACATCCCGGTGCCAATGTATTTCAACACAAACTCTTCATCATCTTCAGTGCCTTTTCTCGGCTTGATTACAAACAGACAAATCTTTTCATAGACTTTCACAAACCAAATCATGATGGAGACATTGAACACGTTGAACAAGGTGTGAAATAGCGACAAGCCGTAAGATGTGGAAGTTTGATACTCCAGGTAAAGTTTGTACTTATCAGCAAGTTCAGGAGCTATTGCCGAACTTGAGTTTGTGGCTGTAATTGTCGCATATTCTTGTGGAGATAACGACGCGAGGAAAGCAGTCATTCCATTCGGATTGACAGCCGTCGCATTCTCAACTAACCCACCTACCATTTGGATAAAATACTTAAACACAAACAACATCCACACGACACCCAGCACATTAAACATGAGGTGTGAAAATGCCGCTCGCTTAGCAGAGATATTGGCTGGGATGGCAGCCAGATTTGCTGTAATGGTGGTGCCGATATTCTCGCCCATCACCATCGCCGCAGCCGACGGGAAATCAATCCAGCCTTTGGCTGTCATTATAAGCGTCAGCGCAACGGTGGCACTCGACGACTGCACAATTATTGTCAACACAGTACCGATAAGCAAGAAAAATAATACGGAAAGAAATCCATTGTCGGAAAAATTTCGTACAAACCCAAGCACTTCCGGGTTATTTTGCAAATCGGGCATCGAATCTTTCAGAAAATCAAGCCCCATAAAAAGGAAAGCAAAACCAAAAATAAATTCACCAAACGATTTATTTTTACTTTTAGAAGAGAAAATGAATGGGATTGCAAGCCCCATTAATGGGATTGAAAGCGCGCTAATCGAAAACTTGCCGAAGCCAAATAGCGAAATGACCCATGCTGTTACTGTAGTTCCGATATTGGCACCCATAATAACTCCAATTGACTGAACAAGACTTAGAAGCCCCGCATTGACAAAACTTACCACCATCACGGTGGTAGCCGATGACGATTGAATCACAGCCGAAATCAACACACCTGTCAACACCCCCATAACTCGGTTTCTTGTCATTGCCGACAATACATTTCGCAGTTTATTTCCAGCTAATTTCTGTAGGCCATCACTCATTATCTTCATTCCGTAGAGGAACAGCGCTAAGGAGCCTACAAGTTTCAGAAAGTCGAATAATCCATACTCCATAATGTACAATTTTTAATTTTCACGGCAAAGATAACTATAAAATATTAAATAGACCACTTCACGACATATCGTTACTAAACTTGTAGCCGAATCAGGATAGAAAAAACAAACACTCCGGTATTCATCACGAAAACCGGAGTGTTTGAAAAAAACTTTCTATTATCTTCGAAAAAAAATAATCAGAAAAAATAATTAGAAAGGAACGTTATAATCAGGCTCTGTAGTGATTTCGGATACCAATTCTGAATAAACTACCACGCCATTCTCATCCAGCGCCACAACCGCGCGAGCACACAATCCTTGCAAAGGGCCATCGGTGAGAAGCACACCGTAATCAGTGGCAAAAGAATTATAACGGAAATCGGAAGCTGTAATCACATCGTTCAAACCTTCGGCGCCACAAAAACGTGAAGAAGCAAAAGGTAAATCTTTAGACACACACAACACTTTCACTCCTTTTTCAGAAGCTATTTTATTGAATTTGCGAACTGAAGTAGCGCAAACACCGGTATCAATGCTTGGGAAGATATTCAGAATCAATTTACTTCCGGCAAATTCTGCCAGACTCACTTCACTCAAATCACCTTTAACCAGTTTGAAATCAGGCGCTTTTTCGCCTTTTTGGGGCAGGTTGCCATTGGTTTGAACCGGGCTTCCCTTGAAATTTGTTGTTGCCATTTTTAAGCTTTAATTATTTGTAAAAATTAGTTATTGTTTTTAATTGATATAACAAGGTTAATTCTAATTTGTTTATTTTTGTAGTGAATTTAATTGATTAATATGTATCAAAATTGAGTATATCAATAAACACCACCAACAATAAAACAACTACCATAATAATAATGTCAAAATTTATCATTTATCAAGTCCTACCGCGACTTTTCGGAAATTACAATTCAACTCGCAAACACAACGGCTCTATTGAGGAAAATGGATGCGGAAAATTCAACAGTTTCACCCCAAAAGCACTTAAAGCAATCAAAGAGCTTGGCGCGACCCACATTTGGTACACAGGCATAATTGAACATGCCACCAAAACCGATTATTCGCACTACGGAATACCACAAGACAACATCGGAGTGATAAAAGGCAATGCTGGCTCGCCCTATGCTATCAAAGATTATTACGACGTTGATCCCGACCTGGCCGAAGATGTTCCAAACCGGATGAAAGAGTTCGAGGAGTTGGTTAAGCGCACTCACAAAGCCGGAATGAAGGCAATAATTGACTTTGTTCCCAATCACACCGCCCGTCAATATCGCTCCGACGCTAAGCCACCGGGTATTAAAGATTTTGGAGAAACGGATAATCCTTCATGGGCATTCTCACCATTAAACAACTATTATTACATTCCCGGCCAGCCACTCCAGGCAAGCTTCGACACCAAAGGCTACACCGAAAATCCGGCTAAAGCTACCGGCAACGACCAATTCTCGGCATACCCCTCGGAATACGATTGGTATGAAACCGTTAAGCTCAATTATGGTGTAAATTATGCCGAAGGGCATCAGCAACAATTTGACCCTATCCCGGACACCTGGCTAAAAATGCTCGACATCCTCAGTTTCTGGACTTCAAAAGGTGTAGATGGATTCAGATGCGACATGGCAGAAATGGTTCCTGTGGCGTTTTGGGGCTGGGTAATACCCAAAATTAAGAAACTCAACCCAGACATTATTTTTATCGCCGAGGTGTATAATCCGGCAGAGTATCGCAACTACATAAGCAACGGCAAATTCGATTATCTCTATGACAAAGTAGGGATGTATGATTTGCTACGCGGGATAGTGAGCCGCAATAAGCCTGCAAGTGAAATTACAGGAGCTTGGCAAAGCTTGAATGGCATTGAAGACCAAATGCTGCATTTTCTTGAAAACCATGACGAGCAACGCATCGCCTCGGGTTTCTTTTGTGGAAATGGCGCATCAGCAAAACCGGCTATCATTATTTCGGCCACACTCACCAAAGCGCCTTTCATGCTCTACATGGGACAAGAGTTTGGCGAACTTGGCATGGATATGGAAGGCTTCAGTGGCGTGGATGGCAAAACAACCATCTTCGACTATTGGAGTGTCGACTCGCTGCAAGCTTGGGCTAATAACGGCAAATTTGATGGTAAAGATTTAAGCGACGAACAATGCAGCCTACAAAACTTCTACCGGCAACTACTTCGGACTTCACTTCGAGAGAAAGCCATCACCGAAGGCAAGATGTATGATTTGATGTTTGCCAATTACGGCAACCCTTCGTTTAATTCGCACGAACAATTTGCCTATTTCAGAATGTACAAAAACGAATTGCTGCTCTGTGTAGTCAACTTTCACGACAAAGCGATTGACACACACATCAACATCCCGGCCGAAGCTTTTCAATACTTGGGTATCGATGAAAATGAAATTTATAGCGCAAGCAATTTGCTTAACGAATCGGAAGAATATCCCGAGCAAACACTTTCGTCCGACTCCCCTTATCGTGTTCTTGTGCCGGCGTGGGATGGAAAAATACTTAAACTCAAAAAAAATAAGAAAGTAGCAAAGAAACAAAAGCAAAAATAACAAACATAGACACACAAAACACGTTTATTTCCAGCAATTTAAACATCAGCAAACTACCGTTTAAAAAACAATAGAATATAACGTTAAATCAGCAATATTTTTTGTATCTTTGCAGTCGATTTCAGAACAGAAATAAAAAGAATCACAACATAATATCATTTAACAAAAATAATAAATTATGAGTAGAATTGAAAAAATCGTTGCTCGCGAAATTTTAGACTCGCGCGGTAATCCAACAATCGAAGTTGATGTATTATTAGAATCCGGTTTTATGGGCCGCGCTGCTGTTCCATCAGGCGCATCTACCGGCGAACATGAAGCGCTTGAACTTCGCGACGGCGACAAAGGCAGATACTTAGGAAAAGGTGTACTGAAAGCAGTGAAAAACGTAAACGAAGTAATCGCTCCGGCTCTCGAAGGCATGAGTGCGCTTCAACAACG
>CAZMQV010000010.1:0-59734 GCA_964568675.1 uncultured Paludibacter sp.
TTTTGCATTGGAAAGTAACCGCCTGCAAAACAAAATCTTGCATTTATGTTTAATCCTTTATAGAGCAGCTATATTTCATTGTAATATCAATGGGTTTCTTTATAAAATCCATTGATATTTATAGCTTTAATTTTATATTTTGTGTGTTTGAGGCTAAATCGAAAACATAGTTTGTGAAAAAAGCTAAGTTGCCTGATGAGTTGTAAATCGAACTTAGTCTGCTTATTTCGCGCTAAAATCTAATTCATTGTTTCATCGAATGGCTATACTATTTGTATTTAGTTAGGCATATCATTCCGTTTTCCCTGCTTTTCTCTTAATTCGCATCCATTTCATTACATATTTTCGCTATTTCATTACAAAAAACAGGGGTTTCGTTACATAAGATTGCGGTTTGGTGTCATTGAGCGGGTGTTGCTATTGCAATTAAGCTTTTAGTGTTGTAAATTTGCAAATATCAAATAATTGAAAAAGATGTAAATCCATTACTTCGGGATGCGTGTTCCGAATTGGTTAAATAAAGATATTAAAACACCTAAACCTTTCTTTTTTCTTCAGCAAGAGCTAATTGCCGGTAAGTGCAATTGCCCTTGCTGAAGTTTCTTTATGATAGTTGCTTATCCGCACAAAACATCGTGTTTCGTTTTTAGCTCAACCTGATACTGTAGTATTTTGTAACGGAAATTTAGAAAAGAATGTAATTGTATTTGTGAAATTAAAAATAAATTGTAACTTTGCGAATGTAATTCTGTCTGGGATAGAGAGGATTTGGCTTGATGAAATGCCTAAATTTCATTAGTTTATGCCTGAATAAACAACATCGAGTAAAATTCACCATGAATAACATTACCATAATATTGCTATTCACCGGCATTACATCGTTTCTATTTGCCGAGTTGCTCATTAGCTTTGCTATGCCGGCAATTCATATCCTTTTTCTTAAATCTTCCCAAACGGTAAATCTCATTGCACATAATCATTTTTCAACGTGTCATTCCATTTGCGCGATGCAAACAACCATCGGTACTCAAGCCGAGGGTAACTGCATGTTTATCAAAGAAAAATTCAAACACCCAATAAGTACGGTAATTATCGGAGACATTTCGCGCCTCAATCGAGGCGTTGAGTAAGTTGTGAACCGGGGAGTTTTGCCTAAAACTGATATCTTACCTTAAAATTGATTTTTTACAGAAACTCTACCAAAATTAGTTGAGAATAAAACTATTGGCTTCTGAGCAAACTCCTTTTCTCTGTTTTTTCTAAAGATGATGGATTGTCAATAATATTTGAATGATATGTAACAAACATTAGGCATCTATTTCTTCTAAACTGTGAATTATAGCCATATAATCTATTAGAAAACGATATTATACACATGAAAAAGAAATTTTTATTAATTGGCTTGTCAATCCTTCTCGCGCTGACAGTCGGAGCGCAATGGATTAATAGACTTGGTGGTGTAGCTACCGACGCTGCAAAACGCGCCGTTGAACGCCGAGTGGAAAAGAAAGCTACTGAAGAAGTAGAAAAAGCGATGGACAATGCAGAAGGGAAAGAAAGTAAAAAGAATAAAGAACAGACCGAGCGAACAAAAGAATCATCTGATACGAGTAAGATAACTAATGTCAAGACAGAAAAGAGCGAAACGGATAAGGTTTTCCAAGCTTACTCAAAGTTTGATTTTATACCCGGTGAGAAAGTGATGTTCTTCGAAGATTTCAGTCTGGATGCGGTAGGCGATTTTCCCACCCTTTGGAATACCAATGGATCAGCCGAAGTAGTTACCACAAATTTATACCCGGGAAATTGGATGAAATTTGTGATGCACGAATGTGTGTGGACAGATAAGCCGCTAAATTTACCTGAAAATTATACCATAGAATTTGATGTCATCCCGCTTGGCGGTTTGGAGGACGACAGAATGAGCGGATACAAATTCAGGTTGATTCAGGCAAGGAATGTGAAAGGCTGGGACTCCGGTTCGGCTCCTGGTAATGGGGGCTTCATGTATGACATTGCTTATTTTGGGTCCACTTATTATAACACCTGGTTGTATTCAGATGAATGTTCGGGGCAGAAATTGAGCGGGAATATTGATGATGAACAGATTAAGCAGAAAATGAATGAGAAGTATCACATTTCTATCTGGGTGCAAAAGGCACGAATCCGACTATATCAAAACGAGAAAAAAGTCTTGGATTTGCCCCGGGCGTTTCCTGCCGGATGTGTAAAACCTGACCGAATCCGTTTTGAAAATGGAGCAGCCATGGTTTCGAATATACGTGTTGCTGCCGGTGCCCCCGATATGCGCAATAAACTGATGACAGAAGGAAAATTAGTTTCGTATGGTATCTATTTCGATGTTAACAAAGACGTGGTCAAGCCCGAATCTTATGGAACATTGAAAGAAATAGCCACCATCTTAAATGAAGTTACGGATGTGAAAGTGAAAATTGTGGGTCATACCGATGCCGATGGTACCGATGCTGTCAATCTCGATCTATCGAAGCGACGCGCTGCTTCGGTCAAAGCCGAATTGTCTAATAAATTTGGCGTAAGTGCAGACAGACTTGTAACCGATGGTTTGGGTGAAACAAAGCCCGTGGCGCCAAACGATTCGCCATCCAATAAAGCCTTAAATCGTCGAGTAGAATTTATTAAACTATAGTTTATCAACTTATTATTCAAACGAATCATTATGAGAACATTAATTTTGCTAATCGCTATTTTATTTTGTGGCGTTTCAGTGCAGGCGCAAGATATTTTCTTCCCGTCTAAAGCGGGTACGGTACTAACCTACAAAAGCTTTGACAAAAAAGACAAGCTTGCCTCAGTGCTGAAATACACCATTAAAGAGGTTAACACTCGCGGAAACGATATGGATATAACTTATCTCATCGAATCACTTGACAACAAGGAGAAACTCGTTTTCAAAGAAGAGGTAACAATACAGCAAAAAGATGATATTCTTTACCTTGACATGGGCAATTTTATGAACAAAGCAGTATTTCAGCAGAATGGCGAAATACCTGCCGAAGTTCAAGTGAAAGGTAACAACATGGAAATCCCCCGAAATCCTCAGCCTGGCCAAGCGCTGCCCGATGCCAATGTGGAGATGGCGTTAAAAATGGGCTTTGTAAGCCTAAAAGTATCAGCCGAAGTAACCAATAGGAAAGTAGAAGCGATAGAGGAGGTTACGGTGGGGGCAGGCACATTCAAAGCATACAAACTTACCAATCAGGTGAACTCGGTGGCGATGGGGATAAAAGTGCAATCGACAGGAACGGAATGGTATGCCAAAGGTATAGGACTTGTGAAAACCGAATCTTATGACAAGAAAGGAGTACTCCAGTCGCGCATGGAGCTTGTCGATTTGAAAAATTAAATCGCATTAATATAATGCAGTTTTTTTTTTAGATGAGGATGTAAAGATTGTTTAATCGTGTGTGGTGTATAGTTGATAGACATGCAAATTGATGTCAATTGGCATAACACACGATTTCCTTTTTGAAAAAAATGAAGCAAAAATGATTGCCGAAATTGAACGCATATTCTATTGTAAGAATAATTCTCTTTCGGGTAAAATGGGAGTTGTGCTTGTCGTCAATTCTTATCATTTGTGAATTTTCAATCCAAACAATTTTTTTTTTGTATATTTGGAGCAATATATTCATCTTTTTGTAAGAAACTTTGAAAATTACTTCGGACTATGAAAATTCGTAAATTATTAAACATCCTTCTTATGTTTATTTCGATAGGTGCCTTGCATGCGCAAAGCGATGAGTACCTGATACTTGACAAAGCATGGCAGTTTTCCGAAAGTGGTAAGAATAATTGGAAAGAAGCTGTTGTGCCGGGTTCTGTGCAACGCGATTTAATCCGTTTGGGCGATTTGCCCGACCCCTTTTGGGGATCAAACGAGAAAAAAATGCAGTGGGTTGAGGATAAAAATTGGGATTTTCAAACAAAATTCACGCTCACTGCCGAGCAATTGGCTCACGATGAGTCGTTGCTGGTTTTCGAAGGGTTGGATACTTACGCCGATGTTTATCTGAATGGCTCCAAATTGCTTCATGCCGAAAACATGTTTGTTGCGTATAATATATCTGTGAAAAAATTATTGAAAGTAGGTGAAAATCATCTTTTTATACGGTTCTATTCGCCTATAGAATATAACTTGCCGGCGCACACCACTACCGGATTTGATTATCCAGCCGACAACGACCACCGGCTTCCCCGCATGAGTGTTTATGCACGCAAAGCGCCTTATCATTTTGGGTGGGATTGGGGCATTCGTATGGTGCAAATAGGTATTTGGCGTCCGGTTTCGTTGCAGCTTTTCAATCGGGCGCGCGTAGCCGATTATTGGGTGAGGCAGCTCGAAGTAAATGATGAAAAAGCGCGAATCATCAATCAAATAGAGTTGCAATCGTTAGCTCGTGGGCAAAAGAATGCCGTGGTAACGGTGGAGTATGTCTCTGACACGCAACCGGAGCAACGTGGTAAGATAGAAAAAGAAATAAATCTTGTTCCGGGTAACAATAGGATTGAAATTCCGCTCGAAATAGAGAAACCTGCTTTGTGGATGCCCATTGGCTGGGGTGCGCAGTCGCTATATACTTTTCAACTTTCGGTGAAGTCGGAGGGTGTGAAGGTAGCGGAGAAAACTGTGCGAACCGGACTGCGGAGTATTGAGTTTGTTTACGATGTGGATAAATCGAGTGCGGAATATGGCAGTTTTTATTTTAAGGTTAACGGAAAACCACTTTTTGCGAAAGGTGCAAATTATATTCCCGGCGATATTATCAACACGCGACAAGACAAAGCCTACTACGAGCAACTATTTGATAATGTGGTTGCTGCAAATATGAACATGATACGTGTGTGGGGAGGCGGATTTTATGAGGATAATTATTTTTATCAATTGGCTGATGAAAAAGGAATTTTAGTATGGCAAGATTTTATGTTCGGCTGCACCACATATCCTCACGACCCGGCTTTTCTGAAAAACGTGGCGCTTGAAGCCGATTACAACATCAAACGATTGAGAAACTACGCCTCCATCGCGCTTTGGTGTGGCAATAATGAAGTGTCCGAAGCTGTAAAGTATTGGGGATGGGATAAAAAATACACATCAGAAGTAATGCAAGGATTCCGCGACGGTTATGCCAAACTGTTCAAGAAACTTCTTCCGGGCAAATTGAAAGAACTCGACCCCGACAAGGCATACGTTCATACATCGCCCGATACTGCCAATTGGGGACGCAAAGAAACATGGCACATCGGCGATGCCCATTATTGGGGGGTATGGTATGGCCGACAAGCTTTCGAGATATTGGACGAAAGAGTACCGCGCTTTATGAGCGAATTTGGTTTTCAGGCTTTTCCGGAGATGAAAACCATCAGAAGTTTTGCCGCTCCCGATCAATGGAGCCTTGAAAGTGAAACCATGCTCACACATCAAAAAAGCTCTACCGGCAACGACGCTATTAAAGAATATATGGAGCGCTATTATCGTACGCCCAAAAATTTTGAAGATTTTGTATATGTCGGATTGGTGATGCAAGGGCGCGGTATGGCGCATGGCATAAAAGCGCACCGACGCAATCGACCCTACTGCATGGGCTCGCTTTATTGGCAGCTCAACGACAGCTGGCCTGTGGTGTCGTGGGCTGGAATAGACTATTATGGAAATTGGAAAGCGTTGCATTATCATGCCCGCGATGCCTTCAAACCCCTTGCTGTAAGTGCTTTTGAAGAAAAAAACGAAATCGGTATTTATACTTTTTCGGATATGCTTGAGGATAAAATCGGATTGAAACTTGAACTCCGATTAATTGATTTTAACGGGAAAGTATTAATGGAGAGAAAATCGGAAATTGATGCGAAAGCCAATAGTTCCCATAAAGTTTATGCGATTAATAGCAATGTAATTTCGCCGGAGCAACGCCAAAGTAGCTTTTTGCAAGTTCGGCTTTCCGACCGAAAGGGAAAGGAAATCGCAAGTGAAAATTTATATTTTGATGTTCCCAAGTATTTGAACTTGCCCCAAGCCGACATTCGTCAAACAATAAAGAAGGAAGACGGGAAAATTGTACTTTCACTTCAAAGTAAAACATTGGCTAAAGATGTATTTATTGAAATTCCAATTCAGGGCGCGCGTTTTACCGATAATTTCTTCGACCTTTTGCCCGGTGAGAAGAAAGAAATAATAATAACTTCGCCGGAAATCAGAAAAAATGATATGACGCGAATAACGATAAAACATTTGAGACAAAGCTATTAAAATACATTCTGTAATAAAGACAAAACTATTGCATTTTATTTCAAGTAAATCAGAGAATTGAAAGACGTTAAGAATATGGAAAAATATAAAATTGAAATCTGTGCCAATTCAGTAGCGAGTAGTGTGGAGGCAGAACGAGGAGGCGCTTACCGTGTAGAACTTTGCACTGCAATTCCCGAAGGTGGCACCACGCCCTCGTATGGCGAAATTGCAGTGGCGCGCGAGCTGCTTAATATTAAACTAAATGTGATAATACGCCCCCGTGCAGGTGATTTCCTCTATTCGGAGATGGAGCATCGAGCCATGCTTCACGATATTGAGATGTGCCGAAAATTGGGAGTAGATGGTGTGGTTTTTGGTTGCCTTACAGCCGAAGGCGAAGTGGATATGGAACGAAACGGCGCGCTCATGGAAGCTGCGAAAGGGATGAGTACCACCTTTCACCGTGCTTTCGATATGTGTAAAGACCCTTTGGCAAGTCTTGAAAAAGTAGTATCTTTGGGCTTTGATAGAATCCTCACATCGGGTGGGCAGCCCAAAGCGGTGGATGGCATGGATTTGTTGGCAAAACTGGTGGAAGAAGCCGTCGATCGCATCATCATTATGCCGGGGAGCGGTATTAACGAAAACAATATCGCGGAAATAGCGCGACGAACAAGGGCAAGTGAATTTCATCTCTCGGCGCGTTTGCCACTTGCCAGTAAGATGATTTTCAGAAACCCAAACGTATCGATGGGTGGCACTAATATTAATGTAGATGAATATGCGTTTCCCGTAACTAACGCGGATTTGGTAGCGAAAACTTTGAAAAAATTATTAACTAATCAATAAACATAAAATGAATCTATTCAAAAAAATCACCTTGACGGCGCTCGCTTTTGTTGTGATAGCCGGAAGCACAAGCATTTTTGCCGAAGATGCAAATTACCGGGTAATTCCTTTGCCTAATTCCATTAAAGTGGAAAAAGGAAACGGCTTTACGCTGAATGCCAACACGAAAATCGTTTATCCGAAAGGAAACGAGAAAATGAAGAAAAACGCGGAACTTCTCTCGGATTATCTGAAAGATTTAACCGGAATGAAACTCGCTACCTCTACTTCGGGCGGAAGCAACTCCATTGTGCTTGGCAATAAGCTAAAAGCTACGAATAAAGAACGCTACGAACTTATTGTAAGTAATAATACCATCACCATCAACGGAGCGAGTGAGGCTGCTGCCTTCTTCGGAATCCAAACCCTGCGTAAAGCTACCCCTTTTGCCAAAACGGTAATGTATCCGGCGGTAAAAATCGCTGATGAACCTCGTTTTGGGTATCGTGGCATGCACTTGGACATCGCACGTCATTTCCAAACGGCTGAGTTTATCAAGAAATACATTGACATGCTCGCGTTGCACAATATCAATACCTTCCACTGGCACCTCACCGAAGACCAAGGGTGGCGAATTGAAATAAAAAAATATCCAAAACTGACTGAAATCGGCGGTTGGAGAAAAGAAACTGTGATTGGACACAACACCGGCAAATTTGATGGTAAACCACATGGCGGATTCTATACGCAAGATCAAATTCGCGACATCGTGAAGTATGCCGCCGACCGACACATTACGATTATTCCCGAGATTGACCTTCCGGGACACATGTTGGCTGCGCTGACTGCATATCCTCATCTTGGCTGCACCGGAGGTCCTTACGAGGTGGAAAAAACCTGGGGCGTATTTGATGATGTGCTTTGCGTTGGAAAAGAATCGACATTTGAGTTTTTAGAAGATGTACTCACAGAGGTAATGTCACTTTTCCCTTCTAAATACATTCACATTGGTGGCGACGAATGTCCGAAAGTGCGCTGGGAACAATGCCCCGCATGTCAGGCAAAAATCAAAGAACTGGGATTGAAAGACGACGCGAAACACAAAAAAGAATTTTACCTGCAAAGCTACACCATGGAGCGTGTTGAGAAATTCCTGAACGACCACGGACGTCAGATTATTGGTTGGGATGAAATTCTGGAAGGAAAATTAGCGCCAAATGCCACTGTGATGTCGTGGCGCGGAATGGAAGGTGGAATTGAAGCTGCTCAATTGGGGCACGACGTAATTATGACACCGAGTAGCCACGTTTACTTTGACCATTACCAAACTGCCGATACTAAAAACGAACCGATGGCAATTGGAGGTTTCTCGCCTGTTGCTCGCGTGTATGATTTCGAACCGGTTCCTTCAAAATTAACTCCGGAGCAACGCAAGCACATTCTTGGCGCGCAAGCTAATATCTGGACTGAATATATCCCTACGTCGGATCAGGTAGAATACATGCTGCTGCCACGGCTTGCGGCGCTCTGCGAAGTGCAATGGATGCAACCGGAAAAGAAAAACTACCTCGATTTTCTAAGTCGTCTGCCTCGCCTGATTAAGTTTTATGACTATTACAAATACAATTACGCCACGCATATCTTCGATGTACAAGCCACTTTAACTCCAAACGCTAAAAACGGCACATTGGATGTGGAATTTGCTACCATTGACAATGCCCCGGTTTATTATACGTTGGATGGAACCACACCATCGGCAAATTCTACTTTGTATAACGGCAAATTGAGCTTGAACAAAAGCGCGGATATCAAAGCGATAGCAATCCGAAGCAACGGACGCGAAAGCCGTGTTTACAACGAACGTTTCTTGATGAGCAAATCAAGCTTGAAACCGATTAACTTGCTCACAAAAGCTGCCGGAAGTTATGAATACACCGGCGCTACAATGCTCAATGATGGACTTAGAGGAGTGGATGATAATTACAAAACCGGTCGATGGATGGGTTTCCAAAACAACGACTTGCAAGCTGTTATTGATTTGCAAAATCCAACAGAAATATCGAAAGTGGCTATTCAGACCGCTGTCAATACCGGCGACTGGATTTACGATGCCAATCAACTAAAAGTTGAAGTATCTGACGATGGCACAAATTTTCGTTACGTTGCAGGCATCGAAACAGACCCTTACACCAAAAATGCGCATTGGAAAGGGGTGATGAATCATACTGTGATTTTCCCTACACTGACAACGCGCTACGTGAAAGTTACTGTTACTACTTTCAAATCCTTGCCTAAATGGCATGGCGCTGATGGTAGGGCATTTATCTTCGTTGATGAAATAAGTGTAAACTAACGAACCGCGTCAGTAATAAAAAACAAAAAAACGTGTCGAAGCAGAAAGCCCGACACGTTTTTTGTTTTTCGCCATGATGGTCAGATTATTTCCACATCTTCCGTCTCTACAACGGAGTTTTCTTTTTCGCGAAGTTTCGCGTCGTAACTATCCGTTATCCTGTCCAGAATGGTTGTGATGACAAAAGGAGCCGCAATTTTCGCGGCGTTGATAATGAAGTTGCCACTTTTATTTCGCTTTTTTTTTGTCGCATAAAGGTAAAGCCCACCTCCAATAGCGGCGCCAACAATAAATCCAATGGGCAGCCTTGTCAGTTTTTCTTTAGTTACCCGGATAGCCTCATCTATTCGCTTGTTATGTTCATCCATATTTCTGATAATTTGGTTTTAGGGTTGGAAGTTTATTGTATTTACAATCTTAGATTCCTATCGAACAATGCAAATATCCGATTTTTCCGGGATAAATGCAAGTGTTTCAGCTCATATCTTGATGTTTTTTCTTAATTAAGTTTTATATTCTCGTTCAGTATTGTAAGTTTGATTAATTTTGCAATCTGTTTTTACAAGTACGATTCTTTGTAACTACTCACCCCACTAAACTACTTATTGGGAGTGTAGGAACAAAGATTTACTCGACACATCAATCGCGTATCAAACGTTTCTTGAATAAATAGCTGATGGATGCCATTCCGACATTCATTGATAAGCTTTTCGAGTTTTAGTGACGAGCTTTTTAGTTTGAGTGATGAGCTTTTCGAGTTTTAGTGACGAGCTTTTCGAGTTTTAGTGACGAGCTTTTTAGTTTTAGTGATGAGCTTTTCGAGTTTGAGTGATGAGCTTTTTAGTTTTAGTGATGAGCTTTTCGAGTTTGAGTGACGAGCTTTTTAGTTTTAGTGATAAGCTTTTCGAGTTTGAGAGATAAGCTTTTTAGTTTGAGTGATGAGCTTAGCGAGCATGTCCGACTGAGAAAATTTTTGTGGAAAGATTGATAAGTCGGGATGTTTTTTTATTCGAAGTAATTCGGAAGTGAAAGCGGAGGATGAGTCAAATCTTTTTTTTGATAATTTGTATGCGAATTTTCAGATAAAAAAGGGTAGAGGCGAGGCGGTGTATCAACTCCAATGGAAGTAAAAGAGGGAAAATGAAAGAGCTTCTAATAAATAATCTTCCAATGAATGATAATCCGCGAAAATAAAATAATTTTAATTTCGTTTAATAATTTGATAAACAGATAGTTCGATGAAGCTATACGAAATATATAAAAAACATCCTTTGGTGAGTACCGACAGCCGCAATTGCCCTGAAGGCTCTCTTTTCTTCGCGCTTAAAGGTGAAAACTTTGACGCGAACGCTTACGCCATGTCAGCGCTCGAAAATGGCGCTGCCTATGCTGTGATTGACAATCCGGCTTTCGCTGTTGACGAACGCTTCATTTTGGTAGATGACACATTAACTACTTTGCAGGAACTTGCACGTTTTCATCGAGAACAATTAGCTGTCAAAATAGTAGGCATAACCGGCACAAACGGCAAAACTACGAGCAAAGAGTTGATTGCGGCAGTGCTGAAAGAAAAATTCAACATCCATTTCACTCAAGGAAACTTCAACAACCACATTGGTGTGCCGCTTACGCTACTGCAAATCAAACCGGAACATGAGTTGGCAGTAGTGGAGATGGGCGCCAACCATCCCGGTGAGATAAAAATTCTCGCTGAGATTGCCCGTCCTGATTTAGGTATTATCACCAATGTAGGGAAAGCGCATCTCGAAGGTTTTGGATCTTTTGAAGGTGTGAAGCGTACCAAAGCCGAACTTTATGATTTTATAAAGCTCTCCGGTGAAAATATTTTTCTGAATACAGGAAACGAAAATTTATGTGAAATGGCTTCTAAGTCAGGATTCTCCGATTTTCAGCAGTTGCTCACTTACGAACTGGATAAGGAATTGGGCGAACGCAAGGCGGTCGGGGATATTGTTTCGTGTTCGCCATTGTTGGAAATGAATTGCGAGACCACCCAAGGCAAGTTTTATGTGAAAACGGAGCTGATAGGGACTTATAATGCCGAAAATATTTTGGCGGCTGTGGCAATTGGCAACCATTTCGGACTTAGCAACGAGCAGATCAAAGCAGGTTTAGAAGCCTATCAGCCACAAAATAACCGTTCGCAATTCCGACAAACTGAACACAACAAACTGATTATTGACGCTTACAATGCCAACCCAACCAGCATGAGCGCGGCGATTCTGAATTTCGCGCAAATGGAGGTGAAAAACAAAAGTCTGATATTGGGCGATATGCTTGAGCTGGGAAGCCAGTCGGCGGATGAGCATCAAAAAATTGTAGCATTGCTGATGGAGCATTCATTTACCGATGTATATCTTGTAGGTGAAATTTTTAAGGCTGTTCCGGGTTATTTTCGTACCTTTGCCGATGTAAATGAGCTGAAGCGATGTCTGGCTGATAATCCGATGGAAAATCGTTTTATTCTGATAAAAGGCTCAAATGGAATAAAACTAACCAATGTGTTGGAAGTCTTATAGTTGCGACTTTCGTTTAGGAGAAGTAACAAAATATATTTTTACGAACTAAGTTTTTACAAAATGGAAAAAAAGAATTTAAGATTGTTGTTGATTGGTGTTGCTGTTTTGGTAGTGGCGCTCCTTGCCGGACTGTTTTTCTTTATGCAAAAAAATAAAGAACAGGGACAACAAATAGCCCAAACAGAGCAATTTATGGAAGAAGAGAAGCAAAGTATGGTAACCGAAATGGAAACCATGGCCGGCGATATGGATGGATATTCGGTATATATCCACAACGATTCTTTGTTGCGCGATTTTGACAAACAAAAGGAGAAAATCAAAGAATTGCAAGAAGAATTGAAACGAACCAAAGCTACCGACGCGAAGAAAATTGCCCAATTGAAAGATGAAATTGCTACGCTTCGTAAAATTCTGGCGCATTACATCCAGCAAATTGACTCGCTCAACTCACTCAACAAACGACTTACATCGGAGAATATCGAGGTGAAACAACGTTATCAATCGGCCACGGCAACCGCCGAGCAGCTTGCGCGCGACAAAGAAACGCTGACCGAAACTGTAACACGCGCTTCGGTGCTCGAACTATATAATTTTGCTTTCAGCGGACTCGACAAGCGAAGTAAAAAAGCTGATCGGGCTGCCAAAATGGAAACTTTGAAATTTAACTTCACGATTGGGAAAAATATCACAGCGCAACCCGGTCCGAAAACAGTTTATTTGCGTCTGACACGACCCGATGGCGAAGTGATGACACATGGAAATGCTACTTTTGAATATGAAAACAAAAGCATCGCCTATTCGCTGAGCAAAAGTTTTGATTACACGTCCGACGCGTATAGCGACGCGCTGTATTGGAAAGTGGAAGAAATACTGCAATTGGGCAGTTATCAAGCCGATTTCTTTGCCGATGGCAATAGAATTGGAAGTTTCTCATTCCGAATAGAAAAAAAATAGTATCTTTAGTGGCTGATTTTTTTACATCAAGAAATAAAAATATTAACTCCAAAAAAAAACTTGACGAGTTACGATGAATTTAATGTCGTGATGGTTGAGTATCAAAAGAATTTTGTGAATATGAAATTGAATAAGTTATCGATAATAATCGGGTTGATTGCACTTGTAGGTTTCAGTGCCTGTGAAAAACAAGATGTATATCAGGATTGGAAAAGAATGAATGATGAATGGTTCGACGCAAATAAAGACAAAACGGATAGTTATCCGTTTGACTGGACTGTTGAGGTGTTGAAAACCCCGATTGTTTCTCAAAATTTTGTAACTTCGACAACCGGCGTGAAATACAAAGCGTTGCGATTTGGCAATCCTACTGACAAGAAACCTAACCCTACTAGCGAAATCTGGGTAACATACGAAGGAAAACTGATTGACGGAACGACATTTGACAAAGGAGTGGATGCTTATCTTGGCGCTATTTCGAGTTCTGTGTCGGGTTTCAAAGAGGTGTTGTCAAAAATGCACATCGGTGATATTTATGAGATATACATTCCTTGGGAGCAAGGTTATGGTGAAACAGGAAACTATTCAATACCACCATACTCTGTGCTTACCTTTCGCGTTGAACTGGTGGATGTAATAAAATAGATAAAATAAATGAAAAAGCTTGGGCTTGCTTTTTTAGCAATTTCTTTTGTTGTTGCGGTTTTTGGACAATCCTACACGGTAGAAACAGTACCCAATCCGCAAAAAGCAAATGTACCCGGATTTGTATGCAACCCGGACCAAATTCTAAATGCGCAAACCGAGCTGACGCTAAATACGCAGATTGACTCGCTCTGGAGGCAAAACGACACGGAAATGGCTGTTGTCGTGCTCAATTCCATCGGCTATGAAGATGAAAATCTGTTTGCGAACCGACTTTATAAGCTTTGGGGAATTGGTGGGAAAACCCAGAATAACGGTGTGTTGGTGCTCTTTGTGTTGGATATTCGGAGGGTAGTTATTCGTACCGGTTTAGGTGTTGAGGGCATACTCCCCGATGCCATTGCCAAACGCATCGTCAGCGATGAAATGATTCCTAAATTTAGAGAAGGCAATTATGACGCCGGAATCATTGCCGGTGTTGACCGGATAATCCGTGTGGTACGTCAAGAGCCATTTGTAAAAGAAGTGCGTGAACCGGTAAACTGGAAAGAAGTGATGCCATATACCGCGGCTATCTATTTCATATTCATTTTGCTTACTTTCTTATGGATTCGAAACTCGGTGCGCAAGGTACATGAAAATCGTTCGCTTGCTACAAACATGGCTCGCTACATAGCTATTCGCGACCAAAATCGGGCTTCTTATAGCCTCGAATCCTTTGTAATCCCAGTTATTTTTCTTGTTGCTATTCTTTTGCTCTCTCGCTCCGAATACCTGCTTTTGCTGCTGCCCGCGCCTATAGCCTCTTTACCCGCATACTTATTTGGAAAAATTAAAATGCACAAGGCGCGACGCGCGCCAATTCCGTGTAACGCGTGTAGCGGCACAATGCATCTGCTCTCCGAGAAAGAAGAAGATACACGCCTGAAACTATCACAGCAATTTGAGGAAAAACTGAATAGTGTTGATTATGACGTGTTTGTGTGTGATACATGCAAGAATGAAGCGATTTTCTCGTTGGATAAACTGAATGGCTACTCTCGCTGTCCGCGTTGCAACACGAATGCCTATCAATTGCAATCGAAGAAAACCATTGTAATGGCTACTTATGTCAACTCCGGAACTCAACGTGCTACTTATAAATGTAAGTTTTGTGGTTATGAGGATCATCGGGATACAAAAATACCACGCTTACGCCGAAGCGCGGCTTATGCGGGTGGCGCGGTAGGAGGGAGTATGTTTAGCGGAAGAGGCGGTTTTGGAGGCGGCGGAGGTTTTGGAGGTGGTAGTTTTGGTGGCGGAATGACCGGTGGCGGTGGCGCTTCGGGTGGCTGGTAATCAATTTGGAATAATAAAACAATAATATCAAGAATTATGAAAAAAGGTGGAATTTTAATCATTATTTTAGCCGTAGTGGCAGTATTGGTTTTTTGGGCAATTGGTGGTTATAACGGTCTGGTTTCTACACAAGAAAAGCTCAATAAATCGTGGGCGAATGTTGAAAATCAATATCAACGCAGAGCTGACCTTATCCCCAATCTGGTGGAAACGGTGAAAGGCTATGCCAAACACGAAAGTGGAACCCTCGAAGCGGTTATTGCCGCCCGTTCGAAAGCAACGCAGGTAACCGTTGACCCGGAAAATCTTACTCCAGAAAAATTACAGGAATATCAAGCCGCTCAAGGTCAATTGAGTAGCGCGCTCGGCAAGTTGCTCATGATTCAAGAAGCATATCCCGAATTAAAAGCAAATCAGAATTTTATTGAATTGCAAGCACAGTTGGAAGGCACCGAAAATAGAATTACAGTTGCTCGCGATGCTTTCAATAACGAGGTGCAGGAATACAACACGATGGTTCGCCGTTTCCCAAAGAATATAATAGCCGGTCTTTTTGGATTTGAGCGCAAAGCTACATTTGAAGCTGAAAAAGGAGCCGAACAAGCGCCCGAAGTAAAGTTCTAAACAACTTAGGTTGTTTGAATGTAGGCTATGTCTGTAAATCTTTGATTTTACGAACTTAGTTAGATTGTTGTATCTGCTTATTGCCGAATGTCTTGCACGTCAATATGTTACATGTTTTCTTATTGATTTAATTACTAAAAATACTCGAAGTAAATGGCATATATCCCCGCATCCAATCGATATTCACAAACATTGGCTTACAGACATTGTGGCAAAAGTGGCTTGAAATTACCTGCTATCTCACTTGGCTTGTGGCACAATTTTGGCGATGTGAATGACTTGAAAGAGGCACGTAACATGATTATTGCGGCTTTTGATAAGGGTATCACCCATTTCGACCTTGCCAATAATTACGGTGCGCCAGCCGGAAGCGCTGAAGTTAATTTTGGGAAAATTATAAAAAGTGATTTACTTCCATTTCGCGATGAATTGATCATTAGTACAAAAGCCGGACACTTAATGTGGGACGGACCCTACGGTGATTGGGGGTCGCGCAAACACTTGATAGCAAGCCTAAATCAAAGTCTAAGCCGAATGGGGCTGGACTATGTGGATATTTTTTATTCGCACCGTTATGACCCAAATACGCCGCTCGAAGAAACGATGAATACGCTTTCGGATATGGTGAGGCTGGGCAAAGCGCTTTATGTTGGCATTTCGAAATATCCTGCTGACAAAGCGCGCGAGGCAATCCGTATTTTAAAAGAAAACGGAACACCCTGCTTGGTGCATCAAGATCGCTACAGCCTTTTCAACCGAGAGGTTGAACGTGGAATTTTTCCACTCATTGAAGAGAAAAAGATTGGATTCGTTGCTTTTTCGCCACTTGCGCAAGGCATGTTGAGTAGTAAATACCTGAAAGGTGTACCTGAAAATTCAAGGGCGGCTCAAAGCTTTGGATTCCTGAAGAAAGATCAAATCACACCCGAAGTCCTCGAGAAAATTAATAAACTCAATAAATTTGCCATGAATCGTGGACAGACATTATCGCAAATGGCAATTGCTTGGGCTTTGCATGACAATCGGGTAAGCTCCGTGCTGATTGGAGCAAGTTCGGTAAAGCAATTAAACGAAAATATCGGAGCGCTCACAAAAATTGATTTTACTGACGAGGAACTCTGGTTGGTTGGTGAAATTGCAGGATAATAAAATAATATTACTGAAATCTGAAAAAACATGGTAGAAAAACTAAAGGAGAAAGCGCCACGAAATCAGACGCTTTCGCTTTCGGATGAAGAACGCGAAGTCTTTCGTGGAAAATTGTATATTCCTGCTGGCACACAAGATTTAGAAGTAAATTCTATTCTCAATAAAACCATTCATGCCGATTTGTTTGAGTTGATGGAAAATCTGCCATCTTCGTTTGCCGATTTAATCATAATTGATCCGCCGTATAATTTAAGTCGTGATTTTCACGGATTTAAATTCAAAGCTACGAATGAAGCGAATTATTTGGAGTATCTTCGCTCTTGGTTCCCGAAAATAGTGAAAGCACTAAAACCAAACGGAACGCTTTATCTTTGTGGTGATTGGAAAAATACTGCCGGACTTCAAACGGTGATGAACGAACATCTCACTGTGCTCAATCGAATCACGTGGCAGCGTGAGAAAGGACGTGGTGCACAATCAAACTGGAAAAACGGGATGGAAGATATCTGGTTTGGGGTTAAAAACAAAGTGGATTACTATTTTGATGTGGACGCGGTGAAGATGAAACGGCAAGTGATAGCACCCTATAAAAAAGATGGTAAGCCAAAAGACTGGGACGAGGGTGAAGATGGCAACTTCCGCATAACGTATCCATCTAATTTCTGGGACGACATTAGCATCCCTTTTTGGTCGATGCCCGAGAATACCGATCACCCCACACAAAAACCGGAAAAATTGATAGCCAAATTAATTTTGGCAAGTTGCCCTGTCGATGGGATTGTTTTCGACCCATTTTTAGGCTCAGGTACCACTTCGGTAGTAGCCAAAAAATTGGGGCGCAATTATGTCGGGATAGAAATGAACGAAGAGTATGCGCTTTGGGCTGAAAAACGATTGCGCATGAGTGAAGATAACCCGGAAATTCAGGGTTATCAGAATGGTGTTTTCTGGGAACGCAATACGCTGGCTGCAAGAAAGAAGAAGTAAAAATAAAGTGCCAAACGGGAAGTTTAATTTGAAAAGATGATTTCCCGTATGACTTTTACTATCAAAGTTTTTATTTTGATTTACTTCTCAGGCAAAACCGCGTCTTTATACTCTTCAAGGATTTTTTTTACACCATCCGGCGACACCCGTCCATACACTTTTTCACCTACCATCACCACTGGCGCAAGCCCACAAGCCCCCACGCAACGAAGGCAACTAATGGAGAATTTCATGTCGGGAGTAGTTTCACCTACCGCTATTTTTAACTCCTTTTTAAATTCATCCAACACCTTTTCGGCGCCACGCACGTAGCAGGCAGTTCCCATACAAACCGAAATTGGAAACATGCCTTTCGGTTTCATGGAGAAAAAGGAGTAGAAAGTTACCACGCCATATACGTGAGCCACCGAAACTTTCAAGTACTTAGCTACCGTTTCCTGTACTTCTGCGGGTAGATATCCAAATTTTCCTTGAGTTTCGTGCAAGACGTTAATCAATTCTCCCGGATCGTTGTCGTGTGAATTGCATATCTCACGAATAATGGATTTTTTCTCAGGCGATAATTTATGCCGCACTTCCACTTTGTCTTTTTCTGTGGGGGTGAAGTCGAATAATTTATCTAATTCATAAATGTTTTTTGGAATCATATTTTTAGTTTTTCTTACGTTAAACGATATTTGGCAGGGCGCTATGACTAATGCCGAACTGTTATTTTTCCATTTTTGTCGTAATAATGCGTGTGAAGCAGCCGATGTGCTTTTTCACTGCCAGGTTCGCCCAGATATTCTTTGTAGAGTTTGATTATATATGGGTTTTCATGCGATTTACGTATGGTTTTCCTTTCATCTTCGGTGTAGATTGCCGCGGCGCGTTTAGTCAGGATTTCACTGCTCCCGTGGTGATAAGGTTGTCCGCCTCCACCAATACAGCCTCCGGGACAAGCCATGATTTCTATTGCATGGTATTTCGATCGCCCTTCGCGAACTTCGTTTAGAAGTTTTCGAGCATTTCCTAAGCCATGTGCGATTCCGATATTTATGGGCAAACCATCAAAGTTAATTGTAGCCGAACGAATACCTTCCATGCCGCGTAGTTCCTGAAAATCGACACGCTCCAGAACTTTCCCGGTGTAAAGTTCATAAGCAGTGCGGCAGGCAGCTTCAATTACTCCTCCTGTGTTGCCGAAAATAACTCCGGCACCCGTCGATTCGCCTAATGGTGAATCAAAATCTTCATCAGGTAGATTCAGAAAATCGATATTTGCTTGTTTGATGAAGTGTGCCAACTCGCGCGTGGAAATGGAGTAGTCCACATCGGGATTCCCATCAACCTTGAACTCGTCGCGTTGACATTCGTATTTTTTAGCCAGACAAGGCATTATCGACACTACTATCAAATCTTTGCGGTTCACCCCAATTTTCTCTGCAAAATAACTTTTAGCAATAGCGCCAAACATTTGCTGAGGCGACTTGGCGGTGGATGGCACATCCAGTAAGTCGGGGAAGTTGTATTCGAAAAAATTGACCCAGCCCGGGCAGCAAGAGGTTAATATCGGAAGTTTCACATTGTTTGTTCCATTTAAATGGTTTTTCAGTCGATTAAGCAGTTCTGTACCTTCTTCGATGATGGTGAGGTCGGCTGCAAAATCAGTATCAAAAATATATTTAAATCCAAGCCTTCGAAGCGCTGCCACCATTTTCCCTGTAACTAACGAGCCAACTTCGAGTCCGAACTCTTCGCCCAATGCTGCGCGCACCGCAGGAGCTGTTTGCACTATCACCGTTTTTGAGGGGTCGCTTAGCGCACGAAGCACCATGTTGGTGTTGTCAATCTCCGTAAGCGCTCCGGTGGGACACACCGAAACACACTGACCGCAAAATGTACAGGGCGAATCTTCCAAGTCCATTTCGAATGCTGGCGCAACTACCGAAGAGAATCCGCGATTCACCGCTGATAAAGCTCCAACGGTTTGCACTTCATTGCACATCATTTCGCAGCGACGACACAAGATGCATTTGTCCATGTCTCGGATGATTGATGGAGATGCGTCGCGCCGGTAAGTGGACTTTTCACCCAAGTAGGGAATGTCATTTAACCGGAATTGGATGGCTAAGTGCTGCAATTCGCAATCGCCCGATTTGGCACAAACAAGACAATCGAACGGATGATCGGAGGCAATTAGTTTGAGAACTGTTTTACGGGCATTTAACACACGGATGTTGTTGGTGGTGATTTCCATGCCTTCGGAGACTTCAGTGATGCACGATGGAGCCAGATTGCGCCGACCTTTTACTTCTACTACGCATATTCGGCAACCTCCCGGTTTGTTCTCGATATTCATATTGTGAAGCTCCATGTGACAAAGCGTAGGTATTTCCACACCGACTTTTCTTGCAGCCTTGAGTATAGTAGTTCCATGATCTACCGTAACATTTTTACCATCAATGATTATATTTACTTTTTTCATGTTATTCTGATTTTTTAGTGGGTAAAATAATTTTTGTGAACATTGTTCAGATTGCCATTATTTTAGGTTCAAGTTGGATGACAATCGCGTCGAACGAACACTTACTCCTACACTCGTCGCATCGTATGCAGATGTCGGTGTCAATATGATGCAGCTGCCTTTTCTCGCCCGTGATTGCATGTACGGGACAGCCACGTTTACATGCACCACAGCCCACACAGAGTTCGTCCAGAACCACATAGTAGAAGAGATTTTTGCAATGTCCCGACCGGCATTTTTTTTCTAAAACATGCTCGTAATACTCTTCGGTGAAATTCTCGAGTGTGGAGAGTACCGGGTTAGGCGAAGTTTGTCCAAGTCCGCAAAGCGAAGTGTCTTTAATCACATTACTCAGTTTACGAAGCCGTTCGAGATCTTCAAGTGTGCCTTTCCCCTGCGTTATTTTATCTAATATTTCATAAAGACGCTTATTGCCTATTCGACATGGTGCACATTTGCCGCAACTTTCCTCTACTATGAAATCGAGGTAAAATTTGGCAACAGATACCATGCAATCGTCCTCGTCCATCACAATCATACCGCCCGAACCCATCATTGAACCGGCTTGAATCAGATTTTCATAATCGATGGGTGTGTCCAAATGCTTCTCGGTGAGGCAACCACCAGAAGGACCACCGGTTTGCACTGCTTTAAATTTCTTTCCACCTTTGATGCCACCACCTATTTCATAAATAATTTCGCGAAGAGTGATGCCCATTGGCACCTCTATCAACCCGACATTATTTATTTTTCCGGCAAGGGCAAATACCTTGGTACCTTTTGACTTCTCTGTTCCGATTGATGCAAACCATTCGGCGCCTTTGAGTATGATGGAAGGGATGTTGGCGAAAGTCTCCACGTTGTTTACATTGGTTGGTTTGTCCAAATATCCTTTTACCGATGGGAATGGAGGTTTGTTGGATGGCTCGCCACGCTTACCTTCCATGGAGTGTATGAGCGCGGTTTCTTCGCCACACACAAACGCTCCTGCTCCATATCTGATTTTAATTTTAAAATCAAAGCCAGTTCCCAATATGTCCTTGCCAAGCAAGCCACATTCTTCTGCCTGATTGATAGCAATTTTCAGGCGTTTGATTGCCAGCGGATATTCTGCACGGATGTAAATCAGACCCTCGTCGGCTCCAATGCAGTAGCCGCAGATAGCCATTGCTTCGAGCACTGCATGTGGGTCTCCTTCGAGGATGGAGCGATCCATGAATGCTCCCGGATCACCTTCGTCGGCGTTGCAGACAACATATTTTTTATCGGAAACCGATTTGTTTGTGATTTCCCATTTCAATCCGGTTGGAAATCCGCCGCCACCGCGCCCACGAAGTCCCGATTTCTTGATGATTTCGATGGTTTCGGAAGGTGATTGCTCGGTAAGCACTTTACCCAAAGCCTGATAGGCATCGTGCGCAATGGATTCTTCAATGTTTTCGGGGTCGATAGAGCCACAATTGCGCAACGCTATTCGCAATTGTTTCTTATAAAAATCGATATTTTTCGAGTTGCCTATTTGTTCTTTGTTTTTCGGATCCACATAGAGCAAACGATTCACCCGACGCCCTTTGACAATGTGTTCGTCAATTATTTCTAAAGCATCCTCCGGCTTCACTTCTACGTAAAAGGTATTGTCGGGAAGCACATTGACGATTGGCCCTTTTTCACAAAATCCAAAACAGCCGGTTTGAACTACTTTTACGTCCTTGCTCAATGCTCTGTTTGCCAATTCTTTTTCAAGATTGATTTGCAGGAGTGAGCTTTTGGACGACTGACAGCCTGTGCCACCACAAATTAATATATGTGATTTGTATTTACTCATAGCTGGTTTCTCCTTATTTGATGGTTTCAAAATTTCGTGGTATAATGCCATGAACCAGTTCGCCGTTTCGGATAAAACGTTCGATAATTTCGTCGGCTCTTTTTGTGTCCACATAGCCAAAAATCACTGGCTCCATGTCTTGTAATTTTACTTCCACAGTAGGTTCGGCATAGCAATATCCCATACAGCCGGTTTGTGTAACTATGGCTTCGATGTGTCGCTTTTCAAGTTCTACGACAAAGTATTCCATCACTTCTTTTGCTCCTGACGCGATGCCGCAAGTAGCCATTGCCACTTTTATCTGTACTAATTCTCCGGCACGGTTTGCTTGGTCGCGAAGATTTACTTTCGACTTTACTTTTTCCTGCATTTTTTTCAAATCGGCCAGTGTTTTGATTTTTTCCATGGTAATTGTTTTTTTTTGAATTTTGACTTGATGTTTTTTTTAGATTAATTATTGAGTGTCCGAATGAAAGAGTTGTGTGTTTTAGTTCAGAAAACTGTTTTTGTCTCTTTTCTCAAATAAGATTTTCAGATTTTCGTTGATATATTCTTTTATAGCCAATGCTATTTCTCCATTACTCAGGTCGTCAATGCCTTCGTTGGCTAATGTGTTGGTATCAATTTCAAATATATTGTCATCCAGCCGATAGCTGAAACTGAAATGTATGATGGGGTTAGCTGCAAGTATCACCATCATATAGCCTCCCAAATCGCCGAGCGGGATGCAGTCCGGATGATTTGTTTTATATACCGCTTTCACAATTGTTCTTTTGCCTATTTCCGATTTTATCTCCAAATAGCCATCCGTCTGTTCGCTGGTCATTTTCAGAAATGGTATGCCAAGTCCCACTTTCCGGGTTGTTCGCGAGGTGAAGAATGGGTCGGTAAGCCGAGCTATTGTTTTGCTACTCATCCCGCAACCATCGTCAATCACCGAAAATTGCAGGCAATTATTGGCGCTAATCTCTATCAACTCCATCTCTATTCGCTTTGCTCCCGCGCTTATCGAATTTTGCACAATATCCATCAGATGCATAGCTAAATTGACCATGTTGAATGCTTTATCAATAAATATTTCATCGTAGAAATCTGAATTATTTTATTTTGAATGCTTTTTTAATCCCTTCCCAATTCGGATCATCAAGATTCAATTCCATTTCAGCCCTACCAATCTCATCCAAATAATGCGCGTCCGAGTTTTGAATAAAAATTTGATCAGCCAAATCGCGATGTTTCGCAATGAAATTAATTTTATCAGTACGCCACAAAAGTTCAAGCGCGTGATATTTTAGGTTTTTGGGAATAAAACCCAATTGGCTGAAAATACTATTCTTCGATTTGTCAACATGCGCTGGAATAAAAATTCCTCCAAGTCCGATTACCGTTTCACTTACAGTTTCTATGTCAATGTCGAGTGCAGCTATTAGCGCCTTATTTTCTTTATAAATAATATTGTCATAAGCATCTACTGCCACTTGATATCCGAATATCGCCTTATTGTTCGGTATAGGCGGTAAAAATTTGTCGATAAATTTCTGAAACAGCTCCAAAGTATCAAAATCGGGGAAGAAAGCCAAGCAATGAACTTCTTCCCGCGTGTTTATTTCGCATCCTCCGACTACGAAAATATTATTTTTTCTCCCCAGTTCAAAGCATGTCATTACGTTTCGGGTGGAGTTGTGGTCGGTTATCCCGATGATATCCAGTCCTTTGTCTTTAGCCTTCCAGATGATGTTGCGCGGACTCATTTCCAAATCGCCACATGGCGAAAGGCATGTGTGAATATGTAAGTCTGCTTTGAACTTTTTCATTTCTTATTCATTCGACCGAGGCAAATCGCCCTGCTTGTTCAAATCTTTCAGAAAGTTGTAGATTAAACCAGTTGTTTCGAAAACTGGATTATCCGATTGGATTACTACTACCTGTTCCTGATTTGCTGTTTCTAATGTATCTTCATTGGGAGTTCGCTCATTGACAACGACGATGGCGCACAGTTCGATAAGCGATGCTACTGCCACAATGTTTTTATGAGTTTGCGAGGTTATCCACACCATGCCAGGTTGTGCTTTGCCCATTACATCGCTTAGCAAATCCGATGTGTAAGCCCCGCTAATTGGCTTGTCAAGCAATGATGGAGATGTCAGGCATTGAAATCCCAATACTTCTATCAATTCTTTTAATGTTTTATTCTTCATGTGCCGCATTGTATTTTTTAAGTTGTTTTTTACCCCAAATATTTTCGATAAGTTGAAAAGCCTC
Organism: uncultured Paludibacter sp.; assembly: GCA_964568675.1. Classification (GTDB taxonomy): domain Bacteria; phylum Bacteroidota; class Bacteroidia; order Bacteroidales; family Paludibacteraceae; genus UPXZ01. The sequence continues at coordinate 24,280 of CAZMQV010000010.1, forward strand.
TTCCTTGCTCATTTTGTTGTTTCCTACCATCGCGTGCTGTATAAACACGCAGTGTGCTAAAGTGGCATTGCCCTTTACGATGTCTTCGGCTAAACTTTTGCAAGTAGGTGCGCCACAAGCTCCACAGTCAATACCCGGAAGGTTGGAAGCCAGGATGTTGATTTCCGATAACTTTTGAAGCGCTATTTTCATATCTTTGTCAATGAGAAGTCCTTCGCGAGGCAAAATGGGTAGAGTGATACACTGTTGGCTTAGCTCCTTCGCGAATTGCATAAGTGGATTTTCAATTTTTCGAATGCTTTTCTCTCTTTGTAGGAGAGTCTGATAGCGTTTTTGAACTCTTTCTACGGACAAAAAGCGGTTGCCGGGACATAAAATTCCTCCGGCACAGCCTTGATCACACACGCGCATTTCTAAGAAACTTACATCCGTGATGTGTCCCGATTCCAATTTTTCTAAAAATTCGATGACATTTTCTACTCCGTCAATTGACAGGCAGCGATTAGTAAAGTGCTTCCGTTCGGTGCCGGATAACGACCATTTTACAGAGTCGGGTTTAAAGCTAAGAGATTGACTTTGTCTCTTTTGATTTTTACTCTCAATTATTATTTTATATACTTTATTGTAGAGTTCACGCATATTCACTACCACGTCGATAGGCGATTCCAATTCGCCTTCAGGTGCTTTGGCGGCTACTATTTTAGCTGCGCAGGGCGTAAAGTAATAAATACCGATTTCATTTGCTTTGACACCCGATTGTATAATTCGGTTGCGGAGATAGATTGCGGATAAATCGTGGGGAGCTTTAAGTTGTAGGATGTTTTCGGTCAATGAGGGAAAAAGCACCTGAATAAGTCGTACCACGGATGGGCAATAGGAGCTTATTGCCGGCATTGCAAGTTCTTTGTCTCCGGCTTTTTTATATTCTTCTTTCAGAAAATCTACAGCATGTTCTACCTCGAATACTTCGTTGAAACCTACGCGGAGAATCGCTTCTGAAATCTGACTGACTGTGTATTTGTTTGGAAATTGCGCGTAGAAAACAGAAGGAATAAGCGCGACTTTGTAGGAATAATGGTCGAATCCGGTTTTCAGTTCATCATCTTTTACAAAAATAGCGCCCTGAGGGCACACCCGGAAGCATTCGCCACAATCTACACATCGCGCGGGATTAATGCAAGCATTACCTTGCTCAATACGGATTGCTTGTGTGGGGCACACCCGCATACAATGCGAGCATCCAACGCATTCAGCTGTGTTGATCTGTATGGCATGTATGTAGCTTGGCGTAGTCATGATGAGATAGTTTACTCATAATTACCCGTTGTTATTGCTCCGAAATGCTTTCGTACGTATGATAAACGTAGTTTCTCTAAAAATTCACTTTCAAAATAAGTTTCGTTCCTATGCCTGGAGTTGAACTTAACTCCATTTCATCGCTGTTTTTGCGGATGTTGGGAAGCCCCATGCCGGCACCGAAACCCATTTCACGCACTTTGTCCGATGCCGTAGAGAATCCCTCTTCCATCGCTTTGTCTATATCAGGGATGCCCGGTCCTTCATCTTCTATCACCACCCGGATGTGGGTAGGTTCAATTTCTACTTTCATCACGCCTTTGTAAGCGTGTGCCACCACATTTACTTCCGATTCGTAGAGCGCTACCGCGATACGCCGCAATACAATGGCGGAAATATTGAGTTGTTTCAATGTTTTTTTTACTTCTGAGCTGGCAGTCCCGGCTTTACTGAAGTCGCCTCCTGATATTTCATACTCCAAGAACATCAGAATAGTGGCTTTATCCCATTTGTGTAAAGTTTACCCGAAACTTCATACATTGATTGTGGCGAACTGATGATGATAATATTGCTCTCGCGTGCAAGTTCAAGCATCTCTTCGGTAACATGTTTTCCCCTTGCGAAAACGATGCAAGGAATTCCCGAAATTTCTGCCGTACGCAACGCTTGTATGGTTGCTAATCCTGTTATTAACACCATGTTGTCATCGTGCCAACGAAGCACATCGCTCATAAGGTCTGACGCGAATGCGCAACTAATTGCAAGCGTGCCCTCCGAATTGTTCAGAATCTCACCGGCAATAAGCTTGGATAGTTGGGTAATGTCCATGGTGTGGTATTTTGTTGGTGAATTAGACGTACAAATATAGCGATAGTTTTTCAAATAAAGAAATTTTTCCGTATTTGTTTTGTAGCTTCACTGTTGTTATGCCTCCAATGTTGGGCGTAAAAATAAAAGCCGAGTGTTTTTACTCAGCTTTTATTGGATTATTTCTTTAGCGAAACGAATGCTAAATCGTATGTAATGAAACGAATGTCAGAGGATTGTAATTTGGATTTAGATAATTACATCGCCAAACATGGTGGCGGAACTTGCCCGGTTTATTTTCACACGTATTGTTTCGCCGATATGTCTACCTTCGCGTTCGAAAATCACCACTTTGTTTTGCGATGTGCGACCGAACATCTGCTCTTTGGATCGTTTTGAGAATCCTTCGACTAAGACCTCAAATTCTTTTCCGATGTCGCGCTGATTACTTTCGTTCGCAATTTCGTTTTGAAGTTTGATGATTTCGTCGAGTCGGCGTAGCTTTACCTCTTCGGGTACATCATCGGCGAGGCGTTTGGCTGCGTAAGTGCCGGGACGTTCGGAGTATTTGAACATAAAAGCCATGTCGAACTTCACTTCGCGCATCAGTGAAAGTGTCTCTTGGTGATCTTCTTCGGTTTCGCTGTGGAAACCACAAAACACATCAGTCCCGATGGTGGCATCGGGTAGGTAGTGCCGAATGGCGGCTACACGGTCGAGATACCACTCGCGGGTATATTTGCGGTTCATCACCTGCAACATTTTATTGCTGCCACTTTGTACCGGCAAATGGATAAATCGACAAAGATTTGGATATTTAGCAATGGTTTCCAGTGTGTCGTTACACATGTCTTTGGGATGTGGCGAGGTGAAACGGAATCGGATACCCGGCGCGGCTTCTGCTACAATTTTTAGTAAATCGGGGAATTTTACTATTGTTCCATCTTTCTCAAAGTGATATGAGTTCACATTTTGACCAAGCAACGTAACTTCCTTATATGCTTTAGCTTCTAAGTCTTTCAGTTCGTTCAGGATGCTCTCCACATCGCGGCTTCGTTCGCGTCCTCGCGTGTAAGGCACGATGCAGTAGGAGCAAAACTTATCGCATCCGCGCATGATGGATATAAAGCCTGATATGTTTTTGCCTATCCTTGTCGGGATAACGTCTTGATAGGTTTCAGTTTTCGAGAGTTCAACGTTGATTGCCTTTTCACCTTTCTCGGCATGTCCCATCAAGTTGGGGATGTCGAGGTATGAGTCGGGGCCTGCCACCACATCTACACCGTGTTTGTCAATCAGGTCATCTTTCACTCGTTCGGCCATGCAGCCGATAACTCCGATAACTAAGTTTTTCTTTTTCTTTTTAAAGGATCGAATGTTCTCCAGTCGGTTATATACGCGTTGTTCGGCATTGTCGCGCACCGAGCAGGTGTTGATGAAAATAGCGTCAGCTTCCTTTTCGTTTTCGGTAAGCTCATAGCCGTCCATCTCCATGATGGAGGCAACCACCTCGCTGTCTGCCACGTTCATTTGACAGCCATAGGTTTCGATAAAGAGTTTCTTGTCACTAAGCGCGGATTTAGAGTCCGGAGTCGTGAAATCGTTGTTTTCTACCATTTACTTATAAATTTAGTGTTAAAAATGCAAAGTTACTGCTTTTGAACTGAATATTAAATAGTTTGAAGCTATGATAAACCTGAGCTTTCGGTGAAAAAAAGAGAAAAATATATTTTATTCTTGAAAAAGCAAAATATTTTCTTGAAATTGTTTGCACATTCATTATTTTGATATTATCTTTGCCAACGAAACAAATAGATAAATTTTTCATAATTAAGGTTTAGGTTAAAATGTTAGCAATGGGGAGCTGTGAAGTTGCCCATTGTTTTTTTTGTGTATATCCTCGAATGCAGTTGCGGTGGTATTGTGTGCCATATTTCAATTCAGAGTAATTTCCCATTTTTTTTATTTCAAGCGATATGTGGTCATTTTATTTCAAAATTGAAAACTATTTCGTAATATTGCAAAAACATATTTGACGCATAATGGAAGATATAGGTGATATTATATATTTTGTCTTGATTGTTATTGTTGCTATTGGCAGCTTTTTTAAGAAAATCAAGAAAGGGGAAGATAAAAAAAAGTCTTCTCCAGCGCCGAATGTCGATACAAGTGGGGGGCGAGACCCTTGGAGTGAATTCGAACAGATGTTTGAGGATGAAAGGAGGCGAATGGCTTCAAAAAGTGAACAACATTCAGAACCTGAGAATACGAAAAGACCTGAAGTGCGAAAAACTTCATTCCGGAAATCCTCACCGACAATGGATGACTTGCGGAGTTATGAAACTATTTCGGACAGCAAGGATTTGAGGGTGAAGAAAAATATGCAGGAATCCATTACACGAGGGCAGACCACTTTGAAGACAGAGCCAATGGCTGCTGATGACAGCCAACAGGAAACACGATATGAGTTCCCTTTGGCAGATGTGGATGATATGCGAAGAGCTTTTGTGTATTCCGAGATATTTAATAGGAAATATCATTAGATTGGAAATGAAAAAAATGGCATAATATTTGATAATTGAAATTTATTAGTATCTTTGTGGCGTATTCAGAAAGATTTAACTAAGAGTTCCCGGGTATTAGTCAGGAATTCTTTTTCTTTTTCAACTATCACGACAAATGATGAAATTAAACACCAAATAACCGCTGAATAAAATGTATAAATCAGTATTTCAGCTTATTGTAATATAAAAGAGAATAATTAAAAATATAAATAAACGCATTTTGGAACAGCCCCGATTTAATATCCGGGCTGTTTCTCAACTTAAAAACGATACCTTATTATTATGGCAGTAACGTATATGACCGCTGAAGGTTATAAAAAATTAGTAGATGAATTAAATGAGTTGGAGAGTGTGCAGCGTCCTGCAATATCCAAACAAATAGCCGAAGCGCGCGACAAAGGCGACCTCTCTGAAAATGCCGAGTATGACGCGGCAAAAGAGGCGCAGGGATTGCTCGAAATGAAGATAGCCCAGATGAAAGAGACGATTAGTTCGGCCCGAATGATTGATGAAAGCCGGATAACAACTAACGAAGTGCAGATACTTACACGCGTTAAGATTCGGAATTTGAAAAACAATATGGAGATGATCTACCTGCTTGTGTCGGAAAGTGAAGCAAATTTCAAAGAAGGTAAACTTTCGGTGGAAACGCCCATTGCAAAAAGCTTACTTGGAAAGAAAGTGGGACAAATCGCGAAAGCTAAAACACCGGCAGGTGAAGTGGAATTTGAGATTTTGAATATCTCACTCTAAAGAAAAGTATTCGATATGACAATATTCAGTAGAATTGCCGCAGGTGAAATACCAAGCTACAAAGTGGCTGAGGATGAAAATTTCTACGCGTTTCTCGATATCAATCCAATGTCTAAAGGACATACATTGGTGATACCTCGCCTGACGGAAGAAGATTATATTTTCGGACTTGACGACGAAATATATGCTGGCTTGATGAATTTTTCGAAAAAAGTGGCGCTCGCTATCGAAAAATCGGTAAGTTGCAAACGCGTGGGAATGATGGTTATCGGGTTGGAAGTTCCTCATACACACGTGCATCTCATTCCCATTGCGCGCGAAGGCGATATGAACATTAGTAATCCGAAATTGAAACTTGATGCGGAGGAGATGAAAGCAATCGCGGCGGAAATTAGCCGGAATTTTTAATATGTTGATAAACTTTTCGACGATTCAAAATGTTGTTTGATTAGTGAAATTTATAAATGGAAATATATTATGGAAATAAAAGACAAAGTATTGGAAGCAATTAAAAATGCGGGAGAAGCAGTGAATGCGGGCAAGGTGGTGGAAATTACCGGGTTAGACCGTAAGGATGTGGACAAAGCGATGACGCAATTGAAGAAGGAAGAACTAATCGTTTCTCCGAAACGATGCTTCTGGACTTCAAAATAAATTTTTCTCAATAAAATCCCCTTAATCTGCTCTGATTAAGGGGATTTTTTTTACTTTTGACGTGTTTGATTTTTATGACAATAAAAAGTGGAATTGGATAGTATAAATCTGAAAGATTGAAACACGCTTATTCAAACATGGCTCTGCGTATTTCTCGAAAGTAATACTACAATGCTTACAAATAATAAACAATAATATTACCAAAGTATATGATTTTAAAAGAAGAAATTTTTCAGATTGGCACTATCGGGAAGCCACATGGATTGAAAGGCGAGTTGTCGTTTTCCACCACTTTTTCCATTCTTGAAGAAGTGGAAGTTCCTTTTATTTTTCTTGAACCGCAAGGACTTATCGTTCCGTTCTATATTGAGAGCGTGCGCATGAAAACCGATAATGCAGGTATTATTAAACTCGAACGAGTGAATACCGAGGAACAAGCAGCTGAATATGCCGGATTGGATATTTTTCTGCCTAAAATATATCTCGATGAAGTGGGTGGTGAGGAGTTGGATGTCAATTATTTTATTGGTTTTGAAATTGTCGATGTAAAGTTTGGTAAAGTGGGGCAAATAGTGTCGCTCGATGATTCTACCGTAAATGTACTTTTTGAAGTTAATGCCGGAGATAACGAATTGTTGATTCCGGTAGCCGATGAGTTTATTGTAGAAATCGATCACGAAAAACACATCCTAACTATGGATCTTCCTGTAGGATTACTGGATTTGTAGCATGTCAAGGGATTTTACTAAATCTTTAAATAGTTACCACTATGAAAAATAATTTATCTTTTGCAATAGCATTTTTTCTTTCATGTTCTTGTGTCGTACATGCACAGGATTCGTTAAGCATTGAAAATGAGTATAAAAAGCAAAAACATGCCCTCTATGCAGATGTCGGGGGCTGGGCATTTTGGTATTCGGTCAACTATGAATATCTTGTTTCTCTAAATACGAAAAACCGGATTGGTTTCGGAGCTGGTATTAGCATGTTGCCATCCGCTTTAACTTCCGGGGCGTTATCAGCCAATTATTTGTTGGGGAAAACGCACAATCTGGAACTTGGCTTCTCTGTTGGTTCTTTCATACCGGATAGCAAGCTAATGTTTTCGGCAAGAGCCGGATATCGCTATTGTAGAAACAATGGCTTTCTGTTTCGGGCGGGAGTTTCTCCCAATCTTTTACGAATTACGGATGGACCATACGATTATGGTACAATGCTTTTTCCCTGGCCTTATCTTTCTTTTGGATATTCTTTCTGATTGACAGTTTCGGATCTATTTTACATTTTCTATTGTCGTCTATGTCATGAAAACTGACTTTTTGTCAGTTTTCATGATTTTTTTTCAAGCAGTATCCTTTTTTTCTGCCATTTTTGTAAAAAAAATGATTTGAAAACGGTTGGCATATCATTTGTAAGTTGACATGCATCCCGCAATAATGCGGGAACAAAATTTTTTAGAATTAAATAAATACAAATAAATAATCGGCGGGCCTCTCTGTGAAGGCAAAGTGGCTATACCGGAAAAAAAGATTAAAAAAATGGGAAAAATAATTGGAATTGACTTGGGAACCACAAATTCATGTGTTTCCGTGATGGAAGGTAACGAACCGATGGTGATTACTAACAACGAAGGAAAACGCACTACGCCTTCGGTTGTTGGCTTCGTTGAAGGAGGCGAACGAAAAGTTGGCGACCCTGCTAAGCGTCAGGCTATTACCAATCCTGTAAATACCGTTTCGTCTATCAAACGTTTTATGGGTGAAACTTATGACCGACTAACGAATGAAGTGAACCGTGTACCTTTCAAAGTAGTAAGAGGTGATAATAACACGCCTCGTGTTGATATTTCGGGGCGCTTGTACACTCCGCAAGAAATTTCGGCTATTGTGCTTCAGAAAATGAAAAAAACAGCGGAAGAGTATCTTGGACAGGAAGTTACAGAAGCTGTTATTACCGTGCCAGCTTACTTCAACGACTCGCAACGCCAGGCAACCAAAGAAGCCGGTGAAATTGCCGGTCTTAAAGTAATGCGTATCATCAACGAACCAACTGCCGCAGCTTTGGCTTACGGGCTGGATAAAGCGCACAAAGATATGAAAATAGCGGTGTTCGACTGTGGAGGTGGCACACACGACGTGTCGATACTTGAACTTGGCGATGGTGTATTTGAAGTGAAATCTACCGACGGCGATACGCACCTTGGTGGTGACGACTTCGACCAACGTATAATTCAATGGTTGGTTCAGGAATTTAAAAACGATAACAGTGGAATCGACCTCAGCAAAGACCCTATGGCGTTGCAACGCTTGAAAGAAGCTGCCGAAAAAGCGAAAATTGAGCTGTCGAACACCACAACTACAGAAATCAATTTGCCATACATCATGCCGGTTGATGGTGTGCCACGCCACTTGGTGCGCACACTGACCCGCGCAAAATTCGAACAATTGGTTGACGACTTGGTGCAACGTACTATTGAACCATGCCGCACAGCGTTGAAAAATGCAAATCTAACGGTAAATGATATCGATGAAGTAATACTTGTTGGCGGCTCTACGCGTATCCCGGTGATTCAGCAAGCTGTTGAAAAATTCTTTGGAAAAGCTCCTTCAAAAGGTGTAAACCCCGACGAAGTGGTAGCTGTGGGTGCGGCCATACAAGGTGGGGTGCTAAGTGGTGATGTTACAGATATTCTGTTGTTAGACGTTACACCGCTTTCATTGGGAATCGAAACCATGGGTGGCGTAATGACCAAATTGATTGAAGCGAATACAACTATCCCTTCAAAAAAATCGGAAACATTTACTACCGCAGCAGATAATCAACCATCTGTAGAAATTCATGTGATTCAGGGAGAACGCCCGATGGCGGCTCACAATAAATCGCTCGGTCGTTTTCACTTAGACGGAATAATGCCAGCAATGCGTGGTGTTCCGCAAATTGAAGTAACTTTTGATATTGATGCCAACGGTATTCTGAATGTATCGGCAAAAGATAAAGCTACGGGCAAACAGCAAAATATTCGTATTGAAGCTTCATCCGGTTTGAGCGATGATGAAATCAAACGTATGAAAGATGAAGCTACTGCCAATGCCGCTGCCGACCAACAAGAAAAAGAACGTATTGATAAAATGAATCACGCTGACAGCTTGATTTTCAATACCGAAAAACAGTTGAAAGAGATAGGTGATAAAATCCCTGCCGATAAAAAAGCTCCGATTGAAAGTGCTTTGACTCGCTTGAAAGATGCGCACAAAGCGCAGGACTTAGCCGGTATTGATGCGGCTACAAACGACTTGAACGCGGCATTCCAGGCAGCAAGCCAGGATATGTACAACGCGCAAAATGCACAAGGTGGCCAGCAAGCAGGACCTCAAGACTTTGGCGGACAACAACAAAACCAGGGCGGAAGTCAAGAAGGTGATGTAACGGATGTGGACTTTGAAGAGGTAAAATAAACCCCGAAAACAAGGGTATGTATCCAAACAGAAATCGCTGTAAACGCTTAGTTTACAGCGATTTTTTTATTTTATTTTTTGCTTATCTATTGTTATATTCGATTATTTTTCTTATATTTGCAACATATTTGTAACGCGACTTAATTAGCAGGAAAGTGCGACTTATAAATACTTATACATACGTACCCATATTTAAAACGTGTATTATGCCAGTTAGCAAGTTTATCCTCCAAAGAAATTGCGAAAATTGCGGCAAGCAATTTAACGCCAAAACTGTCTACTCGAAGTACTGTTGCGAGAAATGTTCTGAAGCAGCCACACGTAAAAAGAAAGCCCTCGAAAAGGAAGAAGAAAAACGCGAACAGTTAGCCAATCAAATTCCAGCAGACCGCCCCTACATTTCAATTCAGGAAGCAGTAATTCTGTTTGGAATATCCAGGGATACCATTTACCGACAAATCAAAAAAGGCAATATCCCTGCTGTTAATCTTGGAGAGCGATTAACCCGCATTAGTCGGGTCCACATAGAAGCCATGTTTCCAAAGGTCGAAATCATTCAATCTGCTCAACCACTAATCGAACAAACAAAACTCAATTATGACCCAAGTGAGTGCTACACGATTGGAGAGATAACTGAGAAGTTTGGAATATCAGCCTCCACAGTCCAAAAGACCATTCGAAAATGCAGTATTCCCAAAAAGCAAATTGGCAAATTCGTATATGTCCCCAAATTAGAAATCGACCGGCTATTCAACCATAAATAATACTGAGCCATGAAAAAGAAACTCGCAAAAACCAAATGTACTGCAAAACTCCGCAAATCCGAATATCATAACGAATGGTATTTAATACTTGAAAGCTATCCAGTTTTCAAGGCTGGTAGTGATAAAGCTCAACGGATAATAGAAGCACTAAACCGCTCTGTTACCACACCAATATGGGATAAAACGCGTACAACAAGAGCCTCAACAGATGGTGCCAAAACATTCAAACCCAAGAGAGATTCTAATGGCATTATACAATGCAAAAGCAACATTGATCAGGAAGCCTGTATTTATGCTGATGGTGTGCGTAGTCTTAGGCAACGTGAGTATGATAATGCTGATTTGTACACGGAAAAGGAAGCCGAACAAGTTGAACACAACCAACGTCAGCAAATTGATTTTATCGATTACTTTCAAAAAGTATCAAAAGAACGACACCGCAACAGTTCTCAATCCATTATTGTCAACTGGGTTCGAGTTGGTGAGTTGCTGAAATCTTTCAACAACAATCAGCCACTTTTATTTTCTCAGATTAACCTTGGTAAGGCTGAAGAATTTCGTCGCTTTGTACTCACAGCCCCTTGTGGTGGCAATAAAAAGGGTACAATATCACATAATACCGCAGCAACTTATTATAGCATATTTAAGGCGGGATTAAAACAAGCATTTATTGACGGATATATCACAGTGGACATTTCGGCCAAAATAAAAGGCATTCAAGAACAGGAAAGTCGCAGAGAACACTTAACAGTGGAAGAACTCAATATCCTTTCGGAAACACCTTGCGAACGTCCAATTCTCAAACGTGCTTCGCTTTTCTCTGCTCTCACTGGCGTTCGCCATTGCGATATTCAAAAGCTCAAATGGAAAGAAATACAAGTTGATGGCGAACAAATCCGCCTCAATTTTACACAGCAAAAAACAAAGGGAGTTGAATATATGCCGATTTCAAAACAAGCCTATCAACTTTGTGGAGAACCACGCAATCCGGAGCAACTTGTTTTTGAAGATTTACCCGACCCGTCGTGGATTTCCAGTCCGCTTAAACGTTGGATAAAATCTGCTGGCATTACCCGGAATATAACCTTTCATTGCTTCCGACACACCTATGCCACTTTACAGTTGGCAGGGGGTACAGATATTTATACAGTATCCAAAATGCTTGGCCATACCAATGTAAAAACAACACAAGTTTATGCTAAGGTGGTGGACGAGAAGAAACAAAAAACAACAGGTACAATTAAACTCAAAATCAACCCGGAAAAATAAGAGTTATGGAAACAATAATTTCAATATTGCGCTTTGATCTTCGTCCTTGGCTTGATAAAAACAACCAACAAGAAGATTATTATTCGCCCGAATTGAGGCTAACCCCCTCAATTCGTGAAGAATTTATCCCTCGTTTCAAAACCGATTTTAATATCCCAGCCTTTTCAATCAAAATCAAGTACTATGAACGGCTAATTGATAATAATATAACTGATTTTATAAACAATATAATTCGCGAAACCGAGGACGAAAGTGATAACTTGATAGCCTTTAAACTTAAAAAAGCTAAAGGGAGGATTAAATCATTAATGACCGAAATAAATGATTTGATTCTATTAAAAGATTACGATTTAAATCTGATTGCTTCAAAACACAGTGATTTTAGTGCAGACAGGCAACATAAAGAAGCTACTTTCATTTTTCAATACATGCTTACAGCTTTAATCAAATGCTATTTGGAAATTCAATACCATTTTTCTACTCATATTCATAAGGACGACAATATGAGTATAGCTGATATTTATAGCCTTATTTTAAATAGACCAGCTCCCGAATATATATTTATTCATGAGGTTCAGACCCTTTCTATTGCTCCTGTTGAAATTAAGAAGAAGATCAAAAATTCAGAATCTCTTTCGTTTACTTACACTAAACTTAAGAAAGAGAGTTCAAACATAAATGACCTTTTCAATTCATTAAAATTGAATAAGAGCATTACAGAAGATACAACCATAACTGATTTTAAACATGTATTTTCTGGTGTTCCTGTGAGCAACCCTGTTAAGTGGTGTGGAGCTAAAGGCGATTTACCATATTTGTTTAAATTACTAAACAATGAATACAAAGTTCTGACGTTCCAGGGAAAAAGTATTTGGAAAATTGTTTGTGATTGTTTTGTTGATAAAGATGGGCAACGATTCACCGAACAAAGTTTACGCGACCAGAAACAACCGAAGATTACAAAAGAAAACATAATAAAAGCAGCAAAACTAATGAAATAGCACACTCCGCACTCCGTTTGCAATAAATAAATAGCAAAAAACCAGAAAAAGACTAACGTTAAATCGTTGGTCTTTTTCAGTTTATACATACCACTCCGCACTCCGCACTCACTCCGCACGGAGTGTTTAATCTCCATTTACCCCTCAAAACACATGTAATTTTGTGTCAAACAATGCTCGAAAAAGAGGCTCTCGGGCATTGTTGGAGCCTCAAATTTTTAATGCATAAAAAATTTGAATCATGCAAGAAAACATTTTGCAAAACGAAATTTCATTTAACGATATGCCAAAAGCATTGGCTTATCTTATCAGCAAGGTTGATCGATTGGAAACCTTACTAAGTGTATCAAAGTTGGAGCAGCCCGATTCCGACAAGTGGTTTAACGTACAAGAGTTGTGCGAATTTTTGCCCGACAAGCCTGCCCGGCAGACTGTCTATGGCTGGATAGGACAGAAACTTATTCCTTATCACAAAAAAGGAAAAAAACTTCAATTCTTGAAAAGTGAAATTGATGCTTGGCTGCTTGGCGATAAACGCCAATCAGTTGCAGAGCTTCAAGCAGAAGCAGCAGAGTTTGTAGCTAAAAAAGGGAGGATTGTAAGATGAACGACAACAAGCAACCCCGCCGATTAGACGAAATTCTGGAAGAACTTCGTTGCTGCCCCGAAAGCATTTTATTTCAATACGAGCAGCAAAGACAACAAACACATGTATGTCCAAACAATTGTAAAATTTTGGAAGCATTGAATTCTATTGAATCCAAGCTAACAAACACCCAATCTTCATGCGAAGATTTGAGCAAAGAATGGGTTGACAATCAAGATGTAATGCAATTGCTTCACATTAGCCCCAGAACCTTGCAAACACTGCGTACAAATGGCACATTGCCATTCTCCCGCATTGGGAACAAGCTCTATTATCGCACTGAAGACATTCAGCGAATTTTGAAGGATAACTACACTATGTTCAAAATCCGTAGTTATGGAAGCGATAAATAAACAGCAAATTTTGAGTAAGACAAATTATGGCTTACTGATCTATTCGCATATTTTACAGGAATACTATCCTAATCAAACAGTCCTCTCCCTTTCGGGGAGGACTTGTAAACCAACTGAAAACCCATTCAATGAAAATAAGTTGACATTGAACGTTTTCATTGAGAAGGAGAATGTTTTGGGGAATGCGTTGGATAATGAGTTTTCGTGCCAACGAGAACAAAACTCAAACTCGTTTGGTGTTTTGTCGAGTGCCGCCGAAAATGCGCGTAGCGAATTTGCACGGCATACGGATAGCGAGAACGCTATCCCTGCCGGTGATGCATTCGACTTCGCCGAACTGCATTACAAGCAAAGGGGCAATGAACTACTTCAAACGCTAAATAAAGAACTGCATTTGCATATTGGTGAACAGCGAAACTTTTATGGCAACAACCGAAACTTCGTTACTGTTCCTAAGAAGCCACTACCTCAAAACCCCTCAAATACACCAAATTCCGATTTTCTTTCTCCAAATGGAGAAAGAACCCGAAGGGGGATAGAGGTCGGAGGGGTTGGGGAGGCTTTATTCTCGTTCTACAAATCACCAATCAAAAACACAGTACCTCATAAATCTGCAACCTTGTTGCAAATTTACAATGCAATCACAGGTGATTTCTATAAAGAGCGTACAGACAAACTTCGTTCAATCAATGACCCAAAGCAAGCACGACAATTCAAAGCTAACAACTTTGACTACTGTACTTTTTCAGGAACTTTCAGTTCCCGAAACGATAAAAACCTCATGCAACATTCGGGTTTATTGGCGGTCGATTTCGACCACCTGCCAAACCTAAGTGAAGTCTGTCAAGCATTGCTTGCCGATGAATATTTCGATACGCAATTACTATTTATAAGTCCTTCAGGCGACGGATTGAAATGGATAATTCCAATCGACACCTCTTCAACTCCACATAGCGAATACTTCGCCGCAGTGGCAAACTACATTCTTCAAACATACGGCATAGAAGTCGACAAATCAGGGCGGGACGTTTCTCGGGCTTGTTTCCTGGCATATGACCCAAATGCATTTATAAACCCATTAATTTTAGACAATCATGGTACATTATAGTAAAAGAAAAATATATGTTTTGGCTCCCAACCATTCCAAATCGGGGCTTGCAGTTATATCGATGTATGTAAAATGCGAATTTTTGGTTTCAATCGACACATTGGTACTGATTGATCACAAGAGCAGTTCAACAAATCATTATCACTGGAATACTATTACGAAAATTTGGGCAATTTTATTGGTTGAACTGCATGACAAAATTCACAGTGAAGAAGATGGAAAGATTGATTGGTTTGCTCCTGAAAAAGTGACACTCCAAAGCAAGTTTACTATTCTTTCATTGATTATTAAACTCTATCTAATTTACATTTTAATCTTCTGAAATCATGAGCAAGAAAACATTTAATCCAGCAGACTGGACAGAAACCAATAAAACAGAATCCAAAGCAACCGCAAACAATAAACCTGTTCAATCAACTAATCCAATACCTCCCCTTGGTGGAGGTTCGGAGGGGTCAGATATCGAAACAATTACCCAAAGAATTGAATCTTCCTCAGTTGATATAGCTCCAAACTACGCCGATTGGCGCGACCTTGGCTTTGCGCTTGCCGATGAACTTGGTGAATCTGGCAGAGCCTACTATCACCGACTAAGTCGGTTCTATCAGGATTATAATTCAACAGAAGCCGACAAGCAGTTTGATGCCTGTTTGAAAGCACACGGACACGGTGTTTCCATTAAAACATTCTACCACCTTGCTAAAGCAGCCGGTGTAAATGTCGGAATCCCGAAAGTAAAAGAATCAAGTCCCTCTCCACTTGGAGAGGGATTTAGGGTGAGGTCGGAAATTGCGGAAACAGAGGAAACTTCTGAAAACGAAACAAGTACTCAGCTCTGTTCATTTCCTTCCGAAATATTTGACCAACTACCCGATTTACTTCGTCGTATTACTATCAAAGGCACTTCACCCGAGGACAAAGATATTTTATTACTTGGCTCACTGGTTTCCATGAGTTCGTGTTTGCCAAACGTTTACGGTGTTTATGCCGAACGTGAAGTTTTTGCCAATCTCTTTTTGTTTGTAACCGCACAGGCTTCAGCAGGGAAAGGCAGACTCACTTTGTGCCGTAAATTGGTAGAACCAATTCACAAGGCACTTCGTGAGCAAAACAGAGCTGAATATGAATCCTATCAACGTGACCTGACAGAATACGCAGCAGCCAAAGGCGATAAAGTAAACATGGAAAAACCACAGGAACCACCGCTCAAAATGCTTGTGATTCCTGCCAACAACAGCGCAACAGGTTTGTTTCAAATTCTCAACGATAACAACGGAAAAGGATTAATTTTTGAAACGGAGGGCGACACACTTGCACTTACTTTCAAATCCGAACACGGTAATTATTCCGATGGTTTCCGTAAGGCGTTCCACCACGAAACAATTACATACAACCGCCGCAAGGACCGTGAGTTTGTCGAAATTGATATGCCTCGCCTTTCGGCTCTGCTATCAGGCACACCCAAACAAGTTTCTGCACTCATTCCCAATGCCGAAAACGGCTTATTCAGCCGTTTTATTTTCTACTTCATGAACATTCGTTACGAATGGAAAGACGTATTTGCCGGAGAAAGCGGACAAACACTCGACCACTATTTCGACCATTTAGGCGACCAATTTCATGAGTTGTATAAATGCCTACATAGTCAGGTCAAACCCATGCGGTTTTGTCTGACTGTTTCACAGCAAAAGCAGTTCAACAGCTACTTTGAGCAAACTCAAATTCAGTACATTGAATTGTGTGGAGAAGATTATATTGGCACGGTTCGCCGCTTGGGCTTAATCACATTCCGAATTGCTATGATTCTTACAACAATACGGATTTTAGATACTGGAGAGCTGCGTTCGCCGCTTATTTGCTCCGACACCGATTTCAATATTGCAATGGAAATAGTGAAAGTGCTGGTTCAACATGCTGCACATGTTTTCCAACAACTACCCACCGACACTGCCGCCAAAGTGCAACCAAATCAAAAACAACAATTTTTAAATATGCTCCCGGCAGAGTTCGACCGCCAAACATATTTAGCGGTTGCTGACAAACTGAAAATTCCAGCCAAAACAGCTGAGAAACAAATTGCACGGTTCGCTAAAACAGGCTTGATAAATCATTATGCACAAAACCAATATCGAAAATAATTCAAACACTCAACCACATGAATTACAATCAGAAAAAACAAATCAGACTCCACAAAATGGAGTTAGACCAAAAATACCTTTCCCGGAAGTTATTGCTAATAGTAGAAAATACACCAATTATACTTTCAAATATCCGCAAATACAAATCGAAAATAAAAGGAAAACATAAAGGAAAAGCATTTGTACATAAAAAAGCATTTATCAAAATGTTGAAAATAAATGTACGCATTGAAAGGCTTTTAAATGAAAAAGATTTGATCAAACGAATGGATATATTCGGGCTAAACATATACACAATAGCGGATATTGAGCAATTTCTAAAGAACAATAAATCAATTCACAAGTAGCTAAATTAGCTATTTATTTATTCTTTGACACAAGTTGTCAAAAGAAAATATTTTCTTTGCGATTTTATGTTGAAAACTTTTCTTTTACACCTGTTTTGTTTATGAATATTTATCTATCTTTGACCAATTTCTGACTATTCAGAAATTGAAAAGTCACCATTTAAACTGATAATTATGCTATTTGCTAATCATATCAAAAAATTGCGTGAAGAAAATAACTTACTTCAACGACAATTAGCCTCAGCGCTGGAAATTGATACACCTATGTATAGCAAAATTGAAAGGGGCGACCGCCTTGCTAAACGTGAACAGGTTGTTATCATTGCAAAATTTCTTTCTACAGATGAAAACGAATTGCTAACTCTATGGTTGGCTGATAAGGTTCTGGATGTATTGGAAGGAGAAAAAAAGTTGGCAGAGAAAGCATTGAATATTGCAAAAAGTAAAATCTAAATCAACAAAATGGAAAAAACCACAACACAATATATAAATCACACTCCCTCTGAATTTTACAGGACAATACGCCCTGAGTATTTTTCTGATTCGGAAGTTTCATATGATGTTGTCCTACCCAAAGAACAATTGGAATTTGAGTTGTCAAAAATTACAACCAACCAAAAAGAGTCCGAATTTGAGACACTTTGTAGGAGATTGATTGAAAAGACGATTGCACCAAATCTAATTCCACAAGTAGGACCAACAGGAGGTGGAGATGGTAAAACTGATTCTGAAACATATCCTGTTTCAAAATTTATATCAGAAAGATGGTTTGTTCCAGAAAATGGTTGGAGTAAGGACGAAAAATGGGCTTTTGCTTTCAGTGCTAAACAAGACTGGAAGCCAAAAGCAACGAGCGATGTTGAAAAAATTCTACTGACAAAACGTGATTATACCAAAATCTTTTTTGTAACAAATCAAACACCGTCAAGCAAGCATAAAAAGGATTTTCAAGACGATTGTTTGAAAAATAAAAATATAGAAGTTACAATACTTGACGGGAAGTGGATTATTGAGAAAATATACAACGACAATCTCATGGATATTGCCGTTGATTCTTTAAACCTTTCCGATTTATATAAAAACAAAAAAGTTGTTATCGGTAAAAATGACATTGAAAAAAACAAGAAATCAGAAGAACTTGAACAAAATATAATTAATCCGGATAGGTATTTTGAGTATGATTTCCAACTTATCGAAGACGCTATTGAATCTGCAATCCTTTCAAGACAATTAGAAAAACCACGTAGTGAAGTTGAAGGAAAGTTTGATAGAGCATTACGATTTTGTGAAAAATTAAAATCAAAAAAACATTTTATTCGTATCTATTATCAAAGAGCTTGGACAAGTCTATATTATTATGATGATTACCAAAGCTTCATTGCTAATTACCTGGAGTTCAAAAAAATAATTTCAAATCAATCTGCTATTTATGAAATAGAATTGTATTACAACTTATTTAACTCTTTACAGGGCGTGTGTAATGCAAATTGCAATCTGTCTGATTTTAATATTGACATAAAACAAGAACGGCAAACTATTTTGCACTTATTAGAAGACATTTCTGAAAATAAGGATATGCTCTGCTCTGCGCTAATAGCAAAAGCATTTAAGATGTTTATTGTAATTATGGATAGTCTTTTTGAAAAGGCAATGCCTGATAAATATTTTCTTGAATTATCAGACCTGCTAAAACAGAGCATTGGGTATATTGATTTTCCGTTTGATTCGTTTAGAATTTCTATTGAAAAAATTGGGGAACTTGTCCCTAACAATTCAGATTTTGATAAATTGTTAGATATCGTTGCTACCATAAACGAAAAACGAACTTCTGAAATATCAACTGGACATATATTTTTGAAAAGAGGAGGACAAAAACTTATTGCTGGATACGACAAAGAAAGTATTATTTATTTTGGCAAAGCAGTTCTAAAGCTTTCAAAAGAAGAACATAAATATGAAATGACACTCGCAATGAGAGGACTTGGTTGGGCATATGAAAAAATGGGGTTGATATGGGCTTCAAATAATTGTTATACGACTGCTGCCTCTATTGAAATAAGAAAGTGGTATCAAAGTGGAGAAATAACAATCCAGTTATATGATTGTGTTAGAAATTTAGTACAAAATGAAACAATGATTGGACGGATCCCACAAATTCTAAATTGGTATGAATTATTAAATGTTATCTATCCACAAGTACAAACACAAAAAGAAGAAATAGAAGGACTTGATTTAATTGACGGCTGTTTGTCTGTGAGATTGTTAAATACCGATATTCAACAGGATGAAAATTTTTCTTTTTTACCCGATATTTTAAAGAAACAATGTTTGTGGCTTTCTGAAAATGCTTTGTTATACAAACTTGGATATTGTAGCCAAATACTTCCTGATTATGAGAAAGTTAATATCAAAACGAATGATGATTTGGATAAATATTTTGATCAGTATGCAAATCAGCCATTTACGGAGCAAATGCTTTGCGGAACTAATCTTCTGGCAAACAAAAGCATACAAATTCAATCCAAGATATTAGGTTGCATTTTTTCTATTTCTTTTGAAAACGACATAGAACTTCTTTTAGTAGCTGAAACTCTTTTAGCATTTTTCGAAAGTTTTTTGGCAACGTCTCTACAAAGTGCTTACGCCTCAGCAGAGCTGATTAAAATTCATTTAATACGCGATGAACATGAAAAAATATTTAACTTTCAGTACAACGATACCAAAGACGAATATCAACTAAAAATCAACAGATTTAATTTTGGAATAGAATTACGTGAGGAATTGCATATTAAATTTATGGAGTTAGTTGCCCATATATTGAGTAAGAATTTTTGTCTGAAGGACGGTTTAGAAACGTTAGAAAATCTATTTAAAAATGAGGAAGTTCATGAAAGACAATCTTTCGTTTTTGAACATAGAAATTTCACAATGAATATATTAGGAGATAAACCAAAATTGTTTTATGACTCTTGGAAAGCAGACGAAAATATACAATACCCAAACAAAAGAACAGAACCCTTAATATATAATTCTAAAAACGAAAAAAATCGTGATGAAAAACAACAGTCCTCAAAATTAGATTTCAACAATGCAAAACATACAGATATTCAAGCTTTTTCAATTATAGATAATTCACTTTGGGATAATGCAAAATGGAATGGATTCGGCATATTTATGGATAGGTTTGATAAAAGCCAAATAGGTTTGTTTATTGCATTTCAAGATGAAAATGCGGGAAAATCCATTTTTGATAAGTGGATTCAAAAATTTGGGAAAGAGGATAAAGAAGACAGCATTAAAATTACAATAATAAAAGGTGTTAATAAGAATAATCCATTTGAATATCGTGTTCATATAACAAGCGATGTCAAATTTGATGATATGAATCACAAAGAACGATATTTTACTGTCGCAGCAAGATTTCACACAATGACTCCAAATAATCCCCAAAATCTGAATATAATTGAAACGTATTTTAAACAAAATACAAAATATTTATTATGTCCTGCAAAAATGTCTTATAATGGAAATCAAGCAGGACAACCTAACATATTTCCAGAAAATTCTATTCTTAAACATAAAATTGAAATAAAAAATGCTTGGGAAATTGGACATAATGATATGTTAAGTTCGGGTATATTAGCAAATGACAATCCAATAATTCCCAATAATATAAAAAATGCACCAATTCTTGAAGTTCTGAAAAATAAATTGCAATAAATATTATTAGATAATTATGAATGTAAACCAGTATTGGAAAAATGTAAATCTAAATAAGGAATTGCATATTGCAGGTACATTTATATACGATGCAATTTTTTGTTTGGAAAGAATGAAACATTTTTGTTATGAAGACGAATGTTTTAGTTTTTTATACAACACCTCTGTCGGTATAGAGCGTTTGGAAAAGATAGTGATTATTTTATTAGAACACAATAATGAAAAAGACCAAGAACAATTTGAAAAATCGTTGATTACACACAATCATTTAGATTTGATAAAAAGAATTGCTGGGATAACCTCTTTGAATTTAGGGAAAGAACATAAGAAATTTCTAAGCTTATTATCAGATTTTTATAAATCTTATAGATATGATAGATATAATTTACCGTCTGAAACTGGAGTAGATAAAGACCAATTAGCATTAATTTCGTTCGTTTCCGAGAGTTTGGGTATCGAAATACAAACAAGTCCTTTATTTCCCACGGAAATCGACAAACAGATTAGAAGTTTTCTTGGAAAGATAATAGGAAAAATAGCTTCTCAATTATATGCAATAATACGAGATGCGAAAACTTTTACTTATGAACTAAGATACGATTCGAAAGCAGCAAAGATATTTTATGCAAATGAAAAAGAATACAATTTTGTTGATGAAAGAATATGTCAAAAAGAGATACTTGTATATCTAATGAACAATCAAAATACAAATAGTGGTTTAATTGATTTTATAAAATCTATAGAACCATTAGAACTTGATAATGCCGTCAATAATGAATATATTAAGTTTCTATTTGATATTAAAGATGATACCTATGGCGTAGTTGATGAAATAAGTCAAATTTATGAAGATAGAGGATTTAATAAGGAAAGATTTGAAATGTTATCTTTATTAGGAAAAGATGGTGTTAGTTTTGATATTTATGAAGAATATGACTAAAATGAAATGACAAACAAGTTTTAAATAAAGCAGAAAAAATAAATAGAATTATGACAAAAGAACAAGAACGCGAAGAGCTTCACCGCACGATTTGGCAAATAGCAAACGACTTACGAGGTAGTGTTGATGGCTGGGATTTTAAAACCTATGTATTAGGCATGTTGTTTTACAGGTTTATTTCCGAAAATCTTACATTGTATATCAATACCGAAGAACAGCGTACAGGCAATAAAAATTTCGATTATACCAAAATATCCGACAAAGATGCAGAATTTGGTAGAACTGATACGGTGAAAGAAAAAGGCTTCTATATCCTTCCTTCCGAATTGTTTGAAAATGTAAGGAAAAATGCGAAAACCGATGCCAATCTCAATGAAACATTGAGCAAAGTTTTTACCAATATCGAAAATTCAGCAAAAGGCACAGACAGTGAAGATGACCTTAAAGGCCTATTTAAAGATCTTGATGTTAATAATGACAAACTTGGCGGAAACGTTGCGAAGCGGAATGAAAGATTAGCCAAAATTCTTGAATCAATTGGAGACTTAAAACTTGGCGATTATCAGGATAACACCAATGATATTTTTGGCGATGCCTATGAGTTTTTGATGACTATGTATGCCAGTAATGCAGGTAAGTCAGGAGGTGAATTTTTTACACCACAGGAAGTTTCCGAACTGCTTGCCGAAATGACTGTTGTAGGCAAAAAGCAAGTAAACAAAGTGTATGATCCATGTTGTGGTTCAGGTTCTTTGTTGTTGAAATTTGCCAAAGTGCTGGGCAAAGAAAATGTGCGACAAGGTTTTTACGGACAGGAAACGAACATTACCACCTACAACCTTTGCCGTATCAATATGTTTTTGCACGACATTAATTACGAAAAGTTTAATATTGCCCACGGCGACACGCTTACAGAACCAAAACATTGGGACGATGAGCCTTTCGACTGTATTGTTTCCAATCCTCCCTATTCAATTAAATGGGAAGGCGATGCCAACCCGCTTTTGATTAACGACCCTCGTTTTTCTCCTGCTGGCGTGTTAGCCCCAAAGAGCAAAGCCGACCTTGCATTTACATTGCACATGCTCGCGTGGCTCTCTACTTCTGGCACGGCTGCCATTGTAGAGTTTCCGGGTGTACTGTATCGCAGTGGTGCAGAGCAGAAAATCCGCAAATACCTGATTGACAACAATTATATCGATACGGTAATACAGTTGCCACCCGATTTATTTTTTGGGACAAGTATTGCCACCTGTGTTATTGTATTGAAGAAAAGCAAAAAAGACAATGCTACGCTTTTTATTGATGCGTCAGCCGAATTTTTGCGTGGAGGTAACAAAAACAAATTATCCGAATCCAACAGAAAAAGGATTCTGAATGCCTTTATTACCCGTAAGGACGAACCTTACTTTGCAAAACTTGTACGCAATAGCGATATTGGCGAAAACGATTACAACATTGCTGTAAGTAGCTATGTTGAACAGGAAAATACCACAGAAGAAGTGGACATTCTAAAACTCAATGCACACATTGCAGATATTGTAATAAAGCAACACCATTTGCGTACTGCTATTGACGAGATTGTGGCCGATTTAGAAGGAGGCGTATATGAATAAAATTGAAGAGCTTTTAGCACAACTTTGTCCTAATGGAGTGGAATTTAAGGAATTGGGAGAAGTCGTTAAAGTTTTGCGTGGTAGAAGATTAACTAGAAATCAACTTACTCCAGATGAGAAATATCCTGTTTTTCATGGAGGTTTAGAGCCATTGGGATATTATGGACAGAGCAACAGAACTGCAAATACAGTAATGGTTATAAATGTGGGAGCTTCAGCTGGTACTGTGGGATTTAGTTCTGTTGATTTTTGGTCTTCTGATGGTTGTTTCTGTATTAGTCATTCAGATATTGTTATTTCAAAGTTCTTGTATTATTCACTAATAATTCAAGAAAATACATTAAAATCAAAAGTTCGTAAAGCTGGTATTCCAACATTAGACAGCTTGGTCATTTTAAAAATCCAAATCCCCATTCCCCCGCTCCCAATTCAACAAGAAATTGTTTCCAT
Organism: uncultured Paludibacter sp.; assembly: GCA_964568675.1. Lineage (GTDB taxonomy): Bacteria > Bacteroidota > Bacteroidia > Bacteroidales > Paludibacteraceae > UPXZ01. The sequence goes on from CAZMQV010000010.1 coordinate 48,161, forward strand.
TCTCGACAAATTCACTCAGCTGGAGGCAGAGCTGGAGGCAGAGTTGGAGGCAGAGTTGGAGGCACGTCGCGCCCAATACAAATATTATCGTGACCAACTTTTGTACTTTGAAGGTAAAGAAGTAGAGTGGAAAATGTTGGGTGAAGTGGGTGAGTTTATCAGAGGCAGAAGATTTGTAAAAGATGATATTGTTTCAGAGGGTGTGCCTTGCATTCACTATGGGGAATTGTACACCCATTACAATATATGGGCAAAAGAAGCTAAGTCATTCCTAAATACTGATTTGGCTGCAAAATTAAGAGTTGCCCGAAAGGGTGATGTGGTAATTGTTTCAGCTGGGGAAACCATTGAAGATATTGGCAACGGTGTGGCATGGTTGGGTGATTCAGATGTGGTAATTCACGATGCTTGTTTTGCATACAGACATAGTATGAATCCTAAATATGTGTCCTATTATTTGCAAACGAATCTTTTCCGTTCGCAAATTAAAAAATACATATCGTCCGGAAAAATATCGTCAATAAATTCACCGGGGTTAAGTAAAGCCAAAATTCCTATTCCACCAATGGAAGAGCAGGATCGTATTGTAATGATATTGGACAAATTCAACGCATTGGTAAATGACATTTCGGTGGGCATACCTGCCGAAATAAAGGCAAGACGTAAGCAATACGAATATTATAGAGGAAAATTATTGGAATTTAAACCATTAAATATTTAATGAGATATGGCAAATAATCTAACAGACTCTTCTGTTACAAGACAAAATATACTCAACAATCCTTTAGCAGTTCAGGAAATCCAAAAGGCTGTAGGTATCAAAGGAATAATGTTTGAAAATGAGTATAAATTTCTCAAACGACAGATTGCCGAATTTTTTGAGGTTACGGAGCGAACCATTGATAACTGCCTCGAAAAAAACGAAAAAGAATTATCGAAAAACGGCTACGATGTTTTAAATGGTAAACGACTGATAGACTTCAAATTAGTGATGTCAAAAGGTTTTGATAACGAAATCGATTTCGTTATCAAAACTGTTCGTCTGGGGATTTTCAATTTTAGGGCTTTTCTCAATGTGGCTATGTTGTTGACTGATAGCGAAAAAGCCCGTGAATTAAGAAGCGTTATTTTGGATATAGTAATCGACACCATAAATAAACGCACTGGGGGGAGTACCAAATATATCAATCAACGAGACGAAGACTTTGTCGGCAATTTATTACGGGGAGAAGATTATCGCAAGGAATTTACCGATGCCTTGCGTGATTGTGTGGATATGGGTAATTTCAAGTATATGGTTTACACCGATAAAGTGTACACCAGCATTTTTAAAGAAAACTCAGCCGAATACCGCCGAATCCTCAAATTAGAAAAAGATGAGAATGTCCGTCATACCATGTACAGCGAGGTGCTTGATATTATATCCAGCTACGAAGCTGGTTTTGCTGAATTATTAAGGAACGAATCTCAACGGTTGGGCAGGTTGCTTTCTTCAACGGAAACCGATAAGCTATTCTCAAAATTTGAAAAACAAAAACTATGGGAACCTCTGAGGGAGAAGGCTCGAAATAAAATGGCAAGCCGCGATTTGTGTTTCAGAGATGCGCTGCACAAAAATATTGAAGAGTATATTAGTTCTGTTCCCCAAGCCGATTTTGAGAGGTTTCTTGGTGAAAAAAGTATGGAGCTTGATAAACGGCTCGAAGAATATAAAGATGCACTCAAACGTTTAAAAGAACGAGAATAGCAATGATTTATATAACTCAAGAGCAAGCAGAGCACACACACCAAAAAACTATTGAATATAGTGGTGGTGGTAACTATTCCGTTTTAAATATCGGTTATTTATACAGTGCATTAGAATTGATTCAGAATGATGATTACTATCCGACTTTTGAGGATAAATTGATTCATTTGATTTGGTCAATTAATCGTAATCATGCCTATTCAGATGGCAATAAGCGTTTATCTATCACTTTGGGAGTACAGTTTTTATCCTTAAACGGATATTTATTTTGTATCGAACGTTTCCTGCACGAAATGGAAAATATAAGTTACCATTTGGCCGCAGGTCATATCGAAAAAGATTTATTAGCAGAAATCATACATTCCTTTTTAGAAAACGAAGAGGATTTTTGTGAGGAACTTAAATTAAAACTTTTACTTGCTATTGATAACCAAGAAATTGGCTTTAGCGAAAATGAATAATGTAATGGATAAATACGCCCTCGTTGCCGAGAACCCCGAAAGTACAGTAGTAGCCGAATATCAGCCACTATACCGTAAGGAAACTACATATCAGAGTGAGGCTGAACTCGAAAAAGCATTTATTGCGCAACTTCAAACACAGGCTTACGACTTTTTACCAATCACTTCGGAAGACGAATTGATTGCCAACTTGCGCCTCCAATTAGAAGCCTTGAATAATTACAAGTTTACCAATACGGAATGGGAGCAATTTTTTAAAAGCAAAATTGCCAATCAAAACAACGGCATTGAGGAGAAAACAACCATTATTCAGGAAGACCATATTCAACTACTTACACGTGAAGATGGCACTGTAAAAAATATCTACCTAATTGATAAAGCAAATATTCATAACAATTGCTTGCAGGTTGTTAATCAATATGCTGTGGATAGCGGGCAAAGGTCAAATAGATACGATGTTACTTTATTGGTAAACGGCTTACCATTGGTACATATTGAGCTTAAAAAACGGGGCGTTGACATTAAAGAAGCATTTAATCAGATTAATCGCTATAACCGAGAATCGTTTTGGGCTGGTTGCGGTCTGTTTGAGTATGTGCAACTATTTGTAATTTCAAACGGCACTTACACTAAATACTACAGCAACACCACCCGCTTTACACATATCAGAGAGCTGGGCGATGGAGCAGTAAAAAAAGGCAAACGCACCAGTAACAGTTTCGAATTTACTTCGTGGTGGGCTGATGCCAACAACCGCCCAATTATCGACTTGATGGATTTTGGACGCACATTTTTTGCCAAACATACCCTGCTCAATCTGCTTACAAAATATTGCGTTTTCACTTCCGACAAATTGTTGTTGGCAATGCGCCCCTACCAGATTGTGGCTACCGAACGAATTTTAAATAGAATTAATGTTTCCAATAATTACAAGTCTTATGGAACTATTGAGGGTGGTGGCTATATTTGGCACACTACCGGAAGTGGCAAAACACTCACTTCGTTTAAAACTGCACAGTTAGCAAGCAAATTGCCTTATGTAGATAAAGTGTTGTTTGTGGTCGATAGAAAAGACCTCGACTATCAAACCATGAAGGAATACGACAAGTTCGAGAAAGGCGCAGCAAACAGCAATACCAATACTGCCATTCTGAAAAAACAACTTGAAAACCCGAATGCGCATATAATCATAACCACAATTCAGAAACTTACAGTTCTGATAAAAAAACAAAAGAATCATTCTGTTTTCAATCAACATATCGTTATTATCTTCGATGAATGCCACCGTTCTCAGTTTGGCGATATGCACACCGCAATAACAAAAGCGTTCAAAAAATACAACCTTTTTGGCTTTACGGGCACACCCATTTTCGCTAAAAATTCGAGCAGTAACAGCCGTGCCGACTTGAAAACAACTGCACAGGCATTTGGCGATAAGTTACACACCTACACTATTGTTGATGCCATTACAGATAAAAATGTGTTACCATTCCGCATTGATTATATTAGCACCATGCGAGAAGAAGAAAACATAAAAGATGAAAAAGTATGGAACATTGACAGAGAAAAAGCATTAAAGGACCCGAAGCGAATTTCAAATATCGTAACATATATCCGCGAGCATTTTGACCAAAAGACCAAACGCAACAGTTTCTATCAATTGAAAGACCGTCGATTAGCTGGGTTCAATTCTATTTTTGCGGTTTCGTCTATCGATGTAGCAAAAATTTATTACACTGAATTTCAGAAACAAATAGCTGGTTTGCCAAGCGATAAACAACTGAAAATAGCAACCATTTACAGTTTTAGTGCCAATGAAGATGATCCGGAAATAGATGGAATTCTTGATGATGAAAATCCAGAAGATACAAGCAAATTAGACCAAAGTTCACGCGACTTTTTGGAGGCAGCCATTCAAGACTATAATAAACTATTCAAAACCAATTATGATACTTCGAGTGATAAGTTCCAGAACTATTATAAAGATGTATCAGAACGTGTTAAGAACCGTGAAATTGACCTGCTCATTGTGGTCAATATGTTCTTAACTGGCTTTGATGCAACTACCATGAACACGCTTTGGGTAGATAAGAATCTGCGTTTGCATGGTTTGTTGCAGGCCTTTTCACGCACAAACCGCATTCTCAACTCTATCAAAACCTTTGGGAATATCATTTGTTTTCGTAACCTTGAAAAAGCAACCAATGAAAGCATTGCACTTTTTGGAGATAAAGAAGCCGGTGGAGTTGTGTTGCTGAAAACCTACAATGAATATTACAACGGCTACAAAAAGGGAGATAAAGATATTCGGGGATATGTTGACTTGGTAAATGATTTACAGGAAAACTATCTGGTTGGCGAGCCAATTATTGGCGAACAAGCCCAAAAAGACTTTATCAAGTTATATGGCGCTATTTTGAAGGTAAAAAACATTCTTGCCACTTTCGATGAGTTTGCAGGTAATGAACTATTGACCGAACGCGATGTGCAAGATTACCACAGCATGTATATCAACCTTTACAACGATTTCCGTGGCAAAAATAAGGGCGACAACGAAAATATAAACGATGATATTGTTTTTGAAATGGAGCTGATTAAGCAAGTCGAAATCAACATTGATTATATATTGCAGTTAATCCGCAAGTATCACGATGGCCATTTAAAAGACAAAGAAATTGTAATAAGTATTTCTAAAGCCATTGATTCAAGTGTGGAGCTCCGCAACAAAAAAGAATTGATCGAACAATTTATTGAATCGTTAACACCAACAACTAACGTTGACGATGATTGGCACTCATTTGTTGACGAAAAGAAGTTAGAAGAATTAGACAGTATCATTACAGAAGAAGTGTTGGACAAAGATGAAACATACAAATTTATCAATAACGCTTTTCGTGACGGCTTTATCCAGACAACAGGTACTGCACTCACAAAAGTATTGCCACCTGTTTCAAGGTTTACACCAACTGGCGACCGCACAAAAAAGCGGGATACTGTACTCGAAAAACTAAGTGCATTCTTTAGTAAATTCTGGGATATATCGGGTGGAAAGTTTTTAAAAGAAAATTGATACATGCATGGGGAAGTAATGAAAAATTAGCAGCATGGGTAATCTTTGGAAACAACAAGGCATACCGCATAAGGGTTGGACATTAGAAAATGTGTACGATGTGCGGGATGATGGTCAGTCGGAAGATGAAACTTCTTACGAATCTTGCATGATGTGTGGTCACGAGAAAATTCGCTACGTGCATGTTGTTTCTCACCCCGATTATGGTGAAGAGTTATTAGTGGGTTGTCAATGTGCCGAAAAACTGACAGGTGATTATGAAAACCCACAGCGCAGGGAAAAAGAACTGAAAAACAGAACAACCCGGCGAACAAACTTTCTTAAACGGACATGGAAAATTAGTGCCAAAGGAAATGAATATATTAATGTCGACAACCACAATATTATTATAAAAGAAGATAGTACGACACACAAATTCACGGTCAAGATTGATGATACATGGGGAAAAAAGCACTTCGACACTTCGGAACTTGCAAAAATAGCAGCATTTAAAGGTATCGAGTATTTTAAAGAAAAAGGGGACTGGTAAAACTTATACAAATAGAAAACAAATAGAATTGACTCAAATAAACAAGTCCACCTATATCTAAAAACAAGCATAGGTTGACATTAAACAAAACAAACATAAACATAGCAACCTTATGGAACAATCACTGTTTTTAAATACCCTTGCATTTGAGTTCCCCAAAGAACCCAAAATCTTCTATTTCTCCAAAGAGGATAGAAAAGATGTTTCACTTACAAAATTAAGTCACCAACTATTTCCGACAAATATCAAAGATATTTTTCCCGATATAAAGAATGGTGATACAATTTACACTTCATTCGATAGAAATGTTGCAAATCTTCTACCACTCGGTATTGACTTCACAGCACCCGAAAATTATAACCTTGTAAAAAGACATTACAACAAGAAATTAAACTATTTCCTTGTATGCCAAAATTTAATTGTTGAACCAAACAGAATTACAAAAGATAATCAGGTTTGGATTCTATGTAATACTGACAATCGTCGTAAAGATTGCGATAGATATGACCGTTTCACATTGAAGTTTGATTTCGACCATTTTAATAAACGCGCTCAAATTGTATTGTCTTATGACCGTGGTGGTTTAATTTTGAAATCTTCAATAACTGATTTTCTGAAAACAGATAACGACCCCTTTACTATTTCATTAAAGCCAGCTCCTTCTATTGGATTAATTAATCGAGTTTTATTTAAACAATTGGTAGAAAAAGTGGATGGCCATTCATATACAAAATTCAGAATCGACAGGCATGTATTCTTAGAAGATAAAGTTAAAGAATATAACACAGAAAATTCCTTCCCGATTATGAACAATAAGTTGGCAAATTATCTGGGCATAAACGAAGAAGAAAGCAATGATGATTCCGAGAGTCAATATGTTTACATACGCCCTAAGAATCGATATTTAAAATACTACAATAAAATAAATCAGTTCTTTAAAAGATATCTCGATAATGATGAGTTTCGTAGCATTATTCCTATATCGAAAGATGGATTCAGTTTTGCTAATGAGTTGCAAATTGGATACACGAAAGAAAAAAGTAAGGAATTGATATTTGGGGATAAAAGAATCAATGTAAACCCACAAGCAGGGGTTAATAATGGTCCTTTTGCACAGGCTAAACCCTCAAATATACAGCTATTATTTATCTTTCCTAAAGCAGATGTAGACCAAGCTCGTTTGTTGTTAGGCTATCTGAAAGATGGCTACAAAGATTTCTTTAAGGGCTTGAAAAAATATACAGGCAAAGAAGTTACTCATGCTCCTTCAAAATTCCATGTCCAGTTAGAAAACCCCAATGACCCTATTCCTGAGATAGAAAAAATGCTCCAGGAAGAAAGAGAGGACAGAGAACTTATTGCAATATACCTAACTCCCATTAGTAAACATTCAGCCGACAAAGAAGCTCACAAAATCTATTATAAAGTAAAGGAAAAACTCTTAGTTAACAACATTGTTTCGCAATGTATTGAAACTGACAAAATGCTTCGCGTATTGAAAGAAGATGAAGGTGTCGATAAAAATGGTAATCCTAAGAAAAATTTTTCTTACACGCTGCAAAACATTGCTATTGCAATTAACGCCAAACTTGGAGGAACACCTTGGCGTTTGAATGCCCCAGTTCAAAATGAATTGGTTGTTGGTATTGGAGCATTTAAAAACATAGAAAACAACACCAATTATATTGGTTCAGCTTTTTCGTTTGATAATACTGGCTCATTTAATGCCTTTGAATACTTTCAACGCGACCAATTGAAAGAACTTGCAGGCTCTGTTGAAAACGCTATAAAAAACTTTACAAGAATCAATGATAAGCCTGAGCGTTTGATTATTCACTATTATAAGGAAATGAGCCTAATACATGAGTTTCCACATATCGAAAACAAGTTAAATAATCTTGGACTCGACATTCCTGTTTATGTTGTTACCGTCAACAAAACAGAATCGGAAGACTTCTTAGTATTCGATGGCAAAAACAAAGACTTGCTCCCTTATAGTGGCAGGTACATAAATTTAGGAAATAAAACATATTTGCTTTGCAATAATACCAGATACGAAAATGCTGTTCACAATTTCATGGATGGCTACCCGTTCCCGGTAAAAATAAAAATCGAATGTCCAACCGACACAACACAGCCAATTGACACTAAAATTGTAACTGAATTAATTGACCAAGTGTATCAATTTAGTCGGATATATTGGAAATCAGTAAAACAACAAAACCTACCGGTTACAATCAAATACCCGGAAATGATTGCTCAAATACTACCGTATTTCAGCAATACTGATAACATTGATACTAATAATTTGTGGTTTTTATAAAAATTGAAATCCCCATTCCCTCATAAGTGAGGATTCTGGGGATTTAGAGGAAAAAGGAGATACTCAAAATATCCAGATACCCCAATTTCCCCAATTTCCGCAAGCTGAGGAATCGGGGCTGAGGTCTTTCCTAGAATCCAAAGTTTTTTCAGTCCGGCATTACAGTCTATGATTGAAAAAAACAAGGCTTTATTGGTTTTAATAAATGGATTGGCATTAGAAGAAATCTAAATACTTGCAATATAGAAATCTGTTTTAATCATTATATTGCAGTAACTAATTCGCAATATCATTCTTTTTTCGGATTTTACCGAAACTATTAGTACATTTGTTTTCAAATACAGCGAATGCTCCCGCAAACCGCCAAATGCCCATAGCCTCGGTCGTTACCAGCAAGCCGAAAAAAAAAATAAACTTTTCTCACTAAAAAAACGTTTGACAATACAGAAATATTAATTATACACAATAATTAAACAGATAGAATTGAAATAATTAGATTTGTCATATATTTGCAAGCGAAATATTATGAAATTTAAAAGAACAGCATATATAATTACTTTTATAGCCAATATTTTTTTATTGGTTTATGCTGTTGTACCACATCATCATCATGAAAGCAAATCCCAAATTTGCATATTAAGTAGTCATTGTCAAACCGATGATAATGATGACAGTGAAAATCATCAACATGATAGTCATACAAAGTCGAACAATTGCTTATTAACGCAAGCAATTGTATTACCGCTGAGCAATAATACCAAAGAAAATCAGAGTATTGTATATGACTATGGATTTGATGTTTTTATTAATACATCAAACGAACTATTTAATAAATATTTGGTTCTCAACCCAATTGAGATATTAATACCAGATATCCCATTTATTTTTTCTTCTTATATTCATAGCTCTTTAGGATTAAGAGCTCCTCCTGTAGTATAATAAAAGCAAGCTTTGCTGAATAAAATTATTATACCCATTTAAGTTTTCCAACACGTTATTTTTGCTTTTGTTGAAATGAAATCAGAATGTTTCTGCTTTTACGGGTTTCACTTCAAAACAAATTAGCAAATAACATTTGACTATTTTCAGGAAAACAAGCAACATTCTTCTAATAAGAACAGGTATTTAAACTGTGGTTTAAACAAAAAAATCATGTCCATACGTGTCCACCCATTGAGTCAGGAATAGCTATGCGACAATTGAAAAAATAAGATTAAACGCATGAAAAATAAAATGAAAGTAGAAAAGCTAATTAAAGAGCAACAACTAAAAAAAGAAAAGAAAACTAACAAGATACTTTTTTCAATTTTTATTGCTTTTATATTTGCATCTATTGTTTTTAACTCGGTATATTATTTCGGGTGCGATATTAAATGTTATTATCGCGAAAACTTTCTTTGGGATAAGGAAGTTCCTCGTAATTATGTATGCATGAATGGTGATAAACACAAACCACATGAAACAAAAGCAATTTCAATCAACAATAATGTTTTTTATGTTTGCTCAAGTAAATGTGCAGTAGAGATTAAATACCATTTTAGCGAATTAGCCTATTCAAAAGACGCACTTACGGGTAAAATTATATTCAAATCCAATGCATTTATTGGGTTCAAATCTAAAAATCAACCGGATGTTGTGTATTTTGAAAACAAACAAAATTTTAAAAATTATTATTCGAATTTAAAAAACAATTAAACAGTAATATTATGTCAACAAATAACTTTCAAATTTTATTTAAAAATAAAATCATAACAAGTGTCCTTTTTTTAATTATGATAAGTGTAGCTGTATTTACTAGCTGCAAAGAAAAAAAAACTAACGACCATGACCATGCTCCTGGAACCCATATCGAAACTGAAGAGCACAAACATTCCGAAGGTGATGGACATGACCACTCCAAACACGAGAAAGAAACTAAACATGTAGAAGGCGATGGACACGACCATGGTAGTGAACACACCGAAACAAATAAAAAATAGTTTAATAAATAAAACAGAAACAAAATGATAAACAGAATTAAATCTTTTTCAACAAAGAGTACATTAAAATATAGTATCGTTTTTTTGACAATGATATGTGTAGCTGTTTTTACTGGCTGCAAAGGAAAAACTGACGAACACGGACATGCTGCTGACACCCATGCCGAAGCTGGTGAAAAAGAGGGTGAGCATGACCACTCGGAAGGCGATGGGCATGACCACTCCAAAGATGAAGAAGGAGTTAAACATGAAAAAGGCGAAAGTCCAGAAAATAGTGAACACGCCGATGAAATAGCCTTCTCAGAAAAACAAGCAAAATTAGCAGGGCTTACTACCGAAACTGTTTCTCCCGGAACTTTTTATAATGCCATTAAAACAAGTGGACAAATACAAGCACCACAGGGCAATGAAGTAGTTATTGCAGCTACCTCAAATGGAATTGTTTCATTTACAAATTCCTCAATTACTGAAGGTACTGCCGTGAGTGCAGGTCAATCAATTGTTACGATATCAGCAAAAAAGCTGTTAGAGGGTGACCCTGCCGCAAAAACTAAGATTGCTTACGAAACAGCGCTTAAAGAGTATAAACGTGCCGAAAATCTTGCAAAAGACCAGATTATTTCTACAAAAGAGTTTGAACAAGTTAAACTTAGATACGAAACGGCTAAAACAACTTATGATGCACAAGCTTCCAATAATACGGCAAAAGGTGTTAGTGTAACCTCTCCTATCAGTGGATACCTGAAAAACAGGTTAGTATCTCAGGGTGAGTATGTTTCTGTTGGGCAAGCCATAGCTACAGTTTCACAAAACAAACGTTTGCAATTAAGAGCAGAGGTGACCGAGAGCAATTTCAAAATACTTAAAAGCATAAAAACTGCCAATTTTAAACTCTCTTACGATAAAACTGTATATAAACTTTCCGATTTAAATGGCAAGTTGTTATCCTATGGAAAATCATCAGGTGATAATACTTTTTACATTCCGGTAACTTTTGAATTTGACAATATTGGTGATATTATACCGGGTGCATTTGCAGAAGTTTATCTTTTATCAAGCCCTCAAAACAATGTAATCTCTATTCCTGTATCTTCAATAACGGAAGAACAAGGATTGTTTTTTGTCTACTTGCAGTTAGATGCAGAAGGATATAAAAAGCAAGAAGTTGAACTTGGAGAGAATAACGGTGAAAGAGTACATATTCTTTCAGGATTAAAAGTTGGTGATAAGGTCGTTACCAAAGGTGTGTATCAAGTAAAACTGGCTGCTACTTCATCGGTTATGCCAGAAGGTCACAATCATTAATTTTTAAAACATGAAATAATATGTTAAATAAAATAATAAGATTTTCGCTGAACAACCGAATGGTTGTTTTAGTGGCTTCCGTATTGTTAATGTTGGCGGGAACCTATACTGCCACTAATATGGAAGTAGATGTGTTCCCGGATTTAAACGCACCAACAGT
>CAZMQV010000011.1:0-57678 GCA_964568675.1 uncultured Paludibacter sp.
CTTTGTTCACAATCGCCGAAACGCTTGCAGTTCCTTCTTTCAATTCGAAACGGAAGAGTTGCGCGTCTGAATCCACATTGATGTTTTCGAATGTAAACTTGTCGTTCTCGTTTCTTCCGGTTGATGCCATCGCTTTGTTTTTAGCATATTCGGCTGTAGCAGCATTCACCAGGCGGAACCATTTGTCGGTGGTGGTGGGCGTAGCCGACTGCAGAGTAGCCACGTCGCTGTTGCAAACAAGCATTTCTTGCGCTTCTGTCAAGATAGTAACACCTTCTATAAGCTCTTCATCGGTCATATCTTCAATGTCTTCCGCTTTCGCGCCATCAATTGCGCTTTTAAAGTCATCGTACACCTCTTGCGCATATTGCCCAAATTCGTTACCAACAACCATGGCTGCAAGAAAAGCTTCAGCATCGCTGATGGAAAGTTTGTAGTTTGCTTTTAGCGCTTCGGCATAACTCAAGAAAAGCCAGGTACAGTTGTCGTCTTTGTTGCCTGTCCAGTTCATGGCATTCCAACTATTGCCGGAGCCTCCCGCGTGGAAACGAAGCGCCGGCGTAGCATTCGTTTCATTCTCAATCCAGAAACGGAATGTTTTGTTAGTAGTAACAGTACTCATTATAAAGCGCAAACCACTTGCAGGCAAATTGGATTGCGTGGTAAATTCAGTTCCGGAAGCTACATCCGTGTTGATATATTCTCCTGTGGATTTGTTTTGCAGCGCAAAACCTCCGGTAGGATTGGCTACCAACTTCCAAAGCTGCGTCTCATTCGGAATTACTTTGGAATCTTTGATTTTGGCTCCGGCTCCAAGGCTGGTCATGTAGGTGTTCTCAGGGCGTGTGCCTTGAATGAAATACCAAACATCGTTGGTGCTTGTGCTATATTCAGGTAAATTCACTTGCTCCTTAAACATTTCAAAAACACCAAGCAATTCCTCAGTATAAGTAAAGAATTGATTTGCAGTTGTCGAAGGGTCGTTATAATACTCCTGATACATCTCCAGAGTACTCAACATCCCTTCTATCGACTCCGAACTAAACTGCCCCGGGTTATTTCCTTCGGAGCTTGCAGCCAAAGCATCGCTAACTGTTTTGATTGCATCGCCAAGAATCATCTTTTCTGTTAAGAACTTCACCGAATAGTTGATATTAATATCCGGTCCGGAGTCTTTGTTGGTGTATGCAATCGGTTTGTTAATATTGCTACCCGCTGAATAGAAGGCAAATGTCATAGTGGCGGGATCAACCGTATTGTCCGCTGCCACCACAGTGGCAATATCAAATATATTCACACGACCGGCGTAGGGTTTGCTCAGCGCGAATTTAATTTGAGTAGCAGGGACAGCAGCTACAGCCTTAATAAGGCTATTGGCCACTACACCATCCCAACGCTGGTCGGCATCCATATATGTACCCGCAGCTTTATTCACTAATGCGAAGCCGTTACCATTTTTCACTACTTTCCAACGTTGGTTATCGGCTTTTGAAAGTTCGGCAACCGAAAGTTCTCCACCGGCAGCAGCACCTTGAAGCCATTTAGCATTGGGCTTAGCGGCATCGCGAGGCATACATTCGATAAAATACCAGACATCTTTGCCATCCTGGCTCACCTCGGGCAATTGCGCCTTGAGCGTGATTGAAGCGTTGAAAACAAGCATCAACGCCAGAAAAAAGTTTGTAATTTTCTTTTTCATTTAATAATAAATTAATTAGTTAATAGTGTAATTGAATTTAGATCTAATTATCGTTTCGTTACTTCGCCGCGATCGTCTCAATTTCTACCAAACATCCAAGAGGTAGGTCTTTCACAGCAAATGCGGAACGCGCCGGACAGTCTGTTTGATAAAATTGTTTATACACCTCGTTCATCGTGGCAAAATTGGAAATATCGGACAGAAACACAGTCGATTTCACCACATCGGCAAAACTATAGCCCGCTTCAGTGAGTATGGCTTCGATATTCTTAAATACCTGAATAGCTTGACCGGTAACATCATCCGCTTCAATTTTACCTAAAGCCGGATTGATTGGGATTTGCCCGGATACATAAAGCGTACCATTCACTTCCACAGCTTGGCTATAAGGACCGATTGCCGCCGGCGCATTGGGTGTTGAAATTATTCTTTTCATAAAATGTAGTTTTTTCAAAATTTTTATTCTAATTTGGGCAAAGATAAACATAATATCGCACAAAACCGCAACGTAATCATCAAATAAAACATAAATATTATTGACAATTCCAAGATTTTCGACACCGCATCTCCATTAAATAAATTTTCTCGGATTATTATGCGGAATTATTGTTAGCAATCATAGTGTTCCGGATTAAGAAACAAGTAGGAAAATTGCCTTACAAATCGACAATGATAAACATCGGAATTAACAAACCAAACAAATGGACTATTTCATTCTGTCGGACAAAACGAATAAGAACAAACAATCGAGAAGTTTTAATCTCGATTCGCATATTAAATAGTTTATGCAAACCACTATCTCAAATAAAATATGAAACAGAAAAACAAAAAATAAAGATTTAACCTTTACAAATAAAGACTTCAATATTTGCTCCATAAAGAATCATTTGCATCATTTTATAATTTTACAAGGCTATTTCGTTACATTTTGACACAAAGTACATGTACACACTCCATGAAAAAGGAGAATTTCGTGTCTAAATTGAACCAAATCCGGTAAGATGAGATAAAAATAGACGAGCAAAATATTTGTATTTTAAAATTCAATTATATATATTTGCAGTTGCAACAAAAATTAAAATAGGAATTATTTCACAGAACAATACAAATTATTAAACAAAATGTTAAATTTATGAGAAAATTAAAACTATTTCTTACTTGCTTCTTTGCGGTAGTAAGTATGAGTTTGGTTAGCGCTCAAACAAAGACAGCATCCGGCACGGTTATTTCAGCCGAAGACGGACTGCCGGTAATTGGAGCGAGTGTTACAGTAAAGGGTACACCGGCAATCGGCACAATGACTGATGCAAATGGTAGGTACACAATATCCGTTCCTACATCGGCCAATACATTGGTAATTTCGTTAGTAGGAATGCTTTCAACAGAAGTTCCAGCTTTGCCCAATCAAAGAACTTCGCTTAGTCCCGACGTATCGGAATTGGATGAAGTGATGGTAGTTGCCTATGGTACAGCAAAAAAATCAACTTTCACCGGCTCGGCAGCCAACGTAAAAACAGATCAAATCACTAACCGCTCCATTGGAAACGTTACAAAAGCGTTGGACGGAACAGTACCAGGCGTGCAAACTACATTAGGTAGCGGACAGCCAGGATCTGGCGCATCTATTGTTATCCGCGGTTTCGGCTCTATCAACGCGTCACAATCACCTCTTTACGTGGTTGACGGGGTTCCTTTCGATGGAGATTTAAACTCAATCAACCCCAACGACATTGCTAACCTGACAGTATTGAAAGACGCTTCCGCATCTTCATTATACGGTTCGAGAGCAGCAAACGGTGTGATTATGATCACTACAAAATCAGGACAAAACACTTCGGGTAAAATCAATGTGAATTTCAAATCAACATTAGGTGTGGCTTCACGTGCTTTGAAAAGATATGATGTAATGAACACGCAAGAATATATCGAAACGGCATTTCAAGCATATAAAAATGAAGAATTATTTTCACTTGGCGCATCAGAAACTCAAGCCGGAATCAACGCTATCAACCGGATGAAAGGAACTGTTGACCCAATTTTTGGGGTAAACGAGCAATACAATCCTTACAACATGTCGATATCGCAATTAATCGATCCTACAACCGGTAAAATTAACCCATCGGCTAGCTTGAAATGGAACGACAATTGGCTTGATGAAGTTATGGCTAAGAATCCGGTTCGACAAGAGTATCAGTTTGACGTTTCGGGAGGTAGTGCAAAAACGAAAACTCTCGCATCATTCAACTACTTGAATGAAGAAGGTTTGCTTAAAACAACAGAATTTGAACGTTTTACCGGTCGTGTATCAACCGACATGCAAGCAACTGACTGGTTCAGAACAGCGCTTTCAGCCAATATAGCAAAATCAAAATCGAACATGCTTGACGTTTCGGGTTCAGCAACATCCAATGTTTGGTATTCAGCCGAACAAATGGCGCCAATTTACCCGGTTTGGGAAAGAGACACGAACGGAGCAATTATAAACGATGCGAATGGAGTGCCTCTTTTTGACTATGGATTGAATCGTGCGGCAGGAGCTCAACAAAATTTCAACTCAATTGCTACGCTTTACAATGATAGATACTACGAAAACAGAGAAAACATCAGCACAAGAGCATTGATGGAGTTAAATACCAAACATGAGAAATATGGCGCATTAAGAGGTTTCACTTACACAATGAACATTGGTGCTGATTTTGTAAACGGAGGGTACACATTCTATTACAATCCGTTGTTTGGAAATGCAAAAGGATCGGGGAGATTAGGCAAAGAGACGGGGAGAACTTTCTCTTACACATTCAACCAAATTTTGAATTGGAACAGATCTTTTGGAGCACACACATTGGACGCCATGGTGGGTCATGAATTCTACAGTTACCAATACAATTTTCTCGAAGCAAGCAAAACAGGATTCCCTTTCCCAAATATCTATGAATTAGGCCCTGGTTCTACAGTAGCCGAAGCCAACTCTTATGAAAATAACGAACGTTTAGAGTCTTATCTATCACGTTTGAACTATGATTTCAAGAATAAGTATTATCTATCATTAAGTTATCGTCGAGATGGCTCGTCGCGCTTCAACACCGATTATCGTTGGGGTGATTTCTGGTCGGCAGGTGCTTCATGGCGTGTTACAGAAGAACCATTCATGGCTAAACTTGACTGGTTAAATAACCTGACATTAAAAGCAAGTTATGGTACCCAAGGTAACAATCGTGTAGGCTTATACGCTTGGCAGGCATTTTATGACCTAACCTGGAACAATGCCACATTGAACGGCGCTAAAGCTTCGTCAGTTGAGAACATCAAAGTATCTTGGGAAAAAAATCAAAGCTTCAACACCGGTTTTGAGGCATTAATTCTCAAAAGAATATCTCTAGGTTTCGATTGGTACACAAGAAAAACGACAGATATGCTACTTAACAGACCCTTGCCTTTCTCTTCCGGCTTCACCGGATACAATGACAATGTTGGAGACATGAAAAACTGGGGTTTTGATGTAACTGCAGGATATGACATTCTTAAGTCAAAAGATTTAACATGGAATGTTACAGCTATCGCGTCAAAAGTAAACAACAAGGTTTTAAAATTGACTAAAGAGCAAAAAGAAATTATCGGTGGTAGCACTATCATCCGTATTGGCGAACAAATCAATACATTCTATATGGCTCGCAGCGCAGGAGTAGATCCAGCAACCGGCACTCAACTATATTGGGTTTACGACAAAAAAGAAGATGAACTTGACAGAAGCAAACACTATGTTTCGAGCGATAAAGCAAAAGCAGCTGCAAGCCGTGTATTACTTGGTAGCCGTATCCCGAATCTTTATGGATCACTATCTACTTCGGTTCAATACAAAGGATTTGACTTTTCGGTAATGACTACCTACTCTATTGGAGGTAAAATCTACGATTATGTTGGTTATAACTACACCAACCCACTTTATATTGGCAACAACTGGACAAAAGAAGTTCTAAGAGCTTGGAAACAACCAGGCGACATCACCGACATACCACGTATCCAAAAAAACCAAACACACACATTGAACGACCGCGCATTGGTTGACGCATCTTACTTTGCAATTAAAAACTTCGCAGTAGGTTATACATTCAAATTAAAGAGCATTGGGCTGGAGTCAGTACGCGTATTTGCTCAAGGCGACAATATTGCTTTGTATTCTGCAAGACAAGGTTTGAATCCTCAATATAATTTCTCCGGATCTACTGACTTTGTTTACACACCAAACAGAGTAATCTCCGGTGGTTTTAATGTTAAATTCTAAAAAAGTACATTTATATGAGAAAGATATTATTTTCAACAATACTGTTTGCGCTCACTTTCACATTCTTTTCGTGTAGCGAAGACCAGTTAACAACAAAACCGACGGATAGCACAAGTCGCACGGAGTTGTTTCAAACCGTTCAGGGTGCACAAACCGCGATGAATGGTATTTATCGCATGCTTTACACCTCATCTACAGCTTGGACACCCGGAAACACTCACCAAAACTTTGGTATTATGTCAACAAAGCTTTACACCTCATTGATGGGCGAAGACTTATTACAAGATGCACAAGGAAACGGCTGGTTCTATTTCGACTATAAGTATGACGTACGTAGCCGATTCACATCGGATAGTTGGAGACCCTATGCTACGTGGAACTATTATTTTCAATTGGTTAGCAACACCAACTATGTAATTGCGTCGGAAAAAACGTTGCAAGGCGACCCAGAGCAAATCAACAACATCCTTGCTCAAGCTTACACTATGCGAGCTTATGCCTATTTTATCTTGGTTCAATCGTTTCAGCAAACTTACATCGGACATCAAACACTTCCAGGTGTACCGCTTTACACAGAACCCACAACTTCTTCGACTGAAGGAAAAGGTAGAGGTACTGTAGAAGATGTGTACAAACAAATCAACTCCGATATTGACAAAGCGATTTCTCTGTTTGCGGTAAAGAAAACAGTGCAAGCACACAAATCGCATGTGGATTACTACATCGCGAATGCAATTAAAGCAAACGTAATGATGGTACAAAACAAATGGACTGAAGCTACTACTGCCGCGACTGAAGCTCTATCAAGAGATGGCTTGACACTAACAAGCAACACTGACCTAAAATCAGGTTTTAACAGCAGAAACATGTCGGGTGTGATGTGGGCTGCCGAAGTGATAGCAGACCAAAGCGGTATCTACGCATCATTCTTTGCACACATGGACGCGAGCGCAGACAGATATGCAAAATCTTCAAGAAAATGTATCTACAATTGGTTATACGCAAAAATTCCAACAACAGATGTCCGTAAAGCATGGTGGAACGGTGCAACCGATGGTGGTACTGCTGCTACAAAACCATACAATCAGACAAAATTCAGATACTCGGAAAAAAGTGCCGACTTAGGCGATTATATCTTCATGAGGCGTGAAGAAATGGAACTGGTTAAAGCTGAAGCATTGTGTCGTAGTGAGAAATACACTGAAGCAAGAGAAATTTTAGTAAAAATAATGAAACTACGCGACCCACAAGGTTATGAACTATCTTTAACTGGAATTACTGATTCGAAAGAACTTACAATGGGTTCAATAGGAACGCCTACTACACTTCTGGATATGATACTTTTACAAAGACGCATCGAGCTTTGGGGTGAAACCGAAAGAATTTTCGACATCATGAGATTGAAAACCGGATTCAACAGAAATGCCGCCAACTCAAATCACAGTCAGAAAATCACTACGATTGACACTTCAATTCCGGATAACAAGGAATATATTCTTACAATTCCTCAAAAGGAATTTGATAGTAATCCTCAAATGGATGCAACAAAAGATCAGAACCCCATTTAATAATTGAAATAAATAGATAAAATATGAAAAACTTAAGTAAATATTTTATTGCTTCTCTTCTTGGATTATTCGTTTTGGTTTCTTGCGAGAAACCCGAAGGCGCTTTATATTCAGGTGAAGCAAACAAAACAAGTTTCTTTGGAAGCAAAATTGGGCTTATCTTGGCTAATGGCACACTGGAAATCCCAATTGCAAGAACTTCTACAGAGTCCGAATTAACAGTTCCTGTTACATTAACTGCAAAAGGCAAAGGCTTCACCGATGTATTTAAAATTTCAGCGCCGGTGAAATTTGCAAATGGTGAAGCTAAAACTTATGTAAAAGTTGCCTATTCCGACTTTTCCGTAATTGACCCCAGTACACTTTCCTCGACAGGTAATGGACTTGATGTTACAGTAGGATTAGCATACAACTTTACCCTCTCCATTGACAAAGCCGTACTATCCAACTCGAATGTAGGTAACGTAGATGTTACCGCTTCGAGTACATTGAAATTTGAAGATATCGGCAATGCGACTATCAATTCGGAAGAAGGCTGGGAAGAAGCTACAATTGAAGTTCCAATCCAAAAGGCGGTAGGTGTGAATGTGTACAAACTTATTAAACCTTTTGGTTATAATAATTTCGCATTCATGATTAACTCGGACAATACTGTTACTTGTCCGGTTCAAGCCATCTTTCAACACCCTTCTTACGGGCCCGTTTCCTTATCATCCGTAAAAGGCACTTATACTCCAAGTGAGAAAAAAGTAGTGTTAAATGTTGGTGGATATACCGTTTCTGCCGGTTCATTTGGATCAGGGAAAGAGATTATTTACTTGCCTTAAACTGCAAATAAAAACAAATAATTTAAGAGAGTTACCGAAAATCGGTAACTCTCTTTTTTATAGAGTCATTGACATCACATTTTGGCCAATCAGCATCTTCAAAAGAAAAATTAACCGATGAAATTATAGCGGTAAATTCTTCATTGAACACTGATCCAAACTGCTTCAAAAGTGAGAAAGAAACTTTTAAACACAAGCGAAAAACGCGATTTATTTTTCTCACCCAAAAAAATCACAAAACAAAGCACATTCGGCATAAAAATTGCAGACGCTCACAATAAAAGTTTCTATCTTTGTAGCACGAATTATTATCACCAACATATCTATTTATAGATTTATAAAAAATAAATTATGAAAAGAATTATACCTTTATTGCTGGTCGCTCTGTTTTTGTCGTCCTGCTCCACTGTGATGCTCACCGGCCGTCGTCAGCTTAGCTTAGTTTCGGATAGCGAGCTGAACCAAATGAGTTTCACCGCTTACAAACAACTGAAAGATTCCGTACCGCTATCGACCGACAAAACCAATAGCGCACTTGTAAAACGCGTAGGTACAAACATTTCCAACGCTGTTGAGAAATTTATGAAAGCCAACGGCATGGAAAGTGAAATCAAAAACTTCGAATGGGAATACAACCTCTTCAAAGTAAATCAAGTGAACGCGTTCGCGATGCCGGGAGGTAAAATAGCCGTTTATGATGGTATTTTACCAAAAACACTAAATGAAACCGGTTTGGCAGTGGTAATCGGGCATGAAATAGCACACGTGGTGGCGAAACATAGCGCCGAACGACTCAGCCAACAAATGGCGGCTCAGTATGGCGGCGCTTTTCTGGGAGCTTTGGCAGGTACGAAATCAGCCGCTCTGGAGCAAAGTATCGGGATGCTTTACGGCATCGGCGTGCAAACAGCCGTGTTGCTACCCTTCTCGCGCAAACAAGAGTATGAAGCAGACGAACTCGGACTATACTTCATGGCAATGGCAGGCTACAACCCCAACGAAGCGCCAAAGTTTTGGGAAAGAATGACCGCCGACAACACCAAAGGCGCGTCAGACTTTATGAGTACTCACCCTTCGGACGAAAAACGTATTGCCCGACTAAAAGAAGCTGCCCCCAAAGCAATGCAGTATTATAAAACCGGCACAGTGCCCAATGTAAGCAAATAACTTGCATTGCATTCAATATATTCGAAGAACTACAAAGAACAGCTATTACTGATAAAACAGTTTAGCTGTTCTTTTTCTTATCCATTTACTGCAGAAAAAAAATACGATTGCATCGAAAGAAGCTGTTGTGGCATCAGGGCTTAACCAATGGATTTCATCCTTCGACAAGAATCATGAACATAAAACATGTTTTTTTCACCCACCTATTCATTGAAGAAATAAAATAAATCTGTAATTTCGCAACAAGTTTGCTGTGTCATAAAAGTCAGTTATTCATTTTATGGCCAACTAATTTATTTCATTGTAGTCATTCGGCAAAGTTCAGAACAACAAAAAAATGCTTATTTGCTAAAACACATTATGTTAGACAGGATAGATATAACGAAAATCACAGAACTTCTCAAAAAAGAAGTTACTCCCGCTATCGGATGCACCGAACCCATCGCGGTGGCCTTGGCTGTGGCACGTGCAAGCGAGCTGTTGGAAAAATTACCGGAATCCATCGAGCTATATCTTAGCTCCAACATTCTTAAAAACGCGATGGGAGTAGGCATTCCCGGAACCGGCATGGTTGGCTTACCTATCGCTATTGCGATGGGCGCGCTTGTGGGAAAATCAGAATATGGACTGGAAGTATTGAAAGACATAACGGAGGAGAATCTGGCAAGTGGCAAAAAATATTTAAACACCAACAGCATTAAAATAAATCTGAAAGAAAACATCAGTGAAAAACTTTACATTGAGGTTGTCGCAAATGCCGATTCCGGCAGTTCGCGAGTAATTATCAGCAAAGAACACACCCGATATTCCTATTTAGAGAAAAACGGCGAAGTTTTATTGCACCTCGATGATGACACGACTTACTCGAACAATGAAAATACAGTAAACTTAACTTTCGATATTGTTTGTGATTTCGCGCTTACTACTCCAATAGAAGAAATTGCTTTTATAAAAGAATCGGGCGAAATGAACCACGCGGCTGCAATCGAGTCGCTTAAAGGCAACTATGGACATTCGCTGGGTAGCATGCTTGCCAATGGGAAATTAGGCACAACAGTTTACACCAAAATGCTTTCGGTAACAGCCGCGGCATGCGACGCGCGCATGGGAGGCGCAAGTTTTCCGGTAATGAGCAATTCCGGCAGTGGCAATCAGGGAATTACCGCTACGCTTCCGGTTTCAGTGTTTGCGGAAGAACACGGCAATTCCGATGAAGAGCTGATTCGTGCGCTCTGTCTTAGTCATTTGATGACAATCTATATAAAACAGAATCTGGGGAGACTTTCGGGATTATGTGGCGCGGTGGTAGCTGCTACGGGTGCAGCCTGTGGCATCACTTACTTGATGGGTGGCAGTAGGGAGCAAATAGCTTATGCCGTGAAAAATATGATAGGCAACATCACCGGCATGATCTGTGATGGCGCAAAACCAAGTTGCGCGCTGAAAGTATCAAACGGAGTATCTACCGCCACAATTTCGGCATTAATGGCGATGGAAAACAAGGTGTTAAGCTCGCTCGAAGGCATAACAGACCAAGATGTTGACAAAACTATTCTGAACCTTACAAAAATTGGTTCGGAAGGGATGAACGAAACCGATAAAATGGTATTGGACATTAT
Source organism: uncultured Paludibacter sp. (assembly GCA_964568675.1). Classification (GTDB taxonomy): domain Bacteria; phylum Bacteroidota; class Bacteroidia; order Bacteroidales; family Paludibacteraceae; genus UPXZ01. The sequence goes on from CAZMQV010000011.1 coordinate 11,163, forward strand.
GACTTCGAAAGAGTCGAAATAGACCATCGGAAACCGACAGGATAATTATCTTGTCGGCTTTGATTTATTAATGACCAAGATAGAATTACTAATTCAGATTAGATTATTGATAATTTTTTTAATCCTGAAGTTTTGCTAAAGCTGATAATTAATTTCCAGATATAACAACTTCCATTCCAAATATCTTTACGAAAGCGATTTTCATTCTTTCCGTAATTTCTTCTAAATTAACCTCTCTACCAAGTTCACGCTGCATCGATGTAGTCGCCTTGTCGGTAAATCCACATGGGTTAATGTAATCGAAATAAGCTAAGTCGGTATTCACGTTGAGCGCCAAGCCATGCATGGTTACAAAATGGCTCGTGCGTACACCTATGGCACATATTTTCCGGGTTTGTCCCGGCACATGCAGGTCAATCCATACTCCCATCGATTTTTCATCTTTTTCTCCGCGAATCCCATAGTGAGACAGCACCTCAATCACCACATCTTCGAGCATCGAAATATAGTTTTTTACTCCAATTCTGAAACTCTCCATATCAATAATTGGGTAAGCCACCAATTGCCCGGGACCGTGATAGGTAATGTCTCCACCACGGTTTATCGGGAAAAAATCAATATTCCGCATTTTGCATACCTGCTCGGTGATAAGGAGATTTTGCATGTTTCCACTTTTTCCGAGCGTATATACCGGTTCGTGCTCACAAAAAAGCAGGTACTGCTTCTTCGCATCGTCATTTTCTTTTTTGGATTTCACAAGCGCGTCAAATACTTGTTCCTGATAATCCCATGCATCCTTGTAGCGGATTCGTCCCAGATTTTGGATAATTACATTTTTACTCATTGCGTTTCATTTGGGGGAACTTATACATGTTTTTCGGCGCGATAAGACGAGCGTACAAGCGGACCACTCTCTACAAACTGAAACCCTTTCTCAAGCCCGACAAGTTCATATCTTTTAAACTGTTCCGGTGAGATAAACTCTTGCACTTCAAGATGTTTTCGGGTAGGTTGAAGGTATTGCCCAATGGTGAGGACCCTACACCCGACGACGATTAAATCGTCCATGGTCTGCAATACTTCATCTTCTGTTTCGCCTAAACCTACCATAATCCCCGACTTGGATTTTGAAATGCCACTTTTTGCGATGGTTTCGATGGTTTTTAAGCTCACATCGTATTTGGCGCGGCTTCGTACCAGAGGTGTCAGGCGACGCACGGTTTCCATATTGTGAGAAATAATATTGGGAGCAGCCTCGACAACAATGTTTATAAGCTCTTCGCGTCCATCAAAGTCCGGGATAAGCACTTCGATGGTAGTGTGTGGGTTAACTTCTTTTACGCGACGTATTGCCGCAGCCCAAAAGCCGGCTCCTTTGTCCTCCAAATCATCGCGATCAACACTCGTTATAACACAGTGGCGCAGTTTCATTGCCTCAATCGTTTCGGCAAGACGCTCCACTTCATTCCAATCGACGGGGAGCGGACGCCCGGTCTTCGTAGCGCAGAACTTACAAGAGCGGGTGCATATTTCTCCCAAAATCATAAAGGTAGCTGTGCCTCGCCCCCAACATTCAGCCAGATTGGGGCATCTGCCACTCTCGCAGATTGTATGCAATTTTTTTTGCTGTATCAGCTCTTTTACTCCTACATAGGTTTTGCCTTGTGGCAAAGGTATTTTGAACCATTCCGGTTTTCGTTGCATAATACTATAAATTTGTGTAATTTGACTAATTTATTATTTCACATCAAAGTGAATCATGAATCAGTATAAACAACCAAGTGAAGTTTTTGGTTTTAGCTTTCCAATAGTAAATCAATCTCGATTTGGTTAATAAACTCTAATCAGACAATTCATCTACTACCGATTCGGCAAAAAAGCCTATTGTATTCAAAATAAAATCAATTTACAGATAAAACTATATCTGTCTAAGCCAAGGCAACTGCTAAAATGGAATAAATTTTACAAAAAATTTGCTCACTGGGCCAAAGGGTACGAGTCAAGAAAAATACAACTCCAAAAGAGTTTCGTGAGCATTATTCAAAAATGCGAATCCTAATTTAGTAACTTTTCGTCTATTCATTCTTGAAAATACAGAAAGAACAGCCCTGGATGAGCTGTTCTTTTCTCAATGTTGGTTAAAACAATTTTCCTTACTTTACTTTCAAATCCTTAATCCCCGTAACGCCGCCATATTCCATCAGCAGTTTGTAGGTTCCTTTTTTGAACACCGACACCGGTATCATTGCTGGCGACACATATTCGATGGCTTGTACCGTTTTTTTCATCCGCTTATCCATCACCAGCACTTTACACACTTCATCAGTAGGCAATACGATGCGAAACGCCTGATTGTCTTCGGTGAATATCAGCTTCGCATCAGCCACTGCGGCAATGTAATCGATGGGTTGCGGTGCAGTTTCTTGGTCGTTATAGATAGTTACTTTCAGCGGGGTGGAACTTGCATTGAGAGCCGACACCGTTAGCTCATAGTTCTGCTGATTGGGTTTTCCGGAGAGGTCAACATCCACCACAGCTCTATTTACACCGTTAGAAATATCGAGATTAACATTGTAGAAATAAAACTCAATGATATCCGATTCACCAACTTCGGCACCCATCAGGCTAATAATATATGCTTTGCTGCCGATGATATTGGCTTTGGTCATAATTTTCCAGCCGTCGTTAAGCCCCGAAGCAGTATTGTAATTTTTCAGCTGAAATATTTTTCCAACTCCGATATTAAATTTATATCCCAAGGCTGACAGATTGGAAGCGAGCGGATCAAGCAAATTCGGGATATCCGATGGGAAAGCAAGCATGGTCCAGTCATCTTTGAGTAGTTTGAAGCGATAAGTAAGTTTTTCTACCTCCACTACTCCACCCTCTACTATAAGCTGTCCGCAGTTATTTTTGTCGGCGTTCACTATCAGGTTTTTTATTGTAGTGCCACCGGCAACTTTCACCGATTCAGTTGCCTCTATTTGCACAGTTTCAACGATACTTTGTGCTGAAGCCACCATACTGACGCTCACAAGCATTATGGTGAATATCGCTTTGCTGAATGTATATTTAATTCTTTTCATTGTATTCTTTTTTTTGTTTTATATCGAATATAATTCCTTTGACGGGCAAAATAACTATCGCCCGTCAAAGGTTTTACACACATCTTTATTGAATAATGATTTTTCCGTTATAGATTTTTCCCTCACCATTCGTGATTTTCACGGTATAAACACCGGCTTTCAACGTAGTTTTCCAGCTTGTGCCCACCGTTGTTTCATTTACCATCAATTGCCCGTTGACGCCATAAATCTGAATTTTGGATCCTTCCGACAGATTATTGACATGACAAACATTTCCTGTTGCCCAAATTCGAGGTTTCGAAGCATCAAGCGCGTCGGTACCCGTTGGCATCTCCATGCGCAACGCGAAGCGACTTTCGTTTGTTCCGAATCCGGAAGGTATTGCAATTGTTTTCAACTCACCTATTCCCGTAATCGGCATTACTTCCTGATTATCTTTGAAATAAGCTTTCCACTCGGGATTTTTGAATGTTTTCGAAACCTTAAACGTAATCTCTCCCTCCTGTGGCACACGCAAACCAAACGGGATATCGCGCGACACCTGATAAAGTGTTTTTACTGAATATTTCACTCCGGATAATAACGCGTAGAAATGTGATACGCGGCTGTCAAAACTAATCATTTTGGGAGCATCCTCACCAAACACGAATGTTTCACCACCATCCCCAACACGTATTACCACACGGTCAATCATTTTTCCGCTTTGCCATAGCTCCATCACCGTTTCATCCTCTTCCGAAAGTTGGAAATAATCGGTATTGCGACGATTGAACTCCAGGCTACGACCCTGCGCTTTAAGTGCCAAGGCAGCTTCCACACTATTCACTTGCGTAAATACCGGTTCGAGCGGACGAAGACTTAGTTCCGAATCAAAATAACGGGTATCGTATGGAATGAAGTTTTTCGAATCTTGATCAAAGCGATATACAAAAGGAGAAACATTGGATAAGTTCACATTCTCTTTTTTGCTTATCAAGAAGTTGGCAAGGTATGGATTTGTTGTTGAGTTCCACCCGTCGTTGCTTTCAGTAATTGTTTTGGTGTAATCAAAACCATTCACGATTTTTTCGCCTCCAGTTACTGTCAAATAGTCGGTACCTACTGATATACCGTTTTTCAAAGTACTTTCTACTTTCAGTTTTATCGGTTCGAGCACCACACCGCGAACAATGTTTGCTTTCACTTCAAAAGAAGTAGTAGGTTTGGTAGCGGTTATTTTTAAGTCGGATCCCAGTGATGCTACACTAAGTTCCACAGTAGCCTCCAAGCCCAAATTAAGGGTAATGTTTTGCCCTCCGGCACCAATATAACTAAGTTTTATCGTGTTAAACGCATTTTGATTTAGTTTATCCTTATCAACAAACAACTGGCGAACAACGGTGTTACCATCTTTAAAGTCGATTTTCGAATTGTCAAACCAAGCATTTTCATTATCCAGAATCAGCTCAATCATATCGCCTTTATTCTCCGAAGTGCAGCTGAATGTTACCGGAATTGATAGCATGTCATTCTTAATAATCACTTTATTTTCCGCGTTCATACCTTCTACTATTGCTGCTACGGTAGGCAGATTGGCAGTTGTAGTAAACCAGATGGCTTCGAATACATCGGAAAACTCGGTGGCATTCAGACTCACCGTAACTTCACCATCTACAGTGGCTGTAACAGCGGCTTGTTTTTTGAATTTAGCTTCATTGCCCATGGTGCGGGTACCAAGATTGTACTGTTGTCCGGATTTTATCACCGGTGAGCGCAAAGTAAATTCGAGCTTATCCGAAGCGCCAAAAGTTTGAGCCGTATTGTAATTCACCACAAAGTGACCGTTATAAACAGGTACCACACCGGTAGTAGCATAGTTGTATGGTAGTCGGTCAATATTTGAAATAAAATACTTTCCTTTTATTGATGTTGGCATTTTCACCGCGATAGTAGCGTCCGGGCTGCTTATATTGCTTCCCGTGTGCTCACTTTGGCTGACTAATGTGAATGGGAAACTTGAGCGGAAACCCGGAGTAACCGTTCCACCAGTTTCTACCGTTCCATTTGTTTTGAGGTCAACGAGCGATTTATTTTCATTTTCAATATCCATGTTGAGATATGAAACCAATCCGTCATCGTTGAGCAATACGCGGTCGTACATGTATTTCATCACTTCGGCATCCGACAACGATCGCGACCAAAGCGCTACCTGGTCAATAGCTCCGGTAAACCAGGTATCGCCCGGTTGATTGCGTCCCAGCATTAGAGCGCTAACTATATGCGTCTGACTCATGTTTCGGCTCACCGTGAATTTTTTTCCATTCAGGAAGTAGGATATGGAAGTAGGTGTAGTTACCAAAGCAACATGTATCCATTTGCCTTTATCGGCCGTGGTGAGTGTAAGTCCGGTAGCTTGATCCCAGCTCCAGGACTCTTCGTTCCAGTGGCATCGCATCTCACCTTTTAGAAAATGAATACCGGTAGTATATCCACCTCCACGGAAAAAGATTACCGGTTTCACAGCTGACTCGGTAAAGAAAGCATCTTCATCAATGCGTATCCAGCCCATCATGGTGATGCGGTTGGAGTTATTAAGCGCCGCGTAGTCCGAGGCTGAACCTATGGTTGCTCCACCTTTGACAAACTGAAGCGCGTTGCCCTGTTTTTTAGGTGCAATTTTATTCTTCACCGTAATATTATATGGTATCAAGCGACTGTCTTCTCCCGTGATGCTCACCTTATACGAATCATTAAATTTGGCAGTAACATCCGGCTGAATTACGAACGAACCCGTCCCTACATTATTCACAAACGTAAGTTTACCCGGTTGCACAAAACTGTTCGAACTTATCAGTCCATAAGGCGCGGTAGGCGCGGGCATCGACTTGATAAGTGACGCTTTGAGCGGATAGGTTTCTGATTTATCGCTGTCATACACATACAGCTCACCTTCGGATGTAGCAGCAGGCGAAACAAGCGAAATTGCAGGTTTCACTTTTACAAAGGCTATCAGTTTTCCGTTGATATCCCATGTACGCAATTTTAGCACCACATAGCCATTTTCAAATTTCACAGCATCGCTATAAGGTTGCCAGTCAGCTTTGTCGCTATCAGCAGAGCCAATGTAAACATCCTCACCATCGAAATCGGTAGCTTGTGGCATGTAGAGTTTCAGATTGATGGAGTCGGTATTTGAATACGCGTTGAAATAATCGAATTTATATACATAAGGTGCAAATTCAAAATGTTCATTACTCATGCCACGCACATCCGAAGCATGATACACATTATCAAAGCGGCTTATGGAAACAGGCGCAAGCGTTGATTTATTGGTATTGACGTAAGCCACAATTTCCGATCCATTTCTCAACTCTTTGACAGCCGATGTGATGGTGTCGTATTTATTGAAGCTGGCGCAAACTGCCATCGACATTTTCGGATACGACACAATGGCGCGAGTACGTGGTTTTGCTGTTGATTGTGTGAAATTCTCTTTTTGCGAAGCAGCGTCAGCCCCGTTGAAGTCATTATAATAAACCAAATCGGGATTTGCTTTTGCCGGTTTGTCATACATCTCACGTCTGATGTCTTCCAACGAAATGGCTTTCCGCCAAATCTTCAATTCATCCGCAGCACCATCCATCGCGTTTTGCTCATAGCCGTCGGCAAGTAGCGCAAGCGGTTGCACACTATTAAGTCCTACGTTTTTGAATTGACGCACAGCCGTTTTCTTCAACACACCGTTTACATACATTTTAATATTACCATTTTTCTCCATGGTAAGCGCCACGTGTGTCCAGGTATCGTCAGCAATAGTTCCAGCTGCCGTTTCGGTACGCTCGTAGCTTACTCCCGATTCATAACTTGGCTGTGAAAAATTGGATGTAGGTGAATAGGTGAACTGCAAAGCTCCGTTTTTCAAGTAGAGCAACCAGCCCTGCTGATCACGACTCTCAAGTTTCCTATTACCAATGATAGCCGCTTGAATTGTTGTTTTGGGTTTTATCCAAAGCGACACCGAGAAGTCATTGTCGAAAAAGTTGAGATGACCCAAGTCCATACGCCCTCCGATGGATGTACGAAGCATGTTACCGGCTTTGTAGTCGGCTGCTTCATTATTTGTAGCGCCTTGCACTACCCATTCAGCCGACTGTGTAACCACATCGGGTGCTTCACGCAGTGTAAGTGTCAGTTTCACGCGGTCGCCGGTTTGCAAATCGGCGGCAGTGAAATAGCGATACGGGCTTTCGGTGCGTTCCACACCATTTACAGTCCATTTGTAATTGTAATAGAGAGGAATATCCCACGATGAGTCGATACCCAAAGTTCTAACTCCGGCAAAATTGGAGAGTTCTTTCAGCTTAAATCCATTGCGGAAAAATCTGTCGGAAGGGTTTTCCAAGTCGGCAATCCAGATTCCACGTCCGTAGTCATAAATCATCATCTCCTGCGTGGCATAATTTATCTCCGCACCCGAAAAAGCAGCCGGGTTGTAACCCTTCATCCAAAGTCGCCAGGTAGTTGAGCCATTTTCGAGCAGGAAAATACCACTGCTATTGGAAACGGCATAAATATCGCCACTACCTTCGTGAAATATAATTTTATTGAACACTACGCCGGCAGGAATACCACCGGTACCCTTCGAAATGCTTGTCCAGTTTTTTCCTCCATTGCTGGTTTTGAGAACTCCATTCTGCGAATCGCCAATGTATATTTCGTCCGCGTTTTCAGGATTCACAGCGATGCACTTTCCATCGTATCCCGATAGCGAAGGACGAGTAATGGTGATGTATGAGTCGCTGTTGTTGTCAAAGCGAACGATATTGGCATCGGCACGCAGAACGAAGAAGCTTGTTCCGATACTCAAATCGCGCGACAAAGCAAAATCGCGATTAGCCATAGTCCGATTGGAAGTATTGGCAACAATACCCTGCACTGAGCGGCCAATGTCTTTTACCACACCGATATCACTTAGGTTATTGCCACTACCCACCATTCTCGATCCGCGCCACAAATACCAGTTGCCCGTTACCGGATCGGCTTTAGAAAAAGCAGCTTGCCATGAATCGCCAAACGAAGTGCCTTCGAGCGAACCTCCACCTCCGCCTGAGAAATAGGTTTCGTTACTCAAAGGATTGATACACACTGTAGAGCCTTCATATCCACGCCATGTACCCCATCTGCCGTAGCGATAGGTTTGATTGTCCACGTCTTGCGTATTTCCGATAATGGTCTGATCACCAAATTCATTGAGTCGCGCGGCGTAAAATAAGTTTTGCCCCATATCGCCTGAAATGTTCATCCACTCCCTGCCGTTTATGTCTTTATCAATCATTAGCATACCGGCATCCGAAGCGCGGAATATTCTGCCTGAAGGAGTGGATGCGATGGTATGGTTATCGGCATTGTGGCGGGCGCTACTCACATTATACAGATTTCCGTTGGGGTGATAGCCTTTCATCACGATACCCCATGCAAACTCGTTGAATGTCTTACCGCCATCGCTACTCTTTGCCGAGCTCATGGAGCAACCATACATGTAATTTGGTTCTTTGAAGTTAACACCAAAGCCTCCCAGCCAGCCTCCGGGCGATTCATTTCCAAAGACCTGACCGCTACCAATCTTGGCTACTGTACTCATCAACGTTACCCATGTGGCGCCTTTATCATCGGAGAAGTAGAGAGCGGAATGCAATGGCGAATCCTTAATCCCCAAGGCCGCCCACATTCGGTTCGAATTTGCCGGGTCAATCTCAAGCATCATCGGACCATCGGCATAAGGCACCGGGAAGGTATTGCCTTCGTAGAGCAATTGCGTTTTGTTCTGATTGTAAACTTTGAAATTCATTCTTTCGAAGTTGAATTTACCATTGGTATATCGCAAGCCATCGGTTGAGCGATAAATGCCCCGTGCCGAAGTAAAGTAAACAATATCGCGGTTTTGTGGGTCAAACTCAATCTCCTGCAACCATACTGCACGACTACCATCGGTTTTCAAGTCCTGCAAATTGGTCGGGATAGCGATTTGTTTCCAGCTAACACCCTTGTTTTCGCTGATATACATCACACCATTCACTCCGGTATAGGTGTTGCGAACCACACCAATAAACTTCAGTGTGCCTTGCGCGTCTTTGAAGGCATATCCTCTTTTGAGTCCGGTGGTTGAAACCTGCTTAGCACCAGCCACTTCCTGCCATGTGGTGCCACCATCAAAGGTTTCGTATATCAAATCGGTATTTTCCATCATGGCAAAGAAGTGGTTCCAATCGTCCGGATCAACCGGTATGGCATAGCCTCTTGCTTGCGAACGGTGGAAGCGGTTGGGGATTCGATCGGATACCGGTATCCAATTTTTGCCACCGTTATCGGTTTTCCAAATTCCGTCGCCATCGGGGATAATCATCAGTTTGTCTTTATCTGTGGGGTGAGTCTGAATCCAGTGAATACGACCTGAAGCCGGCAGAATGGCATTGTGGCGCCACATTCCTTTATCGCGGATACCATTCATCCGATTATTCGGAGTATAAAACACGCGTGGAACATATTCGTCGGCTTCCGCCTTAAAGGCTTTAATCACCTTGCTTTGAAGTTTCTGCGACACATTTTCATCAATACGTCGCTTAATGGTGTCGTTGGGTACCAGGCCATACCAATAGGGGCGCCACTCTTTGTTATAGTTCACATAGCCTTCGGTGCCTCGAACCTTTTTACGATTTTTGCGTACATAGTCATCGGTGATGGCAAAAATCTCTTTGGTTGTCCACCCTTCTTTTGCCAGCTTGATGTAGGTAAAATCCTCCAACATATTGGGGGGGTAGAATTTTTTGAATGCCGAATCGGGGAGTGATTTCAGCATTGACTTCGCTTGATTGCTTTCGCGCATATCGTTCTTCTTTGCCATGGCGAAGGACGAGGCGCAAACAACAAGCAACAAGATAAAAAACTTGTGCAAATGTTTCATTTTTCTTAGTATTTAGTTTGTTGATATATGTTTCTCATTTCTGATAGCAAACCTCAATTTTTAACAAATTGACAGACTAGTCCAAAATAAGCGATAAAGTTAACTCTATTTTTTCAAATAACTTAATATCGGCCACAAGTTTAATAATTTATTAACTTCTTCATGCCGAAAATGGATATCACTCCATATTTTCGCAAGTTAATTCAATGAATGACAATAACGAAGAGTAATGGCGGGAGCTAAACGCTTCGGCATATCGGCTTATTTTAGTAACTTTGCATAAATCAAAAAAAACATGGTCGAATGAAAGAACATCTGTTTCAACTGATATTATCCGGAGCCACCATCGTGCTTACCGCTATTGTGCGGATTGTGGTTTACAAATTGGTGCAACGATATGGCAAGATGAACCCGAAGATAGAACATCGCGCCCGTCACATCAACCGCGTGCTGTCCAACATGATCAATTTCACCGGGCTGCTCATCATTATCGGTATCTGGGGGGTGAACACAAAAAACCTGTTTTTGGCGCTTTCATCGTTGTTTGCCATCATTGGCGCGGCGCTTTTCGCCCAATGGTCTATCCTGAGCAATGTTACTGCCGGGATGATTATTTTCTTCACTTCGCTATTCCGCATTGGCGACCGCATACGTGTGGAAGACAAAGACTTGCCTCTCGAAGGCGTTATCGAAGATATCCTCACATTCAACACCCATATCCGCACCGACGACGGACGTCTGCACATCTATCCCAATTCGCTCTTTTTGCAGAAATCTATTTCGCGGGCAGAGGAATAATGTAATTTGTGATTTTATTTTAGGTCAATGCGCTTCCAACCAGTTTTGACCCACGCCACATTCGGCCAAAAGAGGCACTTTCAATTTCACCACCTGTTGCATTTCATTTACTACGAGCGCTTTCATTTCGTCCAACTCATCTTTCGCCACCGTGAAGTTCAACTCATCGTGCACCTGCATGGTCATTTTTGATCGGAGATTCCGGCTTTCAATTTCGTGCTGAATCCGCACCATTGCCAGTTTGATAATATCAGCCGCCGAGCCTTGAATGGGCGCATTGATGGCGTTGCGCTCCGCAAAGCCACGCACGATAGCATTTTGCGAATTAATATCTTTCAAATAGCGTTTACGTCCGTAGATAGTTTCGGCAAAGCCACTCGTTTTCGTTTTGCTTATCACCTCATCCATATATTTTTTCACACCGGGATAGCTTTCGAAATAGCCGTCGATCAGCTCTTTTGCTTCGGCACGCGGGATGGAAAGCCTCTCGGCAAGCCCGAATGTAGAAATGCCATAGATGATACCGAAATTGGCGGTCTTTGCTTTGCGGCGCATATCCGAACTTACATCGGCGAGCGAGACTTTGAAAATCTTAGCCGCTGTGGCAGCATGGATATCCTGCCCGCTATTGAAGGCTTCCATCATCGCCTCGTCGCCACACAAATGCGCCATGATGCGCAATTCTATTTGCGAATAGTCCACCGACATGAATAGCTCATTGTCGTCGGGGATAAATGCTTTGCGAATTTCGCGTCCTTGCTCATCGCGCACCGGTATGTTTTGCAAGTTTGGATTAGTAGAGCTAAGCCTGCCTGTGGCTGCCACCGTCTGATTAAACGATGTGTGTATGCGCTTTGTATGCGGATTGACCATCTCGGGTAGCGCGTCGATGTAGGTGCTAAGCAGTTTGCGAAGTCCGCGATAGTCCAAAATTTTGCCTACAATTGCATGTTTGGAGCGTAGCTTCTCAAGCACATCTTCGGAAGTGGAATACTGACCGGTTTTGGTTTTTTTAGCCTTTTCGTCTAAATTCAAGTTATCGAACAAGACTTCGCCTACCTGCATGGGCGAACCCACATTAAAATCGACACCGGCAAGCGAGATAATCTCACGTTCCACCTCGTTGAGCTGCCGTGTCAGTATTTCCGAGCTATCGCGAAGTGCTGCCGTGTCGATACGCACTCCGTTTTGCTCCATAATAGCCAGCACACGCATCAAGGGCATTTCCATTTCATAAAACAGTTTTTCCAAACCATTATCTTTCAGTTCCGTTTCCAATATCTGTTTTAACCGGAATGTTATATCCGCGTCTTCGGCGGCATAGTCGGCAAGCAAACTAAGATCCACCAGTCGAATGTCCTGTTTCGCTTTTGCTACGCCGACAAATAGCTCATCGTAATGAATGGTGCGATAATTCAGATAAATATCGGCCAGATAATCCATGCCATGCCGCATTTCTGGTTGCAGCAGATAATGCGCTATCATGGTGTCAAAGAGTTTTCCACGCAGTTCAATACCGTATTGAGCCAACATGAGCAAATCAAATTTAATATTTTGTCCGATTTTAGCGATGCTCTCCATTCCAAAAAATGCTTTGAACTCTTTGAGCACCGCCACACACTCCTCGCGGGCGGCAGGCAAAGTAACATAATACGCCTCACCGGCAGTAAAGCAAAAGGAGATCCCCACCAGCTCACACACAAAGGGATCAAGTCCGGTAGTTTCCGTGTCGAAGCTTACAGAGGTTTGAATAGCCAGTTTGTTTATCAACGCCATCCGCTGCTGCTTGTCGCTCACCAAGATGTAACGATGGGGTTCGGAATGTATCGAGCGCATACCGTGTGCTTCGGGCGCCACTACAGGGCGTTCAGCGGCCTGTATCTCAATAGCCGGCTCATCGAAAAGCGACATTTGCGCTTCGTCGCTTTTTTTGGTGCTTGCTTTCTTTGCAGGTTTAAGCTCCGCGCCGCCTCCGAGTATTCTCGCGGCGATGGTGCGAAACTCAAGTTCATCAAAAATACGGCGAAGTTCAGGCTCATTCTTATTCGCAAGCATCAAGTCGTGTTCGTTCCACACCACCGGCACATCGGTGCGGATGGTTGCCAGGAAACGCGAGAAGATAATTTGTTCGCGGTTGTCCTCTATCTTTTGTTTCAAAGCGCCTTTAAGCTTGTCGGTGTTTTGCAACAAATTGTCGATGCTGCCAAATTCATGCAGCAACTTCACAGCCGTTTTCTCACCTACTCCGGGACAGCCCGGGATGTTGTCCGAAGCGTCGCCCATCAGCCCAAGCAAATCCACCACCTGCTCATGACTCTGCAGGTCAAACTTTTCGCGCACACCTTCGGGACCCAAAGTTTCATATCCACCCTTGAACATGGGGCGATACATAAACACGTGGTCGGACACCAATTGACCATAATCTTTGTCGGGCGTGAGCATGAAAACATCAAAACCTTCGGCTTCCGCCATTTTGGATACGGTGCCGATAACATCGTCGGCTTCAAAACCCGGAACTTCCAGAATGGGAATATTATAAGCCTTCACAATATCTTTAATTAAAGGCACTGACCGCCGGATATCTTCGGGGGTTGCCTCGCGCTGCGCCTTGTAAGCTTCATAAGCCTCATGACGAAAAGTTTTTCCGCTCGGATCGAAAGCCACGGCTATGTGTGTGGGCTTTTCTTTGGTAAGCACCTCTTCGAGCGTATTTACAAACCCGAAAATTGCCGACGTATTCAGACCCTTGGAATTGATGCGCGGGTTTTTAATAAACGCGTAGTAAGCGCGATAAATGATGGCGTAGGCATCCAATAAGAATAGTTTCTTCATTTTTTGTGATACAATGTTTTTGATACTCCGGCAGAGCTATCGGGTTCGTAATCGTTTCGTTTCGCAATGAACAAGTCGTTCGGGACGCCACATTGAGCTACACCACGCATACACTTGTCATATTCACCCACAAAATCCAACAAACAGGAAGCGCCTTATTCGGAAATTCGATTCAACTTTACACTGGTTGTTATTGTTACTGATGTGCGGGCTATGAATAAATCACACAAAATTAACTTATTTATTACCGAAAGCAACAAAGAAAGAACAAAAATGTTTATTTTTGTACCACGTGAATAAAAAACAGATTTATCTAAATGGACTTTATAGAGAATATCAAGAAACCAATTCATAACGAACTCCAAGAGTTTAACGCCATTTACAGCACTGTGTTGGATAGCGACAACAAACTGCTGGAAGATGTACACAACTACGTTTTGGAAGGAAGTGGCAAAAAGCTGCGCCCAATACTGACACTACTGGCTGCCAAACTACTGGGCGAGGTGAATGAAAGCTCACGCTTTGCAGCCCTGTCGGTGGAGTTGCTCCACACGGCAAGCTTGGTGCACGACGATGTGGTGGACGACACGCCCGAAAGGCGCGGAAGAGACTCGGTAAACGCCCGCTGGACCAACAAAGTAGCTGTGCTCACCGGCGATTACCTGCTTTCCAAATCGCTTCACTCGGCTTATCTGACCAAAGATATCCATATCGTGGGCGCCATTGCCAACATTGGGATGACGCTTACCGACGGCGAACTGCTTCAACTCTCGGTGCTCACACCGGCTACCATCGACGAAAGTCTCTACCTTTCGATTGTGGAACGGAAAACCGCGCAACTCTTTGCCACCTGCATGGAAGTAGGCGCGCGCTCGGTAGGCGCCACCGAAGAGCAAATAGCGCTTTTAAAGGAGTATGGCAACGCGCTGGGTGTCTGCTTTCAGATTAAAGATGATATTTTCGACTACGACGAACATGCCAAGATAGGGAAACCAACAGGCAACGATGTGCGCGACGGCAAACTCACACTCCCGCTTATCTACGCGCTGCGTAGCTGCCAAACCAACGAGAAAGATGAAATTATCCGCCTTATCAGCGAAAAGGATTTCGCACCGGCAAACATCCTGCGCATCATGAACTTCGCGCTCGACAACGGCGGCTTGGAGTATGCTAAGAAGAGTATGCGCGAATATAGCCAAAAAGCTATCGGGGCGATAAAGAGCTTTGCCGACAGTCAGGCAAAACAGGCATTAATTGATTGCATTAGCTTCGTATCCGACCGAAGTTTTTAGCTTTTAGCATAATTTCACGCATTTTTCATCGAAATATTTTTGTAACTCCAGATTTTTGGCTAATTTTGCACTCGCTTTCAACGGGAAGCAATATACATCAATGCGGAAATAGCTCAGTTGGTAGAGCACAACCTTGCCAAGGTTGGGGTCGCGAGTTCGAGTCTCGTTTTCCGCTCACAAAGAGGACATCCTAAGAGGGAGTCCTCTTTTTTTATGATTGAACAAGATTAACCCACGAATGCGGGCACTACCGGGCTCAAGGCATTTCACCATCGCGGTGGCGCGCGCCCTCGGCAAGCGGATATGCGCCTGCTCATATATCTTTATCGGCGGCGTGTATGATACGCACGAGGCGTGCTTACTTGATGGCGAAATGAAGCCATCTCAATTTTATACTTGCAAATACCAGTTTTGAGAACAAATAAAAATAAGTCGAGATAAGTTCTCAAAAACTTATTACTCCGTCGATATTTTTTTGAATTGCTTTTGTATTCCGGATTTATCAGCCCTGAAATCAACAATCTATTTTATCGGCATGATGCGTACAACAGTGTTTCTATGCCTAAATCCATCCTTATTTACATAATAAAAGTTAAAACGATGCAAATAATTAGAGAAACCGTGTTGTAAAGCAGAAAAAAGCAGTATCTTTGCATCGTGTTTTTCATGGTATTAGATTTAAGGTTAATTGAAGATTGGGTTGTCGTGAGACAACCTTTCTTTTTTTAAACCCATTTCAATTCTTTTTCCCCTCTCCGATGTTTTTATCCATTCTGGTATCATTTTATTATTCTACTTTCTACTTCAATGTTCATATCCGGGTTAAGCATAAGCCCTAAGCCTTTGACATCAATCATATTGAAATAATGAGCATAAAACTCAAAATCATCTTTGTTTGGAGTTTTAGTTTTAATGATAATTGCTTGATGGGTTGGGTATTTTATCCAGTAGTTAGTCATAATATATTCGGTTTTAATATTTACTATCAACCAACTCTCAGTTTCGCGGCATCTTTCCAGAGAAAATGAGGCATTGGTTCTTTCAACTCCCATTCTATACTCATAGGTTTAGAGCCGTAATAATTATTTATAGAACCCTCACCCACAAAAACGTATCCCAATGTATTTCCAAACTCATCATTTGCTTTCTCTCTCACAAAAAGTAATATTTTCTTATCATTTTGTTTATGAGTTATATATGATTTCCCTTTAGTGGTTTCAGGCCCAGCAGAGTTTTGACTTTGCCAATGAAACAAACGCTCATTCACTGCAAAGTCATCATACATGGTAGTAGGTGAAAAGTCTTCCTCTGATTTCACTAAATTAATAAATAACAGTTCTGTATTGAGTTTAGAATTTTCTGCAACACCTTCTCTGTTCGATGACATTTTCTTAAAACTACTCAATCCAAATGCAACAAGAATTTGATCTCTTGTGTATCGTGCATGCAATTTCAATGGCTGTTGATAAGGTAAATCTATTTCAATTTCCTTAAAGTCAATTTTATCAACCAATATTTCTAAAAGCTCAACAATCTCCTCTACTAAAACCTTATTTTCACCAATTTTATGGATTGAATCTTCTAATGTATTAAATCCACCTGCTTTTTGCCACACATCATAGTGTAGCATCAACGTCATTGATTTTTCAATTTCAGACAATTTATCATATTTTATTTTAAAATCTTCTCTAGCAATCTTCAGTATGAAACTGAAATAACTACTTGATGCAGTTGATAGCCACTTATTCTTAATTGCAGATAATACTTGAGGTTCAATTCCAGTTTGAAAGTTTTCAATTACACCTGCCATTTGACAAAGTCGTTTCCAGCCAATTCGTCTGTTTTTTTTATAAATCAATTGCAACGGGATATCATAAAATTCAGTAAAATTTCTAAGAGTTAAAGGAAGTGTTGTCTGATTTTGAAACGTTTGAATCTTCTGAATAAGCTGATTTTGATTAAGCGAAGTTGCGGTAATAATATTACTCAATATAACATCTTTAGCCTTCCTTTCAAGAATTATGGAGCATCCAAGTGGTAGATGTGGAAAATTGTCTTCAATCTCTTTTTTAACGGTAGTAGATGTTTTTCCAATCAATGCTCTGAACTTATTTTCGAAATTATATTCTGGTCTGGAATTTCCTACAAAATCAAGAACAGTCAGACAATCTTTACCTTCTGCCAATCTCAATCCTCTACCTAACTGCTGAAGAAAAACAGTTAAACTTTCTGTTGGTCTCAAAAATAAAACCGTGTCAATTTCGGGAATATCAACACCTTCATTAAAAATATCAACAACAAATAAATAATTAATTTCTTTATTTTGAAGTTGATTTCTAATTGCATCCCTTTCATTTGTATTAGTAGTCGCCAAATATCCAGCTTTAAAACCAGCCAAAGAGAATTTTTCGGACATAAACTTTGCATGTTCAATAGTTACACAAAATCCAAGTGCCCTTATTTCGTTATAATCTTTGGTGTATTTGTCAAGAGCGCCAATTATTTCACCTACACGCCTATCGTTTCCTGTGTAAATACTGCTCAACTCGCTTGCAACATATCTTCCCCTTTCCCAATGAATGTTTGTCAAATCCACACTATCAGAAATCCCAAAATACTGAAAAGGGCACAACAATTTTCTATTCAACGCTTCGGGTAATCTAATCTCGGCCGCAATTCTATGGTGAAAATCTTCTTTTATATCACCTCCATCCATTCTTTCAGGTGTGGCAGTAAGCCCTAATAAAACTTTAGGGGTAAAGAAATTAATTATACCTCTATACGATGAAGCAATTAAATGGTGGCACTCATCAATAATGATATAATCGTAATACTCCTTCGACAATTTAAGAGATTCAAGTCTATTGTTTAGTGTTTGAATTGAGGCAAAAACATATTCATTACTTGTAGGTACATTTCCGTCCACCCATAGTTCACCGAAATTATTGTCTCTCAATACACCTTGAAATGTTGAGAGCGCTTGTTCTAAAATTTCCTTTCGATGTGCCAGGAAAAGAAGCTTTGAGGACTTGTTTTCTTTTCTAAAAGTCTTGTAGTCAAAAGCTGAAATCACAGTTTTCCCAGTACCAGTAGCTGCAACGACAAGATTTCTATATCGATCGTGTACACTTCTCTCTACCTCCAACTTCTCGAGTATTTCATATTGAAATGGGTAAGGTTTTATATCAAAAAATGCAGCCGGATTAACAACACCTACTGATGTGTTCTTTCCTTTATTCAATGATTCAATTAATTTCTCTTTATGGATAGAATCATCAAAAATTTCAAAATCATCACTTTGCCAATACGATTCGAAAGTTTTTTGAAATTTATCAATAATATGACCAACTTCTTTCGTCGTGATTTTCACATTCCATTCTAATCCATCAGTAAGCGCAGACCTTGAAAAATTAGAGGAACCAATGTAGCCAGTATGAAAACCTGTATTTCTGTAAAACAAATATGCTTTTGCATGTAGCCTTTCATTTCCTGTATTATAAGAAATTTTCACTTGCGTGTTATCCAACTTAGAAAGTAATTGTATGGCTTTATAGTCAGAAGCACCCATATAAGTTGTAGTGATAACTCTTAATTGACCACCTCTTCGGGTAAATTCTTTTAATTCAGGTTCTAAAATAATAATACCTTTGAACTTGATAAAGGAAACGAGTAAATCTATTCTGTTGGATGAAAGTATTTCTTTCTTAAGTTCACTTTCGAGCGAAAGCCCCGTATTACTTCCACCAGTAAACAATTCGCTAAATGTAAGCCGAGTATATGGTGTAATTTCTTTTAAATGCAGATCTAAATCCTGAAAGTGAGCATCAATTCGCTTAAATACTGCTTTCAATATCTCACCTTCGCTTTCTATCAAATCATTTTCAAAATCATTTTCTTTTAATTCAGATTTAAGAAATTGAATGATTTTGTTTGCAATATCAATTTGAAGCTCTACTTGGTGATCTCCTTTCAATACATCAAGAACACCTTTTATTGTATTTGATAAGTGGCGCGAGATTATGACTGACGCCTCCGCTTTATCAATCTTAGATTTGTTGATATAGTATGATTCTTTGTCGAGCCCATTGATTTTGTTTGAGACCAACTGTGTTACTAGTTCTTCATATATTCCTTGATTCATAAGTTCAAATAATCATTTAGAAAATATATACATTTAAGTTATCGCAAATTATTCTAACAGTAATTCAAAATCTAACCGTACAATAAAGGACTAAATTACAACAAAAAAGGCATAGCCGAACTACTTTTGCCGAACTAGTTTAGCCAATATTTGCATTGCACTTTACGCTACTCCTCCGATAAACCGGAAATGTAGCTTTTTGCTTATTGATATCTGTTCAGGGGAAGGTATTTTTGTTTAATTGTGTTTTTACATTTCGGATAGTTAGCACTACCCAAGAAGTTACTATAATGACCTTTTTCTTTTATATCATAAAACCACTTTTACAATTTTCCCATATCCCCTCCCCTCACACCACCGTTTTATCTTCCGCGCCGGTAGTTTCGTCGCGGGTGGTCGGGATGTCGATGCTCAAGGTCGTTTTACTCGTTGCTTTTCGCCGTTTTGTTTCCCGAATTTTATATCGGCGGTGATAGCTGCTTATCAGTTCGCGCAATCGCCCGATTAAGGTACGCAGATTTTCGTCGGGGGTGCTATTCATCTGGTCGGTACACTGGATAGCGATGAGCATGTTTTGCAAATCCTTCATAATACCTTCCCGGATAGCCTGCATGTCGCGACGGTTAGCCGCCACATCGGCGATTCGAATCATGAATTTCTCTTCGATATCGCGGTTTAGCTGCACCATGGCTTCAAATTCACGCGCCAGTCCCAGCTTGGTGAGCGCTTCGGCTAAAGTCTCCGACTCGTAGAGCGCCTGCTGCATGTTTGCAGTATATTGTGTTTGCCGGTCTATCAGGGGGCGGCGCCATTTGTTGTGGTAGGGTCGGAGCCAGTCAGTTACTATCATTGCCCAATCTCTAACATCGCTTTGCGTCGAAAAGCTATTGGCGCGCGCGCTGCCTCTGATAAGTGCGAAACTGCGAAGTCGCTTTCCGGCCAAAACATCAATCTCACTTGTAAGCGGATGGTAATTGTAGTTGTTCATCACCCGGCTTAGCGCGGAAGTATGAGCGCGCAGGCGGTCGAATGCCGACTGAATTAAACTGTAGTCGCACGGATATTCGTCCATCACCTCAATAAGTTGCAACACCAATTGCGGAAATTCATCGTTGCTCAATCGGCCGATAAAGGATGTTTTAAAATACGCTTTTGTCATGTGGTTATTCTTCTTTAGCTAAAAATTAATCCAAAAACCTAATCGCAACACGTATCAGGGTTACGAAAGTTTTTTTTGTAAATATATGATATATTTTTGGAATAATAAACATTTCTCTACAATATTAGTTAATATAAGATGCAATATCAAAATATTGCTTCACATTCGGAGGCGAAAGTCATTTACACCCGGCATTGCAACTCGCAATACCGCCTTCAACTCCCTGGTGGTAGCATAATGCAACTGACAATTCAAATAGTAAAGTCTGGTGGCTCACAAATGTCATTTGACATCGCTTCTCGTAACTCATACGCACATACAATTGCTGTTTTACAAAACCTTCCGTGCAGTTGCTCGCTTAGTTTTGTAATGTTACAAAACCTTCCGTGCAGTTGCTCGCTTAGTTTTGTAATGTTACAAAACCTTCCGTGCAGTTGCTCGCTTAGTTTTGTAATCTTACAAAACCGTCCGTGCGGTTGCACGCTTAGTTTTGTTATGTTGCAAAACCATCCGTGCAGTTGCTCGCTTGGTTTTGTAAGACAAGATTTATATCTAAAAGTCGTTGATGCGATGAATTGCAAGTTGCAATGGGATGCGCGAAGGGTTTCGATCAAGGCTTGCGGGCTGCAATGTGGCGTATAGGCTTGTATGGGTGTGGATTGTGAGTTTACATTGTGTGGCGAAACTCGTTTGAGGTTTGCAAAGTCAATTGACTTTAGCGCAGAATATCAAGTTTTTTAATCCTCAATAAGTGGATTTCAAAAAGCAAATCAAACGTATTTGTAAAATTGGCATGAAGCTCGAAGCGCTAATTGTCATTGAAGATGTTTCTGTACTATTCTATTCCGCCCAGTTCATTTCATCTCCCCCCACCGCGCAAACCGACACGAAAAAAACGCTTGCACTCATTCGGGCTATACATCCGTTATTTTGTCGGGGGCAAAGCTATGCAGATGCTTGTAGGCGATGCAAGCGGGCGAATGTGGGGTACAATCGCTGTTTTCATATCTTCACGCTGTCAATCGTTTCGCTTTGTAGAGCAATTTTTTTTAGATGAATCTTTTATCAGAATCCGTCGAGTGATATCAAGTTTTGCACTACCGCGTAGATGGTTAAGCCCGATACGGATTTAATTCCGGTTTTTTGGGTAATGTTTTTGCGATGGGTTATCACGGTGTGAATGCTTATGTTGAGCGTGTCGGCTATCTCTTTGTTGGATTTTCCTTCGGCAAGGAGTTTTAGCACCTCTATTTCTCTGTCGGAAAGCGTGTCTTTGTTTTGGCCGGTCGTGTTGTCGCTCTCAGCTTCGAGCCATTTCATCATTTTAGCCGCTACAGCTTCGCTATTGTCGTAGATATCAATGGTTCCGTCCAGTTTGGACAATAGTTTGCCTGACAAATGCGAATAAAGAATTCCTATCCACTTCACGCATTCGCTTCTGTTTTTTATCTGCTGAAACTGCTGCATATTGGCTTGCAGCATCAGAGGATTGACAATGACGAAATGACAGGTGGTGCGGTGAAGTATCGCCTCCAGTTCATCGAAATCGGATATTTGGGTTACGCGTTGCACAAAGTGAAACCGGGTGAAAATGGCGCTTATCCCCTCTCGGATGATGTCCGAGTCGTCATAAATCACAATATGTAGCCGGCTCATTGTTTTGTTCGTTTTAAGTCTTTCTCAAGTCGGAGCACCAAAGGGGTGAGAATCAGGTCTTCGATGTCGGAATGAATTTTCAGATCCATCTCCAGTTCCGACAGCAGAAAGAGCAATTTGCGCCTTACCACCTGATCATCGTGTATGGGCAGATATTTAATAAGCAGATTTTTCAGATCGCGCAGTTTTTCTTCAATGTCGCTATGGTGGTCTTTGTATTGCGCAGCCGAGTAATCCACGTCATTCGTATAGTCAATTCCCTCCAATTGGCTCACCAACCGGCTTACGTAGGGGTGAAACACCTGATTTTCGTAATTAAGATGTTCGGTAACTTCTTTGAAATAATCGGCAAAGAAGAGTGAAACCAGGCGCGATTCTTTATCGCTGTTAAGTTTTACCATTCTGTCAATCAATCCCATGATTTCGGGATATATTTCTTCGGAATAGAAGCGATGTGAGCGCCCAAGAAAGCGAATGATGTCAAGCGCGTCTTTTGAACTTAATTTTAAATCGGGTATGAATGTACTGCCGTTGTAGAGTTTTGCAAATGCGATGAAAAGCGATTCGTTGATGTTATGCGTGGCGCAAAGCTGACTTACCTTCGACTCCTGCACCGGTATGCCGATGCCAAAATGCTCAAGCATGAGCAGCACGAAGGGGTTGCCCGAGAGTGTTTCCGCTATTTTGGTATCGCGGTTTATGTCTAATCTATTTCTCATAATTGAAAAAACAATGTTAATGGGTCGAAAGTTCGTTGCCCATGCGAACAAAGCGAACATCGACGATATTTAATAATGATATTATGTGAAGCATTTTTTCTTGCTATCTAATACCACAAATCCAATACCACAGGTAGGTGGTCGGCATATCCGCCCAGATACCTCATGCCGTTGTAGGTTCTGAAAGGTCTTTTACCAAAAAACTCTTCATCATTTTCGAGAATAAAGTCGGCTTCGAAAACCGAGAAACCGGTAGGCATGGCGTAGATGCTGTTTGTGGGGTTCAACAAGCTGCCCGAAACTACAATCTGATCGAGCATGCCCCATTCACCCTGAAATTTGTGTGAGCCTTTTCCTTTGTTGTGAAGCGGGAAGGCAAGGTTGTAAAGCAGGTGTGGCATCGGGTCGTCGGCAGGATAGTTTGCTTTCAGCACTTCGGTCATGCTGCTGTTTGTGGGGTAGTCGTTGAAGTCGCCCATTATTACAATTTTGGGTTTGTGATAATGGTTGAAAACGGAATCTACTTTTGCACGGAGCGTTTTCGCCACATTCACCCGTCGAACTTCCGATTCGAGTTCGCCCCCAAGTCGCGAGGGGAAATGGCATACGAAAAGATGAAGCGTGTCGTTGGTGGTGGAGGTGGTGCCTGCTACATAGAGCAGGTCGCGGGTGCGAAAAGCGGTGATGTGTAAAGCTTCGTTGTAAAAAGGCTTAAACAGATGAGGCTGATACATCAGGGCAACATCTACGCCGCGCGCGTCGGGCGATTCATGGTGAATGTATTTGTAACCAAAGGTTTTGAGCGGACTGTTTTGCGTAAGGTCCAGCATCGCTTTGTCGCTTTCTATTTCACACAAGCCCACAATCGCGGGCGCATCCCAGCCACCAATCGCGGCAATGGTTTTGGCTATCGCGAGCTGTTTATGTTTGTATTTGGCGCTATTCCAGCCCCGATGCCCACCCGGCAGGTACTCTTCGTCGTTGGTATTGGGGTTGTTGTCGGTGTCGAAATAGTTTTCTACATTGTAGCTCACTATTCTGAAAATGCGTTTTTCGTCCTGTGCTTTGGCATTTGCCAACAAAAAGATAGCGACAAGCAAGAGGAGCATCGGTTTGTTCATACACAGGTATTATTTCAGGAGTAATTATCGTTTTCAAGAAAGCGTTTTATTTCGTATGCTTCTTGGGCTGCCACTCATAAGCTCCCGCGTCGGGCTTTCCATCGAGGAGCCGGTTGTTGCCATTCAGGTCGATGGGACAGCGTTTAGCCTCTTCAAGCTTTGCAATATCACGAGCCGGCGACACCGAGTCGGGGGAAAAGTTGTAGTATTCCTTTTTCTTTATGTCGAAATAGCTGTTTACGAAGAGTGTGTCCTTGGCGTTGTACCATGCAATGTTTTCGAAGGTCAAAGGGATGTCGTTGGGTTTTGGTTTGCGGATGTAGCTATTGGCAAAAACTCCGTGATAATCGTTGCCAAAGCGCGAAAGTATGTCCAGTTCGCTGCTATTGGTTCCGGCAATAACGCAGTTGACAAAGCTCGATTCCATCGGTATTATGCGGTTCAGCTCCATTATCATCACCGCGGCGTTGCCCTCCTTGCCCGAAGGTTGCATCAACACGTTTGTGTTGTTGAAATAGTTGGCTATGGTGCAATGCACAAAACTGTGTTTGCCGCCATTAAGATATACCGAATAAGCCCCCGTGTTTGATATTTCGCTGTTAGTTACCGCTACGTCTCCATTCTGAGCCACTAAACCATATTTCAGGAAATTATGTATCCGGCAGTTGTTTATTTCAAGTTTGGGGCGGTAGTTTCGGTCGGAATTGGAGAAATATACGCCTACGTAACCGCTATTCATATTTACATGATTGAGGGTGTGTTTCCCTGTTTTATTAAAGAGCAACACGCCCCCCCATTGGTTGGACACGTAGTTGTAGGGCACTTCTTCAAACAGTCGGTCGGTGCGGTCGCCACGCAGCAAAATGGGTTTCTCACGTGTGCCTTCGGCAATCAGGTTGCCATATACGGCTAAGCTTGCTTTGTCGTGAAAGTAGAGTTTGCATCCCGCGTTGAGTGTGAGCGTCTTGGCGCTGTCCACCACCAAGTCGCCAATCACCAGGTAGGGTTTCGTATCATTGAGCGTGGTGTCGTTTTGGATAATCCTGTCGCGGAGTATCTCCATGTTTTGCCCGTAAGCGATGAGTTTCACATCCTGCAAGTTGGAGTTGGTGATAAATTCGATGGAGTCCTGCACCAGAATGGGCGCGTTGCTTGCCAGCGGATCTATTTTCACTTCAACGAAAATAAACAGGCTGTCCTTTGCGCGAATATCAACATTTGCAAAGCGGTTGTTCGGGCTTTGCGCGCCATCCACATTGATGCGATAAGCAGATTGCTCGCCCATCCCCAGCCCGATGTGGGCTATTCGCAGATTTTTATTGTTGGGATTAAATACCTTGATTCGCATGGTAGAGCTACCAACGGTGGTGAATACGGTGTCGAATAGCAAGGTGTCTTTAGAGAATGCAAGTCTCAGATTGGGGTCGGTAGCTACGCGTTCGTCAATACAAGCGTGTGTGAGTAGCATCAGCGCCAATGCGCCAAGCAATCTCGAAGAGTACCTATATAAAAGATTTTTAAGCATAGCTGTTCGTCAGTTTACTTATAAAAACGTATGTTTCAAAGAATTATTTTACTCACAAATATTCGGATTAATGCCGCATGGCTCAATGTTCACTTTCTCTTTTCATTCCAATCGCCCTGCGCTGTGAATGAAAGGGTATTGCATGGCGCGCTATTTCATCACCCGATACATGCCGCCGGGCAGGCATTTCACCAGACCTTTGAACTCCATGGCGAGCAGCTGCGACGATAGCCGGCTGTAGGGAGTATTGAGCGCGATGGTGAGTTCATTCACATTGATGCCATCCGGGTATTCGCGCAAGCGTGAGATGACACGTAGCTCCTCATCGGTCAAGTCCTCGAACAGGGCTACTTGCGTTATCTCCGGCTTGACGTTGCTCACCTCCCAATTCATGCTTTGAATCATGTCGTCGGCCGATTCGATAAGTGTAGCACGGTTCTTTTTAATAAGCAGATTGCATCCTGCCGACCAGGTGTCGGTTACTCGTCCCGGCAGTGCGAACACATCCCGATTGTAATCGTTGGCAAGCTCGGCGGTAATGAGCGCGCCACCCCTCGCGCCCGATTCGATCACCATCAAGGCGTCGCTCAAGCCGGCAATGATGCGGTTACGTTGCACAAAATTTTGTTTGTCGGGGTTGGTTTGGCTAAGAAACTCGGTAATCAGTCCGCCTTGTTGCACCATTTTCACAGCAGTGGCGCGATGCTGACCGGGATATATTCTGTCCAAGCCATGACCAAGCGCGGCGATTGTAGGCACTCCGGCTTCGAGCGAGGCTTTATGGGCGCATATATCCACACCATAAGCCAAACCGCTCACCACGATGAGCTTGGGTATTTTTGTAGCCAAATCCTTAATAAACCGTTTGCAAAAATCCTTTCCACTCTCCGTAGCGTTGCGTGTGCCCACCACAGCCACAAAGCGCCCTTCGTTCAGGTTTGTGTTGCCCTTGTAGTAGAGCATCACAGGCGAGTCGTCACACTCTTTGAGGCGATATGGATAGGTTTTTTCTGTGAAAAAATAGGTTTGAATCTTGTTCTTCTGAATGAAGTCGATTTCAGCTTCTGCCCTCCGCATTACATCTTGCGACACGATGCTACCCGACAACACATGTCCAATGCCGGGGATTTTTTCGAGGTTCGATTTCTTTTCTTTGAAAACCGCCTCCACTCCACCCAGGTAGGCGATCAGGTTTTTGGCCAAAGCAGGTCCAATGCCTTTGATCAGTGTGATGGCTATCTGATATTTTAGTAGCGCGTCGTCCATGGTGTCGGGTTATTTCTTTTTATATTTGCGGTAGAGTTTCACGCCACACGAGCCGATGCCCAACCCGGCGGCGAAGCCAATGATGTCGGCAAACCAATCGGCAAATTCGGCGGTGCGGGGATAAAAGAAAGCGCCTTGTATCACCTCGATGATGCCACCAAAAGCTGCAAAGATGAGGAATATTGCAAGGAGTTTTCCCCTCGACTCCTTCAAGGATTCATGCGACTTGGCAAATTCCCAAAACACGACAAAACCAAGCCCCAGATACATCATAAGATGAATGAACTTGTCGTTGTTCTGAAACTTCAAAACTTGCGTAACTCCCGAAAAGTTGTAGGTTGAAATCGCAAAGATAACGATTGAGATAAGAATTGTTCGCCAGTAATGGGTGAGAAAGTATTTTATCATACAAAATATTGTCGTTGATTGGTATTAATAACTATCCTTGAAGCGAAAAAAAAATAAATTGAAAGACAAAGTTATCTCAATCTACACGTAGAATCAAGTTTGCTTATAGTTTTTCGCCGTAAGCAAGGTCGCCCGCGTCGCCCAGTCCGGGCACAATGTAGGAGTGGCTGTCCAGCTCCGGGTCGATGGCGGCTGTCCACAGCGTTACATCATCACCAAAACGATTCTTCAGGTAGTCCACTGCGGGTTTGCTGGCAATGATGGTGGAGATTATTACTTTGCGTGGCTTCCCTTTTGTGAGCAATGCGCCATGCGCCAGCTCCATCGAGCCACCAGTGGCGAGCATCGGATCGACAATGAGCAATGTTTTGCCGTCTAATTTGGGCGAGGCGATGTATTCAATGTGAATATCAAACTTCAAGGCGTCTTTGTATTTGCGATAAGCCGACACGAAAGCGTTTTCAGCCGCGTCGAAATAATTCAGGAAACCCTGGTGAAAGGGAATGCCCGCACGCATGATGGTGGAGATAACCAGTTTTTCGTCAATCTTCATGGCGTCGGCCACACCAAGCGGAGTTTTTGCTTTGTCAGCTTTATAGTTGAGTGATTTGCTTATTTCATAAGCCATTATTTCGCCTATTCGCTCCATGTTTCGGCGGAAACGCATGGAGTCTTTCTGAATTTCGACAGAACGAATCTCTTTCAGATAGTGCTGAAGAATTGACTTTTGCTCGGAGAGGTTGATTACTTTCATATTCTTTTTGTATTACGACGCTTAATAATTGCTGGATTTACTGAGATACAAGTTCATTCACATTAAAAAAAAAGAATCAGGCGAGAAGGTTGTAAACAAAGGCTGAAGAAAAAACACAAAATGCTCCCAGGCAGAAACCGCCTATCACTTGCGAGAGTGTGTGAGCCTTCAGCGAAATTCTGGAGATGGCTACCAATCCCGATACGATTAATGATATCACTATCAACATAAGCGGATTGATACCTACAAACCACGACACAGCAAGAATGCCACCCACGAAGCCTCCCATGCCCGCTGCGTGCGCGCTTATTTTCCATTTCAGGTTAATAAACACCATCAACACCACCGATATGACTATGCCTATGCCAATGGATACGAAGCCCATGGGCAAACTCATTGAGCGCCACAGGAAAAAGGTCCAAAAGATGTAAGCCAAAAATGAAAAAAGATATGGCATGGTGCGCTCTTCGCGTTTCGAGATGAACATGTCGCGAATTTGCCCGCGTTTCATCATCATATAAATGGGAAGAGCCGGAAAAATACCGGTAAAAAGCAAGGTGCCAAAAATGGCAAGCAAGCGATACCCGGGGCTGAAAAGCTGAAACAAGGGCAATTGCATTAGCAGAATCATGCCGTAAGTAGGCATAAGCAAGGGTTGGAAAACGTAGGATATCAGTTTCAGGAATGTTCTCATTCTGTTTGTTTTATGTTTGTTCTGTTCTGTCAATGAAAAAGGCTAAGAAGCCATCAGCTTTATTGCTGTTATAATTCTTTGCGCAATCGCGCTACAGGGATGTTGAGTTGTTCACGATATTTTGCCGCGGTTCGTCGGGCTATGATATAGCCTCTTTCTCTAAGCCCTTCCACTATCTTATCATCATTGAGCGGGTTTTGTTTGTCTTCGCCATCCACAAGCTCCAGCATCACTTTTTTAATTCCACGTGTCGAAACTTCTTCACCGGCTTCGTTGATCATGGAGTCGGAAAAGAAAAACTTAACCGGAAAAGTACCGAACTCGGTTTGCACATACTTGCTGTTGCTCACCCTCGAAACAGTGGAAATGTCATATCCGGTAATGTCGGCAATGTCTTTGAGCACCAAGGGACGCAAGTATAATTCATCACCTTCGATGAAAAACTTTTGCTGCATTTTCACGATGGCGCTCATGGTTGTCATCATCGTTTGTTGTCGCTGCCTGATGGCATCGATAAACCATCGGGCGGCATCTATCTTTTGTTTCACAAAGAGCACGGCATCCTTCATTTCGCGTGTCTGATTTTTTTTATTGCGGTTGTAGTCTTCAAACATGTCGTTGTAGGTGCTGTTTATCTTCAACTCAGGCAGGTTGCCACTGTTGAGCTGCACACTAAGCACTCCATTGTCGTTTTCTACAATAAAATCGGGAATAATTACCGACATGGTTTTTTCAAGTATATTCCCCCCCCAGGCGTTGCCGGGCTTGGGATTGAGCCGTTTGATTTCGGCAAGCGCATCTTTAAGCTCATCGCCGGCTATGTTCAACACCCGAATTATTCTTTCATAGCTTTTACGTGAAAAATCATCAAAGTATTTTTCCACAATTCTCAAGGCGTTTTTCACTGTTTCGGTCTGCTCTTTGCGCATCAATTGCAGCTGCAGGCACTCCTGTAAAGTCTGCGCGCCTACGCCGGGCGGGTCAAGCTGTTGCACCAGCTTTATCAAATGCCGCATTTCAGCATCCGATACCTCCAAACCCACCTGAAAAACGATGTCATCGACCATCGACTCGGCATCGCGCCGCAAGTAACCTTCTTCGTCAATATTCCCAATGATATATTCTACCAACTTCCGTTGATGTTCGTCGAGCGATAGAAGCCCTATTTGATCTATCAGAAATTCATGAAAAGTAAACCCGGCTGAGAATGGTATGTCCTCATGCTTATCGTCGGGCGAGTTGTTGTTTACCGATAGTTTGTAGTCGGGCACTTCATCGTCCGACATGTAGTCTTCTAAATCGAAATCATTCTCGCTATTGTCGTTACTATCTTCACCTTCGAAATCATCAGTCTGATTGTCAATATCATCTACACCCTCTTCCAACGCGGGATTCTCCTCCAATTCGTGTTGAATCCGCTCCTCGAGCTCGAGGGTGGGAATCTCTATCATCTTTATCACCTGAAGCTGAGCAGGAGAGAGTTTTTGCTGAAGTTTTTGTTCTAATTGTTGTCGTAGCATAAAAAAAAATACCAAATAAGTGTTGTTTGCTGTCAACTCAATGGTTTTCAATCGGCAAAGATACTTCATTTCATTTGA
Organism: uncultured Paludibacter sp.; assembly: GCA_964568675.1. Taxonomy (GTDB): domain Bacteria; phylum Bacteroidota; class Bacteroidia; order Bacteroidales; family Paludibacteraceae; genus UPXZ01. The sequence continues at coordinate 41,152 of CAZMQV010000011.1, forward strand.
AAAATGTGTCATCCTTTTTATAATTAAATTTAACATCAACCCGTTATTGGGCAAGCAATCCCATTCCCTTCCGCTTTTTCCCATTGCAATACCTGGCCAAAACCAATAAGCACCCGACATATAGTTTTCGTCGAATTGTTTTAGAAAAATAAATTTAATGAGTAGTTTTGCAAAACCAAAACTACTGAAAGCATTGTTTTTGGTTTGAGAATTTTCGGCAAACAAACAATAGTATAGCGCCTAACCCGATATATGTATAAGAAAGAAGAACTTAAGGAATTAAAAAAAGAGTTTTGGGGAGGCTTTGGTATTTTTTGCTCCAACCATCCGGTTTTAGGAAAACGTAAAAGCAAATTTATGCTCTACAACACCAAGATGCGGGGCGTGCAGCTCAAGTTTGACGCTAACCGCGAGGGCGCATACGTCATTTTAGAGCTTAATCATGCCGACGAAGCGGAAAGATTGGACAAGTATGAAAAATTCGAACGCTACAAAGTGTTGATGGAAAAAGACTTCCCCGAGGGACTGATTTGGGATTTCGCGTTCAGGCTCGAAACCGGAAATGAAGTTTGCCGCATTTATAGCTGCAAAACGGGTATCGACATCCATCGCCGCATTCAGTGGATGGAGTTTTATCGGTTTATGGCCGAAGAGATGCTCAAACTGGAGAAAGCTTTCAGATTGGTGAAAGATGTGATAGAATAAACTCCTAAACCTGGCGCTTTATTCTCCCGATGTTTTTTTTTCAAAAATTATTTACGATATAAAATTAAATGATTGACCAACTCACCATAGACCGTATTAATCAAGCCGCGCGCATCGAAGAGGTGGTTTCCGACTATGTTACACTGCGCAGGCGTGGCGCCAACTTGCTGGGGCTTTGTCCGTTTCACAACGAAAAAACTCCATCCTTCACCGTGTCGCCGGCAAAGGGCTTTTTCAAATGCTTCGGATGTGGCAAAGGTGGAAATGCCACCCACTTCATCATGGAGCACGAGCAGCTCAGCTATGTGGAAGCATTGAAGTATCTGGCGCGAAAGTATCACATTGATGTAGTAGAAAAAGAACTTACGCCCGAAGAAACGGCTGCGAAAAACGACCGCGAAAGTATGTTGCTGGTCAACGACTTCGCACAAAAACACTTCTCAACCACACTCCACAACCACATTGACGGGAAATCCATCGGGCTAAGTTATTTCCGCGAACGTGGCTTTCGCGAAGATATTATCCGCAAATTCCAGTTGGGATACTGCCTCGACCAGAAAGATGGATTTACTCAGGCTGCACTCAAAGCCGGGTATCAGAAAGAGTATTTGGTGAAAACCGGGCTTACATTCGAAGGCGATAACAATTACATTGCCGACCGCTTTCGCGGGCGCGTAATGTTTCCTGTGCATTCACTCTCAGGCAAAGTTCTTGCCTTTGGTGGGCGCATTCTGAAAAAGGACGATAAAATGGCGAAGTATGTCAACTCGCCCGAATCGGAAATATATCACAAAAGCAACGAACTCTACGGGATATTCTTTGCCAAGCAAGCCATCGTTAAGCACGACCGCTGTTTCTTGGTGGAAGGATACACCGACGTTATCTCAATGCATCAAAGTGGCATCGAGAATGTGGTTGCCTCGTCGGGCACTTCGCTCACTCCGGGGCAAATACGCATGATTCACCGCTTCACGGAGAATGTAACCATTATTTACGATGGCGACCCTGCCGGCATCAAAGCCTCATTGCGCGGCATCGACTTGCTGCTCGAAGAGGGTTTGAATATCAAAGTCCTTCTGCTGCCCGATGGCGACGACCCCGATAGCTTTGCGCGCAAACACAACGCGGACGACTTCATCCGCTTTGTGGAAGAAAATTCGGCCGACTTCATTCGCTTCAAAACCGGACTTCTGCTCAAAGATGCCGGCAACGACCCGATAAAGCGCGCCACACTGATTCAGGATATTGTAAAAAGTATCGCGATTATTCCCAATCAGATTATCCAATCGGAATATGTGAAGGAGTGTGGCAGATTGCTCGAAGTGCAGGAGCAAAAACTCTATCACGAGATAAACAAAATACGAAACAATGAACTTCAGGCTAAACTCACTCCAAAAGCCACACCCGAAGTGGTGGAAAAGAGAGAAGAAAAGCCAACGTCAACTTCGGCGCTTACTGAAAGCGCGAATGGGAAATTTGACCGGCAAGAACGACGACTTATCGTTATGCTCTTGAAATATGGCAATCACACGCTCTTCGATACCGACCTCGAAGCAGGCGAAACACCCCTAACCGTGAGCGACTACATCACCCAGGAACTGGAGAATGACGAACTGCGGCTGGAAAACAAAGTATATCAGGCTATGCTGGAAGAATACAAGCAACTGGGAAGCGACGCGCGCGCCGAAGCCGAGAATTATTTCCTGCATCATCCCAATGTGGAAATTAGCAAGAATACCGCCGAAATGATTACCGAGAAATATACGCTAAGTAAAATTCATTCCAGATTCAGGGAAATAGAAACTGATGAGAAAAGGCTGAACGAACTGGCTCCACGATTTATCTACGAGTATAAACTGGCGCTGATAGTGAACAACAGAAAAGCAAAACAACAGGAAATGAAAATTGCATCGGAAAACAACGACATGCCACTGCTGATGAAACTCATGAAAGAAATCGAACAAGCTGATTACTATAAAAATTTACTCTCGAAAGAGTTGGACCGGGTTTTAAACCTGCTTTAAACTCAAATCATATACATATAATTAATATCAGAGCAAACCATGACACAAAACTGGCAACTCAACGCGAAACAGGCATCTAAGGAATTGAACTTGATTCAGGAAGATGAAATAAACCGGATATTGGCACAACTTGCCGATGAAACCATGCTGAACTATCAACAAATCCTCGATGCCAACGTCCTCGACCTGGCTAAGATGGAGCCGGAGAACCCGCTTTATGACCGATTGAAACTCACCCACGAACGCGTTGAAGCAATTGCAGCCGACATACGCAATGTGGCTTCACTGCCTTCGCCACTCGGAAGAAAACTGATGGCGACAACCCGACCCAACGGAATGCGAATCAGCAAAATATCTGTGCCATTTGGTGTGGTGGGCGTGATATACGAAGCGCGCCCCAATGTCAGTTTCGATGTGTTTACCCTCTGCTTCAAATCGGGCAATGCCTGTGTGCTCAAAGGTGGCTCCGATGCCTGGCACTCCAACGAGGCGATAGTGAGGCTGATTAAAAAAGTGCTGAAAGCGAACAACATCAACGAAAACAGCGTATGTCTGCTCCCGGCAGGGCGCGAAGCCACCACCGAATTGTTCAACGCAGTAGGCTATGTCGATGTTATCATCCCGCGTGGTGGCTGTGGGTTGATTAATTTTGCGCGTCAAAACTCGCGAGTGCCTGTTATCGAAACCGGAGCCGGCGTGTGTCATAGCTATTTTGACAAAAGCGGCGATGTGAACAAAGGGCGCGAAATCGTATTCAACTCCAAAACACGCCGGGTGAGCGTATGCAATTCGCTCGATTGCCTGGTGATTCACCAGGGGCGTTTAGCTGATTTGGTGGAAATATGCAGTCCTTTAGCGGGCAAAGATGTGGTGATATATGCCGACAAACGCGCGTTTGATGTGTTGGAAGGAAATTATCCCGATAACTTATTGAAATCGGCAAACGCCGAAAGCTTTGGCACCGAATTTCTGGACTACAAGATGGCGGTAAAAACCGTGAACAGCCTCGACGAGGCAATCGAACACATCTCCACCTTCAGCTCGAAGCATAGCGAATGTATCATCTCTGAAGATAGTAACGCTGCCACAATATTCACCCGTGCTGTTGACGCGGCATGTGTTTACACCAATGTTTCGACTGCCTTCACCGATGGCGCGCAGTTTGGTTTGGGTGCCGAAATCGGTATCAGCACTCAGAAGTTACACGCGCGAGGACCGATGGGGCTGGAGGAACTCTGTTCGTATAAGTGGATAATCACCGGCGACGGGCAGGTGAGAAACCAATAATCAGCTCAATCCACCCTGTCGGTGCAAACAAACAACTTATATCAATTTTAATTTACAGAGACAAACTCAATTAAAAAAACAGAATATGAATTCACTGGGAAATATTATTTGGATCGTGTTTGGCGGTTTCGTCATCGCCTTGGAATATCTTATCGCAAGCCTGGCGCTTATGCTCACCATCATCGGCATTCCCTTTGGCTTACAATCGCTCAAAATAGCCGAGCTGGCGATACTGCCATTTGGGAGCAAAGCCGTGCAAAGCGGAAACACGTCCGGCTGCTTGTCGGTGTTGATGAATATTATCTGGTTTTTTGTTGGCGGACTACCTATCGTGGCAACTCACTTCCTGTTTGGTTTGCTGTTTTACATCACCATCATCGGTATTCCGTTTGGCAATCAACATTTTAAATTGATGAAATTGGCATTAACTCCTTTCGGAAAAACGGTAGTTCCCATCTAATTTTGCTGTAAATCCGTGAATATTTGCCAAATATTCATTTTTTCTTAAAGAATTTTTCACAAAATGATGATTAATTGAAAAAAAAACTGTTTCTTTGTAGCACGAAAGTGAAGTGTATTTCTCGCTTGGTTCAAAATCCATTCTTTCCAAAAGTTTTTTTGTAGAATGAAAATTGTGATTTTTATACCTTCCGTTACTATACGTTTCTACAATCACAATTATTATATTCATTATTTTTATTATTTCATTTATGAACATTTATTTTGGAAACTTGAGCTACAGAGTTCGAGAAAATGATCTTCAAGGCGTAGTAGAAGAGTACGGCCAAGTAACTTCTTGCAAAATCATCAAAGACCGCGATACCGGTCGTTCAAAAGGTTTTGCTTTTGTAGAAATGGCTGATGACGCTGCTGGTGCAAAAGCTATTCAAGAGCTTAACGGCGCTGAATTTGACGGTCGTCAAATGGTGGTTAAAGAAGCTAACCCACGCGCTTAATCCTTATAGCACATAGCAAAGGAAAATTGAAAAACTTCCATTCCAAATGCGGAATGGAAGTTTTTTTATACCTTTACATCCCTAAAATCTCTCAAATAGTATTATGTTAAAGGAAATATTAAGAAAATCGGGCGTGTTCGGCAAACTGCTGCAACTGCTTTTTATTGTTTTCTTCTTCGGTTTAATCTCAACGGCGGTGCTTTCACTCATTTATGGCGCTTCGCAGGACATTCAAGTACTGAAAATAAAACAATTGGTACTCTCTATTTTTATGTTTCTGCTTCCGCCGCTTGTTGCCGGTTACTTTTGGTTCGACAAGCCTATCAAAGCCTATTCACTGCATCGCGCTCCTGCCACAAACCAATTGATAGCGACTTTGTTGCTTGTTGTTGGCATAGTGCCTTTCATCAATTTGCTTGGCTACATCAACGAGCAGATGGTGCTTCCCCCGTTTCTTGCCAGCCTTGAGCAGCATTTCCGGGAATTGGAAGACCTCGCCGCCGAACTCACAAGCCGGATGCTTGATGTGAAAACCTTCGGAGGCTTTGCTTTTAATATCTTGCTCATTGCGCTGATGCCCGCCTTGAGCGAGGAGCTACTGTGTCGTGGCGCGATGTATCGGGTCATTTCAGAGAAATTCAACCTGCATGTGGCTGTGTGGCTGGTGGCTGTGATTTTTAGTCTGATGCACTTCCAGATGTACGGTTTCTTACCACGAATGGTACTCGGTGCGGTGCTGGGTTATCTACTGGTGTGGAGTGGCAGTCTGTGGTTGCCCATCATTGCTCATTTCGCTAACAACGCGATGGTGGTCTCTTCGAGTTATTTCTCCAAAGGAACTGATTTGGAAACTGCGCTTGAGCAGCTCGGCAAGGCAGAAACATATAGCATGGGTATAGCCGGAGCATTGGTTTCGATATTGTTGATGTGGTATATCTACAAGAAAAGAGTTGTAAAAGTGCACGAGTAAGCAATGGCACGTGTAGTTACAATCCCCTACGCTCGCCCACAATCATGAGCGCTTCTTCGCGGATGTTCTCGGGCAGTTGAATATCCCGAAGCTGCAAACTACGAAGCCAAGCAGCCACATCGTTCTCTTTCAGCGAATAGAAAATATCGGAAAGCGCGTCGTTTTGCTTTTGACTGAAATGTGCGGGAGCTATTCCGGCAAGCTCGTCAAGCTCTTCATCGTCGAAATAATCAATTTTTGTATCAATTATCTGAAGATTCTCCTGGTCGCAAACTTCGTGGGCGCCGCAGCACTCCGCGTTTTCGTTAATCACGATTTCGGGTTCTTCGCCTGTTTTCTTTCGGTTGATATAGGTGAGGGTGTAAATTGTAATCCCAACCAATGCGAGTAATAATAATAAAGCTACCATGCTTCGGAATTAAATCAAAAAAATAAAATAAGATTTGCCTGAATAAACAATCCAAACCGTGCAAAGTTATAAAATAACTCCCGTTTTTCGAAAAATAAAGCTCATTTCTTGCTAATTAACACAATAATCCAGCGGTTTATCGGTTTTTTTATTGCTCACTTTTTATCCGATTGCTATTAAATAGCACAAATTGTATTGAAAAAAAAACTCCAATATATACCGGCGCTGGTGCTTATTCTTGTTTTCGCAAGCAGTTGCTCCACCAATAAAAACACCGGCATGTCCCGTCGCTACCACGCGATGTTGACACGCTACAACATTGCCTACAATGGCAATGTAAGCTACAAGGAAGGTATGGAGAACATTGCCAAGTCCGGAAAGGATAATTATGCCCAGATGATTGAGCTTTTCCCTATCAGCTATCCCGGAGTGGCGGCAGGCGCGGCAGGCAATATGGACCGTGCCATCGAGAAAAGCCGGAAAGCTATCAAGCAACACTCCATCAAGAAGAAACCCGAAAAGGACAGCCGACGCATGAGTGACCCCAAATACCGGGCTTTCTACAACCAAAACGAGTACAACCCGGAGCTGAAAAAAGCATGGATACAATTGGGGAAAGCCGAATTTCACAAAGGCGAATTTCTGGGAGCAGCCGGAACTTTCTCCTACGTTTCGCGCTATTACGAGTCGCAGCCAGAAGTGGCTACCGAAGCTCAAATATGGCTGGCAAGAGCATACTGCGAGCTCGACTGGGTATATGAGGCAGAAAATGTATTGAAGAAAATAAGGAAAGAACACATCTCTCCCGCCATTGCCGGTATCTATGGCGCCACTTATGCCCAGCTGCTCATCATGCAAAATGACTACGCGCAAGCAATACCGCATCTCGAATCGGCTATTAAATCGGAAAAAGATAAAAAACAACGCGCGCGCTTCCAGTTTGTGTTGGCACAGATGCAAGAAAGAACCGGTAATAAAAAAGCTGCGCTTGAGTGCTATTCCCGTGTGCTAAAATCATCGCCACCCTACGAAATGGACTTCAACGCCCGCGTCAATCGGGTGCAGCTACTGTCGAAGAACGGAGAAGCCGTGCGACGCGAATTGAAAAGCATGGCACGCAACAAGAACAACAAGGATTATCTCGACCAGATTTACACCGCGATGGGAAACAGCTTCATGACCGAAAAAGATACGGCGAGAGCGGTGAAAAACTACAACCTGGCAATTGAAAAAAGTACGCGCAACAGTTTCGAGAAAGCCGTGCCACTGATTATCCTTGCCGATTTCTACTATAAGAAAAAAGAGTATGTAACTGCGCAACCCTACTATGACGAGGCGGCAAAAATTTACACCAACGAGCAAGAGGGCTACGAACAGATAAAGCAACGCGCCGAGGCGCTTGCCGACTTGGTAAAGGAGTATGAAGTGGTGCACCTGCAGGATAGCTTGCAATCATTGGCGCGTATGTCCGAGAAAGAGAGGTTGGCGGCTATCGAAAGGGTGATAGAGAAGTTGAAAGAGGAAGAAAAGCTCGATAAAGAAAAGAAAGCGGTGCAAGCGTCAAACAACAATCAGATGATTGACGACTTTGCCATGCCGATGAATCAGATTGGAGGAGGCAGCAACTGGTATTTCTACAATCCCGTGTCAATCAATAACGGTAAAACTGAGTTCCGACGTCGATGGGGCAATCGCAAACTGGAGGACAACTGGCGAAGAATCAATAAATCATCGGCATTGATTGACGAAAACGAACTGGCAAACAACGTAGCGGATACTACCTCCATCGCGCAAACAGACTCCACCCTGACCGAAGTGGCAGAACCTGTCATAAAACAGACCAACGACCGCAAAAGCGTGGATTATTATCTGGCTCAGATACCATTCACAGCCACACAGAAACAGAAATCGGACGAACAATTGGCTACCGGCATCTACAACATGGCTTTTGCTTACAAAGACAAAGTGGAAGACAACACCCTGGCATACAAATCCTTCGATGAGTTCGCTAAGCGATTCCCGAAAGATGAACGCATCCTCGAAACCCTCTTCCAGCAGTTTCTGATGGCATCGAAAGAGAACAACTCCTTGCTCGCCCAGCAATTTCGCAATCGGATACTTGCCGAATATGCCGAAAGCAAACAAGCTGAAACACTCGCCGACCCCGACTATATCCGCAATCAGCAACGCATGTTTGAGGTGCAGGACGAACTATACAATCAAGCCTACGCCGCATTTATTGCCAATGATTACAGCGTAGTATTCAAGAATGCCCGCGAAATAAAAACTAAATATCCACTGGCTACCTTGCTACCTCAGTTTGAATTTCTCAACACTTTGAGCATCGGGAAGACCAAAGGCGCGAAGGAGTTTGAAACTTCGCTGGACTCGCTCGTGCTCAACTACCCCAACAGCAACATTGGTGCCATGTCAAAAGATATGTTGGCGCTACTTAAACAAGGAAATATAGCCCAGCAGGGTGGAAGCTTCGGCTCGTTGCTTACCAAGCGCGAGAAAGACAATCTCACACCCGAAGAGCAGAAAGCCATGAGTTTCTCCGAACTCAAATTCACCCCACACCGTATGATGTTCATTACCGATGCCGGCAACGAGGCTATCAATAAACTCCAATACAACCTGGCAATCTTCAATTTCTCGCGATTTATGATTAAGGATTTCGGATTTGCGCTTACGCAGGTTGATGGCAACCGACGCGCCCTTTGCGTGCTCAATCTCGCGTCGTACAACGAGGGAATCTGGTACCGAAACACGCTGGCAACCGACAAGGAGCTTATGGCGCAAATGAAAGCGATGAACGTAAGGCAGGTAATCGTATCGGAAGATAATTTTGGGAAACTACGCACCAATTTTACATTGGAGGATTATTTGACATTCGACAATGATATTCTGTCGAAAGACATACCCGTAGCGCTACTTGCCGCCACCGATGCTCCAAAAACCAATACTCAGCCGAAAGTTACCAAGGTGGAGATTATTGACGGCACCAAACTGATAGAGAAAAAACCCGAAGAGAAAACTACCGTAACCACAACCCAACAACCGGAAGCCAAGCAAGCCACGAAAACGGAAAACGCATTGAAAACAGAAACTACGGTAAAAGCTGTGGCTGAAAAACAAGTAGCTAAAGCGGAAAACCTTACTAAAACGGAGCAAAAGCCAACACAGACCACACCGGAGAAAGAAATGGTGGCAAGCACCAAGCAGAACATACAAACTGCCACCACACCAAAGACTGAAACAACAACTTCGCCGGGCAACAACATCATCAGCAACACCGCACCAAAGATTGACACCTCCGCTCAGCTATATAAAAACCTGTTTGCACTCACACCCGGCGCACCCCATTACGTAGCGTTCTACATACCGCGTGGTGGAAAGTTTGATTTTAATCTGATAAAAATGGCGCTCGACGAATACAACGCTGCCAACTATGGCGCAATGAATCTGAAAGTGAGTCGCGAGGAGTACGGGCGTGAAACAATAATATTCGTTAGTAGCTTTGCCGACCTGAATGTGGCCAAATCATACTTCTTGCGTATGCTGAAAGAACCTGTCATTGTCAAAGCCACAACGGGAATGAACAAACGCAACCTGATAGTAACGCGCGACAACCTCAATGTGTTGCTCCACAACAACGCCCTGGATGTCTATTTCGAATTTATGAAAACCTATTACCTGGCTCCCTAAACCCGATGACCGGAGTCTTTGAATCATCCATAAATATAATATCCACCAATCCAAAGTTTATGAATATAAAATATCTGTTTATCCTCTCGCTTTTTCTTTTATTAATCCAAACATCCATTTTCGGGCAGAAGTCCAAGATAGTGCAGATACCCCTGAAGGTAAACACCGAAGTTGTTGCCCATGAGATTAAATCCAAGCCATACGCGGCAAAGAAAAGAGAGTTTAAAGGTATTCCGAAAAATTTGGATAAAAAGAAAAGCCTTATTAGTTATGTAACAATTAATAAAGACACGCTGTTTGTGCTCTATGGCAATATCAGCCGCAAAGAACGGGTGTGCATCCTCGACACCGACCGCGACCGCGACTTTTCGAACAATTATCAGTATCGATTCAAAGAAAAAGAGTTGAAAAAACCGGTATATCTCGCCTCGCAACCCGTAGTGCTCAGCAAGAAAGGAACAAAAACAGGCTATAAACTCTATGTGCAGCCCGAGCTTAGCCCCTTGCACAAGTCGAAATTAAAAAGCAAAGCGTTGCTACACGCTAAATATGGCATGACAATCGGGTTGAACCTCTACAGCTCCGGCATGTTTCGGATCGACGACAAAGACTACCGCGTGGTAGTGCTCAACGATATAAAAAACACGGAATATGTATATCAATATAAAATAATTGATGCAGAAGTTTTTGGCAAAAACAGTATTGGAGGTACAGATAATTTTCTGAAACATACCGCATCTTGCGTGGTGAATGGCACACAGCTTGTACCTACTTTTATCACCAACACCAAAAACACCATCGACTTGCGAATAAGCCGCCCGAGAAATGTGGACGAAAGCAAGGAGGTGGGAGTAAACGAAGGGAATACGGCGCCTCAGTTTTCGACCAAAGACCTCGACGGACGCACGGTATCATCAGCCGCTTATGCAGGAAAATACCTATTACTCGACTTTTGGGGCACTTGGTGTGAGCCTTGCGTTGCGATGCTTCCCAAGCTTGCAGCTATCAACAAGCGATTCCCCGATCTGAAAATAGTGAGTGTGGCTTTCGAATTGGAAGAAAAAAGTATTCGAAAAATCCCTAATTATATTAATAAATACGAAATGAACTGGCCCAATGTGTATGAATTGATGCAGGTAAAAGCTAATTTTCTTACCTTTGCTTTTGGAGTTGGCAAATTTCCCACCACCATACTGATTGACCCCGATGGGGTGATTATACATCGCGGAGGCGCCGATGATTTTAGTATTCTAAGCCGGAAAGTGGAGGAAGCCTTTGCCAACTGACCACCGGTAGCGTGCCGGCTCTCTATCACTATTTTCCCATTAACAAAATTCAAAAATAAAATTATGAGCAAAATACTTTGGGCCGACGATGAAATAGACCTGCTGAAACCCTACGTCATATTCCTCGAAGAAAAAGGATACAGCGTTACTACCGCCACCAATGGTAAAGACGCGATTGAACTGTGTCAGAAAGATAATTTCGACATTATTTTTCTGGATGAAAACATGCCCGGACTAAGCGGACTGGAGACCCTGGCACAAATAAAAGCCATTCATCCCAACACTCCCATGGTGATGATTACCAAAAGCGAGGAAGAAGATATTATGAACATGGCTATCGGCAATAAGATAGCCGACTACCTCACCAAGCCGGTGAATCCAAGCCAAATATTGCTCACCCTGAAAAAAAACATCCATAAAAAAGAGATTGTTACCGAGCATGCCACCCATAGTTATCAGCAAGAGTTTCGAAACATTGGTATGCAGATAAACGACTCCCTTAGCTGGACCGACTGGGTAGAAGTGTATAAGAAACTGGTATATTGGGAGCTGGAACTTGCCGAAACCGACAACAACATGGACGAAATGCTACGGATGCAAAAGGACGAAGCGAACAATACTTTCAATAAATTTATCAAGAAAAATTATCTTCATTGGATGGCTAATCCTGCCGACCGACCAATGATAAGCACGGAGCTGGTTAAAAACAAGGTTTTCCCTCTGCTGGACAAAGGCGAGAAAGTCTTTCTTGTAGTTGTGGACAATTTTCGATACGATCAGTGGCTCGTCATTCGCGAAATGCTCAGCGAATTGTTTACCTTCACCGATGAAGACACCTATTGCAGTATCCTGCCTACTGCTACGCAATATGCGCGAAATGCAATATTCTCAGGGCTGATGCCATTACAAATTCAGCAGATGTATCCGAATCTGTGGATTGAGGAAGAAGACGAAGAAGGAAAGAATATTCACGAAGAAGCATTGATGCAAACACAGCTCGACCGTTTCCGAAAAAAATACGCCCTCTCGTTCAACAAAGTTTTCGAATCGGGATATTGCCAGAAAGTAATAGACCAACTGCCGAAAATGGCGGCTTACGACCTTAATGTCGTGGTAATCAACTTCATTGATATGCTCTCGCACTCACGCACCGACAGCAAAATGATGCGCGAACTGGCAAACGATGAAAAAGCCTATCGCTCGCTCACACGTTCGTGGTTTCGCCACTCGGCAACCTACGATTTGTTCAAAGCCATCGCGCAGCGCGGCTACAAACTCGTACTCACCACCGACCACGGAACCATACAGGTGCGAAATGCTATCAAAGTGGTAGGCGACAAGAATGTGAATACCAACCTGCGCTACAAAGTGGGAAAATCCCTAAGCTACAACGCCAAAGAAGTGTTCGAAATACGCGAACCGAATAAAGCCGGACTCCCAAGCCCCAATGTAAGCTCGGCATATATCTTTGCCGGAAACGATGATTTCTTTGCTTACCCCAATAACTTCAACTACTACGTAAGCTATTACAAGAATACTTTCCAGCATGGTGGCATTTCGCTCGAAGAGATGATAATTCCCATCGTAACCATGGAGCCGAAATAAAACTACTATCGGCGCGATGGGACACCGAATAGCAACAAATATGCTGCTAAACTTTACAAAATCACACTTCACGGCTCTCTCTTTTGGCAAAGGGAAGTAGCCACCGAAGGAGTGAGGTTTGATTACAGCAGTTATTTTTATAAATACGCCGTACTTATCGAATGAGTTAGGCAACGTCAATTTGTGTCCTATCATTAATTATCCCCCACTTTTGTTTCTTTTATTATTTGTCCGGGAATAACCTACTAACAAGTACAAAAAGTTCAAGGCTTAATCAACCCGGGATATGATATAAACTATATTCAGTTTACACCAAAATCGGTAACACAGGCTGGAGTTTTGGGTGGCAGAACAGAACACAAGCATTCATTCAACTATGCCTATAAACTAAAAAGCATAAAAGAATGGATGTTTAACCAGCATTTAAAGTAATAACAGAAACAAAGTAAATTGATAAAAAGGCAGGTAACATCTAAGGCTTTGGGCGTACCTGCCGAGCAAACGATGAATTGAAACTCACACTCGCGTTGATATAAAACCGGATTTTCCCGATAGTATCTGGAAAATCCGGCTGAGAGTCTATATGTGCATCACCATCAGTGGCGTATCCACATTGAAAAGCAAGCGTGTAGCAATACCTTGATTGAAAATGCGGGCAAAGAGACTTCTTCGTTTAGGATTGAGAGCTACCAGATCAATAGCCAACTTCTCAAGATAGGGCTGCACCTTATCCAAACTTTCATTCTTATCAATGATGGCATAATCAATTTTCATTCCGGGATAGTGGTTTGAAAAATAATCTTTGATCCCTGCCAACATCACTTCATCCCACGACTCTTTTTTGTCGGTAGTGTGTATAAAATAAAGTTCAATCTTCTCTTTTCCAAAGAAAGAGATAACGGTATCAATGGCAATCAGGTCATTCTGGTCAAAATTAGTAAGAAAAGCGATTCTTTGGATTTCGTCGGGTTTTAACTCTATCCCTGTGGGAATAGCCATCACCGGCACCCGACAAGCTTCAAGCACTTCGGCAGTTACACTTCCTATCAAATTATCGTCTTGGCGGTTTCTTCCACGTGTTCCCATCACCACCATCGAGGGTTTCTCGCGTTTGCAATAAGCCAGAATTTCATCTTCGGCTACACCTTCGAAAACCTCAAAACTAAACTTCACTTTAGGAATTTTTTCTTCATCAATCCACCGCTGCACCAATTTTGTGAGATTTTCAACATCAGCGTTATTGGTTTTCACAATCCGTCGGATAGTTTCGGTATCTGTGAGGCTATAAGTGTTTATTTCGGTACTTGACGACGAAGTGATGGTATATGCCGGTGTGAGATAGGCATGAAGAAACACCACGTCAGCATTAAGCTTTTGAGCAAAATAAAAACCATAATCACAAACCTCATTGATTTGATCGGTAAGTTCTACGGGGATAAGAATGCTTCTGCCCTTAGGAGGCAAATCGCTTTTCGCTTCTTCTTCCCAGTTTTTCTCTAACTCTTCGGTGATTTTCAATGCTTGTGGCAAATCATTTTCTTTGATTCGCACCCTCACACCTACAGCCATTTCCGGGTGTTCCAGATTCAGATTGTGAATCACAGTTTCAATGCCATGTTGCTCCAACACGGCTTTAATCATTTGCGCGCGCTGATACGTGCGAATTGATAATGTAACCCATTTTTCATTCATCGTATTATCCTCCATTTAAGTGATTTATGTGTTAAGCTTACTTCGATTGTAAAGTTAGCGATAATTAATGGAAATTGGTACAAAATTTATCACAAAAAAAGAGTATATTTGCATCTCAATATCTATTTCAAACATTTTATAACCAAAAACAAACTCCATAAAAAAATGAAACGCATTATCGCACTTGTCTCCATCGCTTTAATTCTTGTACTTTCCGGCATTGTTTACTATAAATATTATTTCCCCTTTGGCGAGGGCGTTAAATCCGGCGAGCTGAACTACATGGTTCACAAAGGTATTTTATTCAAAACCTATGAAGGAAAATTAATTCAATCGGGATTTCGCTCCACTGGCGTATCAGCGGGCGCAGCCATCCAGTCTTATGAATTTGAATTTTCGGTAAAAAACAAGGAAATAGCCGAAAAACTGATGCTAAGCAGCGGACGCGATATGGAGCTACGCTACGTAGAATATAAAGGCACTTTGCCTTGGCGTGGATTTAGCAAATATGTGGTTACAGAAATCGAATCCATCAACGGGCAAAAATCGAATCCACAAGCTACTTTACCTGTAAAGTGATTTATTAACCATTATCAGCGAGGCATTAACAAATATTTTTTCTTTTTTATTCTAAATTTGCTGAGTTAAATATTGCAGGTTTCAACCTATAAATCAAGTAAAAAACATCATTAATAATAACGGCTTAATTTAATACAAAATGGAAGTAAATGAAATGAAAAAAGCTTACAAAGAAGCTTTTGGTAACGAAGCGGAAGCGGTATATTTTGCACCGGGACGCGTAAATCTTATTGGCGAACACACCGACTACAATGGAGGATTTGTGTTTCCCGCAGCTTTAAGTTTTGGCACTTACCTGTTGCTTCGCAAAAATGGTAGTCAGGTAGTGAATTTCCGCTCGCTCAACATCCCCGGACAGCAAGTGCAAGTGTCGCTCGACAAACTCACAGAGCCACTGCCAAACCGCTCATGGGCTAACTATCCGCTTGGAGTTTTTGCTCAATATGTGAAACGTGGAGTGAAATTCACCGAAGGATACGACATTATGATTTGGGGCAATGTGCCCAACGGTGCAGGTCTTTCGTCATCAGCCGCCTTGGAAGTGGTAACAGCTTTCGCGCTTAACGACCAATTGGGCGCAGGACTTAACCGCACCGACTTGGCTAAAATCGGACAAAAAGCAGAACATGAATTTGCTTTGGTAATGTGCGGAATCATGGACCAATTTGCAAGCGCGAACGGAAAAGAAGACCACGCCATTTTCCTCAACTGCGACACACTCGAATTTGAACATGTGCCGGTGAAACTGGAAGGCGTGAAAGTGGTAATTTCAAACACACACAGCCCACACAAATTAGATTCAGGCGCATACAACGACCGTGTGGCACAATGCAAACTCGCTGTAGAACAAATCAGCGCCGTTCGTCCTATCAAATACTTAGCCGAACTCACCGAGGCTGATTTCAAAGAAGTGGAACACGCCATTACCGACGAAGTAGCCCACAAACGCGCCCGCCACGTAGTAGGTGAAGTGCAACGCACTACCGACGCGGTTAAAGCGCTTCAGGAAGGTAATCTTGAACTTTTCGGAAAACTAATGAACGCTTCACACGTTTCGCTTCGCGACGACTACGAAGTAACCGGACCGGAACTTGACACCATGGCGGAAGAAGCCTGGAAAATTGATGGCGTTATCGGTTCACGCATGACCGGCGGTGGCTTTGGTGGCTGCACCGTATCGTTGGTAAAAGACGAAACCATTGATAAATTCATCGAAGAAGTAGGCAAAGCCTATGAAGCTAAAATTGGATTAAAACCCGATTTTTATGTTGCTCAAATTGGCGATGGAGCTAAAAAAGTGGAGTAA
>CAZMQV010000012.1:0-12858 GCA_964568675.1 uncultured Paludibacter sp.
GGACTTCGGGCGGGGTAATTATGCAGTTTTAAGTTTTACCGGACAGCAATAATTGTTAATAAAATGAAATATGAAGCTCTGCATCGAAATGATGCTTCCGATTCAAAGAAAAAATAAAAAAACTTGATTTCAGATGTTACATTTCTTTCAGTTGTTCGTTAGTTAAAGTAAATGGTTCAAGAACAATACAAAATACTGATTCAGCCTATACGTCAGCAATTATACTTCGTCGCACTGAAGTTGTTGGCCGACGAGCAAGATGCTGAAGACGCGGTGCAGGAGGCGCTTTTGAAACTATGGGCTGCGCGAACTTCGTTCTTGGTTCATGAAAATCCGAATGCCTTTGCGATTACGGTTTTGAAGAATCAATGTTTGGATAAATTGAGGTTGAGGAAGAATGTGGAAAGTATCGAAAATCAAACGATGTGTGTTGAAAATGAAAATCCACATTTATTGCTGGAGCGAAAAAATGAGAATGAAATAATTCGACGTATCATCAATAGGCTACCACAGCTTCAGCAACTTATTATCACCATGAAAGATGTTGAAGAATATGAAGTGGATGAAATTGCTGAAATAATTGGTACGAGCACTGAGGCTGTAAGAATGAATTTGTCAAGAGCAAGAAAAAAAGTAAGAGAAGAGTTTTTGAAAATCCTGAAAAAATGAAACGATTAAAAAATAGTATCACCACGGAGCAAGCGGAGAAACTTTTGGAAAAGTATTATTCTGGATCTACGAGTGGAGAAGAGGAAAAGCTGTTGGCGCGATTTCTTTCACAGCCTGATTTGCCGGTTCAGTTTGCAGCGGAACGAGCGATGTTTGCATATTTCAAAGGCAATGCGGAGGTGGATAGAAGAAAACTTTGGATGCCACGATTTGTAAAACTGGGAGCAGCAGTAGCTGCTGTGGTAGTGTTGGTGCTTTATACAACTTTTTATTCACGTGGGTTTTCCACTGATTTTGCCTATGTCGATGGCGAAAAAATTACTAATAAGGTTGAAGTTAGACGATTTGCACAAATGAGTTTCGAAAATATTTCGTCACAAAACAACGAAGTGGAATTTGGATTGGAGACTATAAATACGAACAATATTATTGATAATGAACTTGATGTGTTCGCAGAGATTGAATTTTAATACACTAAAAACGATAAAAATATGAAGATTAACAAGTTTTTCCCGGTATTGATGCTTTTTTGGCTGGCGTCGTGTTTTGGTATGCGGGCACAAACAGGACTTGAATTAGATAATGCATTTGATAAATACGGGAAACAAAAAGGGGCTGTATTGGTGGAAATGAACAAAGAGAGCTTGAAAGAGTATAATTTTACCTTTTTCAAAAGTCTGATCGTCAAAGAAAACAAAGAGGCTGCCGATTATATACGTAAATGCTTGGAACAAGATCAGAAAGGTGCGAAAAAAGTGAAACAAGTAACTTCCAACGGCACGATAAGCACAATGTATTTGCAATTGCCTCCCCGAAATAAAGTAAGTAGATTGGTGTTGTTTAACGATTCACAAACTCCCGAACAAAAAACTACTTTAATTTATATCGAATCACTGAAAGAATCGGGGGAAGTGCTGGACTTTATACTGAAAAGAAAAAAATGAGTTTTACACAAATTGAAAATAAAAAATAATATGAAAACAAAATCCCTTTTTTTACTCGTTTGCCTCATGGGCGCTTCTATTCTTTTTGCGCAACAAAAGAATGATACAGTCTTGATAATGAATCAAAAACAAGTTCATATAATTGATAGTGCCGACCAAATTACGGTTAAAGTATTCAAAATGGACACCACCGAATTGCACCAAGTCTATGAAGGTATTTTTGCCGACGATAAAAGTGTAGAGAGTTATTCGGTCGAAAGCCGGTTTAATTTTGATTTCCCACTATTGAAAAAACGCAAGACCGGGTCGGTTGAGGGTCATTTTGATGGACTTTATTTCGGCAAAATGCTCACAACCAATGAGTTTTCGGATTATAATGACGCGGGAGGAGTGAAAATTGCCAATTCCAACGAAATATCCTTAAATCCTTTCGAATTTACCTTAAATGTAGTGAGGGGTTACGTAGGGCTAACTACCGGATTGGGGATGACCTGGCGAAATCTTCATTTGGCAAACAACATGCACTTGGTGAATAGCAACGATAATGTCGTGGCTTTGCCTGCGCCCGTCGGTATTACATACTACTACTCTCGTTTACGAACCTTTGATTTGAACATGCCTTTTTATCTCGAACTTCAGCCAACCGGGAAATCCGATTTCTATATTTCCTGCGGTGTGTTATTTGGGGTGAATACATTTTCATCCTACAAAGTGAAATATAAGAACGAACAGAACAACAAAGTGAAATTAGTAGAAGGGAAAGATTATAATGTTAACCCATTCTCGGTGAGCTATGTAGCGCAAATAGGGTGGGACGATTGGGGAGTTTACGCGAAATATACGCCGACTGGATTTTTCAAAGAAGGAAAAGGCCCTGAAATTCAAACGGTTTCACTGGGAATACAGTTCGGTTTTTGAGATATTATTTGATTTTTTGTAAATAAAAGGATACTAAGAAACGAAGTTTTGCCCGGCAATGCTTCGTTTCTTTATGTGTTGCAATGACGTGTGTCGCCCAATTTAGCGTGTTAAATTTGTTTTATATCAAATTTCTTCGAATTATTATCTGGTTTTTTATACCTTTGAATCTTGATAGTAAATGCAATTATTCAAAAAAAATGTTTGATAACACACCTTCTTGTCGCTATGTATGTGTCGCGATGTTACTTCTAACCGCAGTTTTGCTGTTATTTAACTCGTGTGATGAGAGTGCAGTGTTAAATCCGAAAAATTTTTCGACATGCTCGCCAATTCCTGTGGCGCGTGCGTCTGCTTCCGTCTTTGTGTTAGATGATTTTGCTTTTGTGCTTGCAGGACGCGATGCTAGTTTCACTTATTTGAAGGATATGTGGAAGTATGACACGCATCGGGATGAGTGGCAGCAATTGCCCGATGTGCCATTCAAGGGAAGGGCGAAAGGTGTTGCCGGTGTGGTAAATGGCAAAGCTTATTTCGGACTTGGTTTCAATGGTCAGGCTTACAACGATACTTCCTATTTGCGCGATTTTTGGATGTTTGACCCGAATGCCGAAAGCTGGACACGCAAAGCCGATTTCCCAAACAATCGTTCGGGGGTGGCAGCCTCTTTTGTCGATGGGGTGTATCTCTATGTACTTTTTGGTTTCTATGATTATTTTTCTACCGATGTTTATCGTTACAATACCGCTACTGAGCGCTGGGAGGAAATGATGTGGGGTGATCTGACCTCAAGGGTGGGCGCTGTGGCTTGTAGTGCGTGCAATCGTTTTTTTGTCGGAACCGGTTACAATACCGGCAATCTGAATGACTGGTATGAATATTTGCCGCTTTCAAATGAATGGATGAAAAGAAAGTCGATGCCGGACAAAGGAAGGGTATTTGGGTCGGCGATTGCTGTTGATGAAAAAATATTTGTGCTTGGTGGACGACTTTTTGGTGGCACCGAAACCCGACAACACTTCTACGACTGTATTTATGAATACGATATAAACAAAAATAGTTGGACAAAAGACAGTAAGCTACCTGCTGGAGGAAGAGAAAATTTAATAAGTTTCACGCTGAACAATGTGGTCTATTTTGGACTTGGACAGAATGAAAAGGGTGAAATTCTTAATGACATGTATCGATGGGAAGAAAAATAGCAATATTCGTCTGGTTGCTTTCGATCGGTATCGTTTATTCTCAGAAAGATACGATAAATTATGAGCTTGGTAGCATGGCTTTGGTATCGAATGGAGGATATGCTCCTTTCTGGTTGCATACGAATCAGGAGGGGGTTGTATCGCATCACCCCACAAGTATCAATCTGTTTGCCGGAATAAAGAAAGAAGTCGAGAAAAAAAAGTTTAATTTCGATTATGGTTTTGAAGTTAAGTCCGTTCTACAGAATGATATCGAAGGTTCGCGTGTTTTTTTTCAGAATATATCGTTTGATGCTCGTCTCTATTTGCTCGACTTTGCAGCCGGTGTCAAGCCTTTTGTTGTTGGAAATCAGGATGTGGAATTGTCGGGTGGCGGTTTGCTTTTTTCTTCGAATGCGCGTTCGATGCCTCGCTTGAGTTTGGGTATTGACGATTATCTTGTAATTCCTTTTACACGAAAAATGATTGCCGTCAAAGGAGCTTTTTCAAACGCCTGGATGACGGATAACAATTATATAAGTGGCGGAATGATTCAGCATAAGTTCATCGGTTTGCGTCTTGGTGGAGGCAAGATACCTGTTAGTTTGAATTATGAGTTTCATCATGCGGCGCAATGGGGAGGAGTTTCTCCTGAGTTCGGCGATTTAGGACATGGTTTTCATGATTTTTTGAATACTTTCCTTTCCAGACCGGGGAGTGGTGTTGAAATGGATAAAATAAACGCACAGGGCAATCATCTCGGCTCGCAGCAATTGGGCGCCGACTATCAGAGTGATAAGTTGGCGATTTCTACCTATTGGCAAAATATCTTTGAAGATTCGCCCATCAAAGCGCCTTGGCGCGCAATGAATCTGCCCGATGGTCTGTTTGGTGTCGCTGTCAATCTAAAACATTTCAAACCAATAAGAAAGATCGTGTATGAGCATTTGGAAACTACCGACCAATCAGGCCCGCTTCATGATATGGATGGATTAGTTTTTGGCGGTGCCGATAATTATTTCAACAATGGAGTGTATCGTAATGGGTGGAGCTATTACTTTCGAACCATTGGTACAGCATTTATTACATCGCCCTGCTACAACATGACAAATTCGGAGCCGGGTATTTACAACAACAGGGTGAAAACAAATTATCTGGCTCTTGTGGGTCGAATTTCCGATGTTGACTACAAAGCAATGTATGCTCACAGTTTAAACTTTGGAACTTACTACATTCCCGTAAAGTCTGATAATCATGCCATTTCCTTTCAGGCGGCGAAGCGACTTCATTCACTATGGGATATCGATTTGTCGGTAAGTCTTGCAGCAGATTTTGGCTCGCAATTTGGCAATAATTATGGTTTAATGATACAAGTGAGTAAAAAAGGGTTGGTTTTAGGTAGCCCAAAGCATGATAAGAAAGTGAAGATTGAAACTGTTTTTTGATATCAAATAATATGGGAAACACTTTACAATGTTATTGTTTTACACAACACCAAATAAATATTAGAACAACTTTTTTCGATACAATAAAATTGATTTACAATGAAAACAACATTTAGACTTAGCATGCTTTTATTGCTAATAAATTATTCTTCGATTTATGCTTCAAAGGTAGATACTGTGCTTACGGTCAGTGCGTCTATGAACAAACAGATAAAAGCAGTAGTGATTACTCCGGATAGTTATTCCGGCGGTGGTAGGTTTCCGGTGCTTTATTTGCTTCATGGCTATAGTGATAACTATGCTTGCTGGGTACGCAAAATGCCTTCAGTCAAAGAATTGGCCGATCGCCATCAGATGATTATTGTTTGCCCCGATGGAAATTTCAGCAGTTGGTATTACGATAGCCCTGTTGATCCATCCTGGCGGTACGAAACTTATGTGGCGCAAGAATTGGTAGTGTGGACTGATAAGAATTATCGAACTATTGCTGCTCGCGAAGGGCGCGCTATCACGGGTCTGAGTATGGGTGGTCATGGTGGACTTTTCCTTGGACTTCGTCATCAAGATGTTTTTGGGGCATGTGGAAGTATGAGCGGGGGAGTGGATATTCGCCCTTTCCCCAATAATTGGGATATTGCCAAGCGCATTGGCGAGCAAGCCGTTGTCCCCGAGAATTGGGAAGCATATTCCGTAATTAATCAACTGTTTCGTTTGACTCCGGGTAGTATTCGAATCATTTTTGATTGTGGGACAGAAGATTTTTTCTATAATGTGAATGTGAAGCTTCATGAGGAGTTGCGCTATCGGAATATCCCACACGATTTTATATCGCGCCCCGGTGGGCACAATGCAGCGTATTGGGATAATGCGGTGCAGTATCAGGCGCTTTTTTTCTCCAATTTTTTTAGAAAAAGCAAGTGATACTCCGAGATGCCGATTTTTATGTTAGAAATAAGTAACTTTGAAATTATCGTATAATTTGAAATAAAGAAAGCTCTTCGCATAGAATGTCTATCCGAAGAGCTTTGATTGCACATGTTAAACCAGAAAAAAAGAATTAATCTATTGATATGTTTTTTTCGTTCTGTTTTATTTCTTTGAAATACAGAATTGAGGTTGTGATAAAATATACAAGTGTTTGAATCCACAACCCTGCATTTTCAAACTGAATTCCAGAACTCGTAGCTCCCATCGTGTTCGATTTAATATAGCCCTGAATACCAAAAGTAGAAGGAAATAGATAACTAAACATCCTCCAAAACCCACTCATATTTGATTGAGGCCATGAAATGCCACTCAGAAATAAGAGTATCAACGAAAAGAAGATAAATACAATCATTTGAGTCTCACGTTCCATATTAAAATATGAAATAGTCATTCCAAAAAATATTGTTGCCAGTAGAAATGGAACAACGAAAGCAAGTATCGTGTGATAATCGCCAATATGTGGCAGATTAAATATTTTAGGTACTACCAATAATACAAATGCAGACCACAATAAATACACAATGAAATAGGATAATGCCCTGCCGATTACAACCCTGAAAACTCCACCACGCGATGTTGTGTTAAGTATCAACTCGTTATTCGGATTGTTTTCTCGTTCTGCTCCGGCTGCCATTCCTATCCCAAAAACAAGGGTTTGATGAAGAATGAGAATCAACACAGCCGTAAGTAAAAAACTTGAAAAACCCATACCCGGATTGTAGAGTATCGTGCTTTCGTTGAGCAAGGGTTTGGCTGCGACCTCAGCGTCATATCCGGAAACTCCCGCGTCATACAAACGTTTCGTTTTTATTTTTTCACCCATATCCAACGACGCATAATTCACTGCAAGCACCATAGCTCTGTAATACATGAAACTACCCATTTCGCTAAACATGCTTATGCTTGATTGGTCTTTTGCTTCAATTCTTTTGTCGAAATCAGAAGGAATATACACAATGCCGTGTATATTGCCTTTGTAAAGTTCCACTTTCGCTTGCTCCAGATTTTCCAATTTCGCGTGAACTTTCAAATCCATCGTAGCATCCAAACTTCGTGTTAGCTGCCTTGAGCGCGCCGAGTTGCAGTTGTCAACTACAGCTATTGGCACATCTACCAAGGTCTCGTTGGTGTAGAGATATGGGTATAAAATTGCATACGCCAATGGAGCTATAACGATGATAATCAGCACGCCGCGATCTTTAAGAATCCATTTGAACTCTTTAGTAAATATATGAATCGTTGCTCTAAAGTTGGCAATGAATCGTATGAAAATGTTTTTTTTACTTGATTTATTCATTTGTAATTTTAAAATATGACATTCTTGATCCTGTCTTAGTTGATCGGATAATTTTGTTTGATTGCGCCATTCTTCAATCGATTGAAAATAAATAATGGTAGCGCCATAAACAATAGCATTGCCGCAAAATAGACAGCTGAATACTGTATTGGTGAGCCTAATAATGCTTGATTAGAATAGATTCTGAAGTAATATCTAATAGGGAAGAGATAGCTGAATATTTGTATGTTGCTGACCATTTGCTCAATTGGAAATGTGAAGCCGGCAAATGTAAAACCCAATAAACCATAGAATGCGGACAAAGCCACTCCATCTCGAAGTACAGGTACAATGCCGATGATTAAAACTCCAATTGATTGACTCGCCAACACGTAAAGTATTGTTGTTATGCACATCCAAATGATACTCGAATTCATTGGGAAGTGCATATAACGATACAGTAAAACATTGGAAACGAGTCCAAGTAATCCAAAAATAAATGTGTAAGGAAGTAATTTGCCAGTTAGTGCGACAAACATGTTGTTGTTTGCGCTTTGCAACCATTCGGCTGATGTTTTCTCTTTTAATTCAACTCCTATGGCAAATACTGTCATCATGATTATCATCAGTTGAAGTACGGCGGGGAAAAGAAGATTAATTAAATAGACCCCATAATTAGTCCATGGATTGCCAAGCAGGTGCGAATCCACTGCAATGGGTTGTACTTCGGCCATGATTTTATTATCAGTTACACCTTTTTTTCGCAAAATTGCTTGCTTTAACGCTCCGGAGGCAAGTTCGCTCATGTAGGTCATGTCTTTCATCAGAAGCGACCCTGCTACCAGGTATCCATTATTTACATAAAAGCTGATTGTCGGTTGTTTCCCGGATATAGCTTTTTTTTCAAAATTTCTATCAATAAGCAAGAAAGCGTAAATGTTTCCTTTTTGCATTTCTTGACGTGCTTCGGTGAAACTACCTAATTTCATGACTACATTTGCTTGCTGGGTGGCGTCCAAGTTGCGTATAAATGCTCTTGATACCCACGAATTGTCTAAGTCAACGATGCCTATTGGCATTTTGTCCGGCATGCCCTCGTCAAGCAATGAAGTGAAAAAGATAAAAGTAAATAGCATTACTCCAAATGTGCCGACCAAGTATATTGGGCGAGAAGTGATTCGCATCCATTCCCGTTTCATTGATTGTTTCAATAGATTATTTCTGTTTTTTTCTGACATTTTTTTCTGTTATGCAGGTTTTATTAGTTGATAGAAAAGACGACCCGAAAATCTTTCAGGGAATATCGTTTTATTGTCTGACTACATTACAACAGTGGCCGACATGCCTGGAAGAAGATTTTCGACCTTGCTTGTAGGGCGAGCTTTTACTTCAAAGGTTTTTACGTCTATTTGACCGCTTGTTTTGGTCGAACGCCATGTTGCGTAAGATGGAAGTGCCTTTATATTGAATACCTTAACGTCAACTTCCATGTTGTTCAATGCTGGAATTTTTACTTTAATTATTTCTCCATTTTTCATGCTTCCAAGTAGGTCTTCACGCACATTGAATGTAAACCAGATGTCATTTAGATCGACGATACTCATTATTGGAGAGCCTGTGCCTACCAATTCTCCTCTTTCAGGATATATTTCATCTATTTGACCTCCAATTGGAGCAATAAGTGTTGACTCTTTTATGTATGTTTTTACTTCGTCCACGGCTCCTTTTGCGCGCATTACCAGTGCGTTTGCCGCTAATTTGTCTTCAGTGTCCGCACCATTCATAGCCATGTCATATTGTGATTTTGCTGCCTTCGTAGTAGCCACTGCTGCATTATATTGTGCTTCAGCTTCATCTCTTTTTTGAGTTGGCACTACTTCTTTGTTGTATAAATTCTGTACCCGTTGATAGGATTTCAGCGCAATGTCTTCACCTACTTTTGCCTTTTGCCACATTTCATAAGCTCCTTGAATTGTCTCTTTGCGTGCTCCATTGCGAGCTTTTCGACTTTGGGCAGATGCGGCATCTTCGGCAGCTGTTGCTTGTTCCATTTTAGCGTTTAGTTCGGGAATGTCGAGTATGACTAAAGTGTCGCCTTCCGATACAAGTTCACCTTCCTGGGCATTAAATTTCAGAATCCTTCCTGGTACTTTGCCCGAAACCCTTAATACTGCTGCCTCTGCTTCGCCTTGTATGATAAGAGGTTCCGGTTTGTAAATTACTATACCAATGATGAATACGATTACCAATACGATGATTAATCCGATTAATCCAATTCGTAAATCTTTGTTTTTTTCTTTCATTTTGTATTTTTATTTTTCTTGTTCAATATATAAATATTCGGCTTTTACTTTGCCTGATTTGTAGATGTTATGTTTGGTAGTTCAATTTTGCCTGATGCGCGTTTGTAGTATAGCTGGCTGAGCATGACTTCTATTTTAGCGTCAATGTCTTCTGCTTTTGCCGAAATCCAGGCGGTTTGTGCTCCGAGTAAATCGGTCGATGTTACCATTCCTTCATTAAAGCCTTCATTTGCCAATCGAAGATTTTCTTCCGCTTGTTCAATGTTCTTTTTGGTAGCTTGTTCTTTCTTGATGCTTTCTGTTACTTTGAAATTAGCTTGGCTTATTTGCAGCATCATTTTTTCTTTGGCTTCTTCCAGTTGAAGTCCAGCGATTTTACTTTGATTTTTCGACGCGTTCAGTGTGTGAAATTTGTCACCAAAGTGAAATAGAGGAATTGAAGCTACTACTCCAACATTAAACATGCCGTCAAATTTCTTTTCAAAACCATTAAACATATTCGGATTTGATAATACATAATTTGCCGTCAGACCAACATTGGGGAGAAATCTGGAGAAACTTATCTTTTCGTTTGATTTTGCGATATTATGAAGCTGTGTAAGCATCATGATTTCGGGACGATCGTCGATTGCTGTTTCGGTAGATATCAAGTCGTTTCCCGGAGGTAAAATATCAAGAGTTTCATCTGCTAAATTTAATTCACCTTCAATGGGTAAGCCACATAGTTGATTGACTGCCATTTTGGACAATCTCAAACCATTGTCGGCTTTAATTACCGATACTTCCGCTTCGTTGAGTTTTACTTTTACTTTAAGCAAATCTGCTTTTGTCGAAATGCCTTCTTGTACCAAAATCTCTACATTATTTTGCATCTTCGAAAGCATGTCGCGGTATTCGCGGGCAAGTTTCAGCTTATTCTGTACTGACACCACTCGCCAATAAGCTTCATCTACTTCCACCAATAATTCTATGGCTTTCGCTTTTTGCTGAGCTGATGCCAAATTTATGTTATGCTCTGCCAGTTTGTTTAGTTCAAGTAGTTTGCCTCCGGTGTACAATGGCTGAAACATCGTAACTGTACCTATGAAAATATTTCGCATATCCATCTCCATTGCTTCTTTTGGGAGGTAGGCGTAATCTTTCCAAATTAGTTTTTCAGGATTTTTCGATGGATCAAATGCAACTCCTGATGCGTCGAGTGGCACTGGCTTGCCATTTAACATCGTAAATTTATTTGAGATTGATGCGTCTTTGAAACTTATTGTCCCGTCCGAATTAAAGCTTGGCACGGAGTTGGAGTTTAGTCCGGTTCCAAATGTGCCGTCCCCATTTTTCACCCCTACAGGCAGAAGCGCGTCTTCACTCAATAGTGATACTGATTTCTGATTCCAGGTGTATGCGGCATTCGCGGTGAAGTTAGGTAGTAGCTGGGTGAAGGCTGATTTCTTCAGCTCACGAGCTGCTTGGAGTGTCTCTTGCGATATTTGGAGGCTTTTGTTGTGTTGCAATGCCATTCCCCGACATTCATCCAATGATAGTTTCGTCTGACCCCAGCCAAATAATGCAATCGGGGTCATCATTAAAATCGAAATAATTCGTTTCATAAATTTGATAGATATATTATAGTTAAACATACAATAGTTGCATAAACAACAAAAATGATAAAAAAATTATTGCAAATTTGCAATAATTTTTTTCAATACATTCTTGCTGATATTTAGTTCGGATTCATCAATCCCATTCAATGCTTTGACAGCTATTTTGTTAATGCTTTCCATTGCCTGAGATTGCAGTCTTTCTCCTCTCGAAGTTAGGTGAATTAAATTTACTCTTCTGTCATTTGAATCTGCAACACGGGTTACCAGATCTCTTTTTTCCAAATTATCGATCAGTCTTGTAATACTTGGTTTGTCTTTTGAGGTCAAATCACATAGTTTCTGTTGTGTTACCTTATCCTCGCGCCACAAACATGTCATTACTGTCCATTGCTCCATTGTGATGTCAATATTGCTTTGTGCAAATCCACGCAACACGGCTCTATTGATAGCAGAGTTTATTTTACCAGTCAATACCAATAATAATTCTTCAAGTTCTACCGATACACTCATTAGTTGTAATATTTTATGGTTGCATAGACAACTAACAAAAATCATGCCATTCTAACTTTTTCAGAAATCCGGAAAAAATGTCAGATTTGAGGCGATAATATCAAGTGAAATGTGAAAATATGTATTGAAGAACTGACATAATTGATATTTTTTGATACTTATGGAAAGTTTTATATGCTGAAGGGTAGTGGGTGGTAGATAAAATACCCAAAATTGATACACAATCTTTTTTTGACTTCAAGATATTTGCCATTATTTGTTGTTTGATGACAGAACTTTAATGCAAAGTGTAATTCGTGCTTATGTTTCCTTCAATTTTTATCAAAAAAATATCCGAGAAAATCAACCATCATGTTTTGTCAGGATAATCTCGCCCGAATGTTGATATGCTTTAGCGCTTATAATCCCGATTTTTGTCAGATTATTATGTAAAGCTCTATCAGGGATAGTCCAAGCAGAGATTTCGAATCTTCCTGACGCCAAATCGCCAACTGAGATATTCACATCGCAGTAACCAAACGCAAAAATATCGCTTACAATATTGATTTTACAGCAGTGTGAAATAGTTTTTTATCGAGATATTTTTATTTCTACAAAAATCTGTGGTGTTTGTAAGTTTACATTTCTATTTCTACAAAAGTCAGAATGGTTTTGTAAGTTTACATTTCTATTTCTACAAAAGTCAGAGTAATTTTGTAAGTTTACATTATCCTTTCTACAAAAGTCAGAGTAATTTTGTAAGTTTACATTTCTATTTCTACAAAAATTTGTGGTGTTTGTAAGATTACATTATCCTTTCTACAAAAGTCGGAGCAATTTTGTAAGTTTACATTTCTATTTCTACAAAAATCTGTGGTGTTTGTAAGTTTACAATTTCATTTCTACAAAAGTCAGAGTAATTTTGTAAGTTTACATTATCCTTTCTACAAAAGTCAGAGTAATTTTGTAAGTTTACATTTTCATTTCTACAAAAATCTGTGGTGTTTGTAAGATTACATTATCCTTTCTACAAAAGTCAGAGTAGTTT
>CAZMQV010000012.1:12958-54532 GCA_964568675.1 uncultured Paludibacter sp.
TGTAAGTTTACATTTTCATTTCTATAAAAATCTGTGGTGTTTGTAAGTTTACATTATCCTTTCTACAAAGTCAGAATGGTTTTGTAAGTTTACATTTTCATTTCTATAAAAATCTGTGGTGTTTGTAAGTTTACATTTCTATTTCTACAAAAGTCAGAATGGTTTTGTAAGTTTACATTATCATTTCTACAAAAATCAGAGTAGTTTTGTGCCGAAACATTTTCATTTTTGTTGTAGTACAAAATAGAATTGTTCAGCTGTTGTATTGCTAGTTCCTACTTGTAAATCAGCGATAATGAGAGCCATTGGTTGTTCGTCGTTCGTCTTTGGTTGTTAGCCAACAGCCAAAGGCCAATAGCCAAATTTACTGCCGTTCATGGTATTTTTTTGTGTCATTGTTGCTACCATGTCTTGTTTAGATAAACATATCGGCTGATTTGGGAATGCTTAAAAGCAATGTTTCTTAAATAGGTATCAATCTACGTAGCATAAGCTTGTGGTTATTCGAAAAAAAAAGATTCCGTTCGAATAAACGAACGGAATCTTAATAATAAAACACTTTGATTCCTACATTATTTCAGATAGTCATTCCAATTGGTGTCGAGCATATTTCCACTTTTTTCAAATTGAATGTGCATACCCAAAGCGCCGGCCAGATTGAGCGGAGTGTGCACTCCCTTGCCTTCGCTAAGTTTTAAGTAATCCCAAAGCAGTTGCTTGTAAGCTGGATCAACACAGTTCTCAATAATCATTTGTGCTCGTGTACGAGGCGAGCGTCCGCGTAAGTCAGCTACGCCATGTTCAGTAATCAATACTTTTACAGAATGTTCGGAGTGATCGTTGTGCGATACCATTGGAACTATCGCGCTAATTTTTCCACCTTTAGCAGTGGATGGGGTTGTGAAAATTGAAAAATAGGAGTTTCGGGTGAAGTCGCCTGAGCCACCGATGCCGTTCATCATTTTTTGTCCCATCACGTGGGTGCTGTTCACATTTCCAAAGATATCTGCTTCCAATGCCGTGTTGATGGAGATAAGCCCAAGTCGGCGCGCTATCTCGGGGCTGTTGGATATCTCTTGAGGACGAAGTACAAGCTTGTCGCGGAAGAAGTCAAAATCATCATACATCCCTTTCAATACCTCATTCGAAACGGTGAGTGAACATCCACTTGCAAATTTTACACGACCGGAACGCATCAATTCGATAACAGAATCCTGGATTACTTCGGTGTACATTTCAAACGGTGGTATGTCCTGATTTTTTCCAAGTGAAGCTAAAAGCGCGTTGGCAATGTTTCCAACTCCCGATTGGATAGGTACGAAACCTCCGGGTATCTTGTTGAGTTTCAATTCCGACGCTAAGAATGCGGCTACATTGTCGCCAATCCTGTCGGTAACTTCATCGGTTGGAGTAAATCCGCCGGTTTCATCGGGGCGATTGGTTTCTACTACACACAAAATCTTTTTTGGATCTATTTTCAGAGTTGCACTCCCTATTCTGTCCGAAGCGCTGTAAATCGGAATTTCACGACGATTTGGCGGATTGCCTGCTTCGTAAATATCATGAAGCCCTTTCAGCTCTTTGGGGTGATAGTGGTTTAGTTCCAAAATCACGTATTCGGCCAGGTTTGCAATTGTAGGTGAAATGCCCACACCTGACGTCAACACGACTTCGCCGTTCTCATTCAAGTCGCAAACTTCGATAATCGCAAATTTAGGAGGTTTGATAAAACCGTAGCGCAGGCTTAAAGCAAGTGCCGAAAGGTGCAGGTCGTAATATTCAACTTCGCCTGAATTAAGGGCGGCGCGCATGTCCTTGTTGCTTTGATATGGAGTGCGAAAACTAACGGCGTACGCGCGTGCCAAAGCGCCATCGAGCGAATCGCCCGTAGAAGCTCCGGTGTACATCCCGATTTTGAACTCTTTGCCTTGCGCATGAAATTCTTCTGCGCGTTTAGCAATGGCTGTTGGTACATCCTTCGGACATCCCGCAGGGGTGAATCCACTGAATCCAATGATATCGCCGTGATTTACAAACGAAGCGGCCTCTTCAGCCGACATGAATTTAAAAGTATTTCTCATGCTTTTAATATGTTTTTTGGTTGTTTTGATTTTCGTGCCACAAAAATACCATTTTTTATTCTATTAATCAATGATTGGCAAGGGGAAAACAGTAGCTTTTTTAAATATCCAAAAATTATGAAAATTTTAGCTTGCAAAGTGGGTAAATCAAGATTAAATTATGATATTTGTAAGTATTTTTTTATTGGGTTGCCTCGTTTGATTAAATGAAAGCTCGCCGGATATAAAAGATAAAAGTTTAAGATTCAATTATATAACTAAAATCATTGTTTCGGTGATAAAAACACTTTTTTTGTTGTCGGAATAATTTAAAATCACACATTATTCTAATATGACTACACAAGACATCAGGCAATTGGAGCCAAAGGCACTTTGGACTAATTTTTATTCACTAACACAAATTCCACGTCCTTCCGGCAAAAAAGATGAAATCGCAAAATTCTTAGTTGATTTCGGTAAATCGCTCGGATTGGAAACATTGCAAGACGAAATAGGCAATGTACTGGTGCGAAAACCTGCTACTCCGGGAATGGAAAATCGGAAAACAGTAGCTTTGCAAGCTCACATGGATATGGTGCCTCAGAAGAATAGCGATGTGGCACACGATTTTGCTTCCGACCCTATTCAGACTATTATTGAAGGAGAATGGGTGCGCGCAAATCATACAACCCTTGGGGCTGATAATGGTATCGGTGTGGCAGCGGCTATGGCTGTGCTTCAATCGACGGATATTCCGCATCCAGCCGTTGAAATGTTTATTACGGTGGACGAAGAAACCGGCATGTTTGGTGCATTTGGTTTGCAAGCTGATTTTCTGCAAGCAGATATTCTGATGAATCTTGATTCGGAAGACGAAGGTGAATTGTATGTGGGATGTGCAGGCGGAATCGATGGAAATATCACTTTTCAGTACAACGAAGTAGCGCCTACTGACGAAGATGTAGCTTATAAAATCTCGTTGAAAGGCTTAAAAGGTGGACATTCCGGTGTTGACATTCACTTGCAACGTGCAAATGCCAATAAATTGATGTTCCGTTTTCTTAAAGAAGCTGTCGCTGAGAATGAAGCACGTCTTTGTAGCGTGGAAGGTGGCAGTTTGCGCAATGCCATCCCGCGCGAGGCATTTGCGGTGGTAACGATACCTGCGGGTAGTGAAGAGGATTTTCTGGATACTTTGGCTGAATTTGAAGCGCTATTCATTGAAGAATTTAATGGCGTTGAAGATAAAATAAGTTTAACTGCCGAACTTGTGGCATTGCCTGCCGGAATGATGCCCGAAGAAGTACAGGATGATATCATCAACGCAATCACAGCTTGCCACAATGGCGTTTATCGTTTTATTCCCGAGGTGCCGGATGTGGTAGAAACATCCAATAACCTGGCTATCGTGAAGTCGGATGGAAAATCGGTCGAAGTAAAATGTTTGATTCGTAGTTCGGTAGAAAGCCGAAAAGCGGAGTTGGCCTCAATGATTGAAAGTACATTTGCACTTGCAGGCGCCAAAGTTGAATTCTCGGGCGCATATCCGGGTTGGAAACCCAATCTTGATTCTCCTATTCTGAAACAGATGATCGGGATTTACGAACGTGATTTCGGGAAAACACCAAAAATACTTATTATCCATGCCGGATTGGAATGTGGTATTTTAGGAACTCATTATCCTAACATGGATATGATATCCTTCGGACCTACTATCCGTTTTCCTCACTCGCCGGACGAGAAAGTGAATATACCGACTGTAAAAATGTTTTGGGATTATTTGGTGGCAACTTTAGCAGAGACACCTATAAAATAGATCAATTGTTATTTTAGCCTGAGTAAGAATTGCTCAGGCTAAAATACTTGCGGTAAAATTAATTTCTGCCATGTCATCGCGCTTTTGTGAGCTATTGGCATCATATATAAACATAAAAAATTAAAAATGAAGAAAATTTTTTTATTTAGTCTTATTGCGTTTTTCACCCTGTCGCTTACCGCGCAGTCGGAAAAAAAAGACACTATTATTTTCACTACTGTGAAAGAAAATAAAATAACACCGATCAAAAATCAGGCAAATTCGGGTACTTGCTGGTCATTCTCAGGTTTAGCTTTTTTTGAATCGGAAATACTCCGAATGGGAAAACCGGAGACCGACCTCTCGGAGATGTTCGTAGTGCGTCATTCTTATGAAGACAAAGCGGATAAATACGTTCGCACGGATGCGAATATCAATTTTGCCGCGGGTGGGTCGTTCCACGACGTTTGGTATGTGCTGAAAAACTACGGAGCTGTGCCTGAAATAGAAATGTCAGGTCTCAATTATGGATCAGAAACTCACAATCATGGCGAATTGGATGCTTTGGGCAAAAATTTTGTAGAGACAATAGCGAGAAAGCCAAATAAAACACTTAGTCCCGCATGGAAAAATGCCTTTTCAGGTATTATGGAAGCGTATTTGGGTAAATATCCCGAAAAATTTACTGTTGCCGGTAAGGAATATACTCCGATAAGTTATGTAAAATCATTGGGGCTAAATATGGACGACTATGTGTCCGTTACCTCCTATACCCATCAACCATTTTACTGTAAGTTTGCTTTGGAAATATCGGACAACTGGCGCTGGGGCGAAAGCTACAATGTTCCTCTCAATGAAATGATGAGTGTTTTTGACAATGCTATCAATAATGGTTATACAATAGCCTGGGGTGCGGATGTAAGTGAGTCCGGTTTTACGCGCGATGGACTTGCCATGTTGCCCGAAACCAATAAAGAGTTGCTTCAAGGTACTGATCAGGCGCGTTGGGTTGGGACTATTGCCGGAGGAAAATTTACTGTGAAGGCACCCATGATCGAGCAAAATGTAACGCAAGAAAGTCGTCAGAAAGGGTATGACAATAAAGAAACTACTGACGACCACGGTATGCAAATTTTCGGTATTGCAAAAGACCAAACCGGGAAAGAGTATTACATGATTAAAAACTCGTGGGGCTCCAATAACAAGTATTCAGGCGTTTGGTATGTAAGCAAAGCTTTCGCGGCAGCCAAAACAATGAATATCTTAGTGCACAAAGATGCGATTCCGAAAGATGTTCGTAAGAAATTGGGAATTTAGACATCGTTGAATCACTGGAAGTATTAAAAAAGCAATCTAATTTTTTAGATTGCTTTTTTAATATATATGGGATAAATAAGTGTATATAGAAAGAATTTATGGTTTATTTTATGAAAATATCAAGCAGGGAGTGATGAATTTCAATTATAATCAATATATTTGCAAAGTATTTAGATTAAAATCATTTTATTAATTTTATCAATTTATTTCACTATGAAAAAAAACTTACTCAAAAGTTTAGCCATTATTATGATGATTGGCTACTCATTCTCAATTTTTGCTGCCTCTACACCTGCTGTAGATGATGGTAAATGGTACTATATTAAATCACAACGTTTTAATAGTGGTGGTCCTTGGTGGACATTTGATCCAGCTACAAGTTTTGTTGTACCAGGTGCATTAACAAAAGCCGATACACAGAAATTTACATTGGTATCGGTAGGTACTGAAGGAAAGGTAACTATAAAAGAAAATTCAGGTAAATTATTCTCTGCTTTAGCGCATGGTACTGCTACTGGCAACTGGACGAGCGAAGGTGCAGCTACCGGATGGACTTTAACCTCAAATGTGGTTAATGGTATTCAAGGATGGGCATTCCCCGGTGAAAATTCAGGTATTCATCAAGGTTCAGGTAGCTGGACTTGGAAAATATCAACCGGATGGTATGACCTGGCTGATAACTGTACTTTCTTTTTCTACGAAGCCATAGCGGATGCAAGTTTGAATATCGCTATTGATGATGCTTCAGTGCTTAAATCATCAGTTGTTGTTGGTGATGGGGTTGGACAGACTCCTCAAAGCGCAGTTGATGCTTATCAAGCAGCAATAGATGCAGCAAAAACAACTTTAGGCTCTACAGATGCCGGTGCTATTCAGAGTGCTATTGACGCGTTAGCAGCAGCAACAGTTACTTTCAAAGCAGCAAAAGTTCCAATTGTTCAATCTTCTACTGAAAATGCTCCGGTTTGGTATTTGATAAAAAATGTGAATAGAGGTGGAAAGGGATCAACTGTATTTACAACAACGCCTAATGGTCGTCTTGAAGGTACATCGGTAGCCAATTCAATACCTGCTGATGGTTCTGGCACTGGAGGCGCAGCAACAAAACTTAATCATCTGTTCCGCTTTGAAAAACAAGGAGACGGATCTTATAAAATGATAAATGCGGCTCAGCCAACCAATGAAGTGTTGCGTACTGCAGCCGGAGGAGGCTCAAGTCAAGAGGTGAAGTGTGGTACTCCAAATGGCTCTACCTGGAATATAAGCCTTATAGGATACAACGCCACGTTGGCTGTTAATGAGGTTAAGTTTGTAGGTGTTCAAGTGAATACTATTTGGCACATGGCCGGACACTATGCTGTTGTATCATGGGATGGTGGCTCCAATTCGCCTTCTGCTTGGTATGTAGAGCAATATACAGGTGACGTGTCAGCACTTTATCAGGTTCAATACAATGCTTTGTCGGCGCAGTATGCTGCCATAGTTGACGTTAATGGCGACCCGATAGCTCCATATTCAATTGGAACCGAACCCGGTCAGTACGATTCGAATAAATTCAATGCGATGAAAACGGCTTATTCCAATATGACTACAGCCGGTGTATCTTCACCGAATATTGTTAGTTTGCTTACTGCTTTGACTAATGCAATAGCTGATTTCAATGCAAGTAAAGTGCAGCCGGTCGCTTATGGTGGTACAGTGTCTGAGGGCGTTAAATACACGCTCCAACTTGTTCAATCTGGCGCAGCTAATGATGGATATTATCTTACAAACCCGCGTACCGATGCGAATAACGGAACAGATAGCAACAGACCTTATGCTACATTCTCTCAAGATATCGATGAGACGACTACAAGCTGGTATTTTGTACCATCAACTACAGCCGGTAAATATGTAATAACAAGCAACCGCAGAACAAATGAATATATCGATGAAGAAGGTCGAGTACGCGATGCTTCTGGTTATGCCGACAATACTTGGACTACTAAAACTTTGTTGCAAAATACATTGGTTTACCAAGACGGAACGTCATTGTTGATTGTTAAAATTGACAATAACAGCAATTTCTTTAATGTCGCATCTACTGCCGGCGCTACTCTTGCTAGAAATGCTTCTACTTGGTCAACATTTAGAGTAAGTCCTTATTCAAGCACTGGAGTGAATAAAAACAACGACGCTTCGGCGCTTTCCGTTCGCATTTCAAATCGTGTAATTTCTGTTGATGGCATTGATAACTTTGAAGTATATTCAATCTCAGGTCAGCAAATGAACCACAAAGCTGCTTTGCAGAATGGTGTTTACATCGTGAAAGCAGGTGAAGCTGTTCAAAAAGTATTGGTGAAATAAAACAACAATATCTAATAAAAAAAACCGGACTGAAAAGTTCGGTTTTTTTTATTAGATACTATGCGAGTCTTGCTTATACATTAAATCGGAAGTGCATGATGTCGCCATCCTGAACTACATACTCTTTTCCTTCAACACTCATTTTTCCCGCTTCTTTCACGGCGCTTTCCGAGCCTAAACGCAAGTAATCTTCCAATTTAATAACCTCGGCGCGTATGAATCCTTTTTCGAAATCGGTGTGAATTACACCGGCGCATTGTGGCGCTTTCCATCCACGGTGGAATGTCCATGCACGTACTTCCTGAACTCCGGCGGTGAAATAGGTTTGCAAATCGAGTAGTTGATAAGCCGATTTTATCAATCGAGCAACACCAGATTCCTGTAGCCCTATTTCTTCAAGAAACATTTGACGTTCCTCGTAAGTTTCAAATTCGGCAATTTCCGACTCGATTTTTGCGGCAACTACCAGTATTTCGGCGCCTTCAGCATTAGCTACTTCGCGCACTACTTCTACATATTTGTTTCCCGACGCGGCACTTGCTTCATCCACATTGCAAACGTACATCACCGGTTTGTAGGTGAGCAGGTAGAGTTCGCGCGCTATTTTTTCGTCATCTTTGTTCTCAAAACTTACCGTACGTGCAGATTGACCTTGTTGGAGCGCGTTACGAAAGCGTGAATAGATATGAAATGCACGTAAAGCTTCTTTGTCGCCTCCGGTTTTCGCTTGTTTCTCTACCTTGTTAATTCTTGCTTCTATCGTTTCCAGGTCTTTTAACTGTAGTTCGGCGTCTATTATTTCCTTGTCTCGCACCGGGTCGATGGTGCCATCTACGTGAGTTACATTTTCATCATCGAAGCAACGGAGAACGTGCAAGATGGCATCCGTTTCACGGATATTGGCAAGAAATTTATTTCCTAATCCTTCGCCTTTGCTTGCACCTTTTACCAATCCGGCTATATCTACTATTTCAACAGTAGTGGGTACTATTCGGTTCGGCTTTACTAATTCAGATAGTTTATTAATTCGTTCGTCCGGAACAGTTATTACACCCACATTGGGTTCGATGGTGCAAAAAGGGAAATTAGCTGCCTGCGCTTTGGCGTTGGATAGGCAGTTGAAAAGCGTGGATTTACCTACATTTGGAAGACCCACGATACCACATTGTAATGCCATTTTATTGGAGTTTTTAAGACCGATGCCTTTGCTTTTTTATAAAAGATTCTTTTTAATCAATTGAATGTCAAAAGAATAATATTTAAAAAGGAATACGGTTGTTTATTTTAAAATTTCGGAGTGCAAAGATACGAGTTAATTTCCAATTTCAACTAATGATTTGAAGTTGAAATTGCTATGTGGTATAATTTCAATATATTTGACGCTATGATTAAAAATCGGGTGTCTCGTTTCTCTTTACAAGTTCTTTGGTGGATAGCATTCCACAAGCGGCAAATATATCTTCGCCACGCGATGCGCGAATGGTTACAGTCATACCTCGCGCTTTCAGCATGTTTTGAAACTCCACGATATCGTCGTAACTCGTGCCTTCGAGTGCGGTGTCGGGGATGGCGTGGAAGCGGATGAGGTTTATTCTGCATCGAATGCCATGCAGCAATTTTATCATTTCGCGAGCGTGGCGTGGCGTATCATTCACGCCTTTGAACATGATGTATTCAAACGAAACACGCCTTTGACGCCCTAAATTCCATTTTTTAATATCTTCAACTACTTGTGTGATTGGATAAACATTCTGTATGGGCATCAGTTTCTTACGTTCTTCGTCGTAAGGTGAATGGAGGCTGACGGCAAGGTGCGCTTGACTTTTTTCCAAAAATTGAAGCATTGCCGGAATTACACCAATGGTAGAAACCGTAATTCGTTTTGGACTCCAGCCATATCCCCATTCCGAAGTAAGTATTTCCAAACTTTCCAATACTGACTGCACATTGTCAAGTGGTTCGCCCATACCCATGTAAACCACATTGGTAAGTCGATCAAATTCGGGTAGCGAGCGAATCTGGTTGATGATTTCGCCTGAAGTCAGGTTGCCCTGGAAACCTTGTTTTCCGGTCATACAGAAGAGGCAACCCATTTTGCAGCCAATTTGTGTGGAGACACAGAGTGTGGCGCGTTCTTTGTCCGGAATGAAAGCTGCTTCGATAAACTGCCCTGTACGTGTTGGGTAGAGGTATTTTTTAGTTCCGTCGGATGATGTTTCTACTTTTGAAGGCTCGGTAAGTTCTACTGAGTATTTTTCGGCAAGCAATTGTCTCGCTTTTTTCGAAAGGTTGGTCATCTCTTCAATCGAAGTAACCTGTTTTTTGTAGAGCCAATCGGCTATCTGGTTTGCCACAAATCCTTGTAAGCCTAATTCGGCGACGGCTTCTTTGAGTCGCACAAGTGTAAATCCGAAAAGATTTTGCTTATTTTGCATACGAAATACTTAATAATAGGTTTCAGAAATTATCTGTTGAAACGGAATTGCTTTTGATATAAGCAAATCCCTTACTTCAACCACCATTTCTGCACTACCGCAAAGGTAGTATTTAATTTCCGAAGGGAAAAGTTTTTGTTCACGCATCCACGAAGTGAGTCGTCCGCGATAGTGCGGAGTGTCGGGTTGCTGCGATGCGCAACGGATATAGTTTGCCGCGCTCAATGTTTCAGAAATTATTTCGGAGAAATAGAAATTTTCATCGCTTCTCCCTCCATGTATCAGTTTATTATTAATCCCTTTTCCCGACCGAATCATCGAAACAAAAGGCGCGATGCCTGTGCCTGAAGCAATCCACCAAGCTGTGGACTCATTGCAAATGAAATTGCCGAATGGTTCGGAAATATAGATATCGTCGCCCGGTTTCAATGATGAAAGTTGAGGTGTGAGTTTCCCATTGGGACGTTCGTCGAATAGTATCTCGATATTGGGTTCATTTTCGCCGCTTGCTATGCTGTAAAGGCGAGGCTCGCCATCTTTGGCCAAATCAATGGCTAATACTTGTCCCGCTATGAAGTTGAAATCACGTTTAAAACTGAGAATAAACACATTAGGGGCAATTTCATTCAAGTTAATAACTTGTTTCTTTTTCAGATTTTGTTTTTTCATTCATGAATTTGTAAAAGTATGATTCTCTGGAATGAAACAAAGATTACTCCTCGATGTTTCGGATTGAATGAAAAAAACCGGATATTTCGCCGGTTTTTTTCATTCAATTTATAATGAGTTGAGCAAGGTCTTTACCATTTCCGAAATAAGTTTGCCATCGGCTTTCCCTGCCAGTTCTTTGGTGGCAACTCCCATCACTTTGCCCATATCCTGCGGTGATGTGGCTCCTGTTCGGCTTATTATTTCAGACAATATTTGGCTTATTTTATCGCTGCTCATTGGAGCAGGTAGGTATTTTTCGATAATAGATGCTTCTTCAAGTTCTTTCTCCGCCAGATCGGTACGGTTTTGTTCCGAATAGATTTGAGCAGTTTCTTTGCGTTGTTTTACGAGCTTTTGCATGATTTTTACAGCCTGTTCGTCATGCAAAATTCCATCACTACCTTTTGCTACTTTTGCTTCGAGAAACTCTTTTTTTATTCCGCGCAAGGCATCCAATGCTACTTTGTCGCGTGCAAGCATGGCTGCTTTGATGTCGTCGTTAATTTGATTAAATATTTTTTCTTCCATTTTAATATATTTTTCTACTAAATTTATTTTTTTAAAAATTTTTTCGCCCACGATGGTGTTCTTGTAACAGTGTCAAGAATTTTCTCATCATCCAGATCGTCAAAAGTAATAATGGTGGCGTTGTCATTTATTTCTTCCCCAATAATCTCTACAATTTCGTCGGAAACGGATGGCTCAACAGTGAATGTGATTGTTTCAGGTTCGGGCTGAGGCGTGGTTTTTATCGACTCACCATAAAGTTCTTTCATCGCTTTTTCAAGATTTTTCTCATTTTTGAGATTCTCAATTTCTTCGTTTTGCAGAAAAACGTTTTCGTCGGGAGAAGCTTGGGCTGTGCCTGGATTGTTTTCTTCCACATTTGTATTTGCGCTCGGAGTAATTGGCATACCGGGTATGTCTTTTACGTTGAATCCGGTGGCAATGAGTGTGATTTTTACTTTATCGTCCAGTTCGTCGTCGTAGGTTGCTCCCCAGATTACAGTAATATCATCGCCCACTCGCGACATGAAATCGTGAATCTGCGAAATCTCTTCCATTAGTATCTGGTGACTTGTCGAACAATAAAGGCTCAAAAGCACTTTGCTGGCGCCGTTCACGTCGCTCGTGTTGAGCAGTGGAGAGTTGAGCGCGTCTTCAATCGCTTTTGTTATTCTGTTTTCGCCCGCGGCGTATCCTGTATTCATGATTGCCACTTTGCCTTCGCGCATGATGGTGTTTACATCGGCAAAGTCGATATTGATATATCCTTGAATAGTAATAATTTCAGCGATAGCATTTGCGGCGTTGGTGAGTACATTATCTGCTTTGGCAAAGGCGTTTGCTAAATTCAGATCGGGGTAGATCAATTTCAGTTTCTCATTGTTTATAATCAGTAAGGCATCTACATATTTGCTCAATTCCGTGATTCCCCGGAGTGCTTGTTGTATTTTTTTTGATCCTTCGAAAGCGAATGGAATGGTTACAATGCCTACTGTGAGGATGTCGAGTTCACGAGCAATTTTTGCTACGATTGGCGAAGCGCCTGTGCCTGTGCCACCACCCATGCCCGCGGTGATGAATACCATTTTTGTATTGTCTGTCAAAACCTTTTTTATATCTTCAATTGACTCTTCAGCCGCCGCCATAGCAACTTCCGGTTTGCCGCCGGCTCCTAGCCCTTGTGTGGTGGTGTTGCCAAGATGAATTTTTATAGGTACCGGAGAGCGTTTTAAATCCTGATTGTCAGTATTACATACGATAAAAGTTACATCGTTGATGCCTTGACGATACATGTGGTTTACCGCATTGCTACCTCCACCGCCCACGCCTATCACCTTGATGATTGATGAGTTTGATAATGTCAAGTTCAATGGTAGCGTTTCATTCATTAATTCCATATTATATGCGATTTTTGTGTTTAATACCTTGTTGTAGGTTTATATTATTTAGCGCCTGTTTGAACTTTCAATTTCAATAAACAGACGCATGAAAAATCATTTTTAGTTTTCTCCCTTTTTGTTATCTGCAAACTTTTTTTTCTCTATTTCATCATAACTAAACAAATCATTTACTTTTTGTTGAATTTGAATTTTTAATTTATTGAGCACATTATTACCAGGTTTTACTCCACCGGTATCAATGGATGGCATTGCTTTGTTTTCCTCGCCTGAAAGCGATATGGCACCAATAGCCATGGAGTATGTCGAGTCAGCGTAGCTTTCATCCGTATTGTCTGATAGCCAATCGCTGTGGTTGCCCATTCGCACCGGAAGTGATGTTTTAACAGAAAGGTATTGCTGCAGTCCGGCTAGTTTCGATGCGCCTCCTGTGATTACAATCCCACTTTCGAGTGGAAAGTTGAACTGCTCAATTATGGTGAAAAAAAGAGCCAAGCTTTCATCAAGCCTTGCT
Organism: uncultured Paludibacter sp.; assembly: GCA_964568675.1. Classification (GTDB taxonomy): domain Bacteria; phylum Bacteroidota; class Bacteroidia; order Bacteroidales; family Paludibacteraceae; genus UPXZ01. The sequence goes on from CAZMQV010000012.1 coordinate 26,041, forward strand.
TCGATGATGTCGGCAATGTATTTTACCGAAATCTTTTTTGTTACCTTTGGGTCGTTTTCAGCAGGTATTGTGATATATTCATTCCCATCCACCAAGCTAGCCATCGCGTAGCCTTTTTTCTTTTTCACAATCTCGGCATGCCTATAGCTGATTCCCAATACTTCTTTTAGATCGTAGCTTATGTTGTTGCCTCCAAGGGGAACAACTTTTGTATAAAGTAATTTATCACCATAGTATATGCCAAGTGAGGTAGTGGAAGCGCCGAATGAAATAATCACGCAGCCTGTTTTACGTTCATCTTCGTCCAATAATGCGACTGATTCCGCTTCAATGCCCAAATGGATGTGATCGACCAACACTGTCGAACGGTTAAAGGTGTCGTGAATTTTTTCATCAACTTTGGGGTGATAGCCGATGATGTTATAATCTATCTGAAGGCTTTTCCCTTTTTGTCCGTTTGCGTTTAATTCTCTGATTCCGTCAATGTAGTATGCGATTGGCTCGATTCGAGAAACGGTGAAATTTTCGGTTGTGAGCGCTTTGATACAATTCGACTTCATGTTTTTCAACAACGTTTCCGAAACAAAATTTGTGATTGTTTCTTCATAAGTGATTGTGTCGGACTTTATGGAGCGTGCGTTTCGACAAATCGTAGCCTTCACAGGCGTGCGTATCTTGAGCGATTTAGCAATTTCGGTTACCATTTCGCTTATTTTTTGCGATGCGGCAGAAGTCTGTTCAATAATACCATGTGTCGTGTCGTTACTTGGCATCTCGCGATGTGCAATGATTTTTATCGCATTGTTTTCCTGCACCTCTCCGACAATCACGCGGATGCTGTTGCTTCCAAAATCAATATAAAAAATAGCATCCTTGTTCATAGTTGCAAATTAGTATTATATGCTAGTTTTGTTTAAGTAAAATTATTTTGTGGTTTCTTTTCTGGTGCAAACCACTTGATCTTTAAATCTTAGATCTATTTTTGAATAAATATTCCAACTTGTTTCATTTAGCCCGAACAGATAGAATTTCCTTAATTTCTCAAGTTTTTGCTCGTATCGGTCAAAGTTTCCGAGTACGATCAGGTGGTCGCCGACACGTGGAATTAGTTGAACTTCGTTATTCTCATTAATGTAAATTTGGTCAATCTGGTCATTCCAAAATGGGTTTTTCGAAAGAAAATTAGCAAAATCATATAGCACTCCTTGTGCAAGTTTCTTGGAGATTCTGCCTGTAGCGAGCGGCACATAAGCAGTGAAATTGGACGACACCGGAACCGTTTGACGCAAATCGTCAACATAATAGTTGTCGCTACTTATGATGCGTAGAATCGGGTTGCGTTGTTCAATCACAATTTTAATTTTTCCTTCCGGTGTTTTGTAGCATTCCACGTTGCGTATCATCGGATGTTTTGCCAATAAATCTTCTATCTCTTTGGTTACAATGTGAGTCATCGTTTTGCCGATTGGATGTACATTTTTTGATTTTAACAAGGTCTCGATTTCACGGTCGCTTATCAGTTGCTTCTGGTCATAGTCGGTGATTGTAACCAATACATCGGAGCATATCCTGTTCTCATTAGATATGCTACTCTTGGCATTGGCGAATACTGCATAGCTAACGCACAAGGCAACTCCCACGATAATCAATATGTTTTTAATCCATTTGTTCATTTTTCTTCTTTCGGCACACTGTGTTTCTTTTGTAGAAGTTTCTTTATTTGTGGCACTAATTTGTCGATATCACCGGCGCCAAAACTTACCAAAACTTCCGGATTTTTTTTAGCCAACAAAGATAATAAATCTTCTTTGTTTATGAGTGTTTTATCTTGAATACTAACATCTTTGAATATCATTTCGGAACTGACACCTTCCATCGGGAGTTCGCGGGCTGGATAAATGTCGAGTAAGATAAGCTCGTCGAGCATCGATAGCGCTTGGGCAAATTCCGGGGCAAAATCTTTGGTGCGGCTAAAAAGATGTGGCTGAAAAATGCCTGTAATTTTATTGTCAGGATATAGTTTTTTTATCGACGAAATACTTGCCTCCAATTCGCCCGGATGATGTGCGTAGTCATCAATATATACTACATCATCCGATTGGAGCACAAAGTCGAACCGACGATAGACGCCCGAAAAGGCAGCCATAGCCATGCGAAGTTCATCATTAGTTACTCCGTTGAGCCATGCAAGCGCCATTGCTGCTACTCCATTCTCCACATTTATCATCACCGGCACACCAAGCCGGATGTCGTGAATGGTCTCGGTAGGCGTAACAAAGTCAAAGTAAATTCGTCCTTTTGTTGTTTTAATGTTTTTTGCATGAAAGTCCGATTGCTCACTCAGTCCATACGAATAGAGTTTTACTCCTTTTTGTAGCTGCGGATTGATTTCCACTTTATCGTTTACAATTAGTGCTCCACCGGGTGTGATGAGCGACGTGAAGTGCTCAAAACTTTCTTTGAAAGCAGCTTCAGTGCCATAAATATCAAGATGGTCGGGGTCCATGGATGTGATGACGGCCATAAAAGGTGAGAGCTGATGGAACGACCTGTCGTATTCATCTGCTTCAATCACTACATAATTACTTTGATTCGAAATCAATAAATTGGTGTTGTAGTTGTTTGAGATGCCACCTAAGAATGCGCTGCACTCCACATGCGATTGGTGCATGATGTGTGCCGTCATGGTTGATGTAGTTGTTTTGCCATGCGTCCCGGCAATGCAGATGCCCTTGTTTTGGCGCGTAATTATTCCTAAAACTTCCGAACGTTTCAGTATTTTGAAATCATTTTGTTTGAAATATTCCAGTTGTTCGTGGTTTGCGGGTATTGCAGGCGTAATGACTACCAAAGTTTTCTTCGTATCCAAATATTTTGTGGGTGTCGCGCCTGTATGTGCGTCAAATGTGATGGTGATGCCTTCGGCTTGCAAATCATCGGTAATTTTGCTGTTGCTCCGATCGTAGCCGGCTACGCTGTAACCTTTTTCGTGGAAATATCGGGCGATAGCGCTCATGCCAATTCCGCCAATTCCCAGAAAATAATATTGTGTGAATTTATTGCTCATTTTTGTACTATTGTAAATAGAGCCTATATAAGGCTGTAAAAATTACTTATGAAAAACTTAATCAATCTTATTTTAAATTCCTTGATATAATGTTTTGTTAATAAGCGAATTAAGTAATAAGATAGTCTGAACCGAAGCGTAATTTATTCGTTGCGGTTTTGTTATTTCTTGACTAATTTAAAAATTTCATCAACTATCCGTGTCGCTGAATCTCGCTCGGCGAGCTGTAGGATATTTGTTGACAGACTTTTTAATTTATCGTCATCGTTGATCAGTGATAATGTAGTGGGAATCAATTTCTCGGACGACTCGGCATCTGTTACCATCACAGCTGCGTCTTTGTTGACAAGTGCCAGCGCATTTTTTGTTTGATGGTCTTCGGCCACGTTGGGCGAGGGTACTAATATCACCGGTTTGGCGAGCAGGCAAAGCTCGGAAATGGAGCTGGCGCCCGCGCGTGAAACCACAAGGTCGGCTATGGAATAGGCGAAATCCATTCTCGAAACAAAATCGGTAATAATCAAATCGTTGCTTGTTATGGATTTTGCATCTTCGCGTGCCTGATTGATGTAAACTTTGCCGGTTTGCCAAATAACCTGAATGCCACTTGCCACGATTGATTCCAGCCGAGCCGTTACACTTTGGTTGATGGTTCGCGCACCCAAGCTGCCACCGACAATCAACAAGGTTTTTTTATTGGGCGATAGTCCGAAAAAGGAATATGCTTCCTCTGCTTTAGGTGCGATGTTGAAAAGATCTTGCCTCACCGGATTGCCGGTAAGGACGATTTTATCAGCTTGGAAAAATTTTTCCATACCCGTGTATGCCACACATATTTTTCCGGCTTTTGCCGCAAGCATCTTGTTTGTAACGCCAGCGTATGAGTTTTGCTCTTGAAGCAGGGTGGGGATGCCCAGTTTTGAAGCTGCTTTGAGTGTGGGTGCGCTCGCATATCCGCCCACACCGATTGCAATGTCAGGACGGAAATGCTTGATGATTTTTTTTGCTTTGCGGATGCTTTTCATCAAATCAATCAGCACACCGATATTTTTAAACATGTTTTTTCGGTCGAATCCTCGCACGGGAAGCCCCTCGATGGGATATCCTGCTTGTGGCACACGCTCCATCTCCATTCGCCCCAAAGCACCGACAAAAAGAATATTTGCCTCTTTATCCCTGTTTTTGATGGCATTCGCGATACTGATTGCCGGAAATATGTGGCCACCTGTACCTCCACCGCTGATGATGTATTTCATTTTCTGTGTATTTATTGTGAATCTTTCAAGAGATTATATTCCTATGTTTATGAGATTGTTAAATCGTTGATGTCAACAACCGTGTCCTCCTCTGGTTTCTTAGTCGGGTTATTCTCTTCTTTAATTTGCCGAATCACTCCCAGTATTATCCCAAAATAAACACTTGTGATAAGTATGGATGTGCCACCACGGCTAATCATGGGAAGTGGCTGCCCGGTAACTAATCCGAGGCCGGAACCTACAATCATGTTTACAGTGGCTTGTAGCGTTATTATCATTCCTAAACCGGTAACCAATATTGCCGGAAACGAACTCCGACATACGGTAGCTATCTGCCCGGTTCGAAAGATTAGCACAAGATACAAAAACATTACAAAGATACCACCTACAAGTCCCATTTCTTCAAGAATAATTGCAAAAATAAAGTCGTCGTAGGCATGTGAAAGATAGTCGCGTTGCACGCTATTGCCCGGCATCACCCCAAAGAGTTTACCACGCGCAACGGCGATACGTCCATTTTGAACTTGTCGGTTTTCATCGTTAATTTCATAGCGCGTATCGTCATTGTTCTCAAAGGCTCTATCGATACGGTTTACCCAAGTCTTAGCGCGTTTTAATTGATCCGGCACTTTTGAGTCTTCCGGTATTGTTTTCAGTATGATATATCCGAGCAGCAAACCGCCTACTAATACTCCTAATAAAGCTCCCAGTCTTTTGAATGAAATTTGCCCAATGAACATCATGGCGAAAACCACAGACCCAAGAATAGCTGCTGTGGAAAAGTTTTCGGTGAAAATTAATCCAATTATTACTATCGATATTCCGATGATGACCCAAAAGAGTTTTTTTTCGATATATGGATTGGCGCGTATGCGTGAAATGATGTCGGCAACAACAATTACGAGCGATAGTTTAGCAATTTCGGAGGGCTGAAACTGAATACCAAAAACTTCAATCCAACGTTTCGCGTCATTTACAGATTCGGCCCGAATCTGAACATAGATGAGCAGGACGAATGATATTATCAACCCCAAATATGCTATCACGCGGATGTATTTGTAATGAAGGAAATGCACCAGATAGGCGATGAATGCTCCTCCGATCAAAAATACGACGTGTTGAATAATTGGTGCCGAGTGGTTTGCTTGTTTGTAGGCAAGGGTGCTCGAAGCACTATATAGCTCAACGGTGGAGATGACGCATAAGAATATGAATACCAACCAAATGGTGGTGTCGCCTCTTAGGTGTTTTGAAAATATTTTGTTCACAGTGCTTTACTTATTTTTTTTGATTAAGAAAGAATAATCAATTACTTGTTTGCTAATAAGATAATGTGTTGAATGTTTGTTGAGTTTACTCAAAGTTTACGTACCAACTCCTTGAATTGTCGCCCTCTGTCTTCATAACTTTTAAAAAGGTCGAAGCTTGCGCAACAGGGCGACAGCAGAACTGTTTCACCCGGTTTGGCAATGTTGTATGCCGATTTTACGCAGCTTTCTATGGAGTTGGTGTCAATGATGTTGTTTACCTTCCCGTCAAAAAAACTGTGCAATTTGCTGTTATCTACTCCCATAAATATCAAAGTAGTTACTTTTTCTTTTACCAATTCGGCTATTTCGGAATAATCATTGCCTTTGTCGGTGCCACCTAAGATGAGTACTACCGGTGTTTGCATGCTTTGAAGCGCGTACCAGCATGAATTTACGTTAGTAGCTTTGCTATCATTGATGTAGCGCACATCGCGGATGGTCGCTACGTATTCTAAGCGATGTTCTACTCCTTGAAAATCGGAGAGCGATTGTCGGATATTGTCTTTTTTCACATTCAAAAGTGATGCAACCAAGCCTGCCGCCATCGAATTAAAGGTATTGTGTAGCCCTTTTATCGCTAGCTGATCTGTTGGCATGGTTGTGATATCATTTAATACGTTTATAACTAATTGTTCGTTTTCTACAAATGCTTTGGTTTTCTCGTTTTTATCCAGAGCAAAGGGGTAAATTGTGGCGTTTATCGTTTTTGTTTCAAGTACTTTTTTGATAATAGGGTCGTCTGCCCAAAAGATAAACGCGTCTTGCTCCGATTGATTCTGAGTGATTCTGAATTTTGAATCGATATAATTCTGAAATTTATAATCATATCTGTCGAGATGATCGGGTGTGATGTTGAGCAATACGGCAATGTCCGCTTTGAATCTGTACATGTCATCGAGCTGAAAACTACTTAGTTCCACAACGTAATAATCGTGTTTTGATTCAGCCACCTGAAGAGCCAGACTGTCGCCTACGTTGCCTGCCAGACCCACGTTGAGACCCGCGTTTTTGAGTATGTGATATATTAGCAGTGTTGTTGTTGTTTTACCATTGCTTCCGGTGATGCAAATCATTTTTGCGTCGGTGTATCTGCCGGCAAATTCGATTTCCGAAATTACGGGAACACCTTTTTTTCTCAATGCTTTTACCAATGGTGCTTTATCCGGTATTCCGGGGCTTTTTATTAACTCTTCGGCATTCATGATTAGATGCTCGGTGTGTTGTGTCTCTTCCCAAGCGATGTGATGCTGATCGAGGATGTTTTTGTATTTGTCCTGTATTTTGGATAAATCGCTTAGAAAAACATCAAATCCCATTTTCTTTGCCAATACAGCCGCTCCAACTCCGCTTTCGCCACCTCCAAGTATTACGATACGTTTCATTGCAATATGCTTTTATTTCGTTTCTAATTTTTTATCTGATTTTTAATGTAATGATGGTGATTGCCGCCAGAATAATGCCAATAAGCCAAAAACGCACCACTAATTTTGCTTCGGGCACCGGATTGAATGGCTTGTTGATTATAGCCTGAATACCCGATTTGCCACCTTTTTGGAAATGATGGTGAAGTGGGGTCATTAGGAATACGCGCTTTCCTTCTCCGCTTCTTTTTTTTGTGTATCTAAAATAAAGTCGTTGAATAATTACGGAAAGACTTTCGACGAAAAATACACCACAAAGTATGGGAATGAGCAATTCCTTGTGAATGGCAATTGCGAAAACCGCAATTATCCCACCCAGAGTCAAACTACCGGTATCGCCCATGAAAACCTGTGCGGGGTAGGAATTGTACCACAAAAAACCGATTGTTGCGCCAATTAGCGTGCCGGCAAAAATCACCATTTCGCCCGTACCCGGAATGTACATGATGTTGAGATAGCCTGCATACGTTACATTGCCCGAGAGGTAGGCGAGTATGCCGAGTATCACCCCGATTATTGCGGTGCTCCCTGTTGCAAGTCCATCCATCCCGTCGGTGAGGTTGGCGCTATTGGACACCGCTGTTACAACCAAGATTGCCATGGCTACAAATAAAATCCATCCATACTTTTGCGCGTTATTACCAGCCCATTTGAATGCGTCGGCATAGTCGAGGTTGTTGTTTTTGACAAATGGAATGGTCGATTTTGTCGATTTTACATCGTCTTTTTTATAGCTAACCTCTTCCACCCGATTCGATTGGCCGATATGTTCTATGTTCTCGCGTATCACTGCTTGTGGGCTTAAATAGAGAGTAAGCCCTACTATAAGTCCAAGACCGATTTGTCCTACAATCTTGAATTGTCCTTTCAGCCCTTCTTTGTTTTTATATTTAATCTTCAAATAGTCGTCTGAGAAGCCAATGACGCCCATCCACACCGTAGTGAATAGCATCAGTATTGTGTAAATATTCGTGAGGTCGGCAAGTAATAAGGTTGAAACAAGGATGGAGAAGATGATAATGATTCCACCCATGGTTGGTGTACCTTTTTTTGCAAGCTGATCTTCCATACCCAAATCGCGGATGGATTCACCAATCTGCATCCTTTGCAGGCGGTTTATGATTTTCCGACCAAACAGCGTGGCGATCAACAGCGCGAGGATAAAACCAACGCCAGCCCGAAAGGTGATGGACAGAAACATGTTTATTCCCGGGATATCATAAAACCGGTCGATGTATTTAATTAAATGGTAGAGCATATTACTTCGTTTTTTGTTAAGTTAAGATTTGCGTTTGTTTTACAAGATTCAAATCATGCCGGTAGCTTTTTTTACCTCTTCCCGGTCATCGAAATGATGCTTTACTCCTTTGACAATCTGATAATCTTCGTGTCCTTTGCCGGCTACGAGTACCACATCGCCGGGTTGAGCCAATGCGCAGGCTGTTTTGATAGCTTCGCGGCGGTCAGTAATGACAAGAGACTGAGATTTTTGTTCCATATTCAAGCCGGCAAGCATGTCGTCGATGATGTCGGCAGGTTCTTCATCGCGTGGATTGTCGGATGTGATTATTGTTTTCCAACTTCCATTTGCGGCTTCTTTAGCCATGAGCGGGCGTTTCCCTTTGTCGCGGTTGCCGCCACAACCTACCACTGTTATCAAATGTCCATTGCCATTTGATATGTCGTTGATTGTCGAAATTACGTTTTTGAGCGCGTCGGGGGTGTGGGCATAATCCACGATGACGGTGTATCCGCCAGGAGTGCGGATGGTTTCAAAACGGCCTGAAACTGAATGAAGCGTGCTTATGATGCGTAAAACATCCAGCTCATCCTGTCCCAAAAGCGATGCGGCGCCAAAGACTGCTGTGAGGTTGTAAGCATTGAAATTGCCAATAAATGGCACATGCACCTCTTTGCCGTTCATGTCGAGCAACATGCCACTGAAGTCTGTTTCAAGTATTTTTGTTTTGAAATCTGCCATGGCGCGCGTTGAGTAGGAGTGTTTGGATGCTTTTGTGTTTTGCAACATCACGTTTCCGTTTTTATCATCGGCATTGGTGAGCGCGAAGGCTTGTTTGTTCAGATCATCGAAAAAGCGTTTCTTAGCTTTCAGATAATTTTCGAAAGTCAAATGATAGTCAATGTGATCCCGGGTGAGATTGGTGAAAATAGCTCCATTGAAGTCTAAGCCGGCAATTCGGCGTTGTTCCACCGCGTGCGAGCTTACCTCCATAAAGGTATATTGACATCCGGCTTCGACCATTTTTGCCAGAAGCGCGTTCAGCTCCAGCGCGTCGGGAGTGGTGTGTGTGGCTACTACAGCATTTTCGTTGACGTAATTGCACACGGTGGATAGCAATCCGGTGCCATAACCAAGCGCTCTGAAAAGTTTGTAGAGCAAGGTGGCAATCGTGGTTTTGCCATTGGTGCCCGTTACGCCGACTAATTTCATTTTGCCGGACGGATTGCCATGCCATGCCGAAGCAGCCATGCCGAGAGCTTCGGCGCTATCTTTCACAATAACATAGGTGATATGCTCTGCCTTGTTTTCGGGCATTTCCTCACAAATTACCGCCAAAGCGCCAAGTTCAACTGCCTTGGAGATGTAGTTGTGTCCGTCGGTCGCCGTGCCACGAGTTGCCACAAAGAGATTGCCTCGTTCTATTTTTCGCGAATCGAATTGAATGCCGGTTATTTCGACCGAGCCGTTACCGAGGATTTTTTCGACCGTAACATTCTGAATTATTGCTGTTAGTAACATGACCTTTATTATAATGATAGCGTTAATTGTATAGTTTCACCTTTTGATACCTTGAAGCCGGGGCTTATGTCTTGTGAAATCACTTTGCCAATTCCATTGATAATCGGTTTCAGTCCAATTCTCTCGCAAAGATAAATCGCATCTTTCGCGCCCATCCCTATCAAATCGGGTACGTTTTTTTCGTACAATGGTAAGTTCTGAATTTTTGTGCTTTTCCCATCGCAACTACTCTTCATCCATTCCACCCCTTCGCCTTCGTAGCTCAAATTCAAACCTTTCATTACATTGTCAAAAGCAATGAAACTACCCGATTTGACCATTGGCTTTTTCATCGTCATTCGTATGCTGTCTGCTTTCAAATCCAAAATCGTGGTTATGGTGTCAATTGCCGAGATGCGTTCAGCTATATTCTTTACAACTGTGCCTGCCATTAATCCTCCGGATGGTAATCCTATCTTTGGTTCTCTTATTACAACAATGCAAGTGTATCGGGGGTTTTCATAAGGAAAAAATCCACAGAACGAAACCTGATGCGACTTGCCACCGGCAGCGTATCCGGAAGAGCCTTTAGATATTTGAGCGGTGCCTGTTTTGCCGGCTATGCGCACAAAGGAAGAGTGGGCAGCCTTTCCGGTGCCATATTTAGGGTTTTCTACTACGCCGAGTAGCGTCTGGCGTACATCTTTCAAGGTGCTTGGTTTGCATATATGTTCTCTGATAACACGCGAAGTGAATGTTTTTACTACTTGTCCGTTTTTCTGAATTGATTTTATGAAAAGCGGTTCGATGAATTTCCCATCGTTGGCTATCGCGTTGAAAAATGCAAGTGTGTAAATTGGCGCGAGTTGTACTTCGTAGCCAATAGTCATCCAGGGGAGTGTGGTGGCAGACCAATAGGAGGATTTGTCATTTGGATGACGAATCCAGGGTTTGGCGCTTCCGGGCAGGTAAAGGTCAAATTTTTCATTTAGCCCCATTTTGTAGAGTTTATCAACGAATTTGCCCGGATCGGAGCCAAATGCGTTTACAACAGTTCGTGAAATTCCCACATTGGACGAAGCGTTGATGGCTTGTTCGAGCGTGATGGTGCCATATCCGCCCCGATGCGCGTTGTGGTCTTTCATAGTTGATCCTCCGAAGCGATAAAGCCCGTTTCCTGTTTCGATAACGTCGGATAGATGCGCTTTGCCTTCGTCAAGTACAGCCATGAGCGAAGCTACTTTGAAGGTTGAACCCGGCTCTACCTTGTCGGCTACAGCGCCATTGCGGTTTTCGGAGTAGGAGCCGTGTGAGTTTTTATCCATGTTGACTATCGCTTTTATATGTCCGGTTTTTACTTCCATTACAATGGCGTAGCCAGTCTGCGCGTCGATTTCGGTAAGTTTTTCTATGAGCGCCTTCTCGGCAATATCCTGAAAGTCAATATCAATGGTGGAGATAATGTCCATGCCGTCGATAGGCTCTACCGAAGTGATATATTGTTTTGTATTAGCCACTTTTTGAAGGAGTGAAATTCCGGGTTTCCCAATAAGGATGGAGTCGAAACCAAGCTCCAGCCCGTTCTTGCCTCCTCTCGTTTCGTCGGCATAAATGTCGCCAATGGTGCGCGATGCCAGCGATGTGTAGGGTTTGACGCGTACAAACATCTCTTTAGTTAGTAGTCCGCTTTTGTTTTTTCCCAATCTGAATAACGGAAACTTTTTAATGTCCTTTAGTTGCGAGTAAGAGATGCGCCCTTTGTAAAACGCGTATTCTCCTTTCCCTTGTCGATAGGCTTTTGTGATGTCGCGTTTGTATTCCGCTTTCGATTTGTCTTTGAAGTAGTCGGCAAGGCATTCGGCAAGCGAGTCGATGTTTTGTGTAAAAAGTTCACCTTCTTTCAGATGTAGCGCTTCGACACGTGTGTCCATATACACGTAGTACGAGGGGATGGAGCTTGCCATCAGTTGTCCGTCGGATGAATAGATGTTGCCACGGTTTGGGCGAATTTCTCGTGGTTTGTTTACTCCTTTCATGCCCAGTTCTATCCATTTGTCGCCTTCCACATATTGAATAACAATGATTTTGTATATTACAAAGATCAAAACCAAAACGATTAACCCGTATATAGCGGCAAATCGTCCGATTATATTTTTTCCAGGTTCGGTCATAGCTCAATTATTTCTTCGTTGGTTGTGGTATCTTTTTTTATTTTTTCCGATGCCGCGTTTTGTTCGCCTTTTGCTTTCAGAATCTCCTCGTCTTTTTTCGGGTCGGGCTCCTTTATTTCAATTGGCGAGATTGGACTTTCTTTCAGGTCGATTCCGCGCGCGTTAATCAGGTTGAGCACGTATGTTCTTCTTCCAAGTTTTGTCAATTCGGCCGAGATGGTTAGCGATTCGAATTTTACATCTTGAAGTTCTTTTTTTAATTTCACTTCATCCGCTATTAATACTTCGCTATTGTATCGGTTGTTGATATAAAATATTAGCAGTATCACAATCATAGCAAGGAGTTTGTATTGCTTCAGTAGAAAATTCTTACTTAAGATATTTCCGTTGAGCAAATCGCGAAAGGTGCTGCTCTTGATTTCTGAGAAATCTTCGCTCCCTTTGATTGCAGTGAGTATTTTGTTCCAAAGTTTCATAGTTAGGTCAAGTCTTTTTTGTTTTAGTTGCTTTTTTGGCCGATAAGTGATGCGACTCTTAACTTTGCGCTGCGTGAGCGGGGGTTTGCCGCCACTTCTTCTTCGTTGGCAACGATTACTTTGTTGTTCACCGCTTTCATTGGCGCGATGATGTTACCATAAAAATCCTTCTCCTGTTTGCCTTCAAAATTACCACTTCTAATGAAGTTTTTCACCAAGCGGTCTTCGAGCGAATGATAAGTGAGCACCACCAATCTTCCTTCGGGTTTGAGGGTTTCGATGCTTTGCGCGAGAAGCTCTTTGAGCACTTCCATTTCACGATTTACTTCGATGCGCAAAGCTTGGAAAATTTTTGCAAGCTCTTTTCTCTCACGGTCGCGGGGCGTGAAGGGTTTCAGTATTTCTATCAATTGCTCGATGGTAGCAATGCGGTTTTCGCCACGCGCTCTGACTATTGCGTTGGCTATTCGGCGCGAGTTGTGCAATTCGCCATAGAGGTAAAGCACATCGGCGAGCTTCTGCTCGGTATATTCGTTTATCAGTTTTTCGGCAGTGAAGCCCGAGCGTATATTCATTCGCATGTCCAGTTTCCCTTCGAAGCGAAATGAAAATCCACGCTCCGATTCGTCGAAATGGTGAAACGACACGCCAAGATCGGCAAGAATACCGTCCACTTTTTCTATTTCGAGGTATTTCAGAAAACTGCTTAAATATCTGAAGTTGCTTCGCACAAGCTGAAAGCGTGAGTCGTCGAGGCTGTTCTGCATTGCGTCTTCGTCTTGGTCGAAAGCGATGAGCCGCCCTTTGTCTCCTAATTTTGCGAGGATAGCTCGCGAGTGTCCACCACCGCCAAAGGTTACATCAACATAGGTTCCATCGGGCTTGATGTTGAGTCCGTCGATGGTTTCGGTCAGGAGGGCTGGTATATGATACATAGTCGAACGTTTGTTTTTGTATAAAAATCGCGTTCCCGGATTTTTATTCGGATTAAATAGTTTTTTCTGATTTACAGATTGTAACGTGCGCTTTCGAGGGTTGTTAGGTTGCAGGTGTAGGGCAAATCATTGTCATCATAGCGTGTGGCAAAGGAGTTTATTCCCGTTGCATTTTGGCTCTTAGTTTCGCGGCAAAGTCATTTGCTGAAAGTTTGGCGCTTTCGTAGCGGCTGCGCCCCCAGATAGCGAAACGATCCATCATTCCCACGAACAAAACTTCGTTGTTTTCAATCCCTATTAGCTCCAGATATCGCTTGGATATCAACACTCGCCCTTGCGAGTCGATTTCGAGCCATTCGGCATCAGATACAAATTGCATCAACAGAAGCTGGTCGTCAGCATTCCATTCATCTAAGTTAGCTCTCAATTCATCGATTTTTTTGTTCCATACCTCTTCCGGGTAAAGAATCAGGCAGTCGGTGTCGGCATCTTTACGCATCACAAGCCGGTCTTTCTCGCCCGGGAGAATCTTTCTGTAAACGGACGGAATGAACACTCGACCCTTTACATCGGCTTTTGCATCGTATTTCCCTATAAAACTTGTCATCGTTGAATTTCGCGGATTTTTCCAACGGTAAAAATAGATATAATATTTGATATTCCCCACTTTCCCCCACAAATATTTATCAACAAAGTTATCAACAGCTTATCAACTGTAGTTTTGGCGAAGCTTTTTGTGTTGTAATGATAGTTAGTTGTAGTTATGTGGCAGTGTTACAGAGTGCTTTGTTGTTTTGGATTTGCTGGTGAAGAAGAGTGGATGGGAGTGGGGCGGTTAATTTGCGCGAAAGGTTGATTTTTATTTTAATATATTGTAATTTTGCCATTGCAAATTTACGAAAAAAAGAAAAATATGAAATCTGTGATTGAGAATAAAATTAATGACGCGGTGATGAAATTGGATTTGGAGCAGGTGCTTCGCGATAAATTGCCCAACAAGAAATTACCTGGTTTTATTGTCCGCTATCTGAAGCGCATCGTTCATCAGGATGACATCAATGCGCTTTTTGTTCAAGCTCGTGGGAAACGCAACCTTGATTTTATTCGTGAGTCGATACAAAATCATTTGAACTCTGGGGCTGAAATTGAAGGAGTGGAAAACCTTCCTCCGGTCGGTGGTCGCTATATTTTTGTGAGCAATCATCCGCTGGGTGGCTTGGATAGCTTGATTATTGGTGATATGCTGGGCGAGAAATATGGCGATAAATTGAAATACTTTGCCAACGATGTGCTGATGTATTTGGAACCTTTGAAAGAGATGTTTCTGCCTGTGAATAAGGGCGGAAAAGGGGGCGACCTGCGCGAAAATGCCAAAGCTGTCGAAGCGTTTTTCAAATCCGATGCTCATCTCATTACTTTCCCGTCGGGAGCTGGTTCTCGGAAAATAAATGGGAAAGTCCAAGATTTGCCATGGATTAAAACATTCGTAACCAAGGCGGTGCAATACGAACGCGATGTAGTGCCGATTTATTTTGAAGGGCGCAATTCCAATTTCTTTTATAACCTATCGCTGATTCGCACAAAACTTGGTTTGCCAAATATCGAGATGCTCTATTTGGTGAATGAAATGTATAAGCAGCGCGGCAAGGAGTTTAAGCTTCGAGTTGGCGAAATGATACCTTATTCCACGTTCGATAAATCCAAAACACCAAAAGAGTGGGCGGCCTGGGTGCGCGCGAAAGTGTATGAAATGGAAACACCCAAGCCTTGAGCCGATGTGGTTTTCATAAGTGAGGGTGATATGAAGAGAGAAATGAAAATAGAGTAGCTTCGGAGGCTACTCTATTTTCATTTTCAGACCCTATCTATTTCTTCATCAAAGGCGCTGATGCTAGTCTGATGAAATTAGGCTACGATTTCGGCGAAAGTGTCAATATGCTCATCAACGTATGCGGCGATGAGCGCTGTTTGCTGCTCTTCCATTTCGAAATATTGCTCTTCCAGTTCGTCAAACTGCTCGAAGTCAACATACATTTCTGTAAATTCGTCGTCGGTGGTTTCCCGCTCCAATTCTTCGCGGTTAAAATCATAAATTTCTTTGGCTTTGTAAATGATTTTTGCTAAATCGCTTGCGCCGAATTGTTTGAACGCTTTTGCTGTTGGATTGTCGAAAATATACGCGCCGTAGCCATTCTGAATCAATTGCACAAAGCCGCCTTGATTCAACTCTTCGCGTAGAAAGTGATAGGCGAGGAGTGTGTGTTGATGGCCGTTAAGCTGTTGCATGTTTTCGTCTGTTAGATTTCCACCGAGCGCGTCAAGATAAGCGTCAATAAAAACCTGCAGGAATTCGTCCATGCCTTGCCCGGCGGCTGAAGCCAATTTTTTATCTGAAATTTGAATCATGATGTTTGTTTTATTCTTTACAATAATATTTCGCTCGAATAGGGTGGAAGGCTCACTGTAAGTTTGCTTCCGTCAGTTTTGAATTTGGAGTCAAAAGTAGATTTAAATTTGGTTTTGTGCAAATGTGTAGGCAGCTCTATCGTTATTTCTTTCATTTTATCCGAATTATTAATCAGAATGATGGCTTCGTCTTTGAAGTATTTGCGAGCATACGCCCAATGGTCGGTTGCGGATTGGATGTTGATGAAGTCGCCGTAGATAAATACGGGGTTATTTTTTCGCAGTATAGCAAGTGTTTTTACTCTTTCGCGCAGATTGTTTTCGCGCTTGCTTAGTCCATCAAATTTCATCATGCGGCGGCAGTCGGGGTCGTTGGCGCCTGTTAAGCCTATTTCATCACCATAGTAGATTACCGGCACACCGGGGATAGTAAGTATGAATGTTTGCATCAACGCCATTTTATCAAAAGCGACACTATCGGTGATGCCGATTTCGCGTTGCCATCCTGCCGCCTTGCTGTCCTCGCCGAATTTCAAATCGCCCGATGCGAGTGCCATGAATCGCGGTTTGTCATGATTGCCCGATATGTATCCCATCAGATTGTGGGTGCCATACGTACGTAGGCTGCTTAGCAACACGTTTTTTAGTCGATTCAGATCCGGAACTCCAACTCCGGCAAACGAAGTGTTGGCATCTTCAAATACATTGAAGTCGAATTGCCCGTCGAGCATGCCGGTGTTCAGATAGCTTGCTATCAGTTCGGGGCTGCCGTAGGTTTCGCCTATCTGATACAGACTTTTTCCATTGTTGTTTTTCTTAATTTTATTGGTAAGAGTACGCCAGAAGGGGAGATCCACATGCTTGCAGGCATCGTGGCGGAATCCATCCAGTTGGAAATGATTGAGCCAGAAGAGTGCCGAGTCGGTCATCATTTCCACTACTTTCGGATTTTCGTAATTAAAAGTCGGCATGAACGTGTCGAACCAGGTTGTCAGCCGGTGGTCGTTCCATCGTTCCGTGTTCAGTGTGCCGTCAGGCAGGTAGAGCGATGTGAAGTATTCGGGATGGAGGCTGTAAAGCGGATTCTGCTCGTGCACGTGATGTGCCACGTAATCCAGCAATACATTCATCTCCTTTTGGTGCGCGTTGGCTATCAGGTTTTTTAATTCCTCGTTACTGCCAAACCGACTATCTACTTTGCTGAATGACACAGGCCAATAGCCGTGATAAGGTGAGAATTTCGTATTGGCGGGCGCATAGAATCCAAAGGGTTCGTCGGGATTCTGATTGAGTGGCGAAATCCAAAGTGTGTTTATGCCCAACTCGTTGAAATATCCGTTGTCGATGGCTTGACGCACACCTGACAAGTCGCCACCAAAAAAATCCACTTTGGGGTTCACATCGGCGCGGTTCATTGGGCGGTCGTTGCTTTTGTCGCCATTTTTGAAGCGATCTACCAATAGGAAATACATGATTTGGGCGTGGTGGTCGTGGCGGGTGATGTCGGCGCTTTGGGTTAATACTTTCCCGTTTTGTAGTGGCACATAAATGTCGTTGCTCACGCCAAACTCGTTCGAAGCCCATACCCGGAGAAAGGAGCGGGTGGTTTTTGCCGCTTCGGCAGGCAGGCTTATTTCGATGTTGACTAAGGAGTCTTTTTGCGCGTTGATCTTTATAAATTGCTCCGGTAGTCGGTAGTTTTGCCAGAAAACAAAGATTTCGGTCGGTTTGTTCGACGCGGTAACGCTTATTTTTTTTGAGTTAAAATTATCCGTTGTAAGCTCCGGGTATTTGTCGGTGAAGCCCATAACATGCAGAATGGAGTTGAATTTGCCATATCCGTTGTCCACCTTGTTGGGGTTGTTGGGGTCGTGGTTTTGCTCGCCGTCAATGAGCATTTGATATAAGTAGTTTCCCGGGCTTAGTTGGAGTGTGGCTTCATACATTCCCTGCGCGTCGGGTTTGAGGTCGGGCGAGAGGTTTGGCGCCCAGTCGTTCATTTGTCCGGCTATCTGCACACGTTTGTGGGTCTTACCTTGTGGGTCGAAGGTGAACCGAAAGGCAATCTTATCGTTTCGGCGGCAAGGCACGGAGTAGGGCACGGCATTTACCCAGATTTTTACATCAAAAAACTGTTGCGTGTCGCTTGCTGTCCGAATGATTATCATCCGTTTGTCGTCGGTAAGCATGGCGTTTGCCTGCTTGCAGCTCACACTGTCGATGCTTGTCGGATTGAGAATGTAATCTTGCGTATATAGGGTGTCGGTGTTGCCCCGCAATGTGAGTAGCGAGTTCAGGTTTAGGTTGTTGTCGGTGATTGCCGGCAGCGCCAATTCCGGGTTTTTGCAAGCTAATATTGTGAGGGCTATCGCTATTATGAAAATGATTTTGGGACTTTTCATGTAGTTGTTATTTTAGGAATAAGAAGGCTTTGAATGAGTTGATTTTGACATCTGCTTTGTTTTTTGTTTCGCCGCTAAGGCTGATGATCATCAATTTGAAGTCCGCGTTTTCAATTACGATGCAGTTCTTTTGTGGTTCGTCTTTTTGGTTGAGGACTTTGTCGATGGTAGCTTGAAGCGCGATACTGCTTTGCGTCTTATTTTGTTTGATTAGCAGCGTGCTGCCTTTTAGTTCTATTTTCAATGAGTCGTTCGTGAACAATAAATTTTCGTTGTATTCCTTTGTCAGGTATATTGCTCTGTCGAAACCGTTGATTCCGATAGCTTTGCTTATTTGATTGGCATCGAAATAAAAGTATTTTAATGCTTCGTGATTCTTGCTCACTACGATGTCTTTGGTGGCATGGTCAAGCTCTACCTGGTAGTCCTTGTAGTTCAGCGCTTTCGTTATATAGTATTCTTGCAGGTAAGAGGCAATGTCGTGTAGTCTTGTCCGTTTTTTTTCGTCCAGTTTGTTGATAATCGTTGACGATGAGTTTTTCTCCCAGCCAGCTTCGGTGAGGATGTCGGCAAACTGTTTTTGCATACTTATTTTCGTTATGCTCATCACACTCCAATGTCCTGTGGCTGCAAGCAGACTAATAGCCGCTAAGCTTATAAACATCATTTTCAGAGTTTTCTTCTTCGAAATGATGAGGTAAAAGCTCACGCCAAACATCCAGAGGTTAAGCAAAAGTACCAACAGTCGATTAATTGTTATGCCATAATCCGACAGCCTACGCGCGATTCCCACCAGCATCAACATCAATAATGGAAGCAGTAGGAACGAGAAAAACCGGGTAAATAAAGCAACTACTCGTTGTGTCTTGTTGTCTTTTCGTGTGGTTGCGCCGTCGGGATTTTCCGTTGATGAATCGGCGTCATTGCTCAGCGGACTTAGCATAAACAAGGTGGCGAAGCCCGAAACCCCAAGCACCGAAACCAACCACGACAACCACCCGTTGGGTAGTGTCCAGCTTACGATTATTTTGAACAAATAGCCATAAAGAATAGCCGTGTAAAGCGCCAGGATGGGAAGCAGAATGTATAGCGCAAGTATTTTGATGAATTTCGGATAGTGAATGTTCGCTTTGCCCGCTGTGGCTTCAATGCGTGGAATGGTAGATATGAAATAGAGTGGCGCGAACAATACAAAACTCAATGTTGACAAATAACCATAGTAATATTCGGGGATTTCTACCCCGAAAAGCTTGTCGAGCGAAAGCAGCGCAAGGCTCAAACCTGCCAACAACACCGCTCCAAAAATTGCAGCGGTAATCAGATTGAATGCGGTTTCTTTCGTGTTTTCCCAAAAATTGTCCCGATGCTTGTCCGTGAGGTATTGAGCAAAAAACAGACTAAGAAAGGTGGCAAGGAGTAGCAATGCCAGTCGTATGATTTCCGCTAAGGCTATTGGCTTGGTCAATGTGTAGGAGAACCATGCGAGCAAGCCTACAAGGAGCATGTTGAGCAAATTTCGCAGCAGATACTTCGTGTTGTTTTCGGTAAACAGATAAAAACTAAGTGAAAACAAGGTGGCGAAAGGGAGAAAATACCAGGTCCTATCGTCAATTTCGGTACGAACATTCGTTTTAAGCTCCAGCATCACAAGGGCGGTAAGCACAAAAACACCAATCACAGTAAGCGGAAACCGTTTGAAAGCTTTCAATAGGTTTTCGCCAATTTTACTTAGTGAGATTTTTGTAATCATTGTTGTCGGTGATTTGATTTTTTTCTTAATAAATTGATAAGCCGTGTGGCGTTTTAGAGCCAATGCGTCAGTTCGAGTATCAACACCGATTTAGCTTCGATGTCAATCGGGTATTTCAAGTCGTGCGGTGTGCGACTTATGATGTCCACTCCAGCTTCGAAGCTGCCGATTTTTTCGGCAAATCGCTCGGTGGTGAAGCTTGTTTTCTCTTCGTTGTTGTTGCACACCACCATGATTGTTTTTTCGTCGTTGTATCGAAAAAACACATACAGACCATTTTCGGGGATAAATTGCATCATGTTGCCGGATTGGAGCGCTTCGCTCGCTTTTCTGTAGTTTAACAATTTTTTGAGATAATCAAATACTTCATTTTCGGGTTTGGTGCGTCCTGTGGCTGCAAACGCGTCGCGCTTATCGTTTTGCCAGCCACCCGGAAAGGTGAAGCGATGTCCCTGGTAATCCCCGGCGATGCCGGGGATCATGATTTCGGTGCCGTAATAAATTTGCGGATAACCGCGAACTGTAGCAAGCATGGCAAGCACCATTTTGTATTTTCTCACATCGTTGTTCGCGGCAGTCGAAAGTCTGTCCATGTCGTGGTTGTCGGCAAAGTTCATTATCAGATTTGGATTTGCAAAAACAAAGTCTTGAGCAAAGTGATTGTAAAAGCGCGCGGTGCCGGTGTCCCAGCCTTCTTTTTCGTTGAAAAATTGGCGAAGAATGTCGCTCAGCGTAAAGTCCATAACGCTTTGCAGGCGCGAATCAAATTTCTTGTTGTTGAAACTGCCGCTTTGATAGAATGCCGCCTCTGCCGATGATTTCACCCAACATTCGCCTACAATGTTCATCTTCGGATATTCATCCCTGAAACTCTGGATGAAGCGTGCGGCAGTAGTCAGCTCGTTGTAGGGGTAGGTGTCCACACGGATGCCGGCAATGCCCGCTGCTTCTATCCAAAAGAGGTATGCTTGTTTCAGGTAGTCGAAAAGCAGCGGATTGCTCAGATTCAGGTCGGGCATGTTGGTGTCAAACCATCCTTTGGTGAGATATTTCAGGTCGGATTGACTTGCGTAAGGGTCGCTCCAGGCAGTGGTGCGGTAGTTGGTGCGGGTGAAATTATCCCATTTATGAAACCAATCTTTTGCCGGCAAGTCTTTCACCCACCAGTGTGAGCCTCCGCAATGGTTTGGCACCATGTCGATTACCATTTTTATGCCATTCGCGTTTGCGGTTTCACACAGTTGGAGGTATTCGTCGTTTGTCCCGAATCGCGGATCAATGCGGTAGTAATCGCCTGCCGCGTAGTGATGATAGGAGTAGGCAGTGTCGTTGTCGGCAAACATCGGTGTGGTCCACAAAGCGGTGATGCCTAAGTCTGCCAGATAAGGTATTTTTTGGCTGATACCCGCGATATCACCACCTTGCCGCTTCGACAAATTGCTGCGGTCGATGCCTTGATGATAGCCTTTAATCTCATCGTTTAGTGGATTTCCGTTTGCAAACCTATCGGGCATGAGCATGTAAAGATTGTCTTTTTCGGAGAATCCTTCGCGGTTTGCCGAATTTGGCTTACGCTCTTTCAGCTCGTATTTGAGGGTTTGTTTCTTTTTGCCGGTTTTTAGCTCAATATCGAAAAGCCCCGCTTTCGCATCCTTATTAATATTAATGTATAGGAAAATGAAGTTGGGGTTGTCGGTAGTTTTTATTTCACTCACCCGGATGCCCGGATGCTTGATTGCCACGTCCGATTTGGCAATGTCTTTGCCATGAATCATGATTTGGAGCGAGGGATTATGCATTCCTACCCACCAGTAAGTAGGCTCTATGTGTTCTATCACCGATTTTGCACCGATGTTTCCCACCAATACGAATAATGCGAAGAATAAAAATTTGCTTTTCATTGGGTAAGTATATCTGTTTTTCCTTGTATTTCTGTTTCAAAATAAAAGCTGACGACGTTTTCAGTTTCAAGTGTCGCGCTCCTTTGGTGATTGTAGCCAATATCACATTACAAAAATATACCATTAGTTTAATAACTGCAACAATGAGGGAAGGAAAATGGGGGAAGAGAATGCAAAGGTTAGCGTTGAAAGAAATAGCACACAGATTTGACTGGTTGCTGGTTGTTAGTTGTTAGTCGCTGGTTGTTAGTCGCTGGTCGCTGGTTGTTAGTGGTTAGTCGTTAGTTGCTGGTTGATAGTTAAAAGAAAAGCACGCTGATTTGAGTGATTAAACTGATTGCTGGTCGTTAGTCGTTAGTCGCTGGTCGCTGGTTGTTGGCTAATGGCCAAAGACTAATGGCAGTTAGTTGCTGTTTGCTAGTCAAAAATTGAAAGTAGAAAGTTGCTGTGAGATTTCTGCCGGTGTAGGTATTGGAAAGATAAAAAAAAGGTTCGCGAACAAGGGGACGCGAACCTTTCATTCAGTATAATCCAAAAGTGCTAACTAGCGTTTAAAGTCGCGCTTTTGGCGAGTAGCTTCCTGTTGCTGGTGCGCGAACGCTTCGAGGCAACCCTCGTCTTCACGGCTCCAATCGCTTGGTTCAGTTCATTCACCAGATTGCTGTATTGCAGGTCGGGATGTTCGAGCTGAGCCGCCTCGATGGCGTTGAAGAAATTGCACATCAATGCGTACATTTGTTGCTTGAGCAGTTTCGAGTCCACCCGTGGGCGTTTCGACGTTTCGAGCCTTCGCGCGTTTTGCATGGCTTCAATATCCAGTTGCGCTACACGCAGCCGCTCGAGCAGGGCGGTTAAGCCTATCGCTACGATGACGCTGGTAAGCGAACTGTCGCCTTTCACCTCTGTGAGGAAGAAATTGACGCGCGCGCTCTGATTTGAAGAGGATATATGGTGGAAATCCTTCATGTTTCGTTTGAATATCGCGTCCAATTGACGTGTCGCGGCTTCGTTAGTAACGTCGCCCGATATTAAATACGAGTTGATTCGCATCCTCATTGCCGACACTATCTCCGCGCGCTTAGTCTTAAGCGTTTGCAGCTGTGGCGTCAATAGGGATTTGATTTCCGGCTCACAAAGTTCGCCGGCGAGAGATAGCCCCCCTTTCAAAAGGCCGAAGGTCAGTCCCGCATGTAGCTTGTTAGGCTCATAGGACTCAGCAATGGAAACAACTTCATTAAACAGCGATACAAATTCCATTTTTTGTACATCGCCTGAATTAATTATAGAAATTTTAATCATCTTTTTTAAAAATTATTATATGAAACAAATACAATAACCTCAGCCTCATTTGCTCGCCTCTTATTTTCATTCGCAAGATACACCCTTGTTTTTTTGTATCTGAAACAAAATAGAAATAACGAAATCAATATCAAGCATCGGTCATCATCGTTAATTCCTGCAAAGCTGTTGTTAACTAAAAGCATCCAAGTAACTGTAAGTTTCTATAACAATAGTTTGCATTGTGAATGTATTAACAATAATCGTGCCAAATTAATATTTGATCCTCTTGTAATATATAAAAATTATATTTTTGGCGATTTATGGGCATGACACAGGCATCATGTCAGTCGTTTATTAAAATATTGTCAGTTGCTCTGCCAAAATGACATTAACAAATAAGCCCTGTTTCTGCCAGTTATGACAAAATGGCAGAGATTCCCATTCTTGATTTAATATAATTATCTGTAAATATGCTTAAGCGTTATGACAATGAGAAAAAAGCACCAAGTAAAAGTAAAGTTTTTTTAAGTCATAAAAACTTTATAAAAGAGAAATCGAGGATTTGAGCAGTCATTTTGTTGTAATTTCGGTCAATTTATCTGTTAAAATTTGCTTTTCTCCGCTACCTGTTGTAGAGAAACGAAGTAATGGCAATTCGTATTCTGATAAAATTTTGTCTTTTTTCTTGTCTCGCTCAGCTTGTTCTGTTCCTGCTTTGTGATACTCAAACCCATCAACTTCAATTGCAAGTACCGGATTCTTACCAAGTTTATTGTAAATTAAAAAGTCCAAGTGTGTATTGCAATGTCGCGCGTATTTTTGTTCTTCTTCTGTAAGTTTAGAAAAATCCCAAATAACATTACGTAGAGGAAAGTGCAAAACGACATCGTATTTTGAAAATTTCTCTTGTTTGAGCGTGTTTGAAATTAATGCGTACATCAGGTTTTCACTGTCAAAGTCGGATTTGTTGCCACTTTTTGATATTATCTCGGCACGTTTTTGTTCGTAACCTTTGTACAAATAATCGAAGACAGAACGCAATTTACTTTCTTTTACGGAAAAGTTGTTGTACTCAATGTAACGGATTAAGTCAGTAATGTTGCTGTCTTTGTCACTATCGTTACCGTTTACAACTAAAATAAGTTGTTTGATTGCTCTCGAAATAGCCACATTTAAGCGATTAGGATTGTCGGTAAATTCTGAAATTTCATTATCGACAGTCGAAAGAATAATGACATCGTTTTCTCTTCCCTGAAATTTATCAACAGTGTCGGCTTTGATTTGTGTCCCGTTAAATGCTTGTTGCAAGGCGTTTGTCTGATTTCGATAAGGAGTAACAATTCCTAAATCAACGCCTTCGAGTTTTTCGTTTGGAATAATCTCGTTGATAATCATATCAATTTGTCGTTGATTTGTTTTTTCGCGAGCGTGATTGCCCTCCACAGTTTTGTAAACTATCAATGGTTCTCGTTCGCTTTTAGACTCCGAGAGTATAATAAGTTGATTATCATAAAATTTCTGGTTGCAGAATTCAATAATTTTAGGGTGACAGCGATAATGTTCTCTCAAAAGCGTGTTGGGAACACGTGGAAAAATTTCCATAACTGAGGCAAGCAAACTATGATTAGAATAGCGATAGGATTCAGGAATGGAAAAATTGTCAAAAACGGCATCAGTTTTTTCTTTCATTCTGTCATTAACTACATTTGGAAGTTGTTTTAAGTCTCCAACAATCACGGCTCGTTTAGCGCAAGAAAGAGCAAGTGCACCTGTTGCCAAATCGACCTGCGAAGATTCATCAACAATCACAAAATCATAAGTTATTTCTTCAGCTAAACTTCTTCGTAATGAATAAGTTGTACTCATAATTACAGGATAATCTTTTAGGAATTTTTCCGAACTTGAACGCAATTCCCTAATTTCATATCTTTCTCGTTGGTTTCGATTGTATTTTTTGTAAAGCTCCGACTTAAAAAGCTGCATTGAAAGTTGGCTGTATTCTTGCATTTTGTCATCGAAAGAAAAAATATTTAGAGAAGTCTCTAATATATTTTGCCGATTTTTAAGTTCTTCGATTTTTACAGGATAATAATTTGATTGACAAATAAGTATTGCTTTTTCAGTAGGAATATCAAATAAGGTTTTTCCTTTTCTTCCATATCTGAACCAATATAGCAATTTGCGCCACCAAGTTAGTTTTTTGTTCGTTAATGCGTGATTTTCAATGGCAACCCAAAGCCCAAGTAAATTATCGGCTGTCCTGTTTTTCAAAAAATCAATATCATTTTCTATTTTGTTCTCATCTTGAAAATGTTTGTATTCCGTTGTTAAACAGTCGATTTCTTGTTTTAGTAATGCCAATTCGTTCTTTTGACGGAGATATTCCGAAAGTTGATTAAAAAGGTTTTCGCAGATTTGTTTTATGATTAATTTTTCTTTGTCCGACAAATTGAATTGCGACAAATCTGGAATATCTGTTTGAGAATCAATAAATTCTTTTTTATTTGTGGAATTTCCGAGTAAAGCGGCAATAAACTCAATTCCGTTTTTTTGCAATTTTTCATAGACATTTTTTGTTGCAGAATTGTTGCTCGATACAACAGCAACGCTTTGTCCGTTCATTACTGCGTTGGCGATAATGTTCAGAATTGTTTGTGTTTTGCCTGTTCCAGGAGGTCCTTCAATTACACTTAAAGGTGAATGAAATGCTTTATTTACTGCCTCTTTTTGGCTTAAATTGAACCCAAACGGAAATATTTCAATAGGTTTCCTTAAGTTATTTGCTGTCGGCTGTGTACTGTTTAGAAAATTTGCAAGTATGGAATATTCAGGAATGAACGTGATTTTTGAGTAACTGTCAGCAAGTATATTTTTTCCTTCTTCGGTTGTAAGCCCGACAGTTTCTGCAATTTCGTTGAGATATTGAAAGAGATTATTTGATTTTTCGCTGTTAATGGCAGATTTTACTATTCTTACCTTGTCCGCATTATAAATGTATTCTTTATTATTGCTTTTAAATTTGATAGCACATTTGTCTTTGTTGAAACCCATTCCAATGAAGTGGTAAGAAACAATATCTTCGGTTTTGTTGCTCCCGTCAATGTAAATCAATTCTTTTTTTAAAGGCATATTCTTGTCGTCAAATTTTATAATGACTCGATTTCTGAAAAAGCTCACAGAGTTGAGCCTGCGTAAGCCAAACGCTTTCTTCCTCCAGCCGAACATCTATTTTAATGTTGCCTTCGGAATTTTGATATATCAGCATTTCGCTTTGTTCATTTTGGTTTGCTATGGTTTGTTCGCTGTCAGATTTTGCCCTTAAATTCAATTTCCACACGGATTTGAATTATGGGTTTTGGGAATAAGTCTTCTCTTTATCAGTTTTACTATATCTTCGTTTTAACTCATTGGTTTTATAGTAATTCCAATTTCTTCCCATTATTAATTGTGATTTGTTTTAATTCCAAATGCTTTTATTTTCCAAACAGGCGACTTCCATCGGTTGACATTTTATGAAGTTTTATTTTTGATAAATTCTTTGGGGTCGATTATCGGCAGGATTACAGTGTGAAGTGGGGTTCCTCTGAACAGGGTAAATAAAACGCCACGGCAAGTAGAAGCGGATATGGAATTAAACATAATGACAAATTGTTCGGGTAATTGAAACACATTTGTTTCGTTGAGGAACTGTTTGATATTTTCAACACCATAAACGCAGGCAATAACTGCTTTTCCAACAGTTTCACCCGAACTTTCGCAATGAATGTTGAATGTGCTCACCACAATAATATTTCCTTCTTCAAGATTTACCTTTTGCTCAATGTTAGTTTCGAAACGAAACAGCGAGTGCTTGGGAAATGCTTCCTTTGGATGGGTAAACGAGAATTCAAGAATATCGATATTATTAATTTTGAAAGACAGTTGATTTTCAGCCATTTTTATGCGTAATATGTTTTACTGAAATAGGTTTGTTCATTATCCGGTTCGCAGGCAAAAGAAGTGGAAGGCGCCATTGCATAGGTATTTCTCGCAGCGACTAATGTAAGATTTACTTGTTGAATCACTTTCTCGACAGGTTTATCTATTTCATCTCCGGTGTTTAATAATTTGATGCCCAACACATCCTGCAAATCGGACAGTAAATCCGAAGTGAAATTATGTGTGCCGCTTAGCCATCGTGTGATTTCCGACTGATTCTTTTTGCCAAGCGCGTGCATCAGGTCTTTCTTTTTCCAGCCCTTTGCTGCCATAGCGTCGGCAATTTTTGCAGCCAAAAGCATTCGGGTGGTGGTTCTCGCTTGTTCTTTTGGTGTGATTTCAGACAGCAATAAGTCAATCGCGTTGTCGTTGTAGGTAGCCATAATCATGTTTGTTTAATATTCTTCATCAAAAGCCAGGTCGCCGATGAAATTCAACGAATCGTTCGAAAATTGAATTTCTTTCTCTTTAATGCGGTTGGTGATTTGACCGGATAATTCTCTTAGTAAATAGTTTTCTTCTTTTAATTTATCGCTCTCCTGCAAGGTTCGAATATTTTTTGGTTTTTCGCCCCCGCCGCCTACGATAATGATTTGCGAACCGTAACGGATGCAGTACAGCCTCAATTTGCTATTGGGGTTGTCATATAAAGCACATAGGCCATCGCCGGGATTACCTTCCCCTCTTTTGAAAAAATTAACGCGAGCTCCGACGTTGTGTCCGATAGCTATTAAACGTTCGAGAATGTTTTTTGTTTCACTTTTATGTAAAATGATGTTTTCCGAAATGAATTTATCCAGCAAAGTTTGGGTTTCTCCTGCCAGTACCACAGAATAGATAGATGCCTTGCTGCCACTAAATTGCTCTAACTTTACTATTTCGCATTTAATCATTTTGGAAAGCGTTTGCAAAGATATAAATTATTTTACTTATAAGTGAAATTTATTTTTGTTTTTTACTGAGCTGATGTCTTGGAGGCAACTGCTCAGTGGTGGTGTCTAAAAATAATTTTTTCCAAACGGATTTGGGTTCTATGTTTTGGGAGTCGGCATAAGGCTGAACTATTATTTTGAACTTATATCACTATTATTTTCTATGTTGTCCCACATTTCCCTATAAGTATTAACATATTGAGCTGTGGCAAGTGGGTCAATACTATAATAATAACGGCATAATTTTTTGAATAATCTTAGAACCTCATCATCAAAGGCCACTTCGCAAAGCATATCCAATGTGTGCTCCATCCTGTCAATGTCCTTACTTCGGGAAAGAATGATATTTTCTGCTTCGGGTTTCCGGTAATTGAGCGTTTGCTGTGCAGCTTTCTTCTGTACGGCAACAATGCTCTTTGCCGGCTCGTGTAGCTCGTTATCCATTTTATCCCTTAGCTATTTTCTT
>CAZMQV010000013.1:0-50851 GCA_964568675.1 uncultured Paludibacter sp.
AGGAGAAGAAATTTAATATGGAAGCATTAAGCATCAAAAAAGATTATAAAGAGCGTATCGTACCTGCTTTGGTAAAAGAGTTTGGCTATACTTCGGTAATGCAAGCTCCAAAACTCGAAAAAATTGTTTTGAACCAAGGCTTGGGAAATGCTGTTGCCGACAAAAAAATTATCGAAACAGCCATTAACGAAATGACTATTATTTCCGGTCAAAAAGCCGTGCAAACTGTATCTAAAAAAGATATTTCTAACTTTAAACTACGTAAAGCTATGCCTATCGGCGTTCGTGTAACGCTTCGTGGCGACCGTATGTATGAGTTTCTGGAACGTCTTGTACGAGTTGCTTTACCACGTATCCGCGACTTCAAGGGTATTGGCAATAAAATGGACGGACGTGGCAATTATACGCTGGGTATCACCGAGCAAATTATCTTTCCTGAAATCAATATCGACGGTATAAGCAAACTTCTGGGTATGAATATCACATTCGTTACCACAGCCGCTACCGACGAAGAAGGATTTGCTTTATTGAAAGAATTCGGATTACCATTTAAGAAAAATTAATTAGAATAAAAGAAAGATGGCAAAAGAATCAATGAAAGCCCGCGAGGTGAAAAGAGCAAAAATGGTTGCTAAATACGCCGCTAAACGTGAACAATTGAAAGCTGAAGGCAACTACGAAGCATTGCAGGCAATCCCTAAAAATGCATCTCCCGTTCGTTTGCACAATCGTTGCAAATTAACCGGTCGTCCGAAAGGTTATATTCGTCAGTTTGGTATTTCACGTATCCAATTCCGCGAAATGGCTTCGAATGGCCTTATCCCCGGAGTTAAGAAAACTAGCTGGTAATAAACTATAAAAGTTTTTTCATTTCGATTAAATTTTTGAATTTACTTATCAGATTTTTATTAAAATGCTTTCGACTTAATTTTAAAATATTATTGTAAGAGAAAGCAATGTTAAATATTGTCCCGATAATCGGGATCAATTTAAAAAACAAAACAATGACAGATCCAATAGCAGATTATTTAACACGATTGCGGAATGCCATTAAGGCTAATCACCGTGTGGTGGAAGTTCCAGCATCGAACTTAAAAAAAGAAATGACCCGGATATTGCACGAAAAAGGCTATATCCTCAACTACAAGTTTGTAGAAGAAGGTCCACAAGGCTCTATTAAAATTGCCTTGAAATATGATCCGGTTAACAAGGTTAACTCCATCAAAAAATTGATACGTGTTTCATCCCCTGGTCTTCGTCAATACGTTGGCTACAAGGAAATGCCTCGCGTACTCAATGGTTTGGGTATCGCCATTCTATCTACCTCGAAAGGTGTGATGACTAATAAAGAAGCTGCCGATTTGAAAATTGGTGGTGAAGTTTTGTGTTACGTATATTAATAGTTAGGAGGAAAGAAGAATGTCAAGAATAGGAAAACTACCCATAACAATTCCTGCAGGTGTAACTGTGAGCATGAAAGATGACGTAATCACCGTTAAAGGCCCAAAAGGAGAACTTACAAAAACTGTAAGTACAAATGTGAACATCAATGTAGAAGGAAGTGAACTCACCGTGAGTCGCGTAAATGATGAGAAAGAAAGTCGCGCATTTCATGGTCTGTATCGCTCATTAATCAACAATATGGTGATTGGCGTGTCCGAAGGTTATAAAAAAACGCTTGAATTGGTAGGTGTGGGTTACCGCGCTACTAGCAACGGTCAAGTGCTTGAATTATCTTTAGGTTTCAGCCATCCAATCTTTTTGGTTTTACCAAAAGAAATCCAGTTAGAAACTAAGAGTGAACGTAACCAAAACCCATTGATTATCCTCTCAAGTGCCGATAATCAACTTTTGGGTCAAGTTTGCGCTAAAATCCGCTCGTTCCGCAAACCTGAACCTTACAAAGGAAAAGGTATTAAATTCCAAGGTGAATACATACGTCGTAAAGCTGGTAAATCAGCAGGTAAATAATTTACTTAAACTTGTGAAGAAATGAATCAAAAATTAGAAAGAAGAAGTAAAATTAAAGCCAGTATCCGCAAAAAAATCTCGGGTACAGCTGAAAGACCACGTTTAACCGTGTTCCGTAGCAATACACAAATCTATGCTCAAGTAATTGACGATGTGAATGGTGTAACATTAGCATCGGCATCATCATTAGGAAATAAAGACAAAGTTACTAAAACCGAACAAGCTGCTGTTGTTGGCAAATTAATTGCTAAAAACGCTGTAGCCGCCGGTATTCAAGAAGTGGTATTCGACCGTAATGGTTATCTTTACCACGGACGTGTTAAACAATTAGCTGACGCTGCTCGCGAGGGTGGACTTAAATTTTAATATACAATGGCAACAAAAGAAAATAAAGTTAAAACTACGAATGATATCGAGCTAAAGGATAGACTCGTAGCCGTAAACCGTGTAACGAAAGTAACCAAAGGTGGTCGTACATTCAGCTTTTCAGCTATTGTAGTTGTAGGCAATGAAGACGGAATTGTAGGTTGGGGATTAGGTAAGGCTGGTGAAGTAACTGCAGCTATCGCTAAAGCTACTGAATCGGCAAAGAAAAATCTGATTCGCGTTCCGGTTATCAATGGCACAATTCCTCACGAACAACTTGCAAAATTCTCCGGCTCATCGGTATTTATCAAACCGGCTACAACCGGTACAGGAGTTGTTGCAGGTGGCGCCATGCGCGCAGTACTCGAAAGTGTTGGTATTACCGATGTACTTGCTAAATCAAAAGGCTCATCAAACCCTCACAACTTGGTTAAGGCTACTATTGCTGCTCTTGCCGAGCTTCGCGATGCACGTCAGGTAGCTCAAAACAGAGGTGTTTCATTAAGCACAGTGTTTAACGGATAATATTGAAGATAACAGATTATGGAAACAATAAAAGTAAAACAGGTAAGAAGTAGAATCAGATGTCCGAAAGACCAGAAAAGAACTTTAGATGCTTTGGGTCTTAAGAAAATGAATGCTACGGTAGAACATAATGCAACTCCTTCAATTTTAGGAATGATTGCAAAAGTTCACCATCTGGTAGAGGTAATTAAATAAGTAATAATCGTCGATAAAATAAGACTTAAAATATCACAATAATATGGATTTAAGTAATTTAACACCGGCAGCCGGCTCGGTTCGTACTAATAAAAGATATGGTCGTGGTTCCGGTTCTGGTATGGGTGGAACCTCCACAAGAGGTCATAAAGGAGCCAAATCACGTTCAGGTTACTCACGTAAAGTAGGATTTGAAGGTGGTCAGATGCCAATTCAAAGACGTTTACCTAAATTTGGTTTTAAAAATATCAATCGCGTAGAGTTCAAAGCTATCAATCTTGATGTTATTCAAGCACTTGCCGATAGTAAAAACTTAACTACCATCGGGTTGGTTCAGTTTCGCGAAGCTGGATTTATAAACAAAACTGCTTTAGTTAAAGTCCTTGGAAATGGAAAACTGACTTCAAAAATCACAGTAGAAGCAAACGCATTCTCAAAATCAGCAGAAGAAGCGATTGTAGCTGCAGGTGGCTCTGTTGTAAAAATTTAAGATATAATGAAGAAATTTATTGAGACATTAAAAAATATCTGGAAGATCGAAGATCTACGAAGCAGGTTGATTACTACAATTTTATTTGTGTTAATCTATCGCTTAGGTTCTTACATTGTTCTTCCGGGAGTAGATGTAGATGCACTTTCTCATCTGAAAAGTCAAACAAGCGGTGGTATCATGGCTTTGTTGGATATGTTCTCAGGTGGCGCTTTCCAAAATGCTTCTATTTTTGCACTCGGAATTATGCCTTATATTTCTGCATCAATCGTAATTCAGCTTTTAACCATAGCAATTCCAAAGTTTCAAAAGCTATCGCGTGAAGGAGAAAGTGGTCGTACTAAAATGAACCAGTACACGCGTTACCTTACAGTGTTAATTCTGACGCTTCAAGGACCTTCGTATTTAGCTAATTTACGTCATCAGGTAGCATCTGCTGGAGCGTCATTACCTTCTTCATTTTGGTTTATCGCAAGTTCAACGCTAATTTTAATGGCGGGTAGTATGTTTGTGATGTGGTTAGGTGAACGCATTACGGATAAAGGTATTGGCAACGGTATTTCATTTATCATCATGGTGGGTATTATTTCGCGCCTGCCCGGATCGATAATTCAAGAAGTGGCATCACGTATGGCTGATACCGGTGGTGGTGGTTTGGTGATGTTCTTTGCAGAGGTTGTAATTCTTATTTTGGTTATTATGTTTGCAATTCTGCTTGTTCAAGGAACACGCAAAATTCCTGTACAATATGCCAAAAGAATTGTTGGAAATAAACAATATGGCGGTGTACGTCAGTACATACCATTAAAAGTGAATGCTGCCGGCGTGATGCCTATCATTTTTGCACAAGCAATTATGTTTATTCCGCTAGCAATAGCAGGATATTCCAACTCTGAAGCCACGCAAACTTTCTGGAGTCATTTCACACGTTATGAAAGTCCAGTGTATAATATCGTATTTGCAATTTTGATTATCGTTTTTACATACTTCTACACAGCCATCACGGTAAATCCACAACAGATGGCTGAAGATATGAAACGTAACAACGGATTTATTCCGGGAATAAAACCAGGTAAGAAAACAGCGGATTATCTCGATACTATTATGTCGCGTATCACGCTTCCGGGTTCTTTTTTCTTGGCAATAATTGCAATTCTACCTGCTTTTGCATCTGTACTTGGTATAAATCAACAGTTTGCTCAATTCTTTGGAGGAACCTCGCTTTTGATTTTAGTAGGTGTCGTACTCGATACCCTTCAACAAATTGAAAGTCACTTATTGATGCGCCACTACGATGGATTAATGAAATCAGGTAGGATTAAAGGACGCACCGGAGGAGCTGCTGCTTATTAATAGATAAAATAGATACGGTTTTGGAAATGTGGAAGTAAACTCTTCCCATATTTCCAACTCCGATTCTTAAATTTTAAATAATGATTTATCTAAAATCAGACGAGGAGATTGAATTACTCCGTGAAAGTAATCAAATAGTTGCCAAAACGTTGGCAGAATTAGCAAAAATTATTGCACCCGGAATCTCAACGCTTCAACTTGACAAACGTGCTGAAGAATTTATTCGTGATAATGGTGGTGTTCCAAATTTTTTAGGCTATGGCGGTTTTCCCGGTTCTATTTGCGCATCTGTCAATGAACAAGTAGTGCACGGTATTCCCTCTGAAAACGTGGTATTAAAAGATGGTGACATTATATCGATTGATTGTGGGGTTTTGAAAAATGGATTTAATGGTGATTCGGCATACACCTTTTGTGTAGGAAATGTTCATCCAGACACAGTAAGTTTGTTACGAGCTACCAAGGAAGCATTATACAAAGGCATCGAACAAGCAATTGACGGGAAACGAATAGGCGATATCGGAGCCGCAATACAAAAGTACTGTGAGGATAGAGGCTATTCAGTGATTCGCGAAATGGTAGGCCATGGAGTAGGACGAAGTTTACATGAATCTCCTGAAGTTCCAAATTATGGAAAGAAAGGGAATGGCATTGTTCTAAAATCGGGAATGACCATCGCTATAGAGCCAATGATAAACATGGGAACGCGTCAAATGATATTTGAAAAAGACGGATGGACTACTCGCACAGCAGATAGAAAACCTTCTGCACATTTCGAACATTCAGTAGCTATTCGTTCAGGTAAAGCGGATATACTTTCAAGTTTTGATTATATAAAACAAGTTTTAGGAGAAAGAGAATTTTAATTTATTTTATGGCAAAGCAACAAGCAATACAACAAGACGGTACTATTATTGAAGCATTATCAAATGCGATGTTTCGCGTAGAACTTGAAAATGGACATGTGATAACTGCCCATATTTCAGGGAAAATGCGAATGCACTACATTAAAATTTTACCGGGTGATAAGGTAAAAGTTGAAATGTCACCCTATGATTTGTCAAAAGGCAGAATTTCATTCAGATATAAATAAGTTTAAGATAAATAGACAGCAGGTAGTTCGACCAAGGAAAATTATTCATAAAACTCGAAAGTCAAATTTCCCAAGTCATAATTCCCAAAAAAAAGTTTATGAAAGTCAGAGCATCAATTAAAAAGCGCACAGACGATTGCAAAATCGTAAGAAGAAAAGGTCGCTTGTATGTAATTAACAAAAAGAACCCAAAGTTCAAACAGCGTCAGGGTTAATTTATTTAATTTATAAAAATTAAAAAAAAGAATAGTTTATGGCTATAAGAATTGTCGGAGTAGATTTACCCCAAAACAAAAGAGGGGAAGTTGGATTGACTTATATCTACGGAATAGGTCGCAGTAACGCAAAAAGTATCCTTGAAAAAGCCGGTATTGATATCAATATCAAAGTAAAGGATTGGACTGACGACCAAGCAGCTAAAATTCGTGAAATCATCGGTGCCGAATACAAAGTAGAAGGTGATTTACGTTCAGAAACTCAATTGAACATCAAACGCTTGATGGACATAGGTTGTTACCGTGGTATTCGTCATCGTATCGGTCTGCCTTTGAGAGGTCAGAGCACTAAAAATAATGCTCGTACACGCAAAGGAAAGAAAAAAACAGTTGCAAACAAGAAAAAAGCAACTAAATAATAGATAATTAATGATTTGCGAATTTTAATAGCAAAATAATTTTAAAATAACTATGGCAAAAAAAACAGTTGCAGCCAAGAAGCGCGTTGTAAAAGTGGACGGCGTAGGCCAATTGCATGTGCATTCCTCATTCAATAATATTATTGTAAGCATCGCTAACTCCGAGGGTCAGATCATATCGTGGTCGTCTGCCGGAAAAATGGGTTTTCGTGGCTCAAAGAAAAATACTCCTTACGCAGCTCAGATGGCTGCGCAAGACTGCTCAAAAGTGGCTTATGACTTAGGCTTACGTAAAGTAAAAGCATACGTGAAAGGGCCAGGTAACGGTCGCGAATCTGCTATCAGAACCGTGCATGGAGCTGGCATTGAAGTAACCGAGATTGTTGACGTTACTCCACTACCACACAATGGAT
Source organism: uncultured Paludibacter sp. (assembly GCA_964568675.1). Lineage (GTDB taxonomy): Bacteria > Bacteroidota > Bacteroidia > Bacteroidales > Paludibacteraceae > UPXZ01. Next base: position 7,041 of record CAZMQV010000013.1, read on the forward strand.
GTCGTCCTCCAAAAAGAAGAAGAGTTTAATATTTTTTTATATATTCATTTCAGGATTCTTTCATTAAAAAGAAACCTGAAATGATATAATTCAAGAATTTGAATAGTTTTACTTATGTTTTGATGCTTGTTTGGGATTGCAATACTAACCTCTCTGCAATAGCGGCTAACTCAATTCGATACGTAAGAGAACTTTCAAAATAATAAAAACAAAAAATAAATCATTTATTCAAATAAAAAATGGCAAGATATACTGGACCAAAAACAAAAATAGCACGCAAATTTGGCGAACCTATTTTCGGACCCGACAAAGTATTGTCTAAAAAGAATTATCCTCCTGGACAGCACGGAAATTCACGTCGCAAAAAAACATCTGAATACGGTATTCAGTTGCGCGAAAAACAAAAAGCAAAATACACTTATGGTTTGCTCGAAAAACAGTTTCGTAGAACGTATGAAAAGGCTAAACGCACCAAAGGTATTACCGGTGTTATCCTTATTCAATTGCTCGAAGCGCGTTTGGACAATGTCGCATATCGTTTAGGTTTTGCGCCCACTCGTGCAGGTGCACGTCAGTTGGTTAGTCACCGTCACATAACAGTTAATGGTGATGTGGTTAATATTGCCTCTTATCATGTTCGTCCGGGAGATGTGATCGCGGTACGTGAGAAAAACAAATCAATGGAAGTAATTCTCAACTCGTTAAGTGGATTTAATCACAGTAAATATCCTTGGATTGAGTACTCAGAGGCAAACATGTCTGGAACTTTCCTTCATATTCCAGAACGTGAAGATATACCAGAGAATATTAAAGAACAGTTAATCGTAGAGTTATACTCTAAAAACTAATTGAAGTCATGGCAATATTAGCATTTCAAAAACCCGAGAAGGTAATCATGTTGGAAGCTGATGATTTTCAAGGTAAATTTGAATTTCGTCCTTTGGAACCCGGATATGGTATTACTATTGGTAATGCTTTGCGCCGTATTCTACTTTCTTCGCTCGAAGGCTTTGCTATCACATCAATTCGTATAAGCGGTGTTGACCATGAATTTGCTTCAATACCCGGTGTGCTCGACGACGTTACGAATATCATTCTCAATCTGAAACAAGTTCGCTTCAAGCAGATTGTTGAGGAAATAGAGACTGAAAAAGTAACAATTACGGTAAAAGGAGTTGAATCTTTCAAAGCTTCGGATTTGGGTAAACACCTCACCGGTTTTGATGTTCTAAACCCGGAACTTGTGATTTGTACACTTGATCCTTCAGCCAATTTCAATATTGATATTACTATTAATAAAGGTCGCGGCTATGTTGCAGTGGATGAGGCGAATCGTTCAAATCCTGAAATTGGCGTAATACCGATTGATGCAATTTATACTCCAATTCGCAATGTGAAATATTCTGTTGAGAATTATCGTGTAGAGCAGGTTACTGACTACGAAAAATTGGTTATAGAAATTGCAACCGATGGTTCCATTCATCCTAAAGAAGCTTTGAAAGAAGCAGCGAAAATACTTATTCATCACTTTATGCTTTTCTCCGATGAGAAAATCTCGCTCGAAGCACCTGAAGTTGATGGGGTAGAGGAGTTTGACGAAGAAATACTGCATATGCGTCAGATGCTTAAAACCAAACTTACAGATCTTGAACTTTCTGTACGTGCCCTTAACTGCCTCAAAGCAGCCGATGTATATACATTAGGCGACTTGGTTAAGAATCACCGTCATGACTTGTTGAAATTCCGTAACTTTGGAAAGAAATCTCTAACAGAGTTAGAAGAAAAACTCGAAAGTTTGAAGCTTAACTTTGGTATGGATGTTACTAAATATAAATTAGATAAAGAGTAAGATTATAAAATGAGACATAATAAAAAATTCAATCATTTAGGACGTACCGCTTCTCACAGAGATGCCATGTTGTCCAATATGGCAATCTCGTTGATTCGTCATAAAAGAATTGCTACTACTCTGGCAAAAGCAAAAGCGCTTCGCGTGTATGTAGAACCAATCCTTACAAAATCAAAAGAGGATACAACACACTCACGTCGTATCGTGTTCAGCTATTTGCAGAACAAAGAAGCTGTTACAGAATTATTTCGTGACATAGCCGAAAAAATAGCTGATCGTCCGGGTGGATATACCCGTATTCTACGCACAGGCTTTCGCTTAGGAGATAATGCTGAAATGTGTATTATCGAATTGGTTGACTACAACGAAAACATGTTGAAAGAAAAGGCAACCAAAAAAGCCGGTAGAACGCGTCGTTCGGCTAAAAAAGTTGAATCTACTGAAACAACTGCTGCTGAACCAACTTCTGTTGAAGAAAAAGGCGAATAAATTTCGTTTTTCTACAATACATTCGAGAGGGCAAGTCAGATAAAAGATTTGTCCTCTTCTATTTTAAAGCAATACGCCAATATATTTGCAAATTTCAAGCTAAATTCTTACTTTTGTTCTTGTTATAAATAAAATGAATTAAGATGAAATTTAAAAGAATACTGCTTAAACTTAGTGGAGAATCGCTTGCTGCGGAAAAGAAACAAGGGATTGATGTTACACGCCTTGAGGAATATGCCAATCAGATAAAAGAAGTGGCACAATCAGGAATTCAGATTGGTATCGTAATCGGAGGTGGAAATATATTTCGTGGATTAAGTGGCGCTTCGAAAGGATTTGATAGGGTGCAGGGCGATCAAATGGGTATGCTTGCTACGGTTATCAATAGTTTAGCACTTAATTCCGCTTTACAGGCAATAGGAGCAAAGTCACGTGTTCTTACCTCTGTACGCATGGAACCTGTTGGAGAGTATTATAGCAAACGCTATGCGGTGGAATGTCTTGAAAATGGCGAAGTCGTAATCATCGCCGGCGGTACAAGTAATCCTTATTTTACTACCGACACAGCCTCTTCGCTTCGTGCGATTGAAATAGAAGCAGATGTAATGCTTAAGGGAACACGGGTAGATGGAATATATACAGCAGATCCTGAAAAAGATAAATCCGCTAAGAAATTTGATACGATAAGTTTTGATGAAATTTATAATCAAAATCTTAAAGTAATGGATTTGACTGCAACTACAATGTGTAAAGAAAATAATATGCCGATTTATGTCTTTGATATGGACACTCCTGGAAATTTAATGAAAGTGGTCTCTGGGATTAATATTGGTACATTGGTAACAAATTAGATCTTTTTTTTGCCTAATTAGAATCGCTTATTTACTACCTCGATCTTTTCTTTATTCAAATAACTGGATGTGGTGTAATAATAAATAACTTAAAAATAAAAAAATTATGATAGACTTTAAAGTACATCTGCTTGAAGCAGAAGAATTGATGCAAGCTACTATCGAATACCTCGACGAAGCATTGTCACGTATTCGTGCCGGTAAAGCGAATGTGCATATCCTCGATGGAGTGAGAGTTGACTATTATGGCTCAATGGTACCGATTAGCAATGTGGCTACTATAACCACTCCCGATGCAAAAACGATAGCGATTCAGCCATGGGAAAAGTCATTTTTACATATTATCGAAAGGGCGCTAATTAATTCAGAAGTTGGAATTACACCTCAGAATAATGGTGAAGTAATTCGACTTGGTATCCCACCTATGACTGAGGACCGACGCAAACAGCTTGCAAAACAAGTAAGAACCGAGGGTGAAGACGCGAAAATCAGTATTCGAAATGCTAGACGAGAGGCTATTGAAAAACTGAAAAAAATGATCAAAGAAGGATTGCCTGAGGATGTGGAAAAAGATGCTGAAGCTGAAATGCAGAAGAAACATGATAAATATGTCAAAAAAATAGATGATTTGCTCGTTGAGAAAGAGAAGGAAATCATGACAGTGTAATTTTCTATTACAATTCTCAACAAATATCAATATTAGGTGAAGCGATTGTTGTCCGATAATCGCTTTTCTTGTATTTTTGATTTTGGAAATATTAGATTAATTAAAAATATATTGCCGAAAGAATGCATGGAATCGTAGTTAAAAATACCGGGAGCTGGTACACCGTAAGATCAGATGAAGGCTCTTTGATTGAATGCAAGGTGAAGGGAAACTTTCGACTTAAAGGCATTCGTAGCACAAATCCCATTGCTGTGGGTGATAGGGTTGAATATGTTCACTCATCGGACGATGCAGCTCTTATCGTAAAACTATTCGACAGAAAAAATTACATCATACGTCGAGCATCCAATCTCTCAAAGTATTCACATATTCTGGCTGCCAATCTCGATTTAGTGGCACTTGTAGCCACTGTTAATTATCCGGTAACTTATACCGTTTTTATTGACCGATTCCTTGCCACAGCCGAAGCATATCGAGTGCCGGCATGTATTGTCATAAATAAAACCGACCGCTATGTTGAGTCGGATTTGGAGTTTGCACGAAGCTTAAAGTTCCTATATGAAAATATTGGATATCCGGTGTTTCTTGTCTCTGCTTATAATCCGGAAAGCCTGGTAGAGCTGAAACTATTTTTGAAAGATAAAACAACATTAATTTCCGGTAACTCCGGAGTGGGTAAATCGACCATTATCCAGGAACTTGTTCCTGACTCAAAGCTTCGGATAAACGAAATATCGGAGTATCATAATAGGGGTATGCACACCACCACCTTCTCTGAAATGTTTCCGCTACCCGATGGTGGAGATATCATTGACACCCCGGGCATAAAAGGATTTGGTACAGTAGATATGGATGTTTATGAAGTTGGGCATTTTTTTAAAGAGATTTTTTATTTCTCCAAAAAATGTTACTTTAATAATTGTACTCACAGACACGAACCTGGCTGCGCTGTATTGGAGGCCATTGAAAATCACTTTATAAGTCAATCGCGATATCAAAGTTATATCAGTATTCTTGATGATAATAAGGAAGAAAAATACAGGTAAAGTCATGGCTTTAGGTGAAAAAAGAATAAATTCGTTTTTGTTATTAGGAAAAATGAAATAAAAGAAATATATTTGTCTGTATTTTTACATTTTTATAAACACACAAAAAATATTCATAATGGGACATCATCAGATTGACAGATTAGATAAGAAAATTCTGCAATTAATATCTAAAGATGCACGAATTCCTTTTCTTGAAGTGGCACGCGAATGCAATGTTTCGGGCGCTGCAATTCATCAACGAATTCAAAAACTTAAAAATTTGGGGATTATTAAAGGCTCAGAGTTTGTAATAGATACATATAAGATTGGCTATCAGACTTGTGCTTATATTGGCATTGTACTTTCGGACATCAAAAAGTTTGATTACGTAGTTGGTGAACTGAAAAAGATTTCAGAAATCGTAGAGTGTCATTATGCCACCGGGAAGTATTCGATGTTTATCAAAATATATGCGAAAGATAACCGTCATTTATTGCAAATCATATTAGAACATCTGACGTTAATAGATGGCGTGAAACACACCGAAACATTCCAGCTGTCGTTGGATGAAATTTTCAATCGCCAACTTTCTGTTTTTGATGTTGAGGAGGAGGAAGATGTAGAAGAAGATGTAGAAGATTGAATCGCTGATATTTACGAAAATAAATTTAAAACAAAAACAGCCGAACATTGAAGCTCGGCTGTTTTTGTTTTAGTTAATGAGGTTGATTCTACTAATTAATTTTAAACTGTCGTTCGCCATTTTGATATTGTCTTGTCGAATCATCAAACTGTCCATCGCATTTTTCGTTAAATTTCCGATGTTCGTAAGACCATAAAACTCAAAATTTGCTTTGTCGGCAGTGGGGTTGTAGTTCAAACCCATGACTGTAATGTCAACGCTTGCTATTCCATGCGTTACGATGTCTAATTTTTTGGCGGCAGCGTATGACAAGTCAATTGTTCTCCCTTTGCTGTATGGCCCTCTATCGGTTACTTTTACATAGACGACCTTGTCATTTTTGGGATTTTTCACTTTAATGATTGTGCCAAAAGCCAAAGTTTTGTGGGCACAAGTCAAACTGTCCCGGTGATAAACTTGTCCGTTTGCTGTTTTCTTTCCGTGGAATTTGTTAGCATAATAGGAAGCTTTCACCCTTTGCTCATTGCATAGCGCGTTTGAATACGCCAATGTGAATGCAAAAAGCAAGAAAAAGATTTTCTTCATAAAATAGTATTATATGCAGCGCTCTGCATTATTAGTTTTGCAAAGGTAAGAAAAAAATCAACGTATTCCAAATCTTGGTGTAAAAGTTTGTTAATCAGTGCTTTTTGGTCTATTTGATGGTTTTCTGTTTCCGTTTTGAAATTTTGAACTAAAATACCAAAAGAGAAATGTCTCAATCGATGTTTTATTGATTTTGTTGCACGGAAATTTGGTTGTTTTTAAAAAATGTATTATATTTGCACCCTCAAAAATGAGATAGATAATAATCGTAAAATTCTAATTTTAAGGAGGAAACAAGCAATAGCTAAACAACCAGTATTCAGGCCGCGTAAGGGGCAAGAGAGAGAGATGCCTCATCGTATCAACGATAAAATAAGAGGAGTGAAAGAAGTTCGATTGGTGGGTGAAAATATTGAACAAGGCGTATATAGCTTTGAGCAAGCAATAAAACTCGCTGATGAATTGGAATTGGATTTAGTGGAGATTGCAGCAGCTGCAGAACCACCTGTGTGTCGGATTGTTGATTATCAGAAATTCTTGTATCAGCAAAAAAAGAAAGAAAAGGAAAATAAAGCAAAATCAACTAAAATTGAAGTTAAAGAGGTGCGGTTTGGTCCACAAACGGATGATCATGACTATAATTTTAAGTTGAAACATGCCACAAAGTTTCTTCAGGATGGCGACAAAGTAAAAGCGTATGTTTTCTTCAAAGGTCGATCCATTTTGTTTAAGGAACAGGGCGAAATGCTTTTGTTGCGTTTTGCTACTGCCCTCGAAGATTATGCTAAAGTTGACCAGATGCCAAAATTGGAAGGCAAAAGAATGATATTGTTGTTGTCGCCAAAGAAAGAAAAAAAATAATCGAATTTCCGTAATTAAAAAATAAAATAGAAAATGCCTAAAATGAAAACTAACTCCGGTGCTAAAAAAAGATTCGCTCTTACCGGAACAGGAAAAATTAAAAGAAAACATGCTTTTAAAAGTCACATTTTGACTAAGAAAACAACCAAACAAAAACGTAATCTTACACTCATGGGTTATGTGGATGCAGCTGACGTGAAAAACGTAAAAGCGATGCTAAAAGTTTGATTTTTCTCTTTCGTTTCAAGATTAATTTTTTTAAGACATTTTTTCTATCGTTTAATCGAAATTTAGCTCGTAAAGACTGCTATTATCTGCAGCGCTAACTTTCAAAATAAAAATTATTATGCCAAGATCAGTCAATCACGTTGCTTCACGTAAAAGAAGAAAAAGAATTTTAAGCCTGACAAGAGGTTATTTCGGTGCGCGTAAAAACGTTTGGACCGTAGCAAAAAATACATGGGAAAAAGGTTTGCAATATGCTTATCGCGACCGTAAAAACAAAAAACGTAATTTTCGTGCGCTTTGGATTCAGCGTATCAATGCTGCTGCACGCCTCGAAGGTATGAGTTATTCGCGTTTGATGGGTGCTTTGAAGAAATCAGGCATCGAGATGAATCGTAAAGTTCTTGCCGATTTGGCGATGAATCATCCGGAAGCATTTACTGCAATTGTGAGAAGTGTAAATAAAAGCAATCCGAAAGCTTAACTTTCGTTTCTGAGATAAAACAAAACCGCGATTTGTATTCAAATCGCGGTTTTGTTATTGTTTATATACCAAAAGATATTCCCATTCTTTTTCCTTGCTTTACCATGATGTGGTCGGGGGTAACGAGTCGGAGTTTCCCGGCTACTTCTTTCAATGATACATCGCTTATTTCGTCAATTCCTTTTACCGATACCATTCTGCCAAATTTTTCGTCGTTGATGAGCTTTGCCGCATGTCCGCCAAGCAACGTACCCAAATTTCGGTCATAAGAGCTTGGTGATCCTCCACGTTGGATGTATCCCAATACCGTTTCGCGTGTTTCGATGCCGGTTAGTTCTTCAATTTTTCGAGCAAAAAAGTGAGCCGGATGTTCGCCCTCGTTACCCTCATTAAGTTGCACACCTTCAGCTACAGCCACAATTGAATAAGCTTTACCGCTGTTTTTTCGTTTTTCAATCGCATGTTTTATCGCTTTCAGGTCGTATCCAAGTTCGGGTAACAGAATGATGTCGGCTCCACCGGCCATACCTGCAAAAAGCGTTATCCAACCCGCGTTGTGTCCCATTAGTTCTATGACCATTACTCGCTGGTGTGAGCTTGCAGTAGAATGTAGTCGGTCGATAGCTTCGGTGGCGATATCCACCGCGGTGTTGAAGCCAAAAGTAATGTCGGTTCCGAACACGTCGTTGTCAATCGTTTTGGGAATGCCTACTACGTTAAGACCAAGTTCGGAGAGTTGCCAAGCTGTTTTTTGGGTTCCATTACCTCCGATACATACCAAACAGTCCAATCCCAGCTCTTTGTAGCTTTTTTTTATTATTTCCTTGTCTTTTTTATCGGGTGATTTAAGTATTTTTCGGAACTCTTTTTCGCGCGCCGTTCCCAAAATAGTGCCTCCCAATGTGAGGATTCCCGAAAGAGACGAATCATTGAGAACGGTGGTGTCTTTGTAAAGTAACCCTGAAAATCCGCTGTTTATCCCAATCACCTCCATTCCATAGTTGTTAATCGCAGTTTTTCCAACACCACGTATTGTGGCATTGATACCCGGGCAGTCGCCTCCGGATGATAAAATTCCAATTTTCATAAGTCAATAATTTATAGCGTTAGACGTCGCAATGTAGAGAAAAAAAATGAATTTTGTATCGACTTAGCCATTAAATATAAAAAAAAACTCCACAAAGCATTTTTTTTGCTTAGTGGAGTTTTTGAATTTATTTGTTGAATGTTTATTGAAAACAAAGTGAAGCCCTACATCATTCCTCCCATTCCACCGCCCATAGGCATTTGTGGCATCGGATTCTCTTCCTTCTTTTCTACAACAACTACTTCGGTTGTAAGGAACATACTTGCGATTGAGGCTGCATTTTCGAGTGCAACGCGGGCAACTTTAGCCGGATCCACTACGCCTGTTTCATATAAGTTCTCGTATTTATCGGTACGAGCATTGTACCCAAAGTCGTCTTTGCCTTCACGAACCTTTTGAACTATTACAGCTCCTTCTTTTGCGGCATTACCCACAATTTGACGTAACGGCTCTTCGATAGCGCGTTTCACTATTTCGATACCGGTGTTTTCGTCATCGTTATCAACCGAAATGTTGTCCAAATCATCAATGGCTCGAATGTAGGCTATGCCGCCACCGGGTACAATGCCTTCTTCAATTGCGGCACGTGTGGCATGAAGCGCATCATCAACGCGGTCTTTCATCTCTTTCATTTCCACTTCAGAAGCGGCTCCAACGAACAATACGGCGACACCACCTGCTAATTTTGCAAGTCTTTCTTGTAGTTTTTCTTTGTCGTAGTCGGAAGTTGTTGAAGCGATTTGCGATTTAATCTGTCCGATACGACTTTGAATAGCTTCTTTGTTGCCGGCTCCGTTGACAATGGTTGTGTTGTCTTTGTCGATTGTAACTTTCTCTGCAGTACCCATCATTTCGATCGTAGCATTTTCGAGCTGAATACCTTTTTCTTCCGAAATTACTGTGCCACCTGTGAGAATAGCGATATCTTCGAGCATTTCTTTTCTACGGTCGCCAAATCCGGGAGCTTTCACCGCGCAGATTTTTAATGACCCGCGAAGTCTGTTTACTACCAATGTTGTAAGCGCTTCGCTATCAACGTCTTCGGCTATAATCAGGATGGGGCGTCCGCTTTGAGCTGCCGGTTCGAGTATCGGAAGTAGTTCTTTTAAGTTAGAAATTTTCTTATCGTAAATAAGAATTTGAGGTTTTTCAAATTCAACTTCCATTTTTTCGGTATTGGTAACGAAATAGGGTGAAATATAACCTCTGTCAAATTGCATACCTTCAACAATGTCAATGGTAGTTTCAGTGCCTTTGGCCTCTTCGATGGTGATAACTCCGTCTTTTGATACGATACGCATCGCGTCGGCGATAAGTTTCCCGATTCGGGTGTCGTTATTTGCCGATACGGTAGCTACTTGTTCGATTTTATCGTAATCATCACCTACTGTTTTTGCTTGTGCCGCAATGTTTTTGACAACAGCAGCAACGGCTTTGTCAATTCCGCGTTTCAAGTCCATCGGATTTGCGCCGGCAGTAACGTTTTTCAAACCAACGTTAATGATTGCTTGTGCCAAAACGGTAGCAGTGGTAGTGCCATCACCAGCATCTTCGCCTGTTTTAGAAGCTACTTCTTTCACTAATTGGGCGCCCATGTTTTGGAAAGCATCTTCCAATTCAATTTCTTTAGCTACACTTACACCATCTTTTGTGATGTGCGGAGCACCAAATTTCTTTTCAATTATTACGTTTCTGCCTTTTGGGCCAAGAGTTACTTTTACGGCGTTTGCCAATTCGTCAACTCCTTTTTTTAGTTGATCGCGAGCGTCAATATTAAATAAAATTTCTTTTGCCATTTTTTTGTCTTTTTGTTCTCAGTTTTATTTCTTTTTTTGTGAAAAAATAATTAGATGGAGCTATCTCCTTTATAGTACTGCCAAAATGTCAGACTGACGCATGATAAGGTATTTTACGCCTTCCCATTCAAGTTCTGTGCCGGCGTATTTGCCGTATAAAACGTTGTCGCCTACTTTAACAATCATCTCTTCGTCTTTTGTGCCGTTTCCTGTGGCGATTACTTCACCTTTCAGAGGTTTCTCTTTTGCGCTATCCGGAATGATAATGCCGCTTACTGTTTTTTCTTCTGCCGGAGCTGGTTTTACCAGCACACGGTCTGCCAATGGTTTAATGTTCATAATAATTCTATTTTAAATTTTGTACTTAATTTTGATTGAAAAATTCTCTATCATAAAAGTAGTATTCGCTTAGCGAAAGATATGCCAAAGTGAGAAAGATGAAAAAATGACGTGTTTTTTCATTTTTTCTTGTGAATTTGAGAAATCGGACTGACATCTTGTCATGTTTTTCTTGAGTAATGGCACAAATAAAGCAGTTTGTATAAATCGAAAACTAAAAGTGAGGGGTGTTTGCTGAGAAGGTTAGCTTTGAATGGCGTAACTGATATTGTGTAGAGCAAAGAAAAAAACACTGTAAGATTCGATTTTTCAATATTCGCAAAAGTGCGTAGTAACTTAGACTGCTTGCTGATAAATGGATAATTTCCTGTGTGATAAAGTTTGGAGAGATTTCGGATACCTTCTTCTGTTTTTTTTAGAAAAAGAGAGTTGTTGTCCAAGCCAAGATGTAGCAGTGGGTTGTCGATGTGGTGAATGTCGCAATTTAATTCGGCAATATGATATCCAAATAGCGTGTCCTCATTTCCATAACCTTTAATCGTTTCGTCAAACCGGATTTTCTGAAATGTAGTTTTACATATCATGAAATTGAAGGTGGAGAAATGAGAATATCTGCCTTTCATGGCTCGTTCGGTAGCCGGAGTAGCTTCGCGTTTTCTGCCATATTTGAATCGAAGGGTGAATTTTGGATCGTGATTTTCGGAGTCATAAGCTGTTCCACCGATTACTACTGAATTTTCATGGCAAAATGCAAGGTATTTTTCAACGAAATTAGGACGAATTACTGCCGCGTCGCAATCCATAAAGAGAAGGTGGTTAAATTTTGCTTCATCTGCAAGGCGGTTGCGAATAGCCGAACGACCCAAGTTTTGGTGTAATATGATATGCCTGCAATATGAAAGTTGATTAATCGTGTTGTTTGTGTTCAAGAATTTGGTAGAACCATCTTCCATAACCACGATTTCAAAATCGGCATAAGTTTCGGTGGCTTGCCGGTGTAATTCGGAAACAAGCCCCGTGATGTCGTAGTCGTAACATGGGATTAGGATTGAAATCATTCGTATTCTTGAACAAAAAATAATGTAAAGTATCTTTGAAATAAAAAAATGACTAATAGCTTGAATTAGTAGTTATAAACAAAGTTAAGATTAAGTTTTGATAAAATGGTCTGCTTTTAATTATTTTTGAGGATTTACTTACAGGTTTAGATTTGATAGAAATGATAATTGGATGAAAGTAGTTTGTAAGATGATGAAAATGGATGAGTGCGAAACAGTGCCAATTCATTTTATTATTGTATTTTTGTAGTTGAATATGAGATTAAAAATATAACTTCGAATGAGATTTGACGAATTACCACTATGTGAAGACGTGCTGAATGGGCTTGATGCGATGAATTTTACCGAAATGACACCGGTACAAGAACATGCGATACCCATTATATTGGCAAAAAAAGATTTAATTGCTTGTGCGCAGACAGGTACAGGAAAAACGGCTGCATTTTTGCTTCCACTAATAAATAATTTGCATACGGAATCTCGTGCTGACGACGCTGTGAATGCCATTATTATGTCGCCAACGCGCGAGCTGGCGCAGCAAATTGACCAACAAATGGAGGGCTTTTCCTATTTTGTGCCTGTTTCGTCAGTGGCGGTTTATGGAGGCAATGATGCCGAAGCGTGGGCAATTCAGCGAAATGGTTTGCAACGGGGTGCCGATGTGGTAATTGCCACTCCCGGACGTTTGATTTCACATCTCAATTTATCGGAAATAGATCTTACGCATGTGAAATACTTTATCCTCGATGAGGCAGACCGAATGCTTGATATGGGATTTTTTGATGATATCATGAGTATTGTGAACCGTCTGCCTAAAGACCGACAAACCATCATGTTTTCGGCTACGATGCCTCCAAAAATAAAACAGATGGCTAAAACGATTTTGCGTGAACCTGAAGAGGTGAAAATTGCCATTTCTCGTCCACCCGAAACAATTATGCAGACTGCATATATTTGCGAAGAGTCGCAAAAAAATGGAATTATCCGGAGTTTGTTTGCCGAGACAAGCCCAAATAAAGTGATTCTTTTTTGCGGATCAAAAGTGAAGGTGAAAGAGTTGACCCGTTCATTGGCTCGGATGGGGTTGTCGGTGGGTGAGATGCACTCCGACTTAGACCAAAAGCAACGCGATGAAGTGATGCACGAGTTCAAAAACAACCGGGTGAGCATGTTGATAGCTACCGATATTGTATCGCGCGGTATTGATATTGATGATATTTCGCTCGTAATCAATTATGATGTGCCTTTTGAGGTGGAAGATTATGTGCATCGGATAGGGCGCACGGCACGCGCGGGCGATGAAGGCATGTCGATTACCCTTGTGGGGCCTGAGGAGCAATTTCGTTTCAGGAAAATTGAAGAATTTCTTGGAAAAGACATTTATAAAATTCCGTTGCCACCCGAATTGGGAGAGGCACCAGCTTATAATCCCAGTTTAAGAAGGATGAAACCTCAAAAGGGATTCCAGCGGAGAAAAAGAAAGTAAAACGACATAACTCAGTAAAATATCTGAAAATGAAATATCCCGATTTTCTTAAAGCCGGCGACGAGATACGTATTGTTTCGCCTGCCGGAAATATTGACCCTACTTTGGTTGATGGTGCGAAACAGCAAATATACGCATGGGGTTTCAAGCCTACTGAAGGTATGTTTACGCGTTCGGTTTACGGACGATTCGCTGGAAATGAACAAGAACGATACACCGATTTGCAACAAGCGCTCGATGACCCGAATGTGAAAGCAATACTATGTAGCCGAGGAGGATATGGACTGGCCAGAATTGTGGATAGATTGGATTTTACCCATTTTAGGAAAAACCCTAAATGGATAATTGGTTTTAGCGACATCACCTTGTTGCATGAAGCATTGTATCAAACTGGCTTCATCTCCATTCATAGTGTGATGGCCAAACAACTCACTGAGCTGCAATCTAACGTGCAGCCGTTGGCATTGCTCGAAGACATATTAAAAGGAAGAATACCTTCATATAAAGTAGCTCCAAACGCAGGCAATCGCGTAGGAAAAGCAAAAGGAGCCTTGGTTGGTGGTAATTTGTCTGTATTCATGGGTATGCGCGCCACACCTTTCGATATTCGGTTCAAAGGCTCAATCTTGTTTATTGAAGATGTGGGTGAAAAACCCTATCAGATTGATCGCATGATGCAAAACTTGAGAATCAGCGGCGCGTTGTCTCAAATTTCCGGATTGATTGTTGGGCAATTTTCCGACACGGAGGAAGACCCGGACATGAATGCCACGATATATGAAATTATTGCTGAAGCGGTGAAAGCGTATGACTATCCCGTTTGTTTCAACTTCTCGGCTGGCCATGTGGACGATAATTTTCCTTTGCTCATGGGGGCGACAGTAGATTTGGATGTTACGGACGCAGGAGGTGAAATCACCTTTCAATCGGCGTTTTGGAAAAAAGCAAAAGATTTTTTGAAAAAATAATTCGGCGAATAGAAATTATTCAATTTCGCAGTTGAAGCCCCCCAAAAAAAAGTTTAATAATCAGATAATATTGAAAAGATATGTTTTCAGGTATAATTGAAGAAGCGGCTACAGTAGTAGCGCTCGAAAAAGAGCAGGAAAACCTGCATTTGACATTAAGTTGTTCGTTTGTCGGGGAATTGAAGATTGACCAAAGTGTAGCGCACAACGGAGTATGTCTGACAGTGGTGAAAAAAATAGATGATACATATACCGTTACAGCGATCAAAGAGACGTTGGAACGATCCAATTTGGGCGTACTTCAAGTAGGGAGTAAGGTGAATCTGGAGCGTAGTATGCTTATGAATGGCAGATTGGACGGACATATTGTGCAAGGGCATGTGGACCAAACGGCTGTGTGTGTAGATGTAAAAGAAGCGGAAGGAAGCTGGTATTTTACATTCGAATATGAATATAACCCTGATATGGCACGAAAAGGATACATGACTGTGGATAAAGGTTCGGTTACAGTAAACGGAGTGAGTCTTACCGTGGTAGAGCCTACCGACAGTAGCTTCAAAGTGGCGATAATACCTTATACTTTTGATTTTACAAACTTCCATCAGATAAAAAAGGGAACTATCGTTAATCTTGAATTTGATATTATTGGCAAATATATCAGCAGGATGTTGCAGATAGAGAAATAATGATTAAATACATATCATATTGAGTCTCAATGTCGCAAAATATTGGGTAATTAAATGAGTCAAATACATTCAGTATAATTGTCTGAGTGATTTTCCCGAGAAACATATTTTCATTTTGGTGAACTATCCTAAATTTATTTTGTTTTACAAAATGAATTTAGGATAGTTTATTTTTGATATTATTGTGAAACAGTTAGTAAAGCAGATAAGAGAAACATTTTTCAATCCGGTACTCTATTTTTTGCCAACATTTGTTTTTATGTTGGTAAATGAGTTCTTTGGAGTGAAACTGGCTTGGGAGGCTTCTTTTCCGGTTGCATTTTTATTGGTTTTTTATATATATTTTATCTACAAAAGAGTTTTTTTGTGGCATGGAGTTTTTGCGACAGTTTATTTGATTATTGGCTTGGCATCCAGTATTATTCCTAAATCCAATTTTATTTTCCAACAGATTGACGAAGTGCTTTTGATTTTGTTTCTCCTTTTTGTTGTGTTTCAAAAAGATTCATTGTCGAAAATAGCGATAAAAACAGTTTCGCACAAGCTCCCGATGACAAATAATGAGGTGGAGTTGAAGCGAAATTCCATTTCAATCATTTTTATAGTGTCCGTTTATTTGTTGTCGCTCATTGGGGTGTATTTGTTTGCAGGCGAAGAAGCAATTCGGGAAAAGTATTTGTATTACTTGCGCCTTGCTTTTGCTTTCGCCATTATAACATACGCATTCGTTCAAACTTTCAGGGTTTTATTTGTTCGTCATCGGCTTGCCGGTGAAGATTGGTTGCCGGTAGTCGATAATTCCGGTCAAGTAATAGGAAGTGTGAGTTATCAGCCCGATAGCGCAGGAGGTGAACGATTGATGAACCCGGTTGTGAGACTTTATTTTATTGAAGATAATAAATTGTTGTTGCAGAGGCGTAGTGCCGAAGATAGAAGTGAACCAAACCTTTGGGATGCGTCTGTAAGCCGGAAAGTGCGGCTTTCGGCTTCTGTGGAGAGCACCGTTAAAGAAAAAACGGAAGAACTCTATGGGATTGAACCGGAAAATTTGCTATTTCTTACAAACTATATTTATTACGGCGAGTTTTGCGACAACTACATTTATCTCTTTGTAACATGCCGAACTGAAGGCATTGACCCGAATCCGGATAAATTATACGCGTCGAAATGGTGGACTTTGCGTCAAATTGAAGAAAACCTTGGAGGCGGAGTTTTTTCAGAACGTTTTGAAACTGAATTTCAGATATTAAAACGAAGTGGACTACTCGATGGCGAAGTGTTTTGCGATTGCGATTGCAAGTTGCGAAATGTGATAATAAGCGCGTCGGATAATAAAAATTCAATTCAGGGCAACGAGTAAATCAGGAGATTTTCTTCTTGGTTTTATAAGATAATATATGTACGCTTACCGCAGCGGCAATCACTCCGAGTAGAATTTGCAGAATCAATTTTCCGGATAAAATATAAATAATAGAATAGAGTATCACCACCCAAATGGATGTGATTGCAATGATTTTGGCATGCAAAGGAATGGATTTTTCTTCTCTGAAATTGCGAATGTAAGAACCAAAATACCGGTTGTTGAGCAGTTTGAGATATAATTTGTCGGAACTTCGGGCATACAAAGCGGCGGTTAATAGCAGAAATGGTGTAGTAGGCAATACCGGTAAGAAAATACCAAGTATGCCCAGCCCAAAACTGATAGAACCGATTGTGATGTAAATTGCCTTTTTCATTTCGGATACAAAGGTACAAAAAAAATAACGTGATCGAAGATGCTAATGATGTGGTGCATGTTAGCAAGACTTAATCTTTATGTTGAATTTGAAGTAAATAAATTTTTTTTTGAAAAATTAGATGAAACAATTACACAATATTTATGGTAGAGCAGAACTGCTAAAGATGCGTGCGGCAGAAAATTTTAGACGTAAAACCGTTTCGTTTTATCGTTATGTCATAATAGAAGATCCTGCCATATTGCGCGACAAACTTTATGAAGATTGGTCGAATATGGGAGTGCTTGGAAGGGTGTATTTGGCGAAAGAAGGTATAAATGCTCAAATTTCGGTGCCAGAACATCATATTGAAGCATTTGTCAATTATCTCAACAATTCGGTTTGGTTTTCTGAAATGCCTATGAAATGGGCGGTGGAGGATAGTCCGTTCTCGTTTCTGAAATTAACATTGAAAGTGCGAAAAAAGATTGTAGCGGATGGCTTGCCCGATGGTAGTTTTGATGTTACCAACGTTGGGAAGCATCTCACGGCAGCTGAGTTTAATCGAGCGATTGATAGTGAAGGAGCAATTGTGGTGGATATGCGCAATCATTATGAAAGTGAAATCGGACGTTTTGATAATGCGTTTTGTCCCGATGTGGATACTTTTCGTGAGGAAATTGAAGTAATTTCCAAAGCATTAGAGGGTAAAAAAGATGCTCCTATTTTGATGTATTGCACCGGTGGGGTGAGGTGTGAGAAAGCAAGCGCATATTTGAAACACCTTGGGTTTAACGATGTCAGTCAGCTCTATGGGGGTGTGATCGATTATGCGCGTCAGGTGAAAAACGAAAATCTGCAATCAAAATTCCGTGGTAAGAACTTTGTGTTCGACGAACGGCTTGGTGAGCGAATAACCGAAGATATAATCGCGAATTGTCATCAATGTGGTAAGCCGTGCGATACTCACACCAATTGCGCAAACGATGATTGTCATCTTTTGTTTATCCAATGCCCCGAATGTAGTGAAAAATATAATGCTTGTTGCTCAGAAGCTTGTAAGCATGTGTTAACTTTGACGAAGGAAGAGCGGAAGGTTATGCGGAAAGATATGCAGGAGCAATATGCGCAATCGCAGATTTTCAGAAGCCGAATCCGCCCAAAATTGATGAAGCCGGTAATATCGAAGCCTTAAATGCCGGTACAACTCTCAAAAACAAGCAAAATCCCTTTGAGGCAATAATAATTATCGCCAAATTCGGACAGTTTTCCATCACGTATTTATTCTTAGAGCGCTTGATACGCGATTGATGAGTCGAATCAAACTGTTGTAGCTACACTTCCTATCGATTGTTTTTAGGTGGGGAGGAATGGTTACGCGTAGTGAGTTGTCGCATGATTTAATACAAAAAAATAGTCTAACGGCTTTACAATCGATTGATTTCTAACGTTTGAAAGAAAAAATAAGTCAATCAATCGATAGATTTTCATCGTTTAGCATTCAAAACAGAAAATCAATGCATTGATTTTGATAAAATGAAGCAAAACACACTAACTCGATCGATTGATTTTGATTTGCGAGCAATGAATGGTAAAAACAATCGATTGATTGATGTAAAATAATGCACGAGCAACAAAAACATTCGATTGAAAGCCGATATCCGAAAGGAAATTAACATGACCAAGCAATAAAAACCCTAATTTTATGAATTTTGTTTCGATTAATACTCTTTTCATACATAGTAATCTAGTTCAAACCAGTCTTAACTTTACATTCTTTCGTCTTGAATTTTTTTTAACTTTGTTGCAAAGCTTTTTTCTTTACGCTACAGCTGTTAAAAAAATAGAGGGATACGAATAATAATCACAAGATTCTGCAGCTTATTTCTCTAAAATTTATTATCTTTGGAAAAGTAGTAATGCAAAAACCAACGTTGTGGGGTAGTAGAGCGGCCGGAATAATGTGTATCAGCTCCATAGCAAAGATTTAAGTAGCCCTCCGGTTCAGGTCAATTTGCGTTATTGTCGGATTGTCGGTTTTGCATACTCCGGCTTTGCGATTTTTGTAATACTCTCTCTTTTTTTATCGAACTACTTGGAGACGGAATTGCTTGCTGCCAAATAATAAAACTAAGTTTGAAAAATATGTCATAAAAAACCTATTGCTAATGAATGATTTTATAACTCATTTTATTTCTGAATTTGAACTTCCGCTACACAATCCGGTGCTAATATTCTCATTAGTATTGCTAATCATCTTATTGTCGCCGATATTGTTGAAAAAAATGAATATACCTGGAATCATTGGTTTGATTATTTCGGGAGTTTTAATCGGACCATACGGATTAGGCATTTTGGAAAAAAATTCAGCAATCGATCTTTTTTCAACCATCGGTCTGCTTTATATAATGTTCATTGCCGGGCTTGAACTGGACTTAAACGAGTTCAAAAACAATCGGAATAAAAGTTTGCTATTTGGATTATTTACATTTTCCATTCCTCTCGCGCTTGGGTTTCCGGTTTGTTACTATTTGCTTGGATATGAGTTTAACACCAGTTTGCTAACCGCGAGTATGTTTGCTACGCATACTTTGGTGGCTTATCCCATTGTAAGCAAATTTGGTATCTCAAAGAATCAGGCAGTAGCGATTACGGTTGGAGGAACTATCCTTACCGATACCGCGGTGCTCATTATTTTAGCGGTGATAGTGGGTAGCAGTCAAGGCGCAATCAATCAAGAGTTTTGGATTCGATTGGGAGTTTCGTTGACACTGTTTACGGCAATCATATTTATACTTATACCCCGAATAGCAAAATGGTTTTTTCGGAAATTGGAAAGCGAAAAACATTCGCATTACATTTTCGTGCTTTCTGTTGTTTTTTTCTCTGCCTTTTTAGCCGAAGTAGCAGGGGTAGAACCTATTATTGGGGCGTTTTTTGCCGGCTTGGCGCTCAATAAACTGATCCCGCATACCTCACCTTTGATGAATCGTATCGAATTTATTGGAAATTCGCTATTTATCCCTTTTTTTCTAATAAGTGTGGGGATGATTGTAGATGTTAAAGTCATTCTGAGTGGACCTATGGCGCTGATTGTCGCAGGCACTTTGTCTGTAGTAGCTTTGTTGGGCAAGTGGATTGCGGCTCGTTTCACACAGTTGGTATTCCGATATTCAAAGGCGCAAGGTAAGCTGATATTTGGACTAAGCGGAGCACATGCCGCCGCTACGTTGGCTGTGATTTTAGTTGGGTATAATGCTGGAATAATTGATGAGAATATACTTAATGGCACCATTATTTTGATTTTAATCACCTGTGTTGTTGCCTCGTTTGCAACCGAAAAAGCATCCAAAATTATCGTGATGGAATCGAATGACGATGATGCTGCCACTACGCGAATGCAAATAAAGAGCGAACAGATTCTTATCCCTATCGCAAATTTAGATAATATTCAGAATCTGTTTGAATTTATTATTTTCATAAAAGATAAGAAATCTTCAAACCCTGTTTCGGTTCTTTCGGTGGTGTCCAACGATCGTGAAGCGGAGATGAATATCATAAAAACCCGAAATGAACTTGAGAAAATAGAAAAAATAGGCTCGGAAACCGAAACGAAGGTATACATTATCACCACCATCGACCATAACGTGGCAAGTGGAATAAGCCGCATATCACGAGAAATAATGGCCGATATTATTGTGCTTGGATGGCCATCTCACGAAGGTTTTATTACTCGTCTGATTGGCGAGAAACTTGACTCAATCCTCGAAAATGTGGATAAAACATTAATGATTTCTCATGTGAGTCGGTCATTAGTATTGAATAAAAGAATCGCCGTGGCTGCACCCCCCATGGCAGAATTTGAAAACGGATTTCGGCTATGGGTGAGTAAAATGGTGCAATTGGCAATGGAGTTAAGCATACCGACTAATATTTTTTGCAACGCGATTACACGTCATGCTATCGAAAAGTGTTTGAAAACGCTGAAAGTGGCAAATACACCGATAAAATACACCGACTTTAACGATTGGGATGATTTTTTGATTCTTGGTAAATACATTGATAAAGATGATTTGTTTGTGTTGATTTCTGCCCGTAAAGGAGCTACGTCTTATAATTCAAACTTAGACAAGATACCGCAGAAAATAGAGCGACATTTCGCCGAAAATTCTCGAATTGTGATTTATCCGCAACAGAATAGCGCTGTTGGGAAACTCGAACAATATAGCGATTTTTCACCCGAATCGATTAATAAAGGACTTGAAACTGCACAATAATTGGGAAAAGGCATAGGCTCGATTTTTACTAGGAATCAACGTCGGAATTGAACGAAAAAAAGTATGAATATGCTGTGATGCTCCCTAAAGTGAAATAATCAGAAAGGAAAATTAAAATTATGAGCCATTTATTATACGTGTTGATAGCTGTATGTGTTACAGCCCTTATGTCTTATTTCTATTTTAAATCCAAAACTGTTTCTGCCGTATCGCATCAAACGCTGAGCGATAAGTATAATGAACTGACAACGAAAAACAAGATCGCAGAGGAGCGCGTGCAGTTCATACGTGTTGAAAATGAGGAGTTGAAAAATAAATTACTGGAAGAGAATCGCGCTCAAGACGCGATTCAATCGGAGCTAAATCGTTCGTTTCAGAACAATGCCGGATTGACCGCTTCGCTTCGTGCTCTCGAAGCGAGCGCGTTGAAACAGGAAGAACAAATACAGAATAAAACCTCGCGAATTGAAGAATTGAATGAAAAACTGACTGAGTTGGTGGCGGAGTTGAGTAAAAAAGAGGCAGATAATCAGTTGCTTGTCGAACGGCTTAATTTGCTGAAAGAAGAAATGAAGGAATTGCAGGAAAAAGCTCGAATAGAATTTGAGCGCATTGCAAACCAGGTTTTGGAAGAAAAAACAACGAAATTCACGGAAACTAATAGACTTAACCTCGAAACTTTGCTCAATCCATTGAAAGAGGATATTGGTAACTTTCGCTCAAAAGTAGAAACGACACATACCGAAGATACCAAGCAGCGTGTTTCGCTCGAAGAGCGGATCAAGGCATTGATTGACCAAACAAACAAAGTGAGCGCCGAGGCAAATAATTTGGCAACTGCCCTCAAGGGTAAGCCTCAGAAGAGAGGAAATTGGGGCGAATTGATTTTGGAGCGCATTCTCGAGATGTCCGGGCTTACGAAAGATAGGGAATATTTTGTTCAGGAAAATCATGTTAATGAAGATGGAGAAAGGCTACGCCCCGATGTGCGCATCCTCTTGCCCGATAAAAGAGTGATTATGATTGACTCAAAAGTGTCGTTAGTGGCTTACGACAATTATGTGGGAACCGAGAATCCCGATGAGCAAAATATCTTTTTGAATAAACACTTGGTTGCTACCTGGCAACACGTGGAGCAATTGAGCAATAAAAAATATGACAACTTAGGCGATACGCTCGATTTTACAATGATGTTTGTGCCCATCGAACCGGCTTATATGCTAACGGTACAGTCCGACCCTTCAATTTGGATGAGAGCATACGAGAAAAGAATATTGTTAGTAAGTCCCACTAATCTGATTGCCAGTTTGAAACTTTTCTCCGACCTCTGGAAGCGCGATAATCAAAGTAAAAACGCGATGGAAATAGTGAAAAAAGGAGAAGAACTGTATGAAAAGTTTGTGGGTTTTACACGTACTTTCGAAGAAATAGGTAAAAGTATTAAGCAAAGTCAGGAAAAATATGACAAGGCGTTTGGACAGCTCACTACCGGAAAAGCAAACCTGATAAACAAGGCGATTGCACTTAAAAATCTTGGTTTGAAATCGGACAAGCAAATCCCCGAAAGCTTGATGTCGTATAGCGATGAACCCGAAGATGACTTTCAACGTTTGAATTAAGCCTACATGTCCGTTTTGAATTGAAAGTTGCAAACAGACAGATAATGCGAAATAATTTATTATTCATTATCTTTGTACTTTAAACTTGAAAAAACAATTAATATCCAAATTTGACTATGTCCGACGATAAAAAAATTATTTTCTCGATGGTGGGAGTAAGCAAAGTATTCCCTCCACAAAAAAGAGTTTTAAACAATATCTACCTTTCTTTCTTTTATGGAGCCAAAATAGGTATTATTGGGCTTAATGGTTCCGGAAAGTCCACTTTACTGAAAATTATTGCCGGAGTAGAATCCAACTATGATGGGAATGTCGTGTTTTCACCCGGTTATTCTGTGGGTTATCTGGAGCAAGAACCACAACTTGATGCGGAGAAAACAGTGAAAGAGATAGTGCAAGAAGGCACGCAAGAAATTGTAGATATGCTTCGCGAGTTCGATCACATCAACGAGCAATTTGCGGATCCCGATGCCGATTTTGATAAATTAATCCAACGTCAGGGCGAACTTCAGGAATTACTTGATCATGCTGACGCTTGGAATCTCGACAATAAACTGGAGCGAGCTATGGATGCGTTGCGTTGTCCGCCCGAAGACGCGTTGGTCAAACATTTGTCAGGAGGCGAGCGCCGCCGAGTAGCGCTTTGTCGCTTGCTGCTTCGTCAACCCGACATTCTTCTGCTCGATGAACCTACCAACCACTTGGACGCCGAATCGGTTGAATGGCTCGAAAATTATCTGCACAACTATGCCGGAACAGTAATTGCGATTACTCACGACCGCTACTTCCTT
The DNA here is from genome assembly GCA_964568675.1 of uncultured Paludibacter sp. GTDB lineage: Bacteria > Bacteroidota > Bacteroidia > Bacteroidales > Paludibacteraceae > UPXZ01. The sequence continues at coordinate 30,545 of CAZMQV010000013.1, forward strand.
GATAATGTTGCCGGTTGGATTTTAGAGTTGGATCGTGGTGAAGGCATTCCATGGAAAGGAAATTACTCCTCGTGGCTCGAACAAAAAACTACGCGAATGGCAATGGAAGAAAAGGCGGCAAGCAAACGGCGCAAAACATTGGAACGCGAACTGGAGTGGGTGAGGATGGCACCCAAAGCTCGCCAGGCGAAAGGGAAAGCGCGTCTTGAAGCTTATGACCGACTGATGAATGAAGACCAGAAAGAACGCGAAGAAAAACTTGAACTTTTCATTCCTAATGGTCCACGCTTGGGCAACAAAGTGGTAGAAGCAATCGGGGTTGCCAAAGGATTCGGTGAAAGACTGTTGTTCGAAAATCTTAACTTCATGCTACCTCCAAATGGCATTGTGGGAATTATTGGACCCAATGGCGCCGGAAAGACCACGTTGTTCCGACTGATGATGGGGCTTGAAAAAGCAGATAAAGGAACATTTGAAGTGGGTGAAACTGTGAAAATTGGCTATGTTGACCAGTCGCATACGGACATTGACCCTAACAAAACCGTGTACCAGGTGATTTCAGGAGGCACTGAGTTTATTCGAGTTGGTGGACGTGAGATTAACTCGCGCGCATATTTGTCGCGTTTTAATTTTGCCGGTGGTGATCAAGAGAAACTTTGCGGTGTGCTATCGGGAGGAGAGCGTAATCGACTTCATTTAGCATTGACACTTAAAAGTGAAGCAAATATTTTACTGCTTGATGAGCCTACCAATGATATTGATGTGAATACGCTTCGTGCTTTGGAAGAAGGACTTGAAGCATTTGCCGGTTGTGCGGTTGTAATCAGCCACGACCGTTGGTTTCTGGATCGTATTTGCACACACATCATTGCATTCGAAGGCGATTCTCAGATTTTTGTTTTCGAAGGTAGTTATTCCGATTACGAAGAGAATAAGAAATTGCGCTTGGGCGATGTAGATCCACGTCGCATTCGTTACAAAAAGTTGATGGCTTAACCAGACTTTCGATTAAAAAATTACAAGGCATTGCAATAAAAGACCTTACACGATTTTACAATCTGTAAGGTCTTTTTGTCTTTAATTTGAAGTCATCCTGCATTGCCGATTTTTATTGACCAGAAGATTTTAGCAGAAATAATTCATCTAAACTGTAAGTTGCCGAATTGGATTTCTCTGCCGCACAAATCATAGCTTCGGCTACTTCAACGCCTTTGATGGGGCGAAATTTCCGGAATAATCCGATTTTGTTGATAGCATACATCACTTGTAACCCCAGCTTCTCCATCTTGCGTTTGTCGGGGTGAATACCATCTATTTGTCCGGGTCGAAGTATTTGTATGGAGTTAAACGGAAGAAGTTTTATGGCATCTTCAAGTTCACCTTTCATATTTGAGTAAAAATTCACCGCGTTTGAATTGGCGCCTGCGGCGGATACCAACACATAAGTTGGTACTTTTTGTTCAGAAGCAATTTTGGCTGTTTCGTATTGGTAAGTGAAATCTACCTGATGTTGATTGTCTTTTGATTTCGCTTGTTTTAGAGTAGTACCCATAGCCGAAAACAAAACATCGCCTTTCACTTCGTTACGCCATTGCAGCGGTTGATTAAAGTCAACGATGTGTTCCTGTAGTTTTGGATGAGAAATGCCAGTGCCACGTCTTACAAGAGACACTACTGAACTGTAGTTTTTATTCCGGAGAAGCAGTTGAACCAATTCCTTGCCTACTGCTCCCGTTGAGCCGATTACGATTGCTGTTTTCATCAGACTATAAATGATTTGTTCGTTAATTTGATAGATCTCTGTGTCTTCGAAGCATTTATTCGAAATGGAAAGTAAGCGTAATCATTCGTGTGGTAAGTTTGCTGATTGATTGCGTATGTTTTATTGTTTCGGGATTAAGCAATGCGCCGGCATCTCGTTTGTCGAGCGGGGTAAGCATGTTGTTGAAACCAAATGCGAATTTTAATTCGGGCGATAATTTGAAGAATGAAAAATAAATATTTGTGCCCATACCTCCTTCTATCAGAAAATCAAAAGTTTTTAGCAACACCGTTTTTTCTTTATTCCTTCCCCAATCCATCCAAAGTCCGGCGCCACCAATGATGTATGGACGGAAATTGCGTGTGCGAACAGAGCTATATTTCAGATAAAGAGGTAAATATAAAGGTACTGAAAGCAAATCGGTGGTGCTGCCATCGGAGTAGGTGAGTATCCGTTGATTGAGCATCAGTGAAGGTGTGAAGCGGAGGTTTAGATTTTTTGAAAGTCTTAAATCGCTGATTGCACCTACTGTAAAACCGGGCATGAGCGATGTAACGTTGATGTTCTCATCAATAGATGTGGGTATAGTAGCAAAGTCAACCCAGTTAGTTCCAAGTGAGAATCCAAAATGTACTCGTTTGTCGTCGGCAAAAGGAAGATTTCCTTGCGCGAGCAATGCGGTGGGGAACAGAAGGATTGATAAAAAGATTATGAGGGAATTTGCTGTTATTTTTGCAAGCATGCTGACTTTATTTATTTAATCTAAAAACGATTAAAGTCTTCTTTTATTGCTTTTCTTGTTTATTTTGAATTGTTAGAGACGTTACCACATTTTTCACTAAAAAAAGATTCCACTCAATTTGAAATTAAGTGGAATCCTAATGTTTTTTCCAATACAATTATCCAAAAAAGGATTATAAAGTTTGTTTAACTTCGATTTCCTCGTAAGTTTCGATGATGTCGCCAACTTGGATGTCGTTGTAGTTTTTAATACTTACACCACATTCGAAATTCGTACCTACTTCTTTCACATCCTCTTTGAATCGCTTGAGCGAATCGATATCGCCGGTAAATACAACGATTCCATCGCGAATCAGGCGTAATTTGTTGTTACGTTTAGCTTTTCCTTCACGCACAATGCAACCTGCCACTGTACCCACTTTGGTGATTTTGAACACATCGAGCACTTCGATATTAGCTGTAATTTCTTCTTTGATTTCGGGTGAAAGCATCCCTTCCATTGCAGATTTTAACTCTTCAATTGCATCATAAATAATAGAATAAAGGCGAATGTCAATCTCTTCCTGTTCCGCCATTTTACGTGCCGAAACGGATGGTCGCACTTGGAAACCGATGATAATGGCATTGGAGGCGGCGGCAAGCATCACATCCGAATCGGAAATGGCGCCTACTGCTTTGTGAATAACATTAACCTGAATATTTTCAGTCGATAAATTGAGCAAAGAGTCGGATAAAGCCTCAATAGAACCATCCACGTCGCCTTTCACAATGATGTTCAATTCTTTGAAGTCGCCGAGTGCGATGCGTCGTCCCAGTTCATCAAGTGTAAAGTGTTTTTTAGTGCGAATGCTTTGTTCGCGTTGCAACTGTTCACGTTTGTTGGTTATCTCTTTCGCTTCCTGTTCCGTTTCTACTACGTTGAAAGTGTCGCCGGCTTGCGGTGCTCCATTGAGTCCGAGAATAAGAACCGGTTCGGCAGGTTTCGCTTCGGTAATTCGCTGATTTCGTTCGTTGAACATGGCTTTGATTTTGCCATGATGCGTGCCGGCAATCACAATATCTCCTTGTTTGAGTGTGCCATTTTGTACTAAAACTGTTGATACATATCCGCGCCCTTTGTCGAGCGATGACTCAATAATCGAACCGATAGCATTTCTGTTCGGATTTGCTTTTAGTTCGAGTAGTTCAGCTTCGAGCAATACTTTTTCCAAAAGTTCTTTGATACCATTACCTTTTTTTGCCGAAATGTCTTGCGATTGATATTTTCCTCCCCATTCTTCTACTAAGTAGTTCATTCCAGCCAAAGTTTCTTTTATTTTTTCGGGATTAGCGCCTGGTTTGTCCACTTTGTTGATGGCAAATACTATTTGTACATTAGCAGCCGAAGCGTGGTTGATAGCTTCGATGGTTTGAGGCATCACGTTGTCGTCGGCAGCTACAATAATTATAGCAATGTCAGTAATTTTTGCACCACGCGCACGCATTGCCGTAAAAGCTTCATGCCCGGGAGTATCCAAGAATGTAATGCGTTGTCCATTCTCCAATTTTACATTATAAGCTCCAATGTGTTGCGTAATACCGCCGGCTTCTCCCGCTATCACATTTGCTTTGCGGATGTAGTCGAGCAAGGATGTTTTACCGTGATCCACGTGTCCCATTACCGTAACGATTGGTGCACGAGGTTGTAAATCCTCTTCGGCGTCTTCTTCTACAGCCAATGCTTCAATTACATCGTGGCTCACATAATCTGTCTTAAATCCGAATTCTTCAGCAACGATGTTAATGGTTTCAGCATCCAAACGTTGGTTGATTGCTACCATCATGCCGATAGACATACAAGTGCTGATAACATCAGTAACCGACACGTCCATCATGCTTGCAAGTTCACTCACAGTCACAAATTCGGTAAGTTTAAGAATTTGTTCTTCTCTTCTTTCAATTTCCTCCTGTTCATGAAGTTTTGCACTTGCATGTTCACGTTTGTCCCTACGATATTTCGCTCCTTTACCATGCTTTTTATTCGCACCGGAAAGGCGGGCTAAAGTCTCTTTTATTTGTTTCTGAACATCCTCTTCGCTTACAACCGGTTTTATAGGCTTCTTGAAATTCTCTTTTTTAGGTTTATTCTTAACCGCATTCAGACTTTCAGGCTTTGTCAGGTCAACGCGCTGCTTGTCGATGCGTTTTCTTTTGATATGCTTTGAAGGATCATTCGCTACGGTTGTGTTTATTTTTTTATTTTTAATATCTTGTCCTTGAGTTTGTCCTTGAGTTTGTGCTTGACCTTTTCCCTGTCCTTGTTTGTTACGTTCTTCTCGTTCTTTACGTTTTTGTTCTTTTGTCTTTGAGCGTGGTCGGGTGCTTTGGTTAATGCTGTCCAAGTCAATTGTGCCTACTACTACCGGTTTGGTAGTAATCTGTGGTTGGCCGAGTCGGAATATTTCTTCCTTCTCCGGTTCTATGTTTTCTGGTGTCTCTTTTGGTTTATCAATCAACTCCACTTTTTCCTCTGTTTTCTTTTTCGAATGTTTCTCTGCATTGTGAGTTTGTTTGTGCACCTCACCATTATTTATCTCTTTTTTCACCGCAGGTTCAATCTTCGGTGTAGAGTCCGATGTTTGGATAGGGGTAGTAACCGTCGAAGAAGTTTCTGATACGTTCCTAACCGCCTGTTCTGAAGTCTTAGGCACGGCAATTACTTCTATCGGTTTTACTTCGGGAGTAGTAGGCACAAGTTTTTCTACTTCGGCCTCTGTTTTCGTTTCTGGAGTCTCTACTTGTATCGGAGTAGCTTCAGGTACTGTGTCAACAGCCTCTGTTTGTTTGGTTTTATCTTCTACCGGTTTCGCATCTTTTTCAGCTTTAGCTACCGTCTTTTGCTTATCGAGGTCAATATGTCCAACTTCCTTGAATTTTGGGCGCAGATCGATGCTTGAAGACGCCTTGATAACATCCTTAGATTCCGTTTTTTTTTGTTCGTAACCTTCAATGGATACGGTGTCCTTTTTTTCCTTGGTTAAGCGCTCCTGACTCAAACGTTCTGATTCTAATTTCAAAGCCATGTCTTTGTTGAACTCTTTTGCAAGCATAAGATATTCATCATCCGTTATTTTGTAGTTGACATCTTCGGGGATTTTATGTCCCTTTTTGGCGAGTGTTTCTACCGCGGTAGATAACCCGACGTTTAAATCCTTAATGGCTTTGCTTAATCTTATAGACATATTTACTAATTTGCGTTTTTTTGTTTTTGTATGATGGCTAAAGGTATTATCTGAATATCTTTTATTATTTATTCAAATATAGGGAAATGGTAAAGAAGAAATTAATCTTCTTCAAATTCCGACTCGAGTATTGCCAATACTTCATCTATGGTTTCTTCTTCAAAATCGGTGCGACGGATTAAATCTTCGCGCGAAAGTGCAAGTACACTTTTTGCCGTGTCGCATCCAATAGATTTGAGCGTGTCAATAACCCATTGGTCTATTTCGTCAGAGAACTCATCGAGGTAAATATCCTCTTCGTGTTCGTTCTCGTCAATATCTCTGTACACATCAAGCGTGTATCCGGTGAGCATGCTTGCAAGTTTGATATTCAGCCCGCCTTTCCCGATGGCTTGCGACACATCTTCCGGTTTCAGATAGACATCCGCTTTTTTGTCCTCTTCGTTAAGGCGAATTGAAGTGATTTTTGCCGGGCTAAGTGCACGACTGATAAACAAGCTTGTGTTGTTCGTGAAGTTTATTACGTCAATATTTTCGTTACGAAGCTCGCGAACAATGCCATGGATACGTGCGCCCTTGACACCTACACAAGCACCAACAGGGTCAATGCGGTCGTCGTAAGACTCTACGGCAACCTTAGCGCGTTCGCCAGGTATGCGAGCAATTTTTTTTATTGTGATTAGTCCGTCATGAATTTCGGGAACTTCCAGTTCAAAGAGTCGTTGCAAGAATAGCGGTGATGTGCGTGAAAGGATGATGCGGGGATTGTTGTTTTTATTCTCAACCGCCGCAACTACTGCACGCACAGTTTCTCCTTTTCGGTAAAAATCGCTTGGGATTTGCTCCGTTTTGGGCAGGTAGAGTTCATTTTCATCTTCATCCATCAAAAGCATCTCTTTTTTCCAAACCTGATAAAGCTCCGCATTCACAATCTCACCTACTTTTTGACTATATTTTGTGTAAAGATTTTCTTTTTCGAGTTCAAGAATTTTTGAAGCAAGTGTTTGGCGAAGTGTCAGGATGGCACGACGGCCAAACGACAGAAACTCAACCTTGTCTGTTACTTGTTCGCCTATTTCGTAGTCGTCAGCTATTTTATTCGCTTCCGAAAGCGATATCTCCACGTTTTCATTTTCAAATTCATCATCAGCAACTACAGTACGATTACGGTAGATTTCAAAGTCGCCCTTTTCCGGGTTGAGAATTACGTTGAAATTTTCGTCGCTTCCAAAAGTTTTGGCAATAACATTTCGGAACGATTCTTCCATTACACTGATAAGTGTTTTTCTGTCAATGTTTTTTAATTCTTTGAATTCAGAAAATTGTTCAATTAGATTATTATGCTCTTTATTAGCCATGATTATTTGAATCTGATAATGTATTTTGTTGATTTTATATTTTCAAAAGGGATTTCTATTTCTTCAGAAACGGTTATTTTTCGTTTAGCTCCTTCTGGCTTCACTTGAATTTCATGCTCAAGTGTTATTCCTGTATTATTGATGCTTTTCAGAACTCCTTCAAGTTTTTTGTGGTCTTTAGTGAGCACTTCAACTTCATTGCCGAGGTTTTTTTCGTATTGTTTCAGGGTTTTAAAAGCCTCTGTGAGTCCGGCAGATGATACCTCAAGGTCGTAGTCTTCTATTTCTCTGTCGAGCTTTGATTCTATTTCCCTGTTTAGCGCGATGCAAAAGTCAAGCGATACCCCATCAAAATGATCGATTTCCACTACGATGTTGTTGTTGTTCGATATTTTTAGATCTACTAAATAATATCCTTGGTCTGAAATAAAGTTTTCAATAATTCCCTTAACGGTTTCTTTTTGAATCATATTCTTTTTTTTCTATCCAACAAAGAAGGGGACTGCATGTCCCCCTCGTGTCTTGTTCTATTCCGGTGCAAAATTACGAATAATTTTTTAATTTACAATGGATTATTGATGGTAAGTAGAAAAATGTGGCTATAAATTCGAAGTTTTCGTTTAAAAATCACTAATTTTGCAACCTAAAATAAAATGTAATACAAAATGGGAAGAGCATTTGAATATCGGAAAGCTACAAAAATGAAACGATGGGGCAATATGGCCCGTGTATTTACCAAGTTAGGAAAACAAATTACGATTGCCGTTCGCGAGGGTGGCCCCGAAGCTGACACCAATCCGCGATTGCGAGTACTTATCCAACAGGCTAAGAAAGAGAATATGCCCAAGGATAATGTGGAGCGCGCGATAAAGAAAGCAAGTTCGCGAGATGAAGCCGATTACAAAGAAATGGTGTATGAGGGATATGGACCTCACGGCATTGCTATTGTGATAGAAACTGCAACAGACAACCCTACGCGTACTGTGGGCAATATTCGTAGTTATTTCAATAAACACGGAGGTTCGCTTGGTACTACTGGCTCGCTTGAGTTCCTATTCGATCATAAGTGTGTGTTTCATGTGATAAAAAAAGAAGGGTTGGAGTTGGAAGAGCTTGAGCTTGAGTTAATTGATTTCGGTGTTGACGAATTGATGGAAGACGAAGGAGAAGTAATTCTTTATGGCGAATTTACTGCTTATTCGGCTATTCAAAAATACTTGGAAGAAAATGGATATGAAATTACTGCTGCCGAATTTGAACGTATCCCGAACGACTTGAAGACGGTAACTGAAGAACAACGCGCCTCGCTCAACAAACTTCTGGATAAAATAGAGGATGATGATGATGTGCAGAATGTGTTCCACAATATGGAGGAAGAGTAGTTGTCCATTTGTGAAAATAGATTAATTTCTTTTTTGTAATAGTTTTAGGCAATTTTGATTAAGGAATTAAAGAGAAAGATTACTGCTTTTGTAGTAATCTTTATTCACATTTATACTTTAGTAGCTTTAAGGATGAAATAAAATATTGATAATTGAAAATGAATAAATATTTAAATCGGATATTCAAATCTGATATTTTCGCCAACTTCACTTCGTTGAACTATATGCCTCGATGGTTTATTCTGATTGTAGATGTAGCCATTTCATGTTTTTCGGCGTATGTTGTAATTAAAGTATCCTTATTGCTTAAGTTCAATGTAACTGAATTAGCGTTGCCGGTTATTGCAAGAGTATTGCTGATTGTAATCTTTCAGTTTTTTTTCTTTACTGTTTTTCGTACTTATTTGGGAGTTTTGCGTTATTCCAGTTTCGTTGATGCGATAAAATTGGTTCTTGCTGTCGTTGCAAATATCTTGTTTTTATATACGATTCATTTTTTCTCACTTGGCATTTGGGGTTTTCGGATATTTCACGATAGCACACTCATTCTCTACGGAATTCTTGCTTTCGTTCTGCTTTTCCTTGTTCGCTTAATTGTGAAAACCACGTATGACTTTGTAAGTATGAATAGCCAAATCACAACGCCTGTGTTTATTTACGGAACGAAAGATGCCGGAGTTGCGCTTGCTAAGATGCTAAAAACAGCAACAAATAATAAGTATAAACTTGTAGGGTTTGTTGATACGGATAAAGACATTACATCAAAGGAACTGATGGGTGTGAAAGTGTATGATTTGACAGAGAAATTTGTGGAAAAGGAACTGGCTAAAAAAGCGAAAGCTGTAATCGTAACATCTGCAAAAATGGATATGATTGATGCCAAAACTGATCTTGATGTCTTTATAAATCATGGTCTGAAAGTCCTGCGCGTACCTCCGTTGGAGACGTGGAATGAAGTAGGGTTAAATGCTCGGCAAATCAAGGCTGTTCAGATTGAAGATTTGCTGGAAAGACCTCAGATAAAGCTTTCTACTGATAATATCTCAACAATGCTGAAAGATAAAATAGTGCTTGTTACCGGTGGTGTAGGGTCTATTGGAAGCGAAATTGTAAGGCAATGTGTGTCATTCAGCCCAAGCTTGATTATTATACTGGATAATGCCGAATCGCCAATGCACGATTTGTTGCTGAATCTGAAAGAAAAATACCCAAAACAGAATTTTGTGGGATTTCTGGGTGATGTGCGAAATATGGAACGAATGAATCTGATGATGAGCACTTATAAGCCAGACATCGTGTTTCATGCCGCAGCATACAAACATGTTCCTTTGATTGAAGAAAACCCCAGCGAAGGTATTCAGACCAATGTGCTTGGCACTAAAATAATGGCAGACCTCGCTGTTAAATATGGCGTAAAACGTTTTGTTATGGTTTCGACTGATAAAGCTGTGAATCCAACAAACGTGATGGGAGCATCCAAACGGATTGCTGAAATTTATGTTCAGTCGCTCAACAAGTATCAGCAAAAAAACGCTAAAACAAGTCCAACAAAATTTATTACTACCCGTTTTGGCAACGTGCTTGGCTCAAATGGTTCGGTGGTGCCTATCTTTAGAAAACAAATTGAAAATGGAGGCCCGGTAACCGTTACACATCCCGATATTATACGCTATTTTATGACAATCCCGGAAGCTTGCATGCTTGTGCTGGAAGCCGGAGTTGCAGGCGATGGTGGGGAAATCTATATCTTTGATATGGGCGACCCGGTGAAGATTTATGATTTGGCAAAGAAAATGATTCGTCTTGCCGGCTTTGAACCCGGTGTCGATATTCCAATCCAATTTACGGGATTACGAGCGGGCGAAAAACTTTATGAAGAATTGCTTAATAAAAAGGAGATAACGAAAGAAACCCACCACCCAAAAATAATGATTGCTTCGGTGAGAGAATATGAATTCGAAGATATTGACAAGCGTATCGGAGAAATGATTGAAACCAGTTATATGTGTAAAAACTTTGTAACTGTTGCTCAGATGAAGGCAATCGTTCCTGAGTTTGTGAGTAATAATTCTGAATACGAACGTCTTGATATTGAAATAGATACAAAGTTATGAACGGCCTGATTGCTTTTATTAAAAATTATCCTTATTTCGTGATTATCATCTCATTTGCTGTTGGTTATTTCTTTATGCCGGTAGTAGTGAAGATAGCCCGAAAATATAATTTTGTTGTTAGTCCCAATAAACGAACTTCTCATAAAGGTGAGGTGCCTAATGTTGGAGGGATCAATATATTTGTCTCTTTTTTGCTTACAGTTTTCTTTTTCTCTTTTGATTATTTATCTTCAGTGCAGTTCTTGCTGATGGGTTTGTTGATAATTCTCATTGTAGGGTTTGTTGACGACCTGATAAGTGTTAAGGTTACTACTAAAATATTCGGACAGTTGTTTTCCGCCTTTTTCCTTATTGTGGTAGCCGACTTGAGAATTACAAATTTTCATGGATTGTTAGGCATTTATGAACTCCCGGAAACGATAAGCTATTTATTCTCATTCTTTACTTTTATTGTAATTATTAATGCTATAAACCTTGTCGATGGAATTGATGGATTGGCATCGGGGTTGGGTATGATTTACATGCTGTTTTTTGGTGTCTATTTCCAATTGACACGTCACCCGGATTTATCGTTGACGGCCTATGCCATGTTTGGTTCATTAGCAGTATTTTTTATTTACAACGTGTTTTCGAAAAGGAAGAAGATTTTTATGGGCGACTCCGGCTCGTTGTTGTTAGGATATGTGATTATTGTTATGGTTTTCTCATTTTGCGAATTGAATGCTGATGCAAAAATGCCACAACAATACCACTTCGCGGCTGCCCCTGCGGTAGCGATTAGTTTGTTAATAATTCCATTGTTTGATACCATGCGAGTGATGATTACCCGGATGAAAAAAGGTTACTCTCCATTTAAAGCTGACCGCAATCACTTGCATCACCTGATATTGAGTCTGGGACTTAAACACCGACAAGTTACTTTTATTTTGATGGGAGTTTCTTGCTTGTTTTTGTTTATCGGTCTGTTAGGAAGAAATCTGCAAAACGGATTGCTTATATTTATCGTGTTGCTTCTATGTGTTGCGTTAATAAAGTATTTGTGGATACTTGTGGATCGGAGACGTGAAGAAACAACATTAAAGAAATGATTCTAAACCATTGATATGATTTCCATTGAACAACTTACCGTAGAATTTGGCGGTTCTCCGCTCTTTGATAATGTCGGATTCTTAATCAATCCCAAAGACAAAATTGCGCTTGTGGGGAAAAATGGAGCCGGTAAAACCACGCTTTTAAAACTGATTGCGGGAAAGCAAAACCCAACAAGTGGACGCGTGATTATTCCTGCTGACCTGACAATCGGTTATCTGCCTCAGCACATGATTCACAATGAGGGTACCATGGTACTCGAAGAAACCGGAAAGGCATTTGAATACATTGCTAAAATTCAAGCCGATATTGACCGCTACACCACCGAACTTGCCGAAAGAACCGATTATGATAGCGAAGCATATCTTCAAATTATCGAAAAACATAGTAGAGCAAGCGAACATCTTCGGATAATCAATCCCGGAAATTTTCAGGCTGAAATAGAGAAAACAATTTTGGGCTTAGGCTTTAGCCGCAATGATTTTGATAGGCAATGTAGCGAATTTAGCGGTGGATGGCGTATGCGTATTGAATTGGCTAAAATACTGCTTCAGGAGCCAGACGTGTTGTTGCTCGACGAGCCTACCAACCATTTGGATATTGAATCTATCCAGTGGCTCGAAAATTTCCTGGCAAATACAAGTAGCGCGGTGCTTTTAGTTTCACACGATAGGGCTTTTATCGATGCAGTTACAAATCGAACTATCGAAATTTCACTTGGGAAAATATACGATTACAATGTGAATTATTCACGCTACGTGGAGCTACGAAAGGAGCGCTACGAGCAGCAACTTCGCGCTTTCGAGAATCAGCAAAAGATGATACAGGAAACCGAAGTTTTTATCGAACGTTTTCGCTACAAACCCAGCAAAGCAGTTCAAGTACAGTCGCGTATCAAGCAGCTCGAAAAGGTGGAAAGAATTGAAATTGATATGGAAGATAATTCCCGCTTGAGTTTGAAGTTTCCCCCATCGCCTCGCTCCGGTATCATTCCGGTCGAAATCGAAAATCTTACAAAAAACTATGGAAATCATCTGGTGCTTGAGCGTGTCGGATTGATTATCAACCGCGGAGAGAAAGTGGCATTTGTAGGTAAAAACGGCGAAGGAAAAAGTACATTGGTGAAATGTATTCTGGATGAAATCGCGTTTACGGGAACAATGAAACTGGGACACAATGTGAAAATTGGATATTTTGCACAAAATCAAGCTTCGTTGTTGGACGAGAACTTAACCGTATTTCAGACGATCGACAATGTGGCAGTTGGAGACATTCGCACCAAAATAAGGGATATTCTGGGCGCTTTCATGTTTGGAGGCGAAGCTTCCGAAAAGAAAGTGAAGGTGCTTTCCGGAGGTGAACGCAGTCGCCTTGCCATGATTCGGTTGTTGCTCGAACCGGTGAATCTATTGATTCTCGATGAGCCTACCAATCACCTCGATATGCGTTCGAAAGATGTGCTCAAAGCTGCGATAAAAGCCTTTGATGGCACTGCTATTGTTGTGTCGCATGACCGCGAGTTTTTGGATGGACTGGTAACGAAGGTGTATGAGTTCGGTGATAAAAAGGTGCGCGAGCACATGGGGGGTATCTATGATTTTCTTCAAAAACGGAAAATAGAAAGCCTGAATGAGCTGGGATTAAGCCTTTCGCCAACCACACCGACAGAGAAGATGGTGGAGAAAGCAGTTTCCGACAACAAATTGAGCTACGAAGCACGCAAAGAACATAACCGAAAAATACGTAAAGCCGAAAAAGAAGTGAATGATGCCGAAAAAGCAGTCGTGGAGCTTGAGGTGGAAATTCAGAAAATGCAGGAAAAACTACAAGAGCCTGAAAATGCTTCGGATGCCGAATTTATCATACTATTGCAAAAAATAGAACGCGAATTGGAGCAGCGGATGTATGAGTGGGAAATTTTGAGTGAAAAATTGGAAGAGCTGAACAAACTGTCTGAATAAACGAGATAATCTCTAACTTTAACAAAAGAAAGCAATGAATAAATACGATCAGATTTCTGGAAGGGCAGAACTTGGAACTCTTTTTCTGATACCAACCAGCTTGGGCGAAGTGGAATTAAATAAAATTCTACCTGCCGGCAACGATGAAATAATTCTTCGACTTCAATATTTTATTGTTGAGAATGTTCGTACTTCGCGCCGCTTTCTGAAAAAACTAAGCCGTGATATTGATATTGACGGCTTGGTGTTCTTCGAACTGAATGAACATACGCGCCCCGAGGAAGTTGAAGGATTTCTTAAACCGTTGAAAGAGGGATACGATGTGGGTGTGATTTCCGAAGCAGGCTGTCCGGCTGTTGCCGACCCGGGCGCCGATGTAGTGGCGCTGGCTCAGCAATATGATGCCAAAGTTGTGCCACTGGTAGGTCCATCGTCAATTTTGCTATCGCTTATGGGTTCCGGATTCAACGGTCAGAGCTTTACGTTCTTAGGTTATCTGCCCATTCAGCCCAACGATCGCTCCAAAGCTTTTAAGCGAATGGAAAGCCGCATTTATGCTGAAAATCAAACTCAGATTTTTATCGAAACTCCTTATCGAAACATGAAGATGCTCGACGAGATTATTGCGCATTGTCAGCCCAATTCGAAACTGTGTATCGCTGCCGACTTAACATTGCCCACCGAATATATTAAAACCAAAACGGTGAAAGAGTGGAAATCACAGAAGCCCGATTTGAACAAACGTCCTTGTATTTTTCTACTATATAGATGATGCCATTCGCACTGCAGGATTGAAAGTGCGTAAATAGCGATTTAATAGCGCACTTGTGTACGATTAAATATTTGATTCATGTACTATTCGTTGAGCGCGTAGTTTATATTATCTCCATTTTGATGCTGTCTTTGCTATATGAAAACAATTCTCACTACCCTTAATGCAAAATATATTCACACTTCATTGGCTCTTCGCTGGCTTTATGTAGTCAATCGCGATAGATTCGATATCGCGTATCGTGAGTTTGTGATTAAAGAAGATGTGTCAACGATAGTAGAGGCATTGCTATCGGAAGAGCCGGATGTGATTGGGGTAGGGGTTTATATTTGGAATGTAGAGAAAACGAAGCAATTTATTGAGCTACTAAAGCTTCGGCGTCCTGATTTGATTATTATTCTCGGAGGTCCCGAAGTGAGTTTTGAACCGGAGTATTTCGTAAACCATAGCGCTGTTGATTACGTCGTTAGCGGTGAGGGCGAATTTGTACTTGGTGATTTGCTCGCGGCTATCGAAAATTCTGATATTTGTAATCGGTTGAATATAGACCTGCCAAGTGTATCTTCAAAATCCAAAATAAATAAAATTCCGGCAAAATCCGATATTGAGGAACTGGTGAAATTCCGGTCGCCCTATACACTCAAAGAAGATGACGCAGAACGTAAAAACCGAATGCTCTATTTTGAGACTTCGAGAGGTTGCCCTTATAGTTGCGCTTATTGTCTTTCTTCTCTCGAAAAAGGGGTGCGCTATTTCCCTTGGGAATATTTGAAAGAGAATTTAACCGCATTAATCGATGGCAATGTTAGGCAAGTGAAGTTCCTCGACCGCACTTTCAATCTGAACAAAGCGCGCACGCGTATCATTTTCGATTTTCTAATTGAAAAATACCGACCCAATCTGAGCTTTCAGTTCGAAATCTATGCCGACTTGCTCGACGACACGATAATCAATCATCTGAACACCACTTTGCCACCCGGATTTTTCCGCTTCGAGATAGGTATTCAATCTACCTACGAACCTACAAATAAGGCAGTGAAGCGGAAACAAGATTTTGAATTGCTTGCCCAGAACATTCGCAAAATAATGGCTGGCGCAAAAGTGGATTTACATCTCGATTTAATAGCCGGGTTGCCACATGAAACCTTCGACCGATTCCGTACTTCGTTCAATGAAGTGTTTGTCTTGGGTGCCAAGGAGGTGCAGCTGGGATTTCTGAAAATGCTTCGCGGTACCTCGCTTCGTGCGCAGGCTGATAAGTATGACTATCGCTTTGACGATAAAGCGCCCTATCAAATCATCAGTAACGCATACATGAGCCGGAAGGAATTGGAGAGGATTCATGAGGCGGAAGAGATGTTGGAGCGCTATTGGAACAGTGGTAAGTTTTCGCGTACGATGAAATTAGTATTTGAGAAACACTATATCGGCAGCTATTTTGAGTTTTTCGACGAGTTGGCATCTTATAGCCATGCGCTTCTGCTCATTAAGCGTAGCTATCGGTTGGAAGATAGCTTTCAAATCTTACACCAATTTCTTGTGTCGAAAGAAATTGATCTTTTTGATTCGCTTCGGGTGGATTACTATTCTTGTTTCAATGTTCGTCCTCAAGGATTTTGGAATGAAAAAGTCGAGAAAAAACTAAGAAAAAAACTGCTTTATCACATCGGCAACGACCGTCGCTTTGTGGAAAGCTATGGTTTGTCGCGAAGAATAATTGAAAAGCAGGCTGTGGTAGATAGTTGGGATGGTCATATTTGTCAGCTTGTTGTGTTTTGCAATGATGGAAGCCGCGAAAATCCACTCTATTTGAAATATGAATTTCTCCAAATGATTGTTTAACTTCCTTTGAAACCTCCTTGTTTCAATTCGAATTCTTTTTTGAGTTGGGCGATTGACGCCGGAAAAGAAATGGATTCCTCCCATATTTACCATGTTGATTCGCTACGCAAAACATCCGGGATTTGCTCTTGCTCAGAAGGTAATCTCCCCTTTCGTTGAGATGAACACGACGGTTGATTTGAAATGCCTTCATGTAAACAAAATAAAACAGAGACATTCCACGATTTTGGGAGTGTCTCTGTCTTTTTTACGTTCACTTTAGTGTTCGTTTCTATAGCGCGATGGTCATTTTTACAAGCATGTTGCGAGTGGCTTGCGGATAAAAACCGATGTAGTTCGACGCGGTTTCTACTCCGTTGCTGTCGCGCATAAATGATTGCGAAGCATATCCATTTGCAATGTATTCGCTGTTGAGCAGGTTGTTGACAAATAGCTGCAATGTGATTTCACCTATCTGAGTTTTTCTGAAAGTATATCCTGCCGAGAAATAGCTGACAAAGTATTCGGGAAGCGAACGCGAATCGCTTGAGGTGTTGTCCAGGAATTGTTTTCCTACGTATTTCCCGGTCAGATTAAGTTGCAAGGGAGCGATGGGTTGGTATGTCAGTGCCAACGACCCTATTACACTTGGCGAGAAAGAAATGTCAGACGACTTGAAAAACTCGGTTTTTTGCCCCACTACTTCCCAATTTTCGTCATAAATATCGTAGTAAGTAGTGTAGTCATTTATTTTGTTTTGACTCAATGTGGCGTTGCCGTCCAACTTCAGCTTCTTGTTCAGCATCCACAATCCGGCTTCCAATTCAATGCCTCGGCGATAACTGCTTTTTACATTTTCATTCAGTTTGTAGCCCGAGTCGCTCATTCTGCCGGTTTGCACCATCTGATTGTTGTAATTCATCGAATAAAGATTTATGCCTGCGGTGAAATTACCTTCGGCATATCGGTAGCCTAATTCGTAATCAATCATCTGCTCCGGTTGAATCTCAGTTTTGGCGCCCCATTTTTTGCTATCCTTCAAGTCGGCGCGAAGCGGTTCGCGATTGCCTACCGCTACGGATACGAAGAGAGAATTTGTCCGATTTAATTGGTAGAATAAACCTGCTTTCGGATTGAAGAAATTGTAGTTGTTCGTGTCTTCTAAATCTGCAAAGTCATCGTCAATACCTTTCATCTCGTATCGAATGAATCGACCTTGTAAATCGATAAATGCGGACAGCTGCGACGTGATTTGCAGTTGAGCTTTGGCAAACGCGTTAAATTCTGTCTTATTCGAATAGTTTCGATACCACTCGAACGTGGTCAGATTCACCGGATTTGAATTCTCCCAATATTGTATCCATGGTAGTTTGCCGTAGTGCTCTCCCGAAAACCGGCTCAACATCACTCCGGCATCTATTTTGAGTTTCTCCGTGGTGTAAGTGCTGCTCAGATTGGCAACGTAAAAGTCATTCTCCATCAATTTTTGGCGAATCATGTCCGATTTCTTGTATGTAACTCCATCGATGGATTGATTTTTTAATCCAAAGCTACTGTATTTGCGCCCTGTTTTGTAATTTTCATAATAACCAAATCCGTGATTCCAGCTTAAATTGGCATTGAGCGTAAGCGCTTCCGAGAGGTGGCGCGAGTAGAGTAACTGCGCGATATCGGAATAATAATTGTCGGTTTCGTTGCCATAGTATTGCCGGTTTCCGGCTTTATCGAAGTATTCGCCGGATGAATTGTAGCGTCGCCCAAACTCTTTGTCTATCATTTGTTCGGCTGTAACGCCTTCCCAGGTAATGCCCGTGTGTTGCTCGCCGCTCATATAGATAAGACGAATGAGTTGACGGTCGGTGTAGTGCGAAAGTGCCGCGTACAGATTTCGATGATCTACCTTCCCGTTGCGGATATAACCATCGCTATATACACGCGAGAAACGAGCATCAACAGAAAGTCCATTTTCCAAAATGCCAGATCCCGCGGCAATGTTTGAGCTAAAAGTGTTGTAGCTCCCTACCGCGGTAGAGGCTGTGGCATAAGCTTTGGGCTGACCTCCTGCCGTGGTCATCGAAAGGCTTGCGCCAAAAGCTGCGGCACCGTTGGTGGAGCTTCCTACACCACGCTGAAGCTGAATGCTATGTAGAGATGCGGTGATGTCGGGCAGGTTTACCCAATAAACTTCTTGGCTTTCAGGGTTGTTGAGTGGCATTCCGTTGAGTGTAACGTTGATGCGTGTGGCATCTGTGCCGCGCACCCGTAGCGATGTGTTGCCCACAGCAGTACCACCTTCGGTGAATGCAACCAACGATGTTTGGTTTTGAAGCAACATGGGCAGGTTGCTTGCCGCGTTTTCTTTTTGCAGAATTTTGCCCGAAACATTGGAATATGCCACCGGTGTCTGACTTTTGGCACGCATAGCCGAAACCAAAAGCTCGTCAAGTTGCTTGCTGCGTAGCGTATCCACAACTTCGTTGTCTGCCAGCATTGGGAAGTTCGGAGTCAATAAGAAACCTAATACGATAAAGAATAATTTTCTCATTTTGAAATAATTAAAAATTGATTAATAATTCAAATGAGAGTTCCTAATAAAAACGGTAAAGTGGTGAAATAAATCAGCTTTTTCCCTTCCCGGAATTACCCGCGCAGGTTCAAAGGGTATGATCTCAGCCCGAAATTGTTAAGGCACCCCATTTG
This sequence comes from uncultured Paludibacter sp., assembly GCA_964568675.1. Taxonomy (GTDB): domain Bacteria; phylum Bacteroidota; class Bacteroidia; order Bacteroidales; family Paludibacteraceae; genus UPXZ01. Next base: position 49,466 of record CAZMQV010000013.1, read on the forward strand.
GTAAGTTTATTTGTAAAATCTGAAAATGCGATAACGAATTGATTTGTATCATTTCGTTTCCCTATACAATGCTTCTTAGCAGATAATGTTCAGATTTCGAATGCAAAATTATTGCTTTTTTGTGAAATAATAAATACACAGACTCTAAAGTATTCATGTTCGGGTTATTTAACTGCTGAAATTAAACTATTTACGTAGCGAGTTGTTTTGATAAATAAAAAATATAAATATCGATGAAAACTTTAATAGCGTTTCTTATTTTGCTTGTGATAACTGCAGTTTTTATCTCTTTCCGGAAGAAGAATCATGACACGAATCAAGCGCGGCAATCCGAAAAAGGCTTTTATGATTTCTCGGCAATTGATATGCAAGGAAATGAAGTGAAAATGTCCGATTATCGTGGTAAAATAGTGCTTGTGGTCAATACGGCGAGCAAATGTGGTTTCACGCCTCAGTTTGAGGGATTGGAGGCTCTCTACGAAGCATATAAAAATGAAGGACTCGTGATACTTGGCTTTCCTTGCAATCAGTTCAAAAACCAAGACCCAGGCGACAATGCTACTATCCTTGATTTTTGCACCAAAAATTATGGTGTAAGTTTCCCTATGTTTGCAAAAATTGAGGTGAATGGCGATAACGCGCATCCGCTATTTAAATTTCTCAAAAATGCGCTTCCGGGCACACCGGGCAATGATGTGAAATGGAATTTTACAAAGTTCTTGATAAAAACCGACGGAACTCCCTATAAGCGATACGGCTCCATTGTGAAGCCAAAAGATATTGAAGATGATGTAAAAAGGCTTTTGGAACAAAAATAACCAAGCGCTCGGCAACATAAAGTCAATGTCGGTATTTGATTGAAAATGAGCATTGAAATGAGCAGTGGCAATATGATTTAGTCGATATTTGAAAAATCGTTTATCCATTGTGTCCTTGGTAGGTGTTCCGATAGCTTGCTCATTTCATGAAAATGAATTCCGGCATTTTATACCCGGCAAAATAAAAAAGCAAGCATGCCTAAAGGTCTTTCAATATCTTTATCGGTTAAATAAATGTCTTCCCCCGTTTTTTTGCCTCTGCTAAATAAACCATCATAAGCTTACCCCGGTGTACGGTATTCCTTCTTCAATACCACATTGTTAGCGAGCGGGAATTTCACCCCGCAATAAATATAACTCCAATTTATACCCGATACTTTTCGACAGGCAAGTACGCTACACACCCCGTTGAATTTTCACATGGAAAGAAAAGAATTTCCGAAAAGACGATATATCAACGGAAATTTCTGATTTTTAGAACGAATAATGGCAAAACTACCAACGGTGTATTGCAAATTTTCAGGTGAAAATAGGTGGACTGCCAACGGTAGATTACAAATTTTCAGGT
>CAZMQV010000013.1:50951-53683 GCA_964568675.1 uncultured Paludibacter sp.
AAATTTTCAGGTGAAAATAGGTGGACTGCCAACGGTAGATTACAAATTTTCAGGTGAAAAATGGTGGACTGCCAACGGTAGATTACAAATTTTCAGGTGAAAATTCCAAAACTACCAACGGAAGAAACCAAATTTTGTCCATAAAATTAGCCGACTACCAACGATAGATTCGGAGTTCTTGCCTAAAAATCAGTCGGAAGTCATCGGTGTCCGATATGTCGAAGGTTTCGATAAGTAGAACAAGCAAGGGTCTGCCATTTCTATACATCATGTATCGCTTACAGCTTCATGCGCCTCACAAAATAGTATTTCCTTTGCCTTTCTATTTTTATTCTATGAAATACGGGGATGAATGGCGAAAAGTTGGTATATTTGCGAGGAGAGAAGGTGCAGGATGTCCGAATGTGAATGATTCACGTCTAAATGTTTTGCTGTGGTTGTTAATTAAAAATCACAACTAACCTTGAAACACAATGAGTTGTCGTGCCGATGTTTTTGTGCGATACTTCTCAGTAGCTGTCGTAAATCCGCCCAAAGGTGATTCGATGATACAATGCTTTCACCTCTGTGTATAGGCTCTGTTAGGTTTGGCTCTGATTACCGCAATTAATAATTATGAAAAAAATGTGAAGTATGAAAAAGCAAAAAGAAAATGATTTTATCGAAGTCTTTGCCGGTACGCCAATAAACGCGGCAATTGTCAGGAGCATATTGGAAGATGCTGGTATCATGACATTTTTGAAAGATGACATTATGGGTACAGTTGCTCCGTGGTATGTGTCGGCAGGAGGTGCGGGTGCAGTCAAGATAAATGTTTGTAGCAAAGATTATGACATGGCAAGGTCGATAGTAGAAGAGTATGAGAAAACAATAGAATAACTTCACGCGGATTCACATTGAGTTGAAGCGATTTGACACAAATTAAATCCCAAACCGGAGTCTTTGGTTTGAGCAACTTGTCGAGAACTTGGCTGTATGACACTCATGCACCGTTTGTCAAACAAGTGAAACCGAATAATTTCGGAGGATTCGATTTTCAGCACAATACTTCCGCCGATATTATATTGAACGAGAAAGTAACCGGTTTGCAGTTGAATGCGATTGAATTGTGGCGCGACACGCAGCAGCAACCCATCGCGCAGTTGAATATTATTCAGCTCAATGATACCACATATCGGTTAAATGACTTTAGATTGCTTACCTACTACGAAGGCAGTTATTCATTGAAAATAAATATGTCGTACGCGGTAGATATGGCTGGGAACTCAGGAACTGGTTTGTATGTCAAAAACTGGATTGTGAATAGAGTATTGCCTCAGGCAGTGAGCGAAATGAAAATTTCTCCCGATAAGGGTGTATCTGCCTCCGATGGTGTAACATCTGAAACTCATCTGACTGTGTCGATGAGAGTTAATGCTCCAAACGCGCGAATCAAACTATATTATAATAGTCTTGGAGCTTCTGCTTTGTTGTTGGATACCCTACCTGCATCAACGGGATTGTTCAATGTGCCAGTTACTTTGCCTCTATCGGGAAGTATGAAGCTACAAGCAGTAACGGTAGATTCACTCGGGAATAGTTCTACATCTGAAATTCCGATTTATGTTGATGATACACCACTGTCAGCCACGTGGACTAATATCCCAATAGGTATTCTTCGTAAGCATCCCGAGTCTGTTTTGTTAAATTTGTCGGATAAAATCTTGAATGAAATAATCCTGAAAGATAATCTGGAGTGCCGTCTGAATGGAGTTATAGTGCCTTCAAGTGAGCTAATTCTTACAAAAATAAACGATACGCAGTTTGCTGTTGGAGGTTTTGGAAATGTTGGCGTTGCCACAGGAGGCAATTTCTCTATTGCTTTGTCAACAGGAGGTTTAAATAAATACTTGAGTGGAAAGAGCGGTTTGCTTGCGCCACAAGCTATCTGGACACTTCGAGGTAATAATCCACCCGTTGCCAATGCCGGTGAAAATCAAAATGTTAGTAAATCATCGTTGGTGATGTTGGATGGCTCTGCATCTTTTGATAATGATAACGATGCGTTGACTTATCATTGGACTCCTCCTTCAGGTGTTACATTAAGCAGTCAAACCATTGCGCGTCCGTTGTTTGTTGCCCCTGATGTCGAAAGTGAAGTTTTGATTTTTACACTTGTTGTAAACGATGGTATTGTCGATTCTGCACCTATTCAGGTAACTATTAACGTAAGTCCAATAGTTACAGACGAAAATTGGATGAAGAATATGACAAATAAAATCCTTATAACTCCAAATCCTTCAAAAGGAGATAGATTTGTTCTTCATCTGAGCGAAAAGGAAATAGGAGTTCTTAATGTCAGAGTATTTAATACTGATGGGAAACTATTGTTTGCAGAAAATAGAAGCACCGTCCCCGGAAATAAATCGTATAAGTTCGAGAAACTTAATTTGCAATCCGGGGCATACATAATTGATGTGCGCTTAAATGAAATAAAACCTATTGGATTGTTGAAATTAATTGTGGTTAAATAATTAATTCCACTGAATGCTCGTTTTGAAGTTCCCTTGCGCTATTTCCGCGCAAGGGAACTTTAATTCGCTTTAGCATTATTGTATGCTGTCGTATATATGCTGGGTTTAAGCCTCGTTATACTGTGTGTCGGTTCTCCGATTGTAAAATCATTCATTCAATAAACTTTCTCCCCCGTCTCACATCTACCCCTCGGCAACATCATCTCTTATCGCAGCACC
>CAZMQV010000014.1:0-51450 GCA_964568675.1 uncultured Paludibacter sp.
AAAAACAGGTTTAACGCAGACTCTGTAAAGCTTTTATCCATCGCGCTAGCTCCTGACGATTATTATCTAAAAGATTTCAAATATGTCGATATACTTTTGTTGCAAAAAACAGGGAGAGGCTATGTTTACTTTGTAAGCTTTTATACGGATAAAGCGAAAAAGAGATTGAAGTATTATCGAAAACAATTGGAAAGTGTGCTTCGGTTTGAAGATTAAAGCCCTACAACGATACATTTCTGCCTCTCACTACCGATTGAGGAAACAGCAAACACTTGTATGTTTTTTAGGTTACATCTTATTTCGCCGGCAATACTGAATGATAATTTTTAAAGTGGAAATACTGATATTATCTTGCTCTCTTATGTCGGAGTTCCACTTGCACAGGTCGTCAGAGCAGTTATTTTTTTGTGGAACTATCTAAAATTTTGTGTAAAAGGTCAAACTACACGGAATGGTAGTTTGACCTTATTAGTATTCAGATTAGTTCGATTAGTTCATCGGCATCGGCATCAACATTCCGGGGCGTCCTCTAAAACCACCACCCTGCATCATCCCTGGACCGCGACGTCCTGAATTTTCCATTTTTTCTTTATCCGAAGTACTTAAACCGGCAAATTTGCTGATTTTGTAAGTAAAGCTCAGGATAACATACGAAGGTAGTGCGTTGCTTTTACTGAATTGGATGTAGTTGTCGCCTACCGACTGTGAGATGTTTTGTCTTTGTTGCAAAATATCCACCACTCGAAGCGAGAAGATGCCTTTACTTTTGAAGGTTGTAAAATCCATCGAAGCATTCCACAACCACTGCGAAGCATTGAAACTGGAATAACCATTTTGCTTATTGAAGCTCAAATCGGTATTAAACGATAGTTTTTTGGTAGGTCGAAGTCCAAGATTCAACGAAGTGTTCCAGTCGTAAGTTTCTGTAGGTTTCGCGTTAAAATTATTTTTTGAATATGAGTAACCCAAACCACCTCGGAGCGCCACATCAACAATTTCGTGCGTATAGCTCAACGATATATTTTCCGACGCGTTGTAGCGGATGGTATTGCTCAAATCGCCAAGAAGCAGATTGTTTATATCAATCAAATCAACATTCACATTCTTCGAAGTATAGCCATATTGCTGATTTACCCCAAATGAAGTATTGCTCGACACATTAAACTTTTTGAGGAAAGGCTGATTATACATGAAAAATGAATTCAGGTTATAAGGAATTTTGTCCGAATTAATTGTTTGCACATATCTTTTCCCTGATTTATCGTATATGCTGTTGTTTGTCAGGTTGTCTTTGGTGGCGTTAGCGTTTATCCCGACATTGAACGACCGGAAGGTTTCTTGATTGTAATTCGAATACATCAAACGCAAGTCGTGGCTAAATGCGGGTTTCAGGTTCATATTACCTACCGTTTCATTCATCAAGTCGGTATTATTTTTCACCGGTTGCATCTGGCTGATGGATGGTTGATTCGTTCTGCCGCGATAATCGAGGCGCGCAAATGTTTTTTTACCAAAGTTATATTGCAATCGCGACACAGGCGCGAAGTTAATCACATTGTTTTTCAATTCAACAGCCGAAGCATTCCCATAAGTAGTAGTACTCGAAGTTTGCGAAGGTTCGGCAGTCATCCCAAGCGTAAGGTTGTAATTGGGATTAACGTAGCGATAATTCAATTCAAGCGTTTGGCGATAAAAACTATTTTCAAACTCATTGCTATAATCCATATTCTTACTTGAATAATCGCCGAAAGCATCGAGGTCAAATATATTGCGCACAGAGTTGCGCTGATTCCCGTTAAACGAGAGCGAGGTTTCTAAAAAGTGTTTTTTTGACAATCCCAATGGTTCTACAAAAGACAAGCGTGCGCCAAAGCTCAGGTTTTCAGAAGAATTGTAGTTTCGCTGGTCTAAAATGGTGGTGGAGTCTTGTGCGTTTTTTAATGAATAATTATATCCGTTACTTTCACCTTCAGACATGCTGCTATTGATTCGCGCGGTAAAAGTACGACCGGGTTTCGAAAATTTTCGGTTATATATTAATGTCAAACCGCCATCTTTATCCAATCCACTGCTCGAATTTCTTGAGTTACCCCAGCTGGTAGTATCTTGTTCTTGCAAATAAGTAAAATCGGATTTACTCCTTGAATTGCTACTCGTAAACCCTACATTGGGTTGAAAAATGAATGAGTTCAAACTATCCGGCTTCCACTCCACTTCCATTCTTAAATTACCCTGATAGTTTTCGCGGTTACTACTACTTGAGTTTATATTATAATAGGTTCCGTTTTGCATGTAGTTTTCGCGGTTACTTTCGGATGTTACCAGGTTATCGGAATGATTAAACGTGGCATCTCCCCCCACAATAAGTTTATTACTTAACTCCGAATTGATGTTATACCCCAGATTTTGAGTTTCGGTAATACCGCTTCTGCTGCCCCCAAAGCCTCCTCGTCCTCGTCCGCTTCGAGCAGTGTTCACGTTATTAGCCCCGGCTGTAATCGAGGAACGAGTATTGCCGTTCATGATATTCAGGAATGTATTGGCATCGTATCTAAACTCCGGATTTGTATCGGCTCCGGCTCCCAAGGTTACATTACCGAATATGCCTTGCTTTTTATCTTTGCGTATGGTGAGGTTAATGATTCGTTCGGTTTCGCCATCGTCAAAGCCGGTGAGCTGCGCCATTTCCGATTTCTGGTCAACAACTTGAACCCGGTCTATTAGATTTGCCGGAATGTTTTTTGTAGCCATCTCTTTGTCATCGCCAAAGAATTTTTTACCATCCACACGCACTTTTTTCACTTCTTGCCCATTCACCATGATTTTGCCATCGGCAGTAACTTCCACACCGGGCATTTTTTTCAGCAAATCCTCAACAACCGCACTCTCAGTGGTTTTAAATGCTCCGGCATTGTACTCGATAGTATCACCTTTGGTTACCACCTGCACTTGTGTGCCCGTTACTTCCAAATCTTTCAACATCTTTGCATCTTCTTCCATCATAAAATCACCAAGCATCAAGTCTTTCGAATCCATTTTCAGATTCTGATTAGCGGTAACATAGCCCACAAAAGAAGACTGTAATATATAATTGCCCTTTTTTATGTTTTTGAAATTTACAATTCCGGTTGAGTCGGTTTTCATTCCTTCCACCAACGTGGAGTCTTTTGCCTGAAGCAATCTCACTCCGGCAAACTCAATTGGTTTCTGACTATTCTTGTCTATGATACGGGTAGCAATGCTGTTTTGCGAATAAGTCATCACAAACGAACCAAACAGCAAAATGAGAACATACAAAATCTTTTTCATCTGAAATCTTTTTATCTTATTTTAATATCAATATTTATCACAATCTTTTTCGTTTAACTCCATTTACATCACGTGAAAAATTAGAAATGTGTCGCGTTTGAAATCGAGTTGCTTCTTTGACTTGCAACTACTGCCGAAGTTTAATCAGCAAACAAAATCTTTTCTCGCTTGTTATATTCTTTAGTTATTATAGCTTGTTACATTTTTCATTAAATACAGAAATCAAATTATGACACGTAATCTTATTCTTTTCGTTTTCATCACTTCTTTTGCCTCCATTTCACTAAGCCAACACAAACTGCCTGAACTTAAATACAGCTACGGCGCGCTGGAACCTCACATTGACAGTGTAACGATGCGAATACATCACACGGCACACCACGCGGCTTATGTCAGCAACCTGAACAAAGCGCTTGAGAAATATCCTCAATACAGTAAAATGGACATTAATCTCCTTCTCAAAAACATCAACACGCTCCCTAAAGAAATTCAAACGGCAGTACGCAACAACGGAGGCGGACATTACAACCACAGTTTCTTCTGGGAATTGTTGGCACCTGCCGGCTCAACCAAAATCTCACCTGCCCTCGAACAAGCGTTAACACGAAACTTTGGAAGCGTCGAAAAGTTCAAAGATGCGTTTGAAAAAGCAGCTACCGGGCGTTTTGGCTCCGGCTGGGTGTGGCTAATGCAGAAAGCCGACAAATCACTCTACATTGAATCTACTCCAAATCAGGATAATATGCTAATGCCATTCAACACGATGAAAGGCAAACCAATCCTGGCGCTTGACGTTTGGGAACATGCTTATTATCTGAAATATCAATCCAAGCGCGCCGGGTATGTAAAAGCATTTTGGAATGTTGTAAATTGGGACAAAGTTGCCACATTAGCCGGATTATAACTTCCTTTTCACCTCAAAGCAAACGACATATTAATTTACAAAAAAAGCTGCTCTTCGACACAGAGCAGCTTTTTTATCTTTTGTCAAAAATACAATTTATTTTGTTTTCTCCTTTGCCCAGCTATCTTTGAGCGACACGGTGCGGTTAAACACCAGCTTATTGGGCATGCTGTCCGGATCAACATTAAAGTAACCAACACGTTGAAACTGAAAATGATCAAGAGGTTTCGCCGATTTCAAGTAACTTTCCACATAGCAATTCGTAAGCACAGTCAACGAATCCTTATTGAGTAGCTCGTGGAAGTCGCGTTCGTCGGCCGAAGGATTTTCTACGGTGAACAAACGGTCGTAAAGCCTAACTTCGGCAGGCTCGCTGTGAGCTACCGAAAGCCAATGCAATGTGCCTTTCACCTTTCGCCCCGAATCAGGCATGCCGCTTCGGGTCATCGGGTCATACTCACAATACACTTCCAGCACATTGCCGTTTTCATCTTTTTTACAACCGGTGCATTTCACAATATAGGCTCCCTTCAGGCGAACTTCTTGTCCCGGAGTCATACGGAAGTATTTTTTAGGCGCGTCTTCCATAAAGTCATCACGCTCCATCCAAAGCTCACCACTGAACGTTATTTCATGTGTATCCGAACTTTCATCTTCCGGATTATTTACAGCGTTGATAATTTCTGTCTGTCCTTGAGGATAGTTGGTAATAATCAGTTTCACAGGGTCAATCACGGCGCTTACTCGCGTTGCTGTCCGATTCAGTTCTTCGCGAACCGCATGCTCCAGCACACCCACATCAATCATTCCTTCTACTTTGGTATAGCCGATTTTATCAATAAAATTGTGAATGCTCGCGGGCGTATAACCTCTCCGACGCATACCACTCAAAGTTGGCATTCGCGGATCATCCCAGCCACTTACCAATCCCTCCTGCACCAATTGCAACATTTTCCGCTTACTCATTACGGTATATGTTATATTCAGACGGTTAAACTCTATCTGACGCGGACGGTAATCGCTTGTTTTGAATTGATCGATATACCAATCGTAGAGCGGGCGATGCACTTCAAACTCAAGTGTGCAAATGGAGTGTGTAACACCTTCGAAATAATCGGATTGTCCATGAGCAAAATCGTACATCGGATACACTTTCCAGCTATAGCCGGTGCGGTGATGTGGATGGGTGGTAATGATGCGATACATTATTGGGTCGCGAAAGTGCATGTTGGACGAAGCCATATCTAATTTGGCACGAAGCACCATTTTTCCGTCCTCCACTTCTCCGTTAGTCATTTTCTGAAAAAGCTCTAAATTTTCATCTATAGACCGATTGCGAAACGGGCTTTCTGTTCCTGCCAAAGTGGGTGTACCTTTTTGTCGAGCAATCTCTTCGGCCGATTGCTCATCAATGTATGCTTTACCATCTTTGATAAACTGAACTGCAAGCTCCCAAAGTTGTTGGAAATAATCGGAGGCATAATAAACATCTTTCCACTGATAGCCAAGCCATTGGATATCTTCCATGATAGCATCTACATATTCCACATCCTCTTTCACCGGATTGGTGTCGTCAAACCTCAGGTTGCACACGCCGTTGAAACGCTCCGCAATGCCAAAGTCCATACAGATTGCTTTTGCATGTCCAATATGGAGATACCCGTTTGGTTCTGGTGGAAAGCGCGTTTGAACACGTCCATCATTTTTACCATTTCTCAGATCTTCTTCTACAATTTGCTCGATAAAATTTAAGTTCTTTTCCATTTCAATTTCCGTAACTCCGCTTTTTCGCGAAACCACTTCTTATTATTTTTAGTTCAAATACAATCGTTTCTTACTTAATCAAAATAACTTTTGATAATGCCACGTGGCGAATCTTTCACAAAAAGTAAAATTTCATCGCGTTCGTCGGTGGCAGGCAGTTCTTGTTGGATACTTTCGAGGGCATGTGTGGTATTCATTCTCGACTGAAACAGAAAGCGATATACATCCTGAATCTCACGTATTTGGCTATTGGTAAAACCACGCCTACGAAGCCCTATCGAATTTACTCCGGCATATTGAAGCGGCTCACGACCTGCAGTAACATAAGGTGGCACATCTTTGGTTACCCTCGAACCTCCCTGAATCATCGTATGTTTACCAATCCGGGTGAATTGGTGTACTAACGTGCCACCACTCAGGATAGCCCAATCGTCCACTTCTACTTCACCGGCAAGCTGCGTAGCATTTCCTAAAATAACATTATCGCCCACAACACAATCATGCGCCACATGGCAATAAGCCATCAGCAAGCAGTTACTGCCGACTATAGTTTTTCCTTTAGCTGCGGTGCCCCTATTGATGGTTACACACTCACGGATAGTAGTATTGTCGCCCACATATACAAGGGATTCTTCTCCGTTAAATTTTAGATCTTGTGGAATGGCTCCGACAACGGCACCCGGAAAAATTCTGCAATTTTTACCGATTCTCACACCTTCCATAATTGTAACATTGGAGCCGATGGTTGTACCTTCGCCAATTTCTACATTTTTATCAATTGTAACAAAAGGTTCGATCACCACTGTTCGTGCTATTTTTGCATCGGGATGAATATATGCTAATGGTTGTTTCATCTGTTATTTTTTTATCTAATTTCTTTAGTCAAAAGTCTAACCTCTCCTCCCCCCGACATATCGGGCTGTAATCAAAGTTAATAGTTCGACCCTTGTTTATTTCTATAATTTCTAAATCTAACTGCTACTTATTTTTCACAACTTGCGCCATAAACTCGGCTTCGGTGGTAATCACCCCGCCTACGAAAGCATAACCACGCATGGTAGCTACACCACGACGAATATCATCAATCAGGCTTACATGGAATATCACCGTATCGCCGGGAACAACTTTCTGGCGGAATTTCACATTATCAATTTTCAGAAAATAGGTTGAATACTTCTCCGGTTCGTCGAGCTGGCTAAGTATAAGAAGTCCGCCGGTTTGTGCCATTGCCTCAACCAACAATACACCGGGCATCACGGGTTCTTCAGGGAAATGTCCCATAAAAATTGTTTCGTTGCCAGCCACACTTTTCACACCAACGATTGAACGTTCGCGTATTTCAATGATTTTATCCACCATCTGTATAGGCCAGCGATGTGGCAAAAGTTTTCGAATAGCAACGGTATCCAGCACAGGAGGCACCGAATCATCGTAAATAGGAGCTTGTACTTCTTGTTTCTTAATATCTTTTCGGATCTGCTTGGCAGCTGCTGTATTTATTTTATGCCCGGGATAGCGCGCAATGACTTTTCCTTGAATACGTTTCCCTATCAATGATAAGTCGCCAATGACATCGAGCATTTTATGACGCGCCAACTCATTGTTAAAGCGCAGCTCGGTACCAATAATTCCCAATTCATCAACTTCTACGGGTGGCTGACTCATCAATTCGGCCAATTTATCCAATTCGGCTTGTGGCATTTCCTGGTCATAAATCACAATCGCATTTTCCAAATCGCCACCTTTTATCAGGTTCTGACTAAGGAGTGGTTCAATTTCGCGTACAAACACAAACGTACGAGCTTCGGCAATCTCTTGACCAAAATCTTTCAGGTGGTCTAATGTAGCAAATTGCGCCGGCACGGCTGGCGAATTATAATCCACATACACATCAATTGTAAATTCGTCGTCGGGCAGAATGGTGATTTTTGCGCCACTCTCAGCATCGGCATACTCTATTTTTTTTCTGACAATATAAATATCTTTCTCCGTTTTCTCCAATTCCACGATTCCAGCCGCTTCGATGGCGTCATAGAAAGGCTTCGCGCTTCCGTCCAGGATTGGAAATTCGGGCGCGTTCACTTCTATCATACAGTTGTCCACTTCCAACGCATAGAGCGCGGCCATAGCATGTTCGATTGTTCCAATTTGAGTTTCACCACGTTTCAGGATTGTACCGCGTGTGGTGAATGTAACATAATCGGCCAAAGCGGGGATTTCGGGCTGACCTTCCATGTCAACACGTTTGATGCGGATTCCGTGATCGGCTGCCACGGGCAGAAACTTAATCTTAATTTCCAGCCCGGTATGAAGTCCGATACCCTTTAGCTCAAACGATGATTTGAGAGTTTTTTGTAACGCCATGATTTTTGCTGTTTTAAATATTCATATCTTCCGCCATTTTACAAGAAGAATAAAAAAAAACGACTTTACGATAGAATACAGTTATTAATATGGGTAATAATTAATTCTTGTTTTGATTTTGAATCTCTTCGATCTGTTTTTTAAGGTCATAAACGATTCGCTGCAATTCAGGAAGATTTTTGTATGCAACCGAAGCGCGGCGAAACGTGGCTGCCGGCATCGCCGGACTACCCTGCATTATCGTATTTGGCTCTTTCACCGCATTTGCTACGCCCGTTTGCGCACCAAATATGGAGCCATCGGCTATTTGCACATGCCCGACAACACCTACCTGCCCCGCAAGCACACAATTAGCACCAATGGTAGTGGAACCTGCCACACCCGACTGCGCCGCAATCACCGTATTTTGCTTCACCTCCACGTTGTGGGCTATTTGCACCAGATTATCCAATTTCACGCCTTTCCGAATGATGGTACTTCCAAGTGTCGCCCTATCAATCGTAGTATTTGCCCCTATTTCCACATCATCTTCTACTATAACGTTTCCCACCTGAGGAATTTTCCGGTACGTTCCGTCAGTTGTCGGAGCGAAACCAAAACCATCGGACCCCACCACCACGCCTGCATGAATTATGCAATTCGCGCCTATTTCACATTCTTTTTCTATCTTCACACCTGCGTGTAGTGTTGTATTGCTTCCAATTATCGCATTATCACCTACATACGTCCCTGCATCGACCGACGCGTAATTGCCAATCGAAGCACCTTCACCTACAAATACAAAAGGAGCAATATATACATTGTCGCCAATTTTAGCCGTTGGCGATATAAATGCCTGTGGCGAAACACCCATCTTTTTGGGCTTCATCTGCTCCACAAGCCCCAGCAGCATGGCAAGAGCCTCATAAGCATTATCCACGAGCACCAACGTTGCCTTCACGGCTCTTTCGGGCACAAAATCCTTGTTTACAAGCACAATACTCGCATCGGTATCATAAATATAATGCTTGTATTTGGGATTGGAAAGGAAGCTGAGTGTTCCCGGTTTCCCGTCTTCAATTGCCGAAAACGTGCTCACCTTAGCCGAGGGATCTCCGGATACATTTCCTTTCAAATAATCTGCTATCTGTTGTGCTGAAAACTCCATAATAAAAAAATTAGGGTGCAAAATTACAAAACTATTTCCAATTATTCACATAAACCACCAAGCAAAATAAGCATTAACAGCTCTAACAAGTCTAAGTTACAGTATTTTATGGTAACAAAGATAATGTTTCTCTATTTTTTTGGTAAGCACCTGGATATTTAGCATATCCGAGGCTTCGGCAATGTCTTTTATCGTGCCGTCTTTATACAATATATCTATTGTTTCGTCTTTCGGACTGTATGTGTCAGTCGATACTACTTCTTCACTAATCAAATACGACACTTCATGATTGTCAAAACCATAGCAATCGCCATATTTTTTAAGATATTCATCCCGAATGGCTTCGCCTTGGTCCTTGTCATTGATGATTTCGACTTTGAAAAGTTTCCGCTCGATAAAATGACGGCACAACAACGCCAATAGCTTATCTGTGTGTGCAGCCCACATTTTCACGGCACACATCACATCGGCATCGTCGAGCGCCGCGAAATTATCAAGCGCTTCTTCCGATTTTTCAAAATCATCCTTCGTGAGTTTATTATACAAAAAATAGCGCAAGGCATCTGGCGCGAATAACTCCTCGCCATTTGAAGCCAATTCTTTTGCTCTTTTCAGAATATTTGTTAGCATTTTTTCGGCAGCTACCGAAGTTTTATGCAGATACACCTGCCAATACATCAAACGGCGTGCCACCAAAAATTTTTCAATCGAATAAATGCCCTTTGCCTCTACCACAAGCTTGTTGTCGTGCAGATTGAGCATTTTTATAATGCGCGCAGCTCCAATAATACCTTCGCTCACTCCACAAAAGAAGCTATCACGACTCAGATAATCGAGCCGATCCATATCAAGCTGACTGGACACCAACTGATGCAAAAAATGCTTTTCATATTGGTTGGTAAAAATCCGGATAGCCAAATCGAGTTTATTGTCCAGCTCTTCATTCATCCGCTTCATCATCCAAAGCGAAATCTGCTCGTGCGAAATTCCCGTAACGATGGTGTGTTCAAGTGTGTGAGAAAAGGGGCCATGCCCAATATCGTGAAGCAACATGCAGGCACACGACGCGGTCTCTTCTTCCGCGCTTATCTCCTGTCCCGTAAGGCGCAGTTGTGCAATCGCCTCACCCATCAAGTGCATGGCGCCAAGCGAATGAAGCATTCGGGTATGTTGCGCGCCGGGATATACTTGCGAAGAAAGCCCAAGTTGTTTGATGCGACTCATACGTTGAAAAAAGCGATGCTGAATAATCGTGTACAAGAAATCGTTCGGGATATTGATAAAACCGAAGACCGGGTCATTAATTATTTTTCGTTTGTTGGCTTGCGACATGAGCGTAACACGTATATCAAAAAAACCTTGCAGCAAAGCTCTTATTTTCTTTCTGCAAGGTTTCTTATAGGTTTATTTTTTATTTTGTTTTCAAAATTTCTGTCAGCCATTGCCATGCTTTTCCTACTGCCGGAATGTGTAGTCGTTCGTCGGGCGAATGCACGCCACGCATTGTAGGTCCGATAGATATCATATCCAAATGTGGGTATTTTTTCAAAAACAGTCCGCATTCAAGCCCGGCATGAATGGCTTTTATTTTCGGGACACTATCAAAAAGTTTTTGATAAGCTTTCTCAGCCGTTTGCAGTATTTCAGAACTCAGATTGGGTTTCCAACCCGGATATCCATCACCATGAGTTACCTTGCAACCTGCCAATGAAAGTACCGACTCCACCTGATGGGCAATGTCGTATTTCGCACTTTCTACCGAGCTGCGCTGGCTTGTAACGATTTTTATCATTTTATCTTCGACCATTTTCACCGAAGCCAGATTTGTAGAAGTTTCTACCAAACCAGGCATATCGGCACTCATTGCTTTGATGCCGTGCGGACAAGCATAAATAGCGTGGAGCAATCGGCGCGTACTCTTTTTATTCAATGCCTCTTCCGGAAGCTCCTCGGAGCGCAATTCAAGTCGCAATTTAGTTTCTATATCTTTATTTTCCTCTTCAATATCTACTGCTATCTGGTTGAAAATAACTCGCACCCGCTCTTTCTGCGAAGATGGAACAACAGCTACCGCCGATGCTTCGCGTGGTATGGCGTTGTGTAGGTTTCCACCATCAATTTTCACTATGCGCACGTCCATTTCTTTATGTATATTCCAAAGAATGCGGTTGAGAAGTTTATTGGCATTGGCACGTTGCTTATCAATATCATCGCCCGAATGCCCACCGAGCAGCCCCGACACTTTCACGGAAAAAGCAAAATATCCATGCGGCACTTTTTTAGTTTTATACTTAAAGTGAGCGGTAGTGTCAATTCCACCCGCACATCCTACAAAAATTTCACCATCGTCTTCCGAATCGAGGTTAATCAACACATCGCCGGATAGAAAATCATCCTGCAAAGCGAATGCACCCGTCAGTCCGGTTTCTTCATCGGTGGTAAACAGACATTCCAACGCCGGGTGTTCCAGTTTATTCGAATCGAGCACAGCCAGCATCAACGCCATCCCGATACCATTATCAGCCCCAAGGGTAGTACCAACGGCATGAAGCCACTCTCCTTTTACTTCCGTCTGTATCGGATCTTTTTCAAAATCAAATTCGACACCACTGTTTTTCTCACAAACCATATCCATGTGTGCTTGCAGTATTACAATTTTCTGATTTTCAAACCCCGCGGAAGCCGATTTCTTAATAAGCACATTACCGGCTTGGTCTGTTTTCACTTCCAGATTCTTTTTCGCGGCAAATTCCTGCAAAAAAGCTCTTATTTTATCCTCTTTTTTCGACGGACGAGGTATCCGGGTTATTTCATAAAAATAATTCCAAACAAGTTTGGGTTCTAAATTTTGCATCGTCTATTTATTTTTAATGTTACTGCGTACTTTTATTTCCAAATCCTTCTTTACTTTCAGTTCTACACGCTCATCTATTCACCTAAGATTCAAGTAAATAATTTAAACAAAATGGATTCACCATTGTTTTTCAAAAGAGGATTCATGGATGAGCGTAGCAATCATCGGCAAATATACTAAAAAAATCATCCTCACAGCATTATCACAGCGTTTTTATTAATTGCTCTTGATAAACTTATTATCTTTGCATATTTATTAAAACACGTTCGGATAGTACACAATATCAAAAAATAATCTTTATGAGTTGGACCAAGAAACAGACTTCCATACTTGCAGTCATCTCCATCACTTCATTTTTGGGTACTTTTCTTATTTCGTCTATCAACATCGCATTGCCTGCCATAGAAAAGTCGTTCAACCTGAACGCTGTGAGCCTGAGTTGGGTTATCACATCATTTTTATTATCGTCGGCAATGTTTTTGCTTCCGGTAGGCAACTGGGGCGACAACTCGGGGATTGGAAAGTTATTCAAGATAGGGCTTCTCATTTTTTCTATTTCCTCGGCAATTTGCGCCATCGCGCCATCGGGTGGATGGCTCATTGCTGCTCGTTTTGCTCAAGGTATTGGCAACGCATTCATCAGCACCACAGGACAAGCATTGCTTGTAGCTGCATTTCCTCCACAACAACGCGGCAGAGTGCTTGGCATCTCCGTGTCGTCGGTATATCTGGGTTTGTCGTTCGGGCCTTTCGTTGGCGGAGTTCTCACGCAGCAAATCGGATGGCAATCGATATTCGTGGGAAGTGCCGTGTTTGGTCTTATTTCCACATTGATAGCCTACAAATACCTGGACAAAGACGCCACGACTTCACGCAAATCAAAGACCGATTTCAAAGGTCTTAGCGCATTCATATTGGGTCTTACCGGCTTGGTATATGGCTCTTCACAAATCCCAAAGTCATCGGGTTGGCTTACAATGAGTGCCGGCATCCTGCTACTTCTTTTATTTTGGAAAATAGAGAAAAGCGTGAAATCACCGATTGTCGATTTGAACATGTACAAAAACAACCGCATGTTCAGTTACTCAAATCTTGCAGCGCTTGTCAACTATTGCGCTACGGCAGCTATTGTATTCTTCTTGAGCCTTTTTCTCCAAAAGGTTCAGCACCTCACCCCACAACAAACCGGGCTAATACTAGTAGCACAGCCATTGATGATGACTATTTTTTCACCCTTAGTCGGGCGGCTTTCCGACAAGTATGAGCCACGCTATTTTGCTACAATCGGCATGGCGATATGTGGAATTGGTTTAGCAGCCCTCGCTTTTCTCAATGCCGAAACGCCTCATTGGGTTATTGTGTCAATATTACTTTGGGTAGGTTTGGGGTTTTCGCTCTTCTCGTCGCCCAATATGAATATCATTATGAGTTCCGTTGACCGCACGAAATACGGACAAGCATCCGGGTCAGCCGCTTCGATGCGGATTTTAGGACAGATTATAAGCATGACAATCGTAACGCTCCTATTCGCTTCGCTTTTCAATGGAGAGTCTATCGAGACAGTGGCTACTCAAGTTTATATAAAAGCAATGAAAAGCGGTTTTATCATCTTTGCGATTCTAAGTTTAGCCGGTATCTATTTCTCGTTGGTACGTGGCAACATAAAGCGAACTGCGGAAAAGAATTAAACAGCTATTATTCAACAAAAAATTAAAACATACAAAACCACATGATTACGCTCATTATTATTGCCATTACATCCATTGTTTCTTATCTCGCCTTCAGCAACCGGGCACTGCTGGACAAGCTCTTTTTCTTCCCTCCCGCAATTGCAAACAGAGGCGGCTACCGGCTTCTCAGTTACGGATTTATCCACGCCGACTTTACCCACCTTATTTTCAACATGTTGACATTGTATTTTTTTGGAACTGTCATCGAACAGGTTTTCAAAACAGTATTTGGAGTAACTTTAGGTTCTCTTTTCTACCTGTTACTTTATATCAGCGCGTTAGTAATATCAATTGCACCTACCTGGCTACAAAACAGACAAAACAGCAACTACCGCGGGCTTGGAGCATCCGGCGCTGTATCGGCAATAGTATTTGCTTACATACTCATCAATCCCATGAATTTTATGGGTATCATGTTTATCCCCATCATGTTACCCGCTTTTTTGTTCGGGTTTATTTATATCGCCATTTCCATCTATCTCAGCAGAAATCATAGCGGCAACATCAATCACTTGGCACACATCACAGGCGGAGCCTATGGCATATTATTTCTGCTGATAACCTTCGCACTTACGCTTCGCGTCAATCTGATACAGCACTTTCTCAACTCAATCAGCATACATTCCATATCCGATTTGATACGAATAGGATATTAAATTCGTATTACATTCGATTTTCGGCACACTATTTGAATTGTACTATTCATCTAATTAATCGTATTTTTTTTCAACTCAAAACAAAATCAATAAAGCCATGAAAAGAAATGTTTTTAAACTTTCAATCGTCGCAGCTACGATTATCACCTCGATGACATTTACCGGATGTGTAAGCTATCAGACTACACAAGGCAATGACGCGCAATACTACCAAACGTACAACAATCCGAAATGGGGACCTACTTACTATCCGGGAGCACGTTACTACTATTTGCCCGACATTGAAAGCTACTACGACTTGTCAACCGGCGATTTCATATTGCTGAATATGGGCAGATGGATTTATGTAAAATCAATCGCGCCATACTACACCTCCTACGACTTGTTCAACGGATACATTGTGGTGCTGAATGTAAATGTATATCAACCCTGGATGCACCACCAATACTACATCCGAAACTACCCAAGATATTACTACATTGATTATTACGACTATTGCAACATCCCCTACGTTCGCGGGTTCAACGAAAACAAAAAAGCTGCAATCTACTGGAACCAACAAGAACAATACCGCGCCAGACCTTGGGACGACAGGAATATGCGCCAAAATCGCAGGTTCACCTACTCTGCCGAAGATCGGAAAGTGCAACAAGAAACTACCCGACGCGTAAACCAAGAACGCGCTGCCTCAAGCTCCGGCACTCGAAACAGTATCAACTCCTCTTCGACTGACAGAAACAACCGCGTAAATGACAATGCGCAACGAAACTCAACCAACCAGCGTGAAAACTCAGGTCAAACAAATAGAAACACTCAACCAAATAGAACCGAGACAAGCAGAACTACAAACTCGCGCGACAACATCCAAAGTTCGACACCAAACCGCGCCGAAACTCAAACACGCGAACGAGGTACAAACACCAACTATTATGGCAACCCAATAGGAAGTCCGGTAAAAGTAGAACCTCAGATGCGTCGCACAGACAGCGAAACTTCACGCGGACAACGCGAAAGTAACTCCAGAAACGATGCAAAGCGCGACACGAATACTCAGCGACAAAACACTCGCACTCAAGACGGAAGATAATACATCCCGAACAAACTATATTTCTCAAAAAAAAGCGGAGCAATTGTGCTTTCGCTTTTTTTTTGAGAAATCAGATCTGAAACGAAAATGCTCAAGATGTTCGGAGATAGCATTGGCGAGATATTTTTTCCTCCTTGCACCCCAAACGGTGAAACCTTTTCTCCCAAATGGGAATGGAGTTATACACAATCATCACTTGCAGCCTCCCTATCAAAACTCTTTCGAAAGTTTTAGTGAAGCATGACTTGTCGATAGTATTGAAAAGAAAAACAGTTGACCGCTGGTATTTTATCTATTAAAACATGCGAATATATTGAAAAATAACTATTATGACGGATCATATTCCTTCCCCAATGATATGCTTATCGGGAGGGAATGAGTAAATTCAATTTTCATTAAAATTCAAAAAGCAAGACTCGGGTTCAAAAAAATCACACATTGAAAACAACACAGCAAATAAGAGAAGCAACACATTGAAAATTAAAAAAATAATTCGTATCTTTGTACCCGAATTTTTAGAGTAAAAAAAATATTTTAATGTAATTTTTATGAATGTAGTTACAAAAACCATCACAATGGGTGATGGAAGAGAGATTACGATTGAGACCGGAAAGCTGGCAAAGCAAGCCGATGGTTCAGTAGTAGTTCGCATGGGCAACACCATGCTTTTGGCTACCGTTTGTGCCGCCAAAGACGCCACACCCGGTACCGATTTCATGCCGCTTTCGGTAGAGTATAAAGAAAAATATGGAGCAGCAGGCCGATTCCCGGGTGGTTTCACCCGTCGCGAAGGTCGCGCTTCGGATTACGAGATATTGATTGCACGTCTGGTGGACCGCGCGCTGCGCCCACTCTTCCCCGATGATTTCCACGCCGAAGTTTTCGTTAACGTCAACCTCATTTCTGCCGATGGTGTGGATATGCCCGACGCTTTAGCAGGCTTAGCCGCTTCTGCCGCGCTCGCAGTTTCCGACATCCCATTTCACGGACCAATCTCGGAAGTACGTGTGGCACGCATTGACGGGGTATTCAAAGTGAATCCAACTTTTAGCGAAATAGAAAATGCGGATCTTGACATCATTGTTGCCGCTACCATGGACAACATCATGATGGTAGAAGGCGAAATGAAGGAAGTAAGCGAAGCTGAATTGCTCGAAGCAATCCGCATTGCACACGAAGCCATCAAAGTGCAATGTCAAGTACAACTTGAATTGATGGAAGCAGTAGGTAAGGTCGAAAAAAGAACTTATTGCCACGAAGAACACGACGAAGATCTGAAAAAAGACATTTGGGCTAAAACCTACGATAAAGTTTATGCTGTAGCCGCATCGTGCAACACCGACAAACACTCCCGCATCGAAAACTTCGAAGCTGTAAAAGCCGAATACATTGCCACACTTGACCCGGAAGAAGCCGAAGCTAAAAAAGCTTTGATTGGCACTTATTACCATGCGGTAGAAAAAGAAGCGATGCGCCGTTCGATTCTTGACGAAGGCAAACGTCTGGACGGACGCAAAACCACCGAAATACGTCCTATCTGGAGCGAAATTGATTATTTGCCAGGAGCACACGGCTCGGCGGTATTCACACGTGGCGAAACCCAATCGCTTACTACGGTAACATTGGGTACCAAAATGGACGAAAAACTCGTGGATGAAGCATTGGTAAAAGGTAAAGAAAGATTCTTACTTCATTATAATTTCCCTCCATTTTCGACAGGCGAAGCACGTCCGCAACGCGGCGTTGGTCGACGTGAAATCGGACATGGAAACCTAGCTTTTCGTGCATTGAAACCAATGATTCCTGCCGACTGCCCGTATGTAGTTCGTGTTGTTTCCGACATTCTCGAATCCAATGGTTCATCTTCCATGGCCACAGTATGTGCCGGCACACTGGCACTTATGGACGCCGGAGTACAAATCAAGAAACCGGTTTCCGGTATCGCGATGGGCCTTATATCTGAAAACAAAGGACAGAACTACGCTATCCTTTCGGATATACTTGGCGACGAAGATCACTTGGGCGACATGGACTTCAAAGTAACCGGCACAAGAGATGGGATCACCGCCACACAAATGGATATTAAAGTTGACGGACTTTCATTCGAAATTCTCGAAAATGCGCTTAATCAGGCAAAAGCAGGCCGTATGCACATTCTGAACAAAATTGAGGAGACAATCAAAGAACCTCGCGAAGACCTGAAACCTCATGCTCCACGCATAGTTGTGCTTTACATCCCGAAAGAGCTAATTGGAGCTGTAATCGGCCCCGGTGGTAAAATTATTCAAAACATGCAAGCTGAAACCGGAGCGACCATCTCTATCGAAGAGATTGGCGATCAAGGACGGGTTGAAGTGGCATCGGCAAACAAAGAATCTTTGGATGCCGCCTTGGGTAAAATCAGAGCTATTGTGGCTATCCCTGAAGTGGGCGAAACATACAATGCAAAAGTAAAATCAATCATGCCTTATGGTGCGTTCGTTGAGTTCATGCCGGGCAAAGAAGGTTTGCTCCACATCTCTGAATTGGATTGGAAACGCATTGAAACCATGGAGCAAGCAGGCTTGAAAGAAGGTGATATGATTGACGTGAAACTTTTGGAAATTGACCAAAAAACCGGCAAATTCAAACTGTCGCACAAAGTACTTCTTCCACGTCCTCCACGCGAAGAAAAGCCACGCGCATAATTGAATTGAGACAAGCTGTTTGTCAAACAAATAGCTACAATCAGCTTACAAATACAAACGCCACTTTCGAAATGAAAGTGGCGTTTGTGTTTTAGCATATACGTTATTATTCAACGAAAGTAAACATACATAGTTTTATCCGTAAATAATTTTTCCTTTATCGTCTTTAAATTCTTTGAATTTTTCTTCGTCTTGTGGACAGTCGAAACTTTTTAAATATTGCTCCATAGCGCGGTAACTCATACCCATACTTGAGAACCCACCATCGTGGAAGAGATTTTGCATGGTAACTTTGCGGGTCAAGTCACTGAAAAGCGTGATGCAATAATCGGCACATTGTCCGGCATCGGCATTACCAAGAGGCGCTACGCGCTCAGAGAAATCGACAAGACTATCAAAGCCTTTCACTCCACTTCCAGCAGTAGTTACAGTAGGCGACTGTGAAACGGTATTGACACGAACTCCTTTTTCGCGTCCATAAATATAGCCAAAACTGCGCGCGATACTTTCCAACATTGCTTTGGCATCTGCCATATCATTGTATCCATAGATGGTGCGTTGCGCAGCCATATACGAAAGTGCCACTACAGAACCACCCTCGGATATCGCATCCATTTTTTTGGCCACCTGCATCATTTTATGAAAAGAGATTGCCGAGATATCAAGTGTGGTATTCAGCATTTCATAGTCAAGGTCGTCGTAAGTACGTTTTTTACGAACATTGGGCGACATACCAATAGAGTGTAGCACAAAATCAATTTTTCCGCCAAGCGCTTCCATGGATTCTTTGAACACATTCTCCAAATCTTCAATTGATGTAGCATCGGCAGGTATTAGTTTAGCATTCAGCTTTTCGGCCAATTCGTTTGTTGTTCCCATCCGAACTGCAAGTGGAGTGTTTGACAAAGTAATGATTGCACCCTCTTCTACTGCGCGCTCAGCTACTTTCCAAGCTATCGACATGTCATTTAAGGCTCCAAAAACAATGCCTCTTTTACCTTTTAATAAGTTGTAACTCATGATTTATGTTTTTAGTTATATAAATAAGAAAACATTTGTATTTACAAATAGTTCAATTTATATAAAATTATTTCGGCACAAAATTACTACAATTGTGCAAAACCGCAACCAAATATTTTAACTTTTTTGCAAAAACCGCATTTAAACAGCGGTATTAGCGTTTCTTATTATAGCCGTGGTTAATAATGTATGATGGATTGAGAATGGTAACAATAATTTTTTCGGTAGTATTGAATCCGTTCCGATTCATGCGGAGTGTCATTCGGTGTGTAGCTTCACCGAGTATGGTGCCACCAATAGGGGTAATGATTATATCCTGAATACTCGGGCGCTCAAAAAAACTCTCAATGCCATACTCCCAAATGGTGGACTGTGCCAGGCTATACAACGCCGATGGCCAAAATCCCGCCCCTTGCGAACGCATATTGTTGAAATAATACGCTCCTTGATACGGATGACCAATGTAATTAATTATCCACAAATCGTGGTCAACAACCGGGGGCATGGTATAAGCCTCTTTGAATTTTTGCCTCATCATTTTAGCGTTGAAGTTTTCTTTCAGATTCCATTTTGAAACACTTTCGGGCGCTAATATCAACCACCCAAGCATGGTGCCGGCAAAGCCAAAAGACAATCCTGCCGACCGTAAAAGCATCTTTCCGGTAACCGGTTTTGAATTAAAATTCTCCTTATAAGCCATTTCTGACTTAAATTTCATTTCATAAGATTCGCCGGCAATGGCAACAGTGTCTGAAAGTGGAGATTCAAACATCATCGGATCATTTGTTTGAGCAAAGCACGCGTAGGAAGTAAATGTTTGAACTGAAATCAGCATTACAAGTACTCGGAGAATAGGAGCTATTTGTTTCATAGGGGTTTAGAAAAAATGTTACTACTATAAATAATGCTACAAATATAGAGCTAAAATCAAAAATCAATTTACTTAGCAAAGTATTTAACATTTTTCAGATGTGAAATTAACAAGAAACGGTTGCTACATTTGAAGTAACAACCGTTTCGAAATAATGATTCTCTATTTCATTAAGACTACATTTAATCCTCTTCTTTCTTCTGAGCTTCGTATTCTTTGAGCAGTTTATCCTGCACATCGGAAGGTACTAACTCATAGCCCGCAAACTGCATGGTAAACGAGCCTCGCCCACCGGTAATGGAACTAAGAGAAGTAGAATAGGTGGACATTTCTTTCAGAGGCACTTTAGCTTTGAGTTTTTCAAAACCTTTTTCACTCTCCATTCCCATAATCATGCCACGACGTCCCTGCAAATCACTCATGATGTCGCCCATAAACTCAGCGGGAATCGCCACTGTAACATCGTATATAGGTTCCAGAATTTTTGGTCCGGCTTCTTTGAAGGCAGTACTGAACGCGTTGCGCCCGGCAAGCATAAATGAAATTTCATTGGAGTCAACCGGGTGCATCTTACCATCATAAACGATAACACGCACATCACGCGCATACGAACCGGTCAACGGTCCTTGCTCCATGCGCTGCATCAGTCCTTTGAGAATGGCGGGCAGAAAGCGGGCATCAATAGAGCCACCAACAATACTATTTATAAACACCAGCTTGCCACCCCAATCCAATGGAATGATTTGCGTATCGCGTACACTGATTTTAAATTCCTGACCTCCAAAACGATAGGTTTCCGGAACCGGCATACCTTCGGAGTAAGGCTCTACAATCATGTGAACTTCGCCAAACTGCCCTGCTCCTCCCGATTGTTTTTTGTGTCGATAATCGGCGCGCGAAGCTTTGGTAATTGTTTCGCGATAAGGAATTTTCGGTTCGATGAACTCGATTTCGATTTTATCGTTGTTTTCAATTCTCCATTTGAGTGTTTTCAAGTGAAACTCGCCCTGTCCGGACACGATAGTTTGTTTCAGTTCTTTCGACACTTCCACTACCCATGTTGGGTCTTCTTCCTTCATCCGCGCAAGCGCTTCGCTCATTTTCTCGGTATTCGACTCAGAGACGGCGCGAATAGCACGACGATAACGTGGATTTGGATATTTAATGAAGTCGAAGACGTTATTTCCATCTTTCGAATTAAGCGTATTTCCGGTACGTACATCTTTAAGTTTAACCGCTACTCCAATGCTACCCGCGACAAAAACTTCGGCTTTCGTGCGAATCTGTCCGGCAACCGATTGAATCTGCGACAATCGCTCTTTCGACCCTCTATTCGCGTTAATTAAATCATCTCCTTCGGTAAGTTTACCGGACATAACTTTGAAATATGACACCTCGCCAATGTGTGGTTCAACGGTAGTTTTGAAAAAGAAAAGACTGGTTGGCGCATTTGTGATCGGTTTCACTTCCACTCCTTCGGAGTTGAGCGGTGCCGGCATTTCGTCGGGCGAAGGCGCCACCATGTTGAGGAAGTTCATCACCCGATGCACAGCCATATTCTTTTCGGCCGAAGCGACAAATACAGGGAACATCGAGCGCGAAATCATGCCTTTGTGGATTCCATCGCGCATTTCTTCTTCGGTGAGTGTGCCTTGCTCAAAGAATTTTTCCATCAAACCTTCATCGTTTTCCGCAGCGGCTTCAAGCAATTTCTGGAACACTTCGGCAGCTCTATCTTTCTCCGACTCGGGGATATCGAGCACCTCGGGTGCGGTTGCTCCTGGTTTCCATTTATACATTTTTTGTTTCAACACATCCACAATGGCATCGAAAGATGTGCCGGAAGATATCGGATATTGCACGGCAATCACTTTGTTGCCATACATCTCTTTCAGACTCACGAGGGCATTGTCGTAGTCCGCTTTTTCGTGATCAAGTTGATTAATAAGGAAAAGTACAGGATTGTTTAATTTCTCGGTATATCGGAATTGGTTCATTGTTCCCACTTCCACACCGCTGGTAGCATCAATGAGCATTACCGCCATGTCAGTAACATTCAAGGCAGAAACTACCCCACCTACAAAGTCATCGGAGCCGGGGCAGTCAATAAAATTCATTATTTTATCTTTCCACGGATAAGATATTACGCTTGAAAAAACGGAATATCCATACTCTTTCTCCACCGGAAAATAGTCGGCCACAGTATTTTGACTATCTACTGAACCTCTGCGTTTGATTACTCCACTCTCGAAAAGCATTGCTTCGGCGAGAGTGGTTTTCCCGGCGCCAGAGCTACCCAACAATGCTATGTTCTTAATCTCGTTAGTTTGATATACTTTCATATCGTATTAATTTTTAATTAGTTAAATGATTTTTTTAATGCGTGTGTCTTTCTAAAAATATCGCACGCAATTTACAAAAAATAAAATCAAACCAACCATGTTGTCTCTATGTTGTGCAACATATTTTAGACAAAATCAATTAACATCTATATAGAAAGTCTTAATAAAATAGCTTCTAATCAAGTTCAATTAGCATCGGAGGGCATCACCCGGCAGTTCGAAACGGCATCAACTGCGGTTTCGCGCCACATAATCGTTGCGTTTGCCTTCAAATATTTCGTATTGGCAATACAGGCATTCGAGCGATCCGTTCAGCAAATCATATTTTTTACTCGGCTTCAGCCCAATGCGTTTCAGAGCTTCTTCGTGCGAACTAATGACCCAAGCAGATTGCCCGGTGAATTTATGTTTCAGAAATGTGCCCAACGCGCCATAAAGTCCGATAATATCATTCGACGCAAGTCGCTCTCCATAAGGCGGATTTGTTATCATAATGCAATTGGAGGAAGGAGAGTCAACTTTCTGCACCGGCATCACCTGCAATTCAATATACTTGGACAATCCCGCGCTCTTCACATTTTGCTCAGCAAGTTTGATAGCCTGAATTGAAATATCTGAGCCGTAAATCTTATGTGTGAACTCACGCTCATTGCTATCGTCATTGTATAAACGCTGAAAAATTTCATCGTCGAAATCATTCCATTTTTCGAAAGCAAATGAACCTCTGAATATTCCGGGAGGTATATTGAGGGCAATAAGCGCCGCTTCGATAAGTAAAGTCCCAGAGCCACACATCGGGTCGAAGAAATCGGTATCGCCTTGCCAACCCGACAGCAATATCATACCCGCGGCAAGCGCTTCGTTGATTGGCGCTTCGTTTTGCACTGCCCGATAGCCCCGCTTATGCAAGGACTCACCGCTACTGTCGAGCGAAACAGTACATTGCTTTTGAGCGATGTGGATATTTATCATCAGTTGCGGATTGGATACCGACACATTGGGTCGTTTTTTATATTTTTCGGAAAAATAGTCGGCAATGGCGTCTTTCACCCGATAAGCCACAAATTTAGAATGTGTGAAATCATCGGAAAACACCGTAGAGTCGATGGCAAAACTGGTTTCAACGGTCATGTATTTTTCCCAATTCATCTCTTTTACTTTTTCATACACCTCATCAGCGTTGCTTGCCTTGAAGCTGGCAATGGGAAGCAACACCCGCGAAGCTGTGCGCAAATGCAGGTTGGCTTTATAAAGCATCTCTTTATTGCCCGAAAAACTTACCGCCCTTCGCTGTATTTGCACATCATTAGCCCCTATCTCAATCAATTCTTTTGCCAGCACCTCTTCCAATCCCTTGAAAGTTTTGGCGATCATATTCAATTCCATTTTCGCTTTTCTATTTTTCGTTCTATTTTATCTAAAAAAATCTTATTTTATCAATACACTATATTTTTTCTCATAACGTGCCCGACACTTGGAGCAACCATTTTTACTTTTACACCCTTTACAAATTTTGAATGGTGGAATCGGCTTGTTCGTTATTTCTTCAAAATGGCGATCAACCAAAAACGCCTCATCATCCAGTTCCATCTCTGAATGATCCGCTTCAGCCAGTTCAGTCCGAAACTTGTTTTTCTTATGCTTCTTTTCTTTCTTCTCTTTTTTCTTGCGTTTTTTCTCTTTCAATTCCTCCACACTTTTCATTTGCAGTAGTTTTGTACCGGCAGGCACATCGGTATCAACCCAGATATTGCCACCAATAACAGCATCGTTACCAATCAGGATATTTCCTAAAATCGTAGAATTGGAATAAATTATCACATTATTTCCAATTTTTGGATGACGGTCAATTCCCTTGATTGGATTACCATCCGAGTCGAGCGGAAAACTCTTAGCACCAAGCGTAACACCCTGATATATTCGCACATTATCTCCAATTCGAGCTGTTTCGCCTATCACCACACCGGTGCCGTGATCAATCATAAACGAATGACCAATAGAGGCTCCCGGATGAATATCAATACCGGTTTCGGAATGGGCTAATTCGGTGATTAAACGAGGTAAAATGGGAACTCCGAGCAAAAGCAACTCATGCGCCACACGGTAGCTAATGATCGCCCGGATGCCCGGGTAACAAAAGATAACCTCACCAACACTTTTTGCGGCAGGGTCGCCATTGTAAGAGGCAAGCACGTCCCGATGCAAGAGTTGCCTTAAATAAGGAAGTCGCGCAATGAAATTTTCGGCAATTATCTCTTCATTGTCATTCTGTTCGCCACTTTCATTGAGTTGACGTGAATGATTGAAACACAAACCAGCCATCAACTGCTGCCGCAGCAAAGTATGAATTTGACGTACCGAATCTTCAATAAACGCATTCGATTTACCATCGTAAGCATCGACAGGCCCAAAATAGCCCGGAAAAAAAAGCGAACGTAGCAAGCTCAAGAGTTGATTCACCTTCTCTGCCGAAGGCATTGGATGCAATTCATCTTGCAGATGAAACATTTCCGGTACACTTTCATTTGAAGCAAGCTGTTCGATACTTTGTATTATCTTATCATCCGCCTCCTGTTTGTTTCTTTTCTTAAAAAAGCTCATAAACATCAAATCAGTTTTGTCAAAATCATTGAATTTTATTGTTGGCAATACTCATATAATGGAGGATTGCTTGAATTGCGCTTTGCACACGCGCTTTATCAAAGCCACTCACATAGGCATACGGCGTACCCAAGTCTTTCACTTCACGTGCATACCAATCAAAAAAGTAATCCCGATTGGAACCATTCTCACGCACCGGATCGAACTCCCAAGGCAAATCCGGCACACAGAGCAGATAAAAGTCAATATAACGCAAAGCAAGTCTTTCGGCTACAAAATCGGGCACTTCTTTGTATTTATGTTCAAACCACACTTTTGTAATGATCAGATCGGTATCAAAAAAAGTGATCGGCGAGTCGGTAGCTATTTGTTCTTCCTGTTCTATTTGCAAGCGCGCAATCGCCTCCACATCTTCAAATGTATATTCAAAGTTTCGCCTTTCCACATACTCCCGCGCCAACTCGGGCACCCAAGCTCCGTTAAAATATTCCGCGAGCTGACGGCAAAGTTCTGTTTTGCCTGTTGACTCGGGACCTATTATCGCTATTTTCGTCATTTAATTCGTTTTTTGAGAAGAGTAGTTGTTTTCATTCGCAGAAACAACTATTTTTGCAATATGGAAAAAAGATTTTACAAAATTACTACAATAATTCTGCTTATTCTCACAATATCTTCACTTAATTGGCAAATCAGCGCGCAAAATCCGGATATTGAACTCCTCAACAAAATAAACAGCAATTCGACAAAAACTGTTCGGACTTACTCCAGATTTATTTCAGACGCCACCATACCTATGTCGTTAGGTACTACTGTTTCAATCGGAATAGCCTCTCTCATCCGGCATGACAACGAAATGCTACGAAGCGCCATTTACATCGGCGCAAGCCAGGTGATTGATGTCGCGTTTACTTATTCATTAAAATATAGCATCAATCGAATGCGCCCTTACGACGCCTACCCATTGCTGATTCAGAACGTAGCCACCGAAAACTCACCATCAATGCCATCGGGACACACATCTTTGGCGTTTGCCACAGCCACATCCCTCACGCTACAATACCCACATTGGTATGTAGCTACTCCTGCTTATCTTTGGGCTTGTTCGGTGGGATATTCTCGCATGAACCTGGGCGTACACTATCCTACCGATGTGGTGGCAGGCGCGGCACTTGGCGCCGCAAGCGCATACATCACCAAACTTGCCAATGATTATCTTTGGGGAATAAGGGACAAACGCAAGTCCAATACATCGAAAATAACATCACACTACCCATTCTGAAATATTTCTTCAAATACTCCCAGCTTCGCTATGTTAAATTTCTCGTTATTTCAAACAATTCTAAATAACAAGCTTGTCCGTATCGTTTATATTTTGTAATTTTGCACCCGAAAAAGGGGATGAATAATACATACACATCTGACATTAAGCCAATTGCATTTTTGATATCAATTACTTGCCCTCTTCAACTATTTAGAATGAATACAAATATTTCACATACTTATATTGTCTTATAACTTTTGACACATGAGAAAAATATTTATTTTCGCACTGCTTTTTACTTTATTTACAGCGGCAAATGCTCAAAACGACAGCATCAAGGAGTCGCCTATTACCTTTGGAGCATCCTACACCGGCGACAATGTAGCGGTCATATCAGGTGGGATAAAAAGAGGATTTAACTATTTAGGATTAGCGCACTTAGAGATATCGCTTGACACCGAGAAAGCCCGGCTTTGGAAGGGAGGCGCCTTTTTTCTCAAAGCTTCCAACACGCATGGCGCCACTCCATCAGCTACTCTTATCGGCGATTATCAGATAGCCTCCAATATTGAAGCCGGTGAACACAGCTACCTTCAAGAACTGTGGTACAAGCAAAAGATTGGGAATATTGAAATTACAGCCGGTCTTCAGGACTTAAATGTTGAAATTGCCGCTGTAGATTATGGCTCGATGTTTCTGAATAGTTCATTCGGAGTCATTCCCATAATATCTACTAATTTACACGCTCCAATATTTCCGCTTACTTCCGTGGGTATCACCACCAAATGGAATATCAACGACAAAACAAGCTGGCTCAATGCGATTTATGACGGTTCGCCAACCGACTTTGAGCAAAACCCGTATAACATCAATTGGCGTTTGAACGAAGGCGACGGCCTGCTATTCGTTACAGAACTACAACATCAGGTAAACATAAATGGACTACCGGGTATTTACAAATTCGGGCTTTTTGCTCACGACCATCGCATCGAAAAACAATTCAATAAAAACCTGCCCGACTCGCTCATCACCAATACTGCCGGCGCTTATCTGATACACGAGCAAAATCTGTATTCAAATAACGACAAGGCAATTAACGCATTTCTGCAAACCGGCTACAGTCCGTCCGAAATAAGCATGAACCGATTTTATATTGGCGCCGGACTTAACTTAAACGGTTTTCTGAGCAAAAACAACAACGACATATTAGGGCTTGCAGTTGCTCATGCCCAACTCAAAAAAGAACTGGGACACGAGACCCTGATAGAGCTTAGCTGGAAAAAGCAGCTTTCACCCTGCTTCTATATTCAACCCGACTTCCAATATATATTTCACCCTTCGGGAAAGAAAAGCGATATATCCAACGCATTGGTGGGAATTTTGAGATTCGGATTTGAGATGTAACAAATTTGAAACACCTAAGATTCATCGCATTAAACAAATTAGTTTTAATAAATTAATTTTTATTCATTTCAAATAAGCACATTTTCCCTCATTTTGTGCTGGATTTTGACATAAGATTCCTTATCTTTGCCAAGCCTTAAAATCTAACAATACAATACGACGCAATTCACGTTATTTTAAAGGCGATGTAATCAATGATTTCATTTTTTTCAAATGTCATAGACTACATCATTTCTTCTTTTTAAAGCTTCAATTTAATACAATTAACAATAAATCAATTTATTTAAAAAGAAAACAACAAAAGAAACCAAAGTTTAATCAACAAAAAAGTAAAATTCATGAAAAACAAACTCACAGTTTTTTTCGCCCTGTTCTTTATTGGAATAGGTTTTGCAATGGCTCAGACTCAAGTAAGGGGCACCATTGTTGACGAAGGCGGATTGCCTATTATCGGCGCAAGCGTTGTGGAGAAAGGTAAAACAACCAACGGCACAACAACCAATTTTGACGGAGAATTTAGTATCAACGTCGTACCAAACGCAATTTTAGAAATTTCATCGGTAGGTTATATTTCTCAAGAAATAGCAACTTCCGGTAAAACAATTTTCAGCATCACACTAAAAGAAGACACAAAAGCCCTGGACGAACTTGTAGTAGTGGGATACACCACACAGCGGCGCGAAAGTGTTACAGGTTCGCTACAATCCATCTCGAGCGACAAGCTGAAAAACGTAACTTCACCCTCCGTTGAAAACATGCTTAATTCAAAAGCTCCAGGAGTTTATGTTGCACCCGGTTCAGGTCAGCCCGGCTCGGTTGGGGCTATTATCATTCGTGGAAAATCGACGATCAACGGTAGCACCGACCCTCTTTGGGTAATTGACGGTGTGATTGTAGGGAGTAGCTCAGGCGCGCTTAATCCAGCAGACGTAGAAACAATGACTGTACTTAAAGATGCAGCGTCAACAGCTATTTACGGCTCACAAGGCTCCAATGGCGTGATTGTAGTAACAACAAAAAAGGCTAAAGCAGACAAAATCAAAGTTGATTTAACGGCAAAAGCCGGCGTCAGCAATCTCAGCCCGGGAAATCTTCATGTTATGAACGGCACTCAGCTTTATGATTATTATAAATCATTCAGCAACCAGGAGGCTATCGTTTTTCCACGCTGGAAACCCGAATTGCGCGACAGCAATTTTAGTTGGTGGGATTTGGCAGCACAAACCGGCGTAGTTCAGGAGTATAATTTGACTCTAAGCGGCGGCTCTGAGAAAATTAGTTCCCTTTTCTCAGGAGGATATTACGATGAAACAGGAGCCGTAAAAGGCTATGATTTCAAACGCTACAACATGCTTTACAAAACCGACTATCGCCCATTCAAATGGCTTACAATCAAACCATCGCTCTCAGGCTCGCGTCGGGACATTGACGACAAGCAGTATTCCGTTTCAGCCATGTATTCCAATTTACCTTGGGATAGCCCTTATGATAAAGACGGAAATATCGTAAATCATCGTTCGCCACTTTGGGTAAACAGCAACAGCACAAACTACATCTATGACTTGCAATGGGATTTTGGCAAATCTACTACCTACGAGTTTATGGGTAATTTTGATTTCGACATCAAACTCACCAACTGGCTGACTTTCTCGTCGGTTAATAACATCAAATTTCAACTTTATAACTCAAAGGCTTATACCGACCCACGCTCATCTTCCGGCGAAGGTGTAAATGGACGTATTCAAGAATACTACTCCGACATGCTCCGACGCTACACCAACCAATTGCTTCGCTTCAATAAAAACTTCGACAAGCACTTTATTAATGGTATAATTGCGTATGAATTCAACGATTACACCGGCAGAAGTGTTACGGCTATCGGCACAGGATTCGTTCCCGGATTCGAGATATTAGATGTTACGGCCAAACCGGAATCGACCAAAGGAGGCGTATCACAATGGGCAGTTCAATCCATGTTTACAAACTTCAACTATGACTATGATGGACGCTACATGGCGCAGCTTTCACTTCGCCGCGACGGAGCTTCCAACTTTGGAGACGAAGCAAAATATGGAAATTTCTTTTCAATCAGCGGTGGTTGGAATATCCACAAAGAGGCATTTTTCAAAAGCGACTTTATCAACGAGCTAAAACTTAGAGCTTCCTACGGCTCGGTAGGAAACCGACCTTCATCGCTTTATCCGCAATACGATCTTTATGCCATCTCGTCAAGCGCAAGCTACAACGAAAAATCCGGAGCACTTATTTCTCAAATAGGCAACAAAGGTCTTACATGGGAAAAATCATACACTACGGGAGTTGGACTTAACGTAGGACTTTTCAATAGAGCCACCCTTACATTTGACTATTACGACAAAAACACAAGTGATTTGCTCTATCAAGTTCCGGTATCGGGTTTGACCGGTGTTACAAGCGTATGGCGCAACATTGGCTCTGTCCGCAACAAAGGTATTGAATTTACGGCAAGCGTCGATGTAATTAAAAACAAAGAAATGGTATGGAGCATTGATGCCAACATTGGTTTGAATCGCAACAAAGTAACAAAACTTTATGGTCAGCGCGACCCGAATACCGGCAAAGTTGCTCCTATCATCATTGGCGACGGAGTTGGCATTGCAGGCTCTGCCGACCGTATTCTTCGCGAAGGAGCTGATGCTGACACATGGTACGTTCGCGAATGGGCAGGCGTAAATACAGAAACAGGCGCACCGCAATGGTACAAAACAGTAACAGACGCAAATGGAAACAAAACAAGAGAAGTTACCTCGGTATATGCTCAAGCCGATCAGGTAGAAATGGGCGCATACACTCCGGATTATTTCGGAGGTTTGTCAACCAACTTCGCATGGAAGAAATTTGATGCCAACGCAGTGTTTGGCTATTCGGTAGGTGGAAAAATTTTCAACTACACACGTGCGGAATACGACTCCGATGGCGCTTACAGCGATCGCAATCAAATGCAACTAATGCCAGGCTGGAGCCGTTGGGAAAAACCAGGCGACATAGCCACACATCCAAAAGCAAGCTACAACAATCCATCAAACTCCAATAAAGTGTCATCACGTTATCTCGAAGACGGTTCGTACTTCAAAATGCGTACATTATCATTGGGCTATAATATGGCAATACCACAATTGCATTTAACCAATGTGCGACTTTTCGTTACCGGCGAAAACCTATTCACAATCTCCAAATACTCAGGCGTTGATCCGGAATTACCTTCTTATAGCGGCAGAGTTGTGGGAGTAACAACAACTGTGTATCCAACTACACGTAAATTTATATTTGGAATTAATGTATCACTCTAATATCATAAAAACCACACTCGTATGAAAAAAATAATTATATATAGCTTGCTTCTCACAAGCATCTTATTCACAGCTTGTGACATTGACAGACTTCCTTATGGCTCATTGCCTGACGAAAAAATCAAGCAGGACCCAAGCGGATCATTGACAGCTTTAATTAATGGCAGTTACGCTCAAATGAAAAACTGGTCGGATGTGATGCATCGTTGCGGTGAATACGCAGGCGACAACATCATGATTCGGGGCACTTCAACCGATGCGTTTTATGAATTCATCTCCTATTCAAGAACTCCAAATAATTATCGTTTACAGAGTTTCTGGGATAATAGTTTCAAAGCCATCGCACAATCGTCCAATATCATTAAAATGATAAAAGAAGGTCAAAGCGCTGAAGTGGACAACCAACTTGGAGAATGTTATTTCTTGCGCGGAATGATGTATTTCTATCTATGTCGTGCCTACGGAAGACCATACTACCAAGGCGCCGACAAAAATCTTGGAGTACCCATCGTAAACGGAACCCCTGAAGATGTTTTTGGCAAGCTACCCGATCGTTCTACAGTGAAGGACACCTACAATCAGGCAATCGCCGATCTCGAAAAAGCAATCACCTTACTCACTATCGACAAAGGAAATACTTATGCTTCGAAAGGCGCAGCCAAAGCATTGCTGTCTCGTATCTATCTGTATATGAGTGGAACTTACGAAGCTCCAAACACAGAATATGCAGCACTATCCATTAAATACGCCGATGAAGTAATTAGCTCTGGCACCTATAACATGTTGCCACGTTCCGAATTTATGAAATACAACACCATTGTACCTAAAAACAACAAAGAGACAATCTTTGCAATCAGCCGAGTTGCTTCTGAGTTCTCCGGATACGACCATTACTATGGAATTGGTGGAATGTACTCCAATATTGGCGGAATGGGCTGGGGCGAAATGTACGCCAGCGCAAAATACATCGGACTTCTTGACGAAACCGGAAGAAACGATTGGGCAAACAACAAATTGGTAGATGCTCGCGCCGCTTTTATCGAGCCACAATATGCTTCCAGCAACACCAAAGTATTTCGTTTTATCAAAAAAACATTAAATGCGCAAGGTGTTCAGACGGGCTACGACTATATACAAGCACCAACTACCGAA
The DNA here is from genome assembly GCA_964568675.1 of uncultured Paludibacter sp. Taxonomy (GTDB): domain Bacteria; phylum Bacteroidota; class Bacteroidia; order Bacteroidales; family Paludibacteraceae; genus UPXZ01. The sequence goes on from CAZMQV010000014.1 coordinate 32,483, forward strand.
ACCGGAGGAGTAATCACCTGCAAAGATGGAGATAACACATACACGCTCACGGCTGTTGACGCTGCTCAGGGCATCTATTCAATTGTATATAAGGATGGGAATACTTACACTGGAGTAACCGACAAACTGATGCAACTCAATCGCGCCTACCCGATGTTTTACATTGTAAAATGCTCACGAGAGGGCGAAGAATCGCAACTTCACTCGCCGGTGATAACCCGATTGGCCGAAATGTATCTAAACAAAGCAGAGGCAGAAGCTAAAAGAGGCAATTACCCCAAAGCACTCGAAGCATTGAATGTAGTGCGCGAACGCTCACTGCCCGGCAAAGGCTACAGTGCGCTTACAGCTGCTAACGCAAGCGAGTTAATCGACAAAGAACGTCAGCTTGAACTTGCTTATCAGGCAGAACGCAGTTATGATGTATTCCGTAATGGCAAATCGCTTACCCGCGCTTATCCAGGCCCACAAAAAGCGATGGAAGATGTATCTGCCACAGACTATCGTGTAGTATATTACATACCTCAAAATGCCATCAACGCATACAAAGGCTCCGGAAGCACATTAACACAAAATCCAACTTCGAATTAAGGGATAGCTTATTGCTGAACAAAAAAACGGTTTTCGGTATAATCAACCGAAAACCGTTTTTTTTTATAACTTTGCATTCCAATTTCAAAAACCATATACTAATAAATTATTCTTTCTGATTGTCAATGAAAAAATCACTATTTATCCTTGCCTTGTCGGGTTTGGCACTTTTTGGCGCGCGTGCCGAAGAAACGACAGACACATTAAAAAAACTATCACTTGAGGAAATTGTAGTTGTAGGTACAAGGTGGCAACAATCCACCAACAAACTACCTTCAAAAGTAACTGTAATAAACCCCGCGGAGATGATGTTTCAAAATCCGCAAACCGCTGCCGATTTGCTGGGCATATCGGGTAAAGTATATGTCCAAAAAAGTCAACAAGGCGGTGGGAGTCCAATGATTCGGGGCTTCGCAACCAACCGACTACTCTACACCGTGGATGGAATACGAATGAATAGCGCAATTTTTCGCGCCGGGAACATCCAGAATGTGATATCATTAGACCCATTCGCTACCGAAAGAACGGAAATTCTTTTTGGACCCGGCTCTGTGTTGTATGGAAGCGACGCGATAGGTGGCGTGATGAACTTTCAGACACTCACCTCACAGTTATCAACAAAAGATTCACCTCTTACCAAAGCAAATTTCGTAACCCGCTATTCGTCAGCAAACCAGGAAAAAACCGGACATATTGATGTAAATGTAGGATGGAAAAAATGGTCGATACTCACCAGTTTAAGCTCATTCGACTATGACGACCTCAAACAAGGAAAACATGGACCGGACGAATACCTGAAAAAATACGATGTCATTCGCCAAGGCACGATTGCTTCCGACAAAATCACCGAATCGGACATTGTCATCACCAATCCAAATCCGCTAATTCAAACCCCTTCGGCTTATTCACAAATAAATATGATGCAAAAAATCAGGTTTGCGCCTTCAGCCGCATGGGATTTTCAATACGCTTTCCATCATTCCGAAACCTCCGCATACAGCCGGTATGACCGACACACGCGTCTGAAAAAAGGATTGCCTCGCTATGCCGAATGGAGCTACGGCCCACAAATCTGGACAATGAATAGCTTGACTGCGACCCATAAAGCTGAAAACGCTCTTTACAACGAGGCGACCCTGCGCTTGGCGCAACAATATTTTGAAGAAAGCAGAATAGACAGGGACATCAACAAGGCCGAAAGAAGAACTCAAACCGAGAAAGTGGATGCTTATTCGGTAAACCTCGACCTAACAAAAAGTATTAATAAAAAAAATTCACTTTACTACGGGTTCGAATATGTAATCAACAAAGTGGAGTCGCTGGGCGAGAAGAAAGATATCGTTACGGGCATATCAGGTATTTACTCATCGCGCTACCCGCAAGCCGACTGGAGTTCGACAGCGGTGTACATCAACGACCAACATCAGATTTCAGAGAAATTGACACTTCAGGCCGGATTGCGATACAACACCTATGGCATTAATGCCAATTTTGCCAATTCAGGATTTACACTTCCATTCGACACTTTGGCCAAAAGCAATCAAGGTTCTTTTTCCGGTAGCTTAGGCGCAGTGTTTCGTCCTACAGAATCTACTATCATTCGATTGAACTTAGCCCGCGGATTTCGTGCGCCAAATGTGGACGATATGGGAAAAATTTTCGACTCGGTGGACAAGTCGGTTACAGTGCCCAACACCGGGCTGAAAGCCGAATATGCCAACAACATTGAATTGGGAATTGCACAGAAAATTGGGAACACACTTCAGTTTGACCTCACCGCTTACTATACTTATCTTCAAAACGCGATGGTGCGTCGCGACTACCAGCTCAACGGACAAGATAGCATTTTTTATAAAGGCAGTATGAGCAAAGTCTTGGCAATTCAGAACGCGGCGTTTGCAAAAGTATATGGCATACAGTTTGGCGTACAAGCAAATCTTGGAAATGGATTCATACTAAGCTCCGACTTAAACTACCAAAAGGGAACGGAAGAGATGGACAATGGCACAAGCTCCGCATCGCGCCACGCGGCTCCTTTCTTTGGCAATGTGGCTTTGAGCTACAACCATCAAAAACTGTCACTCCGGCTTTACACACTTTTTCAAGCAGAGAGGAAACACGAAGATTTAGCCGTTGAAGAGCAGAGCAAAACCGAGATTTATGCTTTAGACACCAATGGACAGACCTATTCACCGGCTTGGCAAACGATTAACTTTAAAAGCAACTATAACTTGACAGAGAAAATAACCATTAGCGCCGGTGTTGAAAACATTACCGACCGCCGCTATCGCCTGTATAGCTCCGGGATATCAGCTCCAGGCAGAAACTTTATAGCATCTATTAAATTTAGTCTATAAATACCATTTCTCACATTACTCATTTTTCTTCAAACAAAAGAATCGAACGCACCTCCATCTTGCTTTCGGCAAGTTGGAGGTGTATTTCACTTCCACACTTTCGGATTTGAAGAAATTTACGTAATTTTGCACCAAAACACAAATAAAACCTCTAAGTAATATGTTAAGGATCATTTCTGTGCCCTTGTCGGTTCTTTCCTATCTGCTTTTTTTCTTTTTCATCAGCATATTTCATTTCATTCAAGTCGGGGCGCTACGAATATTTGGATATGAAGCACACCGCAAAAGCGTCGATGCGCTTTACTTCTGCCTGCTTGGAGCGTTGCTTCCATTATTCACCATCTCGAAAGTGAATTTCAAATTAAAACTCGAAACCGGGAAGCCAATCATCTTTGTAGCCAATCATCAAGGTATTTTTGACATTATGACCATGGGATGGTATCTTCGACATTATCACCCGAAGTTTGTCAGTAAAATTGAATTGGGACGAAACATCCCGAGCATCTCATTTTCATTACGAAACGGAGGCTCAGTATTGATTGACCGGAGAGATCCGCGCCAATCGCTACCGGCGCTAAAGAAAATGAGTGAATACATTCAGACAAACAACCGATCGGTAATTATCTACCCCGAAGGAACCCGCTCGCGCGACGGCAAACCGGGAGCTTTTGCCAACAATGGATTAAAAATTCTATGCAAATACGCCCCCGACGCTTTGGTAGTGCCTGTTACAATAAACAATAGCTGGAAAACATTCCGCTATGGGAAATTTCCATTTGGACTTGGCAACTGCATTGAATTAATAGTACATGAGCCACTCTCCCCCAAAGAATTTGACTTTAACACGCTTTTTGAAAAAACAGTGAAGACAATAACCGATGATATAAAATAATTCTGAACAAACAAAAAAAGGAACCCGATGAGTTCCTTTTTTTTGTTCGGGAAACGAGCAAATTAAGTTTTTTTCATTGCTTTCAGCCATTGTCTGTAACCCACTACCGCCATCACAGTGTAAACCGCATATAAAACAGAAGTAAGATACATCCCTTTTGAAATATAGAGCATCGTAGCAAAAGCATCAACAATAATCCAGACAATCCAGTTCTCGATTTTCTTGCGCGCCAACATGAAAGTTGCCACAACGCTAAGCGCGCCAACAGTAGAGTCGGCAACCACAATAGTAGAGTCGGTGAGATAAGTGAGCACAAAATAATAGACGAGAAAAACCGCAACAATTGCCACGAGGTATTCAACAATTGCTTTTGAACCTGTAATGGTAGTAATGGGCAGATTATCGGCCGAAGAAGCAGATGCCTTCCGATGCCAATTGGTCCAGCCATAAACGCTGACAAAAAGATAATAGGAATTGAGCGAAACTTCGGCATAAAACTTAGCCTGATAAAACACATAAATATACATGGCCGAGCTTACAAAGCCAAAAATCCAAGAGACAGGATTCTCGCGAATTGAAAAGAAAAGATAAATCAAGCTAAGCAACACTGCTGCCAATTCAAACAGATTAAGATCCATACTCCATGTGGGTTGAATAAAAAAAACACTACCACGTTCTTCTATCAAGTAAAGATTCGGGTAGTGTTATTTTCGAATAATAATTATTTCTTTTTAGTCGCGCTTTTTATTTGTAGAATTTTTTCGTACTCGCCATTTTTCCTCAGCAATTCGATAGCTTTCTTGAGCGAAACATTATCCGTATCAATCACTTGTTGGTACTCATTGGCACCCCACAGATTTCGGGCAACAAGCGCTTTGAGTTGCAGTTTGATAAGGTTTTTAGCTCTGGCATATCCGATTTCATCAAAAGGCACTTCTTCCTTCTCTCCATTTTTGATCAATGTCTGTAGAAAATCTTCACTCACATCAAATTCTTTATTAAACTTTCTGAAATCAGGATATTTAGCTGTAAGTTCGGCTCTATTCCGCTCCATATATTCCACAACTGTTGAATTAATCACTCCTTTAGCCAGAATCTTCCGATGATACAACGCATTATCTGTCGTATCCATTGGGATAAAAACATCGGGCATGATGCCGCCACCGCCATACACTGTGCGCCCTGTCAGCAAAGTTTTGTATTTAAGCGAATCGGCAAAATGAATGCTGTCGCGATGCATCAGTTCGCCATGTTTGAATCGGTTGTTGATATCATCACCATAATTTTTCTTACCTTTCTCATACGATTTTTGTATGCTCCGTCCGGTTGGGGTGAAGTAATGCGCGATGGTGAGGCGCAACAACGAGCCATCTTCAAGAGTCAAACCGCGCTGCACAAGCCCTTTGCCAAAAGTGCGTCGCCCTACAACAACTGCCCTATCCCAATCTTGCAACGCGCCGGAAACGATTTCACTGGCAGAAGCGGAGTATTCATTCACTAGTACCACAACCCTGCCCTTTTCAAAGTCTCCTTTAACGGTAGATTTTGCATCGTTACGAGGCGAATTTACACCTTCGGTATATACTATCAGCTTGTCGGCCGATAATAATTCATCGACCATGCTGATGGCAATGTTCAACAAGCCACCACCATTGTATTCAAGGTTTAGTACCAAATCCTGCATACCCTGAGCTTGCAACTTTGCCATCGCTTCTTTAAATTCATTGAAAGTAGTACTTCCAAATGTATTCACTTTGATATAGCCTATTTTATCTGTAAGCATATACACCGATTCGATACTGTAAACGGGAATTTTATCTCGAATCATCTTAAACTCGATTAGCTCCTTGCCACGCTTCACAGTTACATTTACTGCAGTGCCTTTTTTCCCCCGAAGTTTTTTGAAAATATCGGTAGTTTGTGCTTTCACCCCCGCAACCAATTCGCCGTCAATATGCGTTATTTTATCGCCTGTAAGCATACCTACTTTTTCTGCCGGTGTTCCAGCCACGGTTTGAATTACATTGACGGTGTCTTTAATCATTTGAAACAGAATACCTACACCTTCGAAACTTCCTTCGAGTGGTTCGTTCAATCGCTGCACCTCTTCTTTGGGTGTAAACGTAGAATGTGGGTCAAGTTCTTCGAGCAACGCTCGAATGGTATTTTCAACCAACTCTTTATCATTGATAGTATCTACGTAAAGGGTGGAAATTGCACCAATTACTTGTCCGAGTTTTCGCTGCTGATTAGGTGAAACACCTTTGGAAAACAACGAAGAAGCTAATAACAGAAATGAAAATACAAAAAGATTCTTTTTCAAAACATTGGATAATGCGTGCATAGTCAGGAATTTTTATTATATAAGGTATAATTAAATAAAAAACTTCGCAAAGCTACACAAATCAAAGGCATTATGGTAAACCCAAGCAGAATATTTAGGAAATGATAGACTATATTAACGTTCAAAAAAACTTACGCGCAGTTAACAAGTCCGACACTTCACATTTTTTCACTTGTGCTATGTTTTTATATATTTCCTGAATTGGCAGTTTGCTTTCATCCGATTCTGCCAGCAGGCTATCGAGCGGAGTGAGTTCTACGCTTGCAACATTATATTTCTCGCCAAAAGAGAGCAGAAAACCCACATCAAGCAACTGGCGCGCCAATTGTGGTTTGCCTCGAAAGCCATGTACTATCCAGGTTTGCGAAGGTTTGAGCTGGCGCTTTAGCTCAATCAATTCATTGAAATATCCTACGCAATGAATTATTAGTGGTTTTCGTAGCTTCTCCGAGATAGTTATTTGTTCGGCGAAAAAGCGCATTTGCCTATCGAAATCCACTTCGATATTTTTATCAAGCCCACACTCGCCAATCAGTTTCACGCGCACATCCGTTGCCACTTCACGTATCCGGGCAATATCAACCAATGAAACCGAGTTCAATTCCCAGGGGTGGATACCAACTGAATAGTAGCTATTGCCGTCGGGGATATCATCGCGCCTGACATCCTGAAACATCAAATTTATCACTGCAACAACGTCGTCGGGCGCTGTTGAAGCATGTGTATGGATATCAATGTATTTCATTTCACAACATGCTATATCGCGAAAAAAAACTGATAAAGAAAAAAACGCCTTTAATTTCGGTTAAAGACGTTTCTTTGTTCAATTAAGAGATATTTATTTTAAAAAACTCTATCGTTGCCGGATACTTCCAATAAACACCCGATGAGGCCTTCACTGCGGCTACAATGGTGAAGGTGGGCACCAACAAACCAAGAATCCACAAAAATGGAAGTCCTATCAGAGCAAAGCTAAGAATAAAAAGAATCGTCTTATAAAACAGGTACGAAATGATGAAATTCAGGATATTTTTGCCATGTCGGTCCACATTCGCGTTCCTATCCTTCTCGTTGTTCCACAAGATGACAGGCAAGACAAACCCAAGCACCGGCACAATGTATCCCGCAAACTGCGATAAATGCAACAACATCAGGTATGTGTTTTCGTCCATTCCATTCATCGGGCGCCCCGTAGTAGCCTGATGATTTGAGCTTTGAGATACGCCTTTGTCGTTGAGTAGCTTTTCTTTCTCTTTTTGATACTCCTCGTCGGTCAACACTCCTTTATCGAGCAGTTCTTTCAACTTTTGCAATTTCTCGTATTGGTCGTATTTCATAATTCAAGATTTATCACTATTTCGATTTCATTTCTATTAATTGCCTATTAATCAACTTTACCATATCGGCAAACTCATTCACGTCGAACAAGCGCGTGAGCATTAATATTTTACCATCGGCGCCGATAATTACATTGCGCGTTACACCGGCGTTTTCTTCGGCATAAAGTTTGAAAATAGCACCTTGGGGGTCAAGCCCCAGCGGATATGTAATACCGGTAGTAGCGCCGAATTGCTTCACCACATTGACCGACTCTTTCAGATCAATGCCATAGAGCGCGAAAAGGGGGTTCGACTGATGCTGCTGCCATATCTCTTTTTCAATATGCGGCATTTCTTTACGACACACACCACACCAGCTCGCGGTAAATTGCAACATCACTAATTTACCCCGCAGATCGGACAACTTTACTTTTCCACCGTCAGCAAGCGTCATTTCAAAATCAGGAGCCACATCACCCACTTGCACCAGGTATTGTCGGGAAGTTTGTGCTTGCGTTGTCGGTTCAGCAGGCAATATATCTTTTGGGAGAAAAGACATCAATGCCAACAACAGACTAAGAAAAATCAGTGGTAAAAATATCTTTTTCATAAGGAGTATTTTTTTCTGCAAATATAATGCGATAATATGTATAATCGAAAAGTTCACAGCATTTTTCAGCATGTTTGGTCAAAACAATCGGATAAGATTCTTAAATCCATTCAAATGCATCCGTCAAATCGAACAAAAAGCCACGAAAATGAAAGCCATTCACCGCAAAAAAATTAATAAAATCAAAGCTTGATGATTGGAATCGGAAGAAATACGCTTTGTTTTTTAAGTTTTTAACGCTCCTATTTCACGCTAAGTCATAAAAAATAATTACTTTTGCACGCAATATTTTTCATAGGTATCAAATTTTCTAAAAAACTACCACGCCATGTCATTTATTGCAGACAAAATCCAATTTGAAGGCTTCACCTTTGACGATGTGTTGCTTATCCCCGCTTATTCCGAAGTACTTCCCCGCAATGTGAACCTCGCCACACACTTCAGCAAAAACATCGAATTAAAAGTCCCGATTGCTTCGGCAGCTATGGACACAGTAACTGAGGCAAAAATGGCAATTGCCATAGCTCGCGAAGGTGGTATCGGTGTGATTCATAAGAACATGACCATAGCGGAGCAAGCAAAACAGGTAAGTGTGGTGAAGCGCGCCGAAAACGGCATGATTTCCAATCCGGTAACAATTCACAAAGACGCGAATGTAGCCGACGCTTTAGCCCTGATGGCTGAATATAAAATCGGCGGAATACCGGTTGTGGATACCGAAGGGTATTTGGTTGGTATCGTTACCAATCGCGACCTCCGATTCCAACGCGACATGGCAAAAAAAATTGACGAAGTGATGACCAAGGAAAATCTAATCACCACTTCGCGTTCGACCAACCTGGAAGAAGCCGCCGACATTCTCCAACAACATAAGATAGAGAAACTCCCTGTGGTGGACGAGAACAACAAATTAGTTGGTTTGCTCACATACAAAGATATCACCAAAGCTAAAGACAAACCCATGGCATGCAAAGACGCCAGTGGACGACTGCGCGTAGCCGCGGCAGTTGGCATCACCCACGACACATTTGACCGCGTGGAGGCATTGGTAGAAGCCGGAGTTGACGCCATCATCATCGACACGGCTCATGGGCACTCCAAAGGAGTGATTGACATGCTCAAAAAAGTAAAAGCACAATTCACGACTATTGACGTTATAGTGGGCAACATTGCTACCGCAGAAGCCGGTAAGGCGCTTGTAGCCGCCGGAGCCGACGCCGTAAAGGTAGGAATCGGGCCCGGCTCTATCTGCACCACCCGTGTAGTTGCCGGAGTGGGCGTGCCACAGCTTTCGGCTATCTACGAAGTATCCACAGCGCTGAAAGATTCCGGAGTTCCGGTGATTGCCGATGGAGGCATTCGCTATTCTGGCGACATCGTGAAAGCTCTTGCCGCAGGCGCCAACACCATCATGGCAGGCTCGCTGCTCGCCGGTGTTGAAGAAAGTCCGGGCGAAACCATCATTTTTGCCGGGCGTAAATTCAAATCGTATCGCGGAATGGGTTCGCTTGAGGCGATGGAAAAAGGTTCAAAAGACCGTTATTTCCAAGACATGGAAGATGATATTAAAAAATTGGTTCCCGAAGGTATTTCCGCACGCGTACCCTACAAAGGCTCACTTTACGAAGTAGTCTATCAAATGATAGGTGGCCTCAGAGCCGGAATGGGATATTGTGGCGCGAATAACATCAGCGAACTCCACAATGCAAAATTCACACGAATCACCTCGGCAGGAGTGGTTGAAAATCACCCGCATGATGTTACTATCACCAGCGAGGCGCCCAACTATAGCCGTGGCGAATAACGAGCGATTGTATGATATTTTTCTAAATATAACTCATTATATTAATTCGGACAATGACGGCTACAAGCCACATTGTCCGATATTATGTTTATAAAATCATTCCAATTTTTAAGTTCTCTGCAATTTTTCAATTACTCGTTCGTTTATATATTCGTTCTTTAGTTTTCATTATGGAACATTATTAAGCAAATCAGAAATTCGAATAGCTTTCTGAAAAACCGAATATTAACCCAATAATCGTATTATTTAACAAAGAAAAATAGTTATGAAACAGTTACTTGCTTCAGTACTTGGCATTATTCTCATCACTTCGAGCATTTCTGCTCAACAAACCGACCCCACCCTGATGAAAATCAACGGTAAAAAAATTGGGGTCTCTGAATTTGAATACATTTTCAACAAAAACAACAGCAACAATGTTATCGACAAAAAATCACTCGAAGAATACGTCGATCTGTTTGTAGTTTTTAAATTAAAAGTTGAAGAGGCTATCGCGCAAGGTATTGACACCACGCAAGCTTTTCGCTCGGAGCTGGAAATGTATCGCGGACAACTTGCCGAACAATATCTGAAAGTAGATGGCGCGATGGACAAACTACTTCAAGAAGCTTATGAGCGCAAAAAAGAGGAGGTGGAAGTGAGTCATATACTCATCCGCATACCGGAAACCGGCACTTCTGCCGACACCCTTCAGGCTTACAACAAAGCCATGGCAATATACAAACGCACGCAAAAAGAAGATTTCGAGAAGCTGGCTCGCGCCACCTCCGAAGATCAAAGCGTGGCTCAAAATGGCGGCAGAGTTGGATGGATTTCGACCATGCGCACGCCTTATAGTTTCGAAAATATTGCTTTCAACACTCCCGTAGGCAAAGTTTCAAAACCGGTGCGTACCGTTTTTGGTTATCACATAATCAAAGTGAACGACCGCCGTCAATCGGCAGGCGAAATAAAGGTAGCACACATCATGCTGATGAACAACAGGGAAAACCCCGAAGCAAACGCGCCGCTTGAAGCAAGAGCAGATTCTATCTACAAAGCTGTAACGGCCGGTGAAAACTTCGGCGAATTGGCAAAAAAAATATCACAAGACCCGGGTTCGGCAAGTCAGGGCGGTGAATTGCCGTGGTTTGGCAGCGGACAAATGATTCCTGAGTTTGAAAACGCGGCATTTGCGTTGAAAAACCCCGGCGACATATCCCACCCGCTTAAATCACAATTCGGATGGCACATCATCAAACTGATAGATAAAAAACCGCTTGCCGACTTCAAAGAACTGAAAGCGACACTCGAAGGACAGCTCGAACAAAGCGAACATGCGAACGAGAAAGAGATGGCTTTTGCCAACAAACTAAAAAAGGAATACAACTTCACTGAAAACCCGGACGCGCTTGCCGACTTCATCAAGCTGTCGGACCAATATGCTATCACCGACTCGATATACGCCGTAGAGGCAAACAAACTAAACGGCACATTATGCTCCTTTGCCGACATACAAATATCACAAAGCGAATTTGCCAAGTTCCTTTTACCAGCTGTACGTGCGGCAAGAGGTGTGAAAAGCGACTTCATCAAAAACAAATACAACGAATTTCTGATTTCGCAACTTACAGCTTATGAACGCAACCATCTGACTTCAAAATATCCCGATTTTCACAACCTGATGCAAGAGTATCATGATGGTATTCTACTCTTTGATGTAATGAATAAAGAAGTGTGGGAAAAAGCATCGACCGACAAAGCCGGACTGACTAAATATTTCGAAGCAAACAAAGCGCAATATGCGTGGGCTGAGCCACACTACAAAGGGCGTGTTATCCTCGCCAAAGATAAAGCCACACTTAAAGCTGCCGCGAACATACTGAAAAGAGCCGACAAAGACTCCATTGACAACTATCTGAACAAACGTCTGAACGACTCCATTCAATATGTAAAAGTGGAAAAAGGACTTTGGAAAAAAGGAGAAAACCCCAATGTGGACGAGAAGATATTCAAAACCGGGAAAGTATCGCCCTCAAAGGACTATCCTTTTGTGCTCCTAAGTGGCAAACTGCTGAAAACACTACCGGAAGACTACACCGACGTACGGGGTGCCATCACCGCCAATTATCAGGATTATCTTGAGAAAGAATGGATTAGCTGTCTTAAAAAGAAATATCCGGTGGAGATAGACGAAAAAGTACTGAAAACGGTTAAGAAAAACTAATTGCTTAACAATTGCCAAAATAATTTTTCTACCTTTGAACTATTATTCTGGCAATTGTTTTGTTTAAACGATTTTTTTGGCTGACTCTGTATTTTCTACAAAAAACACAGCATGCAGCTTAAATTCGGACAAAAACAAACCGGCGCGTTTACAGATTCTTTCACTTGATATATGCGTGTAAAAATTTCCATATTCATCGTTTTACTCTGCCTGACTGCCGCCTGCAACAAAAAGAAGGTTTCCGGGCAAGGCATCGCCATACTTGAAGTGGAAGGGCGATTTTTATACAAAGACGAACTTGACAAAGTGATTCCCCTTAACTCATCGGCACTTGACAGCACCGACATTGCCGACCGATACATTAAAAACTGGATTACCCAGACTCTTATTTACAAAAACGCTGAAAGAAATATCGGAAATAAGCCGGAAATTGACAAACTCGTGGAAGAATACCGAAAGTCATTGATAATACATGAGTACGAGCAAGCGTTGATTTCGGAACGAATCAACCGCAACATCCCGGAAAATGAAGTGGCTGAGTTCTACAACAAATACAAATCACAACAACGCTTGGATGATAATCTGATTAAAGGAATTTTATTGATTGTACCAAACAACGCGCCACAAATTGACCAAGTAAAAGAATGGGTAAAAACCGCCGACAACAATGCGCTTGAAAAAATAGAGAAATACAGCCTACAGAATGCTATTAGCTACGATTATTTCATGGACAAATGGACTCCATTTGCCGAAATAATAAAAAAAGCGCCATTCGTATATGATGATTCGCGCGCTTTTGTGCTCAACAACCGCTTTGTGGAAGTGAGCGATAGCACGAAACACTATTTTCTGAATATTCACCAAGCAATACCGGTTGGCGACACCGAACCTTTCGAATACGCGAAAGAGAATATCGCATCCATCATGTTCAATCGCAAAAAAACCGAGTTTATTCTTAGTTTTGAGAAAAATATATACGACGACGCGATAAAGAAAGGAAATGTGAACTTCATCAAGAAGAAAAAAAACTAACTTTGTACGCTCAATTATTTCAAACACTATTTTCTTTTCGAAGCAAAACAAAAAAAATCCAACATAACGAAAACAGCATCAGACACGAATATGCAAAAAATATCATTAATTTTCCTTTCAGCCGCGCTACTATTTGCAGGCAGCATAACTGCGCAACAAATCAAACAAAGCAAAGACAACACGCTTGATAAAGTAATATGGGTTGTTGGCGACGAAGCTATCCTCAAGTCGGACATCGAAGCCTTGATTCAAGACGCGGAGTTCAACCATCAAACAATAGAAGGAAACCCCTTTTGTGTGTTCCCTGAACGAATTGCTGTTGACAAATTATACCTGCATCAGGCGGCTATCGACAGTATCACCGTCAACGAAAGCTATATCATCAGCATGTCCGACCGCGAACTGGATTATTGGGTTAACAATGCCGGAGGTCAGGAAAAATTAGAAGAATACTTACACAGGCCTATAAGTCAGCTCCACGACGAAATACGCAAAAGAAACCGTACCAAAAGCATGGTGCAACAGATGCAAATGAAATTGGTAGAACACATAGAGGCGACACCGGCCGAAATACGCCGCTACTTCGCGCAAATGCCTGCCGACAGCCTTCCTACCATTCCCGAAATGGTGGAATTGCAGGTGCTTTCGGTTCGACCACCAATACCGACAAGTGAAGTAAACCGCATCAAAGAACAATTAAGAGACTTTACCGAACGGGCAAATAAAAACCCGGACGACTTTAGCATGTTGGCTCGCTTGTATTCGGACGATGTAGAAAGCGCCAAACAAGGTGGCGAACTCGGATTTGCGGGAAGAGGAGTTTACGACCCCGACTTCGCCGCTGTGGCTTTCAACATGCAAGACCCGAAAAAGGTTTCGAGGATTGTAGAGTCGCAATTTGGGTTTCACATCATTCAATTCGTTGAAAGACGCGGCGACAAAGTGAATGTGCGCCATATCCTCATGCGCCCCAAAGCCACTTCGGATGTAAAACAAAAAGGTATTCACCAACTCGACTCGGTGGCAAACCTTATCCGGGAAAATAAATTCACTTTCGAACAAGCCGTGCTTAACTTCTCGCAGGATAAAAACACACGGTTGAATGCAGGATTGATGATGAAGACCGACCCATATAGTGGCTCGGTTACTTCCAAACACGAATATCAGGATTTACCACCCGAAGTAGCCAAGGTGGCTTATTCGATGAATGTGGGTGAAGTGTCGAAAGCCTTTACAATGATTGACGCCGCCACCGGCAATGAAATGGTAGCAGTGGTGAAGGTTAAATCAAAAACACCGACACACAAGGCAAACGTGAAAGAAGACTACCAAATGCTGAAAAGCGTGTTGGAAGAAAAGAAGAAGAATGAGTATCTGAACGAATGGATTACAAAAAAACAAAAAGATACTTACATACGCGTTGACCCCGACTATCGCGATTGCAAATTCACATACGACGGCTGGGTAAAGAAATAAGATTTTCAGAAAAATGCGAAAGAAGAATTTTACGCGAAAGATAAAACACGGGGTTGGGGCGCTACTGGCGCTCATAACCCTTGGTTTTTTCCCCATACTGACAGCTCAAACCCAAAAGCCCAAACAACTGCGCCACGAAGTGCTTCAGTCCAAAGCCAAAGAAGACGCGAAAGTGAAAGCGATGAGAAAGAAAACTTTTGGAAATGCGCCTCCTGCCGGAGCAATGGTGCTGAAACCGGCCAATCCATCTACCGCGAACAGAGGCTCCACGCTGATAAAAATGGAAAAGGCTTACGAGATGCTTTACGATGAATTTCGTATGCCCGGCATTCAGATTCTAAAAGGCTCGGTTCGGTTCAGACAAGACAACTCCCTACTCTATTGCGATAGCGCCTATTTCAATCAGGAGGCAAACTCTTTCAACGCCTTTAACAATGTGCGCATTGTTCAGGGAGACACACTCACTATCTATGGCGATTATCTCTACTACGATGGCAACACCCGCATGGCACAAGTGTGGGACAATGTGAAGCTGGTTAACCGCAATACGGTGCTGACTACCAACACGCTCTATTACGACCGAAATATCGACCTGGCAT
Source organism: uncultured Paludibacter sp. (assembly GCA_964568675.1). Taxonomy (GTDB): domain Bacteria; phylum Bacteroidota; class Bacteroidia; order Bacteroidales; family Paludibacteraceae; genus UPXZ01. The sequence goes on from CAZMQV010000014.1 coordinate 47,713, forward strand.
ATTACAACACCGGCGGACACATCGAGGACGGCAACAATGTGCTCACATCTACGTGGGGACAATACTCTCCGGCTACTAAGACCGCACTGTTCAAAGATCAGGTGAAAATGACAAACCCGGACTCGCAAATGACTACCGACACGCTAAAATACAACACAGGCAATTCGGTAGCCGACATTGTAGGCAATTCGCTGATTATTCATAAAAACGAAACCGACATATACAGCCAGCGTGGTTGGTACGACACCAAGAACGACCGAATGATGCTACTCGACCGCTCACTTGTAGAGCAAACCGATGGCAAAACACTTGTTGGCGATACCATCTTTTACGACAAAAAAAGCAAATACGGCGAAGCATTTTCGAATGTGGAATTGAACGACCCTAAGAACAAATCGACGCTTACGGGCAATTACGTATCGTATAATGAAGCCACAAGCGAGGGCTTGGCTACCGACTCCGCCTTGTTTGTCGATTGGTCATCCAAAGACTCGCTTCACCTGAGCGCCGACACACTTTACACCTACAAAGATTCGGTAGCGACCGACTCGGTAGCCTACAACGGGCTGAAGGCTTTCAAAAACGTGAGATTTCTGCGAAATGACATTCAGGGAATGTGCGACTCGCTTCTCTACACTTCGCGCGATTCGATAATACACATGCGTATTATGCCCGTGTTGTGGGCCGACAACAATCAACTTTCGGGAAAAGAGATTTCCGCTTTCACCAAAAACCAAAAAGTGAACAAGGTAGTTGTGAAACGTTCGGGAATTGCCATCCAACACGATTCGCTCAACTATTACAACCAACTTGCCGGAAAAGAATTAATAGCTCACCTGGATAGTAACCAGCTGAAACAAGTGAACGTGAATGGCAATGTAGAAACCATCTACTACCCCAAGGACGAAAAGACAAAAAAATATGTGGGGGTGAACAAAACGCTGAGTAGCTACGCCGTGATGTACTTTAAGGACAAGAAAATAGACCGCATCGTACTCACTACGGCTTCGAGTGGCACCATGTATCCGATAAGTCAGATGGAAGAAGACGACCTCTTTTTGCGTAATTTCTATTGGTACGAAGTAGAACGTCCACAAAAAGTGAGCGATGTTTTCAGCCGGTTCGAACGCGTGGAACCACCCAAGCGTGCCGAGAGTAAAAAACGACCTGAATTTCCGGGTAGTTCGGATGGCGATGATGACAACGAACCGACCGAACGAAGCAATACAAGAAACAACAACACAAACAACAGAGCCGGTACGAACAACAACAATATGAATTCTTCGCCGGCGCTTCAGCGCAGAGCTACCGGATTTTAATTTCGAACAAAGAAAAACAAATCGTTTATGGAAATCATAGCATGGATAGGAGTAGCTCAGGGCTTATTCGCGGCTATCATGTTGCTAACGAAAGCCAACCCGACAATATCCGACAGGGTATTGTCCGGTTGGCTTTCGTTGCTTTCCATCGAATTTTTAACCTGCGCGCTCGATTTCAAAATCTTTGGATTTTCCCTGCTTTCAAGTTCATTCCTGCTGTTCAATCCGGCGCTATACATTTACATCCGCTCGCTGGTACAAAAAAACTTCAGGCTTAAATGGATGTTTCTGCTTCATCTCATACCATTCCTGCTGTTTGAAATCACCGCTTACATAACAAAAACACCTTTTACTTTTCAAAATTTCTTTGCAAACGACAGTTCTTTGCTCCACCGCATTGGTTTCGCCGCAGCTACCATCGTTTCATGGCTTGTTTACATGCCGCTAAGCGTATATGTGTTACACATTTACAAAAGCAAGCTTGAGGACGAAAAATCCAACATCGAAAAAGGTCAAAGCCTGAACTGGCTCTTATTCGTTTCATTTTTCTACATCCTCTATTCCATCATTGCCGGTGTGTTGGGTGTGGTGTTTGTGTTTTTGGGAGTGGGCGCCAACGCGCTCAGCCTTTACAATTACGCGGTGTTGTTGGCGCTCATCTACATCATTAGTTTCTATGGACTTTATCAAAAACAGATTGAAATCCAGGCTGACATCGGAGGCGAGCAAGTCAATCAGGCATACAAAAATTCCATCTTAAGCAACGACACAAAAAAACGTATTCGAGCAAGCATCATTCATTATTTCGAAAAAGAAAAGGCTTATCTGAACCCCGACCTAAACATGGATTTGCTTTCGGAGGCTATCGGTTACCCCAAATACCAAATTACCGAAGTGCTCAATGTTGAAATCGGTAAAAACTTTTTCCAGTTTGTAAATACCTACCGCATCGAAGCCGTGAAAAAAATGTTGTTGGAACCTCAATTAAAATTCTCGATCGAAGCCATCGGCTACGAGTGTGGCTTCAACAGCAAATCATCTTTCTACACCGTGTTCAAAGCCACCACAGGCCAAACTCCGGTAAACTTCCGCAAAACCGAATTGAACCACCCCAAAGAGGCAAACTAAAGTTTTAGTTTCAAAGCTAACACCACAATTATTGGTTCGAGTTTTAAAATGAAGATGTTTCATCCCGAAATTCTCACTATCCTTGCATAAAATTTGCACATCGCAAAATGGCAGGGCAGTAAAATAAAAAAAATCGGACAGCCCGGGACGGTACAAAATCTTCATTATTAAAAAAAATATTTGTTATGAAATCAACATCAGTTATCCTCACCATTATTATGGCATTTATCACATTTCAACTTTCATCCGCCACTTCACAGAGCCTTCGCATCACCATACAAAACCTGAAAGCATCAGAAAAGGGCGCGATACGAATAGCCATTTTCTGCGATGAAAAAGGATTTAAAGATGAAAAAGAACACCGGTTGGTAGTTTGCGAAAAATCAGAAATTATCGATGGAAAATTAAAGCTCGAAATTCCAATTAAAAAAGGAATTTACGGCATTTCGGTACTCGACGACGAGAACAACAGCGGCAAAATGGAATACAAACTGATAGGAATACCCAAAGAGGGTTTTGGCTTTTCAAATTACACGCTGAAACTAATGAAAAAGCCGAAATTCAAAGATTTTAATTTCCAACTCTGCGAAAAAGAGACAAAAGAGATATTGGTGTCCATGAAGTATTTTTAGCAATTCGATGCCGGCATTGTTTTACCATGTCTGTTATCAATGATAGCCTTGCGCCACAAGCAATAGCAAAAGGCGGCAATCTGTTATCCTGCTCTTTGCGAGCATTCCACATCCGTCGCCCTGCAATGCCTGCTGAGGCCAAATCGCCAACTGAAATATTCATGTCGTAGTATTCATGCGAAAAAACATCGCATACAATATTGATTCTACAGCAGTGAGAAATAGTTTTGTATCGAAACATTTTCATTTCAAACAAAGTTAGAATAGTTTTGTATCGAAACATTTCTATTTCAAACTAAGTTAGAATGGTTTTGTATCGAAACAATTCTATTTCAAACTAAGTTAGAATAGTTTTGTATCGAAACATTGTGTGTTTGATGATGTTTAAACTAATATTGTATCGATACATTTCTATTTCTACAAAAATTTGTGGTGTTTGTATCGATACAATGTGTGGTTATTGATGTTTAAAATGGTTTTGTATCGAAACATTTTCATTTCAAACAAAGTTAGAATAGTTTTGTATCGAAACATTGTGTGGTTATTGAAGTTTAAACTAATATTGTATCGAAACATTGTGTGGTTATTGAAGTTTAAAATGGTTTTGTATCGAAACATTGTGTGGTTATTGAAGTTTAAAATGGTTTTGTATCGAAACA
>CAZMQV010000015.1:0-51076 GCA_964568675.1 uncultured Paludibacter sp.
CCCCGAAGCAAAAGTTCGCGCAATGGGACGCACAGCAACCGGCGTTAAAGGCATGACTTTGGACGAAGACAAAGAAGACCAGGTAATTGGCATGATTTGTGTTAATGCTAATGATGGCACCGACATCCTTGTCGTTTCGGAGCAAGGCTATGGGAAACGTTCGGCTGTGGATGAGTATCGGATAACGAACAGAGGTGGCAAAGGTGTAAAAACAATAAACGTTACACAAAAAACAGGTAAATTAGTGTCAATTAAAACAGTAAATGACGAAAACGACTTGATGATTATAAACAAATCGGGGATTGCAATTCGAATTGGAGTTGAAGATTTGCGAGTGATGGGACGCGCCACACAAGGAGTAAGAATCATAAACTTAGAAAAGAGAAACGATCAGATTGCTTCTGTATGCAAAGTAAACAAATTCGAAGATGAAGAGCCGGAAGAACTTGAAGAAAATGCGATTGAAACAATCGAAAGCAATCCGGAAACGGGAAATAACACGTCTGAAAACACGAATATCGAATCAAATAATTAATTAATCATTTAACAAATAAATTTATTTCAAAAATGAAAAAACTATTTTTATCCCTCAGTCTAATAATGGGTGTATCCGGAGTAATTTTCGCCCAAAAATCTAACGTAAAGTTAGCCGAGACACTTACATTGCAGGAGAAACCTGATTTCAATGGCGCTCGCAACGCCATCAAACAGGCTATAGAGAACGAAGCCACCAAAAACGACGCGAAAACTTATTTCACCGCCGGTATGATTGGCTATACTGAAAACGATTCTTACAACAAACTATTGATGCTTGGCAAAGAAAACCAAGTAAACAAACTTAAAAAAGGGGAAGCTATCATGGAGTCTATCAACTACTTCATGAAAGCAAATGAATTGGATCAAAAACCGGACGCGAAAGGTAAAGTTAAGCCCAAATTCACAAAAAAAATCAAAGACAATTTGAAAGAGCTTTATTCGACGCAATACAACATGATTGCATACGGAGCCGAATTGTTTGACAAGAAAGATTACAAAACAGCTTCCAATGTATTTTCGACTTTCCTCGAAATCCCAACTCTGCCAATCATCAACAAAGAGTTGTCAACAAACGATTCTACATATCTGATGATTAAATACTTCGACGCGCTTGCCAACACCAACGCGAAAGAAAGCGCGAAAGCCATCGCAAGATACGAAGATTTGAAAGACGACAAATACGAAACTAAAAATGTGTATCAATTGCTTTCGGAAGAATACAAAAGCATCAAAGACGACGCGAAATACTTAGCGGTATTGGAAGAAGGTTTCAAAATTTATCCGGAAGATCCATGGTTCCTTCAAAACATTATCAACTTCTACATCTACAACCAGAAAATCGAAGAAGCTTCAAAATATCTCGAAGCTGCTATCAAACAAGCTCCTAACGTAGCTGAATACTACTATGTAAAAGGAAATATCGAAGAGCGTCTCGAAAATATGCCGGAAGCACGCAAAGCTTTCGAAAAAGCACTTGAACTGCAACCAAACATGGCAAGCGCACACGCTGGCATAGGCAGACTTATCTTCAACCAAGGTGTAGAAATTCTTAAAGCCGCCGATGCTATTAAAGACAACAAACTTTATAATAAAGAAGTGGAAAAAGCAAATGCAATTTTCAGAGAGTCAATGCCTTTCATGGAAAAAGCGGTAGAGCTCGACAAAAGCGACAACGACTTCAAACAAGCGCTAAAAATGCTCTATTATCGCTTGGGCGAAAATGACAAATACAACGCGATGATGAAAGAAGGCGAATAGTCAAATCATCCAAATACTACTATAAAAGAGGCGGACACATTCTTTGTATGTGTTCGCCTTTTTTGTGTTGCTTCCGAGCAAGTATCCCATTTATCGCCATCTTGAATCGCAATGCGAAACTCCTGAGCTTTGCTCTCAAAGAAAGATATGATGTTTTGTCTGAATGCGATAAAACGTATTGATGTATGCGTCAGGGCATTGATTTGCAAAAAGGCTATATTCAAACGGGTTGTTCGGCACACAATCCCATGCAACGCACCTCCAATCAGGAGTAACAAATTACCACCAAGTTTGAAGCAAAACAAAGTCCGAAAAAACAAAGTCCAACACATTGCTGTATCAGACTTTGAAAATATCAGAAGAAAACTCCTTATCTTATTTCACTATCACATTTTTAATCTCCCATGTAGCTGATTCAGAATCTGTGCATAGGTATTTGAAAGCGATACGCGCATTTGCTTTTAGATTTTCCGACGGAATAGAAAGTGTGCCTGAGAAAACAAATCCCCAAGCGGTATTGCCGTGGTTTACTCCTTTTATTTCCGTCCAAGTAGCTGTAGCCGGAGCGCCACTTTCATAGTTATTTGACACCCAAACTGTGTAGTAGCCTTGATTTACACCAACATTGATACTGCCGGCAGGCCCACGAGCATGGTCGAAAGCTAAATTCACACTCGTTTTACCACTTAAATCCATCGCAGGCGAAATAAACCAATCTTCATTGGCATAAGAGCGATTATTGGCAAAACCTGAAATCATAGCGCCATATTGTGCGCTTTGCGACCAACTTTGCGCACCAACCACACTCACAGCTGTGAATTTATTATAACTATCAACCGTGAGCAGTGTTTCTGCCAGTATCGCATCTTTAGCATCGAAAGGTTTCGTACCACCGAAAGTTCCGTTATCGAACTCGTAATAGCTAATATTTTTTATACCCGGAACACTAAAATAACTTGCTAATTCGCCATAGAGTTTCACTTTCCGACCTATCAAACTTTTGTTGTCTTTCAGATTGAGTCCACTTCTTACCGCGCCGGCAGGCAACTGCACCGGGAGTGTACGCGATATATATCCAAAATCGGATGATTCGGCAAGAAGTAAATTGGTGGACTGGGTACAAGTATCCGCGCCAAAAATATAATTTGTTTGACTCCCTGACCATAAATACCCAACAATTGTTCCGGTAATCCATTTACCACCACTTTGATTCAGGATTGCTCCTGCTACCGTATAAGGCAACTCCTCAGTTCCCTTTCCATAATTAGTACCAACAACCACCGCTTCGCCCGATTTTACCAAGAAGTTTTTCACTTCCCAAGTACCGGCTTTCGTAGCTGTGGAAATATACTTAAACGCGATACGAACTTTTTTACCGGCATACGCAGTAAGACTTATTTGTCCGGAGCTTCCAAAATCCCACGAACCGGGGTCTCTGAATGGTTGGGTTACCAATTGCGTCCAGGAGGCAGTTGAAGGCAATCCGTCAACGTAATTTTCTGAAATCCAAACTGTAGCTTCCGTTTCAACGTTCGCAAAATAGCGTGGTACATGGTCAAAAGTCAGATGTGCTGTTGTTTGATTTGTCAAATCAATTTTCGGAGAAATTAACCAAGCTTCATTTGCAAGGTTTTGTGAGTTGACATATCCGGTAACAATTGCGTAGCCTTTATCGTTGCCTGTCCAAGATTGCGCTCCACTCACTCTTTGCGCGGTAAAGCTCCCTAAAGTAGCGTCAGCAAATTTTTCAGAAAATAATTCTTGTTGCTCTTCCGGATTTACAAACTCATAATCTTCGGCATTGGTACAAGAAGCAAGAAAAAGCAAGGATACCAAAAAAACGTATATAAAATTTAATTTCTTCATTGTTTCGTATTTTATCTATTTCACATAATTTACTTTTGTCAGATACGCTTCAAAACCTTTGCCCAAATCGCTGAGCGAACGGAGAGAAAGTTGCCAAACCGGCGTAGAATCAACATAGTTTTTATACCAACCCACTATCACGGTAATATTACCACGGTACGAAGATTCCGGCAATGGTTTGGTTGCAAATTTCGCATACTCGCTTGAAGCTATTGATATTGTACCTGTTTTATCCGCAATAACGCGCAACTGTGGATAGCCCACACCATTGGTTGAAGGTGCAAATATCATATTTTCGGTTGTGAGAGGTTTGTTTTTATCATCAAAACCGGTAAAATAAGCATCTTTAATACAAATCAGTTTGTTCACCAATTGTCGGTAATCCGAAGCTTTAATTTGTTGAATTGTCATAGTATCGGCTTTTATCACATTGGGTGTTGGCAATCCTTTGGCCACAAAATGTGTTTTGGCAGTATAAAGTGGCATACGCCCCGGTTCAATTCGATAAATTGTTTTTCCATCTTGCACTTTGAATTTTTCGGTATTCACATAAAGCGAACCGAGCTGTGGTGCCTGACCATAGTTGCCGATATAAAGTCCATTGCAGCGAATCCAGATACGCTGCCCAAGAGGATAAATAGCCGAAAGACCCGAAGCGTCAACCGATACTCGAAGCGCTTGCCCATTTGGTCTGACTTCTTGTAAAGTGAAGTATTTATACATATTTCCTTCCACATCCGAAGAGGTTACAAATCCGCTAATGACCACATCTTTTTCCGATTTAATCAAACCGGCAGTATAAAGTCCGGCATTTTTATTAATCGGGTCGGAAAAAGTATCGCGATCCGTCAGAAATTCGGCTTTCAATTGCTCGATCGTGTAGGTAGTTTTAAGCGAATCTTTCTCTAAAGCTTCAAGCGAAATTGATTCAAATTCAGTTTTAGCACACGAGCCAAACCCGACAGCAAACGCAAAGACTATAAAAATATATTTCGATTTCATTGTTTTTCTATTTTTCATACATTAATATTAAATGTCTATTTTATCCATTGATTTTTGAATTAAATCAAATTGGTAACTTAAAATCTGAATCCAAGATTCAAAAACATGTTCAGCCCCCACGCATAGTAATACTTGTTGGGGAATTTACCCAAATCAGTGAGATCAACCGCGTTTCCATCCGAGTTGAGTGGCAAACGTCCTTGCTGGTAGCCTCCGGTAATCATATTACGGTTGTTCAGCGCGTTGCTCACACTCAGATTGATGTTGGCTGAGCGTTTTTTAGGCAAGTAAATCACTTTTCCCACCGAGAAATCGAGCAAGAAACCTCCTTTTAACTTCTCTTGCTTTCCAAGCATCCGGCGAGCTTCCGACATTTCTACTCCTACTACTTCTCCTTTATCGTTGCGTTTCAACACATCGCCATAGATACCCCACTTCACACTTTCCGTCTCTGCTAATCCCCAACTTGATTTAAACTCATTTGAGGCCATAAGTTCGTTAAGTTTGTTCACATCAAATTGATTGCTTTCGTTCAATGATTTTGCCTGCAAATCGCTTAGATTCTTTTGGGAATAAAAATCAACTGGCATATTACCGTAGTTTGCTTTTGTGAAACGATTAGGTGCGAAATCGAGATAATTATTATCAAAATAATTCAACGTAACATCAACAAACCACATTTTGGGATGAAAATAGTTGAGCGTGATATTAGCTGCCATTTGAGGTCCACTGTTAATTTTCAGTCCTTTCGTCATCACAACTTCTTGGATATCGGCTTTCGATCCATTTTCAAAACTTTTCACGCCTACCGCATTGTTTACATAACGATAATCGGCAATGGTTCCGGCTGCTTCAATCGAGAAACTGCTATTTAATTTTACAGCTAATCCGGCTTCAAATCCTTGATATATTTTATCCGATTTCATCAACATGTGATTGATAAACGTGCGAAGTTCATCGTCATAATATCCAAGATTTTCGGAAGTCCCCAACATGTGGGTTCTGAAGCCGGTGATACGACCGCGCAACGATGGCAACATGAAAGCATAGTTGAGATCATAAGAAATAATTTTGCGCGATTGTAAATATGGGATTCGATCGTCTTTGATTCGTTCCGACACATAAGCTCCACTCGGGAGCGGCGCACGAGTTTCGGCTATCGCATTCGCGTACAAACGATTACGTCCATCAATTTTATAAGTAATTCCTGCTTTCAACGAGGGATCGACAAACCACCAGGTTTTTCCGGCGCCATAAGAATTTTCGGGCGCGCGACCATTGCGCATGTAGCCATATCGATTAAACTGAGTATAAGTCAATTGACCTGCGTAATAGATATCAAACTGCGACAAAGTCCATTCATTCTGAACAAAAGCGTTAGTTCTCAAAATATTAATATCGTATTTATAGCCAAACATATCACCTTTACGAATGACTTTATCCGGATTATTCAAATCGTTTTGTTTCAAAATGGGGTCCGGGTTGTCGCGTTCGGCAAATTGGTCGATATCAATCCACTGATTACCTCCCAGCAAATCGTCCAATGTTTTATAATTAATATCTTTAGCATATTTTGCTTCCACTCCGGCAGTGAGTCGCAAGAGAGAATTAATCTGGTCGGTGTAGGTCGAGTTAAATGCGGTCTCCATCAAGTCGTTGTGCCGACGTTCGACAATGTATTTCGCACTTTTATCCGGATTAATCGCATTGTTCTTATAATTCATTTCATACAAGCTTGCCCAGTCTATTTGCGACACAGAAGGATTCACCGGTTCGCCTTTATCAAAAGCCCATTGTTGTCGCAATTCGTCGGCAATGGCTGCATTTGCTTTGAAACTTGGCATATTGCGATAATAATCGGGGCGCGGATCGGGCGCGTTGTAAAATCCTAAGGCCGAATTACTATACATACTATAGTGATAAGCCAAGCCTGTACGCAGTCTTTTTGTATCGCTTATTTTAAAATCATGAGTAATGATTGCTGTAGGGTCGAAACTATTAACTATGCGCGAATTGCGTTTCACTCCATCTTGATAGCCCCAATATGAATTGTAATAGATAGAACCTGAAAGGTCATAAACCTCCTGCGTACCGGCGCTTTGCTGCGCGCGCTTTGTTGGCGCGCCATAGGTTACCAGCGAGATGCTTTGTCTGTCATTGAGTATTTTTTCGGCGGAAAGAAAATAGCCGATTGAATTATAAAACGTACCCTGCGCGATTCCCTCATCTGCCCATCGCACAACAGCCGAAGCCGCTAATGCCCAGCCATTGGGCATAACTCCGGTGGCATAGGTATATTGACCACGAAGCTTGTACGCACGATTACTGTATGCTAAACTGGCTCTTGAGCCGGCAGCAAAAGCGCTCGCGCGATTTAGGATATTCGTATTATTTCCTAAATTTCCATAACTATAAGATTTTGCTTCGGTTCCATAAACCACATCTTTATTCCGATTCGCGTCGTTCAAACCGCCAAGGCTCGAATAATTGAATCCGCCCCTATCAAGCGAATTAAATTGAACTCCATTTACATAAGTAGATTCAAATTCCTGTTCATAACCTCGCATTCGAAAACGCATGGGGCTGAAGTTGTATGATGCTTGCGATAGATACACATCGCCTTTCGCGATATTGGAGGAAACTGATTGCGAAGCACGCCCTTCGTCCTCACTAAAATTCGATTCGTTGAGTTGCAACAACACATCCTGACGCGCCTCATCTTGGATATCAACACGCATAAAAACCACACCCATCGCATTTTGTTCATTTGCCTTTAGGTTAACCAACTTTATCTGAGGAAGATAACCCGAGCGCGAGAAACTCACTTCTTCATCGCCGCTTGCAAGGTCGGTCAAGACGAATTCGCCTTGCGCGTTGGTTATAGTCGATATATTTTGACGTAATAATGTAACAGTAACGCCCGGAAGAGGCGACTCGGACTCTGCCACTTTCAGAACTCCGGAAAGCCTTGTTTGCGCAAAGCCACTCACCGAGAAAGTGAGTATTGCCAAGGTGAATAAGAATAGTTTTTTCATTCGAAATTATTTATAAATTATTATTATAGACAAAAAAAGAATATTGACAGGAAGCATATAGACTCAAACCATAAGAGTTAACAGCAAATCCGTCCATTTCGAAATATCGAGATTTAATAAAGCAAATGAGCCGAACCATTTCTATTTACGCGAAATGGACTTACAACAACACTTTTAGATTTAGAAAAGTTGCATATTGCAATCCATTAAACGATCCAATTAATCTGTCATAAACTTTAAATACACTTTTTACAATATACTAATGAAAAGTCAAAAGTGGTGCAAGTTACAACTTTTTTTCAATAAAACATATCTTTTTTTCGCAACAATATTCATTTTATAATCAATAACCGCTTCGTCAACGTTGCTCCATATCTGCATCTGACTACTTACACATCAGAATATCAGGGCGATAAACAAAATTTTCAATCGAAAGATATAGGTAAGATATTTAGAAATTACCTTATCGTTATAGCGCACGGGAATACTACAAAAAAACAGTAAACAAACAATTATGACAATGTTTTTGATGAAATATTTTTATAATCCATTTTTTTTTCTGAATTTTGTTTGGCACAGCAAAAAGGAGTAAAAATTAAAAAAACACGCATCGTTACAAAACAGACGAAAAAACAAATATTAGAGAAACAATGAAAAAAATATCCAGAATACTTTTTACCGCATTATTTATCGTATGTTCAACAACAATAAGCCAAGCGAGTGATAAAACTAAAAAGAATTACCACGTTGTAAGCGTTGCGTTTTACAATTTGGAAAACTTGTTTGACACCATTCAAGCTTCACCATTCGACAACGAATTTATCCCTAATGGTGCCATGCACTGGAATGGACTCAAATATCGGGCAAAGCTAAAAAACATGGCTTATGCAATTTCGCAATTAGGGCTTGAAACCACACCACGAGGCGCCGCCATCGTCGGTATATCCGAAATTGAGAACAGAGCGGTGCTCGAGGATCTGGTAAAAGAACCTGTGATTGCAAATAGAAGTTATGAAATTGTACACTACGAAAGCCCTGACCGACGTGGCATTGATGTGGCATTACTCTACAATCCACGCGATTTCATAGTAACATCAAGCAAGGCTTATCCACTGATTTCCAGCGACACGGCATACAAAACTCGCGACCAATTGTTGGTAAGTGGCTATTTGCTTAATGAAAAAGTTCATGTAATTGTCAACCACTGGCCATCTCGCTACGGTGGTGAAGTAGCTTCATCGCCTCGGCGAGTCGAAGCAGCGAAACTTACCAAACACATTGCCGACTCACTTTACAGTACGGATGCCGAAGCAAAAATCATCATCATGGGCGACCTGAATGACGATCCACACAACGAAAGTACGGCAGTGTATCTGAATGCAAAAAAGAATATGGACGATGTGCCTGAAAATGGGCTTTATAACCCAATGTGGCGCATTCATGCAGGTGGCACAGGCTCGTTGGCTTACAATAACCAGTGGAATCTATTTGATCAGATAATAATCTCCAAACCACTTATTTCGAAGGATAAAAGCAAGTTGAGTTTTTGGAAAGCCGAAGTTTTCAATCGAAAATTTCTGATTCAACAAGAAGGCACAAACAAAGGACAACCGCTTCGGACACACGGAAGTGGTGTGTGGCTCAATGGATACAGCGATCACTTGCCTACCTTAATTTATCTGGTTAAAGAAACTCAATAGGTTTTCTATTTCAAATCAAAACTAACAACAGCGTAAAGTTAAACATCTAAAAACAAGTAAAATGGAATACACCACATTAACCGGCAAGCTGATTATGCCTGAATATGGGCGAAATGTTCAACAGATGATCGAACATGCTCTGACCATTGAAGACCGTGACGAACGAACGCGTTGTGTTCAAACAATTGTGAATATTATGGGAAATCTTTTCCCATATCTGCGCGATGTGAATGACTTCAAACATAAACTTTGGGATCATGTAGCTATCATGTCTGAATTCAAATTAGATATTGATTATCCTTACGAAATATTGCAAAAAGATAATCTATATTCGCGCCCCGATACGATACCATACAAGCAGTCGAGGATAAAATACCTTCATTACGGTAGAAATTTGGAAGAAATGATAGAACGTGTATCCGACTACCCGGAAGGACCTGCACGAAACGGACTTATCTACCTCATCGCCAACCAAATGAAAAAATGCCTGTTGACATGGAACAATGAAGTGGCTGACGACAAAAAAGTTTTTGACGATCTCCGCGAGTTATCAAACGGAAAAATTGATTTATCGTCGGACATCCTTCGGCTAATGGAAACCCGTGAAGTATATCACAACAAGAAAACACAGATGAAATATAAAAATAAAGGTAAACAATAAAACAACAGATATAATCAATGTCATCATTCCGAATTAAAGGTGGCTGCAAGCTACAAGGAGAAATAACACCGCAAGGCGCAAAAAACGAAGCATTGCAAGTAATTTGTGCCGTATTGCTCACTCCTGACAAAGTTACAATCAGCAACATCCCCAACATAATTGATGTGATGAATCTGATAAACCTACTCAAAGATTTAGGGGTAAAGGTTGAACAGATCAGCACAAACACATTCAGCTTCCAGGCAGACCAAATTGACTTGAGTTATCTTCAAACAGACAAATACTATCGCCAAAGCGCAGCTCTACGTGGTTCGGTGATGCTTGTTGGCCCGCTTGTGGCGCGTTTCGGCAAAGCAATTATCCCAAAGCCCGGAGGCGACAAAATAGGACGACGAAGACTCGACACCCATTTTCTGGGAATTCAGAAATTGGGCGCCGATTTCTTTTTCGACGCCGATAAAAACTTATATTCCATCTCGGCCGAGAGACTTAGCGGATGTTACATGCTACTCGACGAAGCATCGGTAACCGGAACTGCCAACATACTTATGAGCGCTGTACTTGCCGAAGGCACAACGACCATTTACAACGCCGCGTGTGAACCTTATCTGCAACAGCTTTGCAAAATGCTTAACCGCATGGGCGCCAACATCAGCGGCATCGCCTCTAACCTTCTCACCATTGAAGGCGTGAAAGAGCTGAAAGGATGCGAACATCGTCTGCTCCCCGATATGATAGAGATCGGAAGTTTTATCGGCATGGCTGCAATGACCGGCTCCGAAATAACTATCAAAGACGTGGCTTTCAATGAATTGGGCATTATCCCCGACAGTTTCCTTCGATTAGGCATCAAACTGAAGCAACGTGGTGATGACATTTACATCCCATCGCAAGAAAAATACACCATCGAATCGTTTATTGACGGATCAATTATGACCATTGCCGACGCGCCATGGCCAGGCTTGACTCCCGACTTGCTCAGTGTGTTACTTGTCGTTGCCACAAAGGCGAAAGGAAGTGTACTGATTCACCAAAAGATGTTTGAAAGTCGCCTATTCTTCGTGGACAAACTTATAGACATGGGCGCACAAATTATTCTATGCGATCCGCATCGTGCCACTGTTATCGGATTAGGCGAAAACCTACATCTGCGGGCAGCAACAATGAGTTCGCCCGACATTCGGGCAGGTATCGCCCTACTTATAGCGGCCATGGCAGCCGATGGCACAAGCACCATCCACAACATCGATCAGATAGACCGCGGATACGAAAACATTGATCTACGGCTGAATGCTTTAGGTGCAAATATTAGCAGGATTGAATAGCGATGTCTGATATTTACAAGGTTATTGAAGCGCAAAGTGAAGGAATTTACAAAGAAAAAGGGAGTAAATTCCTTGCCTTTGCTATCCCCGTGAATGACACCAATGAAATACGAGTAACCTTGGAGAATTACCGAAAACGGTTTTTTGACGCCCGACATGTGTGCTACGCCTATATGCTGGGTCAGACGCGAGATGATTATCGCACCAACGATGACGGCGAACCATCCGGCACAGCCGGGCGACCAATTCTTGGTCAAATCAATTCGTATGAACTGACGAATGTATTGGTGATAGTGGTTCGTTACTTTGGCGGCATTCTGCTTGGCACAAGCGGACTAGTAACAGCCTACAAAGAAGCCACAGCAGATGCTATCAATAACGCGATAATTATTGAAAAAACTATCGAGAAAACTCTCATTATCCATTTCCCTTATGAATTGATGAGCGAAGTATCGCGAATCATAAAAGAATTTGAACTAAAAATCGAATCGCAACAATTCGAAATGGAATGTGAAATAAAGTTCGCAATCCCGCTGAGCCTTTTCGACCTTATCAAAGGGCGTTTCGCTAAAATCTATGGTTTGGATATTGCATAGAATCACGATTACGGAAATTATAAATAATCTTATTCCGAAGCGAAGTTTCAGTAAAAAAAACTATCTTTGCAAATCATTTATGACAAATTCAGATTATCCATACGGCATATTTCAGAATGGTTTACAACATACAAACCAATATGAAATTTCATCTTTAAACCTTTTTTTAAAACCAATGTAATTTATAGAAATCACATTGGTTTTTTTTATTTCTAAACGAAGCGACAAATTAAGAAAAAAAACATAGTCAATCAACAATCCGAAGGAAAAGTAAAGAAACATGAAACAGCGCAATCTTGTATCCATTGCCGACTATAGCAAGGACGAAATTTTAGAGTTGCTGCATTCGGCAGCCGAGTTTGAAGCCAACCCAAATCGACAGATATTGGAAGGGAAAGTAGTCGCCACTCTGTTTTTCGAACCGAGTACGCGCACACGACTAAGTTTTGAAACAGCAGTCAATAGACTTCGTGGACGTGTCATTGGATTTTCGGACGCCGCCACCAGTAGCGCCTCGAAAGGCGAAACCCTCCACGATACGATTATGATGGTAGGAAGTTATGCCGATGCCATCGTTATGCGTCATCCACTCGAAGGAGCAGCCCGCTATGCTTCGGAGATTTCGCCGGTACCAATCATTAACGCGGGTGATGGTTCGAACCAACATCCTTCGCAAACCCTGCTCGACCTTTATTCCATTCTGAAGACACAAGGTACACTCGAAAATTTGCACATCTGCATGGTGGGCGATTTGAAATATGGTCGTACAGTACACTCACTATTGATTGCCATGGCGCACTTCAATCCTCAATTCACGTTCATTGCTCCCGAAGAGCTTAAAATGCCTGAAGAGTATAAGATTTTTTGCAAAAAGAACAATATACCTTTCAAGGAACTACACGAATTGGCAAACAACTTCAACGATGCCGACATACTTTATATGACACGCGTTCAGAAAGAGCGTTTTCTCGACCTGATGGAATATGAACGAGTAAAAAATGTATATACTTTGAAAAACGGCATGCTCGATGATTCAAAACCAAATCTGAAAATCCTGCATCCGCTACCACGTGTCAACGAAATAGAACAAGATGTGGACAATAATCCCAAAGCATACTATTTTCAGCAAGCTCAAAACGGTCTTTATGTTCGCCAAGCCATCGTAAGCAAATTGCTTGACAACACCATCCCACTGGAGAACCGGATTCAATAAAATCGTCGTTAATAAAAGAAATCAATTAGTTGAAATACGATCAATCAATATAAAAAAAGATATGAAACACTTGCAAGTAGCCGCCCTTAAAAACGGCACAGTAATTGACCACATACCGGCAAGCAAACTTTTTCAGGTTTTCAACATTCTGAAATTAGACAGTTGCGAGCAACAAATCACCATTGGCAACAATCTGAATAGCAACAGACTAAACAAAAAAGGAATCATTAAAGTCAGCGACCGATTCTTCGAAGAAAAAGAAACAAATAAAATAGCGCTCATCGCTCCAAAAGCAAAAATTAATATCATTCGCGAATACGAAGTGGTAGAAAAACGTGCTTTGGAGCTTCCCGACGAGGTGCACGACATCGTGATTTGTAAAAATCCCCCCTGCATCACCAACCACCAACCGGTGAAAACCTATTTTCATGTACAACAAAACGAAGAGGGCATTACACTCCGTTGTCATTATTGCGAGCGCGAAATGAAATTGGAAGAAGTAGATATCAAACCATAATCTCAACACACTCATAACCGATTTATCTAAATAAATTGTACAAAATAAAATGTCTGTAATCACAAATCATCATGTATCCTGGAAACCCGGTACAATGATTTATCCGCTTCCTGCCGCCATGATTTCATGTGGCGAAACGGAAGACGAATTCAATATCATCACATTGAGCTGGATGGGCACCATTTGCACCAACCCCGCAATGTGTTATATATCAGTTCGGCCCGAGCGCCATTCATATAGCATCATCAAACGAACAGGCGAATTTGTAATTAATCTGACCAATGAAAAATTGGCGCGCGCAACCGATTGGTGTGGTGTGCGGAGCGGAAAAGATTACAATAAATTTACAGAGATGAAACTTACCGCACGAAAAGCCGAGCTTATAAATGCTCCGCTCATTGCCGAGTCGCCACTCTGTATCGAATGTAGGGTAAAACAAATCATTCCACTCGGTTCTCACGACATGTTTATTGCCGACATCGTCAACGTGCAAGCCGATAGTCGCTACATTGATCCGGAAACTGACAAATTTGATCTTGCCAAGGCAAAACTGATAGCTTATTCGCACGGGAACTACTATAAACTGGGTGAAGAAATTGGCAAATTTGGGTGGAGCGTAAGAAAGAAAACGAAGAAATGAATTGAGAATGACGATTAAAAAAGACGTCTGCACCTCCAACTTCAACACTGTTAAACAGCTGAATTATTGATTTATTTTACTATTTTTGCAAACCAATCAAATCATTTTTCAAAAAAAACAAAAATACAAAGATATGATAAGAGACAAAGAGATTTTTGACATCATTGAGCGCGAAAAACAACGCCAACTTAAAGGAATTGAGTTGATAGCCTCCGAAAATTTTGTGAGCGAACAGGTAATGGAAGCCATGGGCTCGGTTTTGACCAACAAATATGCCGAAGGCTATCCGGGCAAACGCTATTATGGTGGCTGTGAAGTGGTGGACGAGAGCGAACAAATCGCCATCGACCGCTTAAAAGAAATTTTCGGCGCCGAATGGGCAAATGTGCAACCTCACTCCGGCGCGCAAGCAAATGCTGCCGTATTTTTGGCTTGTATGAATCCTGGCGACAAATTTTTAGGACTGAACCTGGCTCATGGTGGGCACTTATCACACGGCTCATTGGTCAACAGCTCAGGTATACTTTACAAACCATGCGAATACAATGTAAAAGAAGATACGGGTCGTGTGGATTATGACCAAATGGAAGAAGTGGCTTTACGCGAACAACCAAAATTGATAGTAGGAGGTGGATCAGCTTACTCACGCGAATGGGACTATAAACGGATGCGTGAAATTGCGGATAAAGTAGGTGCTTTGTTGATGATAGATATGGCTCATCCGGCAGGACTTATCGCTGCCGGACTTCTTGAGAACCCTGTAAAATGGGCGCACATTGTAACATCCACTACACACAAAACACTTCGCGGGCCACGTGGTGGCATTATTTTAATCGGAAAAGATTTTCCGAATCCATGGGGAAAAACTACTCCGAAAGGCGAAGTAAAAATGATGTCGGCACTGCTGGATTCAGCCGTATTTCCTGGAACTCAGGGAGGTCCGCTTGAACATGTTATCGCGGCAAAAGCAGTGGCATTCGGCGAATGTCTGCAACCAGAATACAAAGTATATCAGACACAGGTACAGAAAAATGCAGACGCCCTGGCAAAAGCATTGATTTCTCGTGGATTTACAATCATTTCCGGTGGAACTGACAATCACTCCATGCTGGTGGATCTACGTTCCAAATACCCTGAGCTAACCGGCAAAACAGCGGAAAAAGCATTGGAAAAAGCCGATATCACGGTGAATAAAAACATGGTACCTTTTGATAGCCGTTCAGCGTTTCAGACATCGGGAATCCGACTTGGAACCCCCGCTATCACTTCGCGCGGTCTGAAAGAAGACTTTATGGCAGAAATTGCAGAGATGATTGAAACCGTACTTTCCAATTACGACAACGACGACACAATCGCGTCGGTTCGCGCACGTGTGAACAAAAACATGGAACCCTACCCTCTGAATGCTTGGTAAATGATATTTCACAAAAGCCTTTCCGAACAGAAAGGCTTTTGTGATTAAAAAACAATTCGCCTAAAACATAAAATGACAGATAAAGAACAGACAACAATCAATCCTGAAAACGAAAATCCCGACACTGAAAACACGTTGGTCATTACGCTTTCCGAACACACGGACAGCTCTATTTTCTACGGCATTAACAACGCGAATGTACGACTAATACGACATTTGCTACCCAACATTCACATTGTAGCGCGTGGCAACGTAATGAAATTAAACGGCAACTCAGTCGAAATTCAAAAAGCAGAACTCGCACTAAAAAGATTAGAAATGTTTGTGCTGAACAACAACCAACTTACGGAAGGAAACATCGTTGAAATCATCAAAGGAAACCAGCCGACAGAAATTACGCCTGACAATCTGATACTACATGGAGTAAATGGCAAACCGGTAATGGCGCGAACTAAAAACCAAAAAAAGTTAGTGGACGATTACGATGAAAATGATTTGCTGTTTGCTATTGGTCCGGCAGGCTCCGGAAAAACTTACACTGCCATCGCCTTGGCAGTGCGCTCACTTAGAAACAAAGAAAAAAAGAAAATTATTTTAAGTCGCCCGGCGGTTGAAGCCGGAGAAAAACTCGGATTCCTTCCCGGCGATATGAAAGAAAAAATTGACCCCTATTTGCAACCACTCTATGACGCGCTTCAAGACATGATACCCGCGCCAAAACTTCGCGAGTATTTAGACAACGGCACCATACAAATTGCACCACTCGCATTCATGCGCGGACGAACTTTGAGCGACGCGGTGGTGATACTCGATGAAGCTCAAAACACCACAACGCAGCAAATAAAGATGTTTCTTACCCGAATGGGCATCAACACCAAGATGATTGTTACCGGCGACATTACCCAAATAGACCTACCCGCACAGCAAAAATCAGGATTAATAGACGCGATAAGCGTGCTACGCGGGGTGAAAGGGATTGCCAAAGTTGAATTTGACAAAAGCGACATTGTTCGCCATAAATTGGTGCAGCGCATAGTGGAAGCTTATGAAAAAAGACAAAATTCAAGAAAATCAGAGAACTTGCAAGCCTCCGAAAACGTTACACCTCAAAGCAAGAAAAACCAAGTTTCAGAATAAACAATTCGAAATAAACTAAGAAAAAATAATAAAACAACATACAAATATCTATGAAAGCTTTAACAAAAACCGATTTCAATTTTGATGGACAAACCAACGTATATCATGGTAAGGTGCGCGATGTTTATACCGTAAAAAACGATTTGCTCGCCATGGTTGTTTCCGACCGCATCTCTGCTTTTGATGTGGTATTACCCGAAGGGATTCCATACAAAGGTCAAATGCTAAATCAAATAGCCGCTAAATTTTTGGACGCAACAGCCGATATTGTGCCCAACTGGAAATTAGCAACCCCCGACCCAATGGTTACTGTTGGGCTTCGATGCGAAGGATTCGCGGTAGAAATGATTGTGCGTGGTTACTTATGTGGTAGCGCTTGGAGAACTTACAAAAGTGGAATACGCGAAATATGTGGTGTAAAACTTCCTGAAGGAATGCGCGAGAACCAAAAATTCGCTACACCAATCGTTACACCTACTACCAAAGCCGAACAAGGTGCGCACGACGAGGACATTTCGAAAGAAGAAATTCTGAAACAAGGACTTGCTACACCCGAAGAATATGCGCTACTGGAGAAATACACATTAGCTTTATTTGAACGTGGCGCCGAAATGGCAGCTAAACGCGGATTGATATTGGTTGACACCAAATATGAATTTGGCAAACGCGATGGAAAAATCTATCTGATGGATGAAATTCACACCCCCGACAGTTCACGTTATTTCTATGCAGATGGTTATGAGGCTCGTTTCGAAAATGGTGAACCACAAAAACAACTTTCAAAAGAGTTTGTGCGCGAATGGCTCATGGACAATGGATTCCAAGGCAAAGAAGGGCAATCTATCCCGGAAATGACCGAAAACAAAGTTAATGAAATCAGCGAACGCTACATCGAACTCTATGAAAACATAACCGGCGAAACTTTCGTAAAAGCCAATGAAAGCGAGGACATCGCCAAGCGCATCGAGAAAAACGTTACTGATTATTTAACAACATTGGGATAATCGGAACGGTACTATCCGCGCACTCACAGCTTCAGTGCAATTTTTTACTCCCGAATTAGAATTTTCCAGTAATTTTCTTTGCAGGTGAAAATAAAAGCATTATCTTTGCACTCGATTTCAAGCAACACAATAGCGCGATAGACCTGGAGAGATGGCAGAGTGGTCGATTGCGGCGGTCTTGAAAACCGTTGAGGTGTGAGCCTCCGGGGGTTCGAATCCCTCTCTCTCCGCCAGACAGCTAAGACAATTAGCGATAAAAGTCGGTTAAACCCTACAAATTACTGAATTTGTAGGGTTTTTTCTTTTTCGTAAACTTTAGCTTCTCGACAGAAAAAAGACAAAATCCTACTGAATGTATTGTCCGTTAAAAATCTGTATTTTTGTTCATCAGTTTACTTGACTGTTTGGTAACTTACAAAGTTAAGGTTAGGGCTGAATTCTATTGCATGAACTCAATCCTTTTTTATATCCTTACGAAAATGTTTTACCGGACAGCAATAAATTAAAAATTTAGGTTAGCTCGGCAAAAAAAACTTATCCTTTGCGGAGCGGGCAGCAGGCGTTTCGATTTTCCACTAAAAAATATGTATCTTTGTTTCTCTAAATCTCCAAATAAAAAATTTGTTCTACATCGGATTTAAGATGTTTTTTATTGAGAGAAGTAGGAGTGGATAGATTTGTGAAATAAAAATAGTGTTCGGAATGCTTGCAAGTGTTATGTTTGCTAATTTCGCATTTCAGGCAGAAAAAATAGAAAAAATCAGGAACGATGGCTAAAAGCAAAACAGTATATTTATGTCAGAATTGCGGCTACGACACGCCGAAGTGGACAGGCAAATGCCCGTCGTGTGGAGAATGGAATAGTTTTGTAGAGGAGGTTGTGCGAAAAGAGAGTGGACAAACGCGTGTGGCAATAGCCGGTTTGGATCCGATGAAGCAGAAGCCGATGCTAATTTCGGATGTGGAAATGAGTGAGGAAGAACGCATTGACACACGCAGCAATGAACTGAACCGTGTGCTTGGCGGTGGCTTGGTCAAAGGTTCACTAGTGTTGATAGGTGGCGAACCCGGAATCGGTAAATCTACATTGGTGCTGCAAGTGGTGTTGCGCATGGAGGGACGGCGCACGCTCTACATCTCGGGCGAAGAGAGTGTGAGCCAACTCAAACTGCGGGCGGAGCGGTTGAAATACAACGAGCCTGAATGTTATATAGTAAGCGAAACGTCGTTGGAGCAGATTTTTGTTCACGCTCAGAATGTCAAGCCCGATTTGCTAATAGTTGACTCCATCCAGACTATTGTAACCGAGGTGGTGGAGTCGTCGCCCGGGAGCGTGTCGCAGGTGCGCGAGTGTGCGGCTGCTCTGCTCAAATTTTGTAAAACAACCAATATCCCGGTTCTACTAATTGGGCATATCAACAAAGAAGGTAGTATTGCCGGTCCTAAAGTACTGGAACACATTGTGGACACCGTGCTTCAGTTCGAAGGTGATCAGCATTACCTTTACCGAATCCTCCGACCAATAAAAAACCGTTTTGGTAGCACCTCCGAATTGGGTATTTTTGAAATGCAACAAAGCGGACTTCGTGAAGTGAGCAACCCGTCGGAACTATTGCTCACCCAAAATCACGAGGGCATGAGCGGAGTGGCTATCGCGTCGGCTATTGAGGGTGTTCGTCCTTTCCTTATCGAAGTGCAGGCTTTGGTAAGTTCGGCAGCCTACGGCAATCCGCAGCGTTCCAGCACCGGCTTTGATTTGCGACGGCTCAATATGCTGCTGGCAGTGCTCGAAAAGCGAGCCGGATTCAAACTTATCCAGAAAGATGTATTCATGAACATTGCCGGAGGCATTCGGGTGAATGATCCGGCTATTGATTTGGCGGTAATCACGGCTGTACTTTCATCCAATGTGGATATTGCCATCGAACCACATGTGTGCATGGCTGGTGAGGTGGGGCTTTCGGGCGAGATACGTCCGGTGAATCGTATCGAGCAACGTATTCACGAAGCCGAGAAACTTGGGTTCAAGAAAATGATAATTCCGCAGGTAAATCTGCAAAGCCTTGATTTGCGAAAAACTAAATTGGAATTGATACAAGTGCGCAAAGTGGACGAGGCTTTCCGGGTGCTTTTCAAATAACACACTTGCTTACTTCGGATTAAATAAAATACCGCGAGTGAGCAAATGTGTATTATTCAGCCGGATGTTTCACATTGTGAAATTCTGATGAAATCGCTTAAACAGACCCGGCAAAAGAGATGTCGAAGATTTGTTTACTCTTCCACAATTTCAATGGAGATGATTTTATCTCCCTGACGAATATCGTCAATAACATCTACGCCTTCAACTACTTTCCCAAAGCAAGTATGATTTCTGTCGAGGTGAGCAGTATTGCGGCGACTGTGGCAAATAAAAAACTGCGATCCACCCGTATTTCGTCCGGCATGTGCCATCGACAGCACACCGCGGTCGTGATATTGATTCTCACCATCCAATTCACATTTAATGGTGTAGCCGGGTCCACCCGCGCCAGTACCTTTGGGACATCCGCCTTGAATTACAAAATCGGGTATGACGCGATGAAAATTCAAACCATTGTAAAATCCCTTTTGGGCTAAGGTAATAAAGTTTTCTACCGTTCCCGGAGCGTCTTTTTCATAAAACTCCACTTTCATTACTCCTTTTTCTGTGGTGATAATTGCTTTCTTCATTTTTCTTGTTTTGTTTTTTCTAATTATTTCAATTGCTGATGTGGGTTTATGCAATTTTCCTTTTCCCGCATCAGATGTTTTCGCTCAGTAGAATTGAGTCAGATTGCAAAAATACGATATTTCTGAAATTGCTACAAGATGGTGAATTGATTGTAATGGTAAAAACACTTAAATGCTTTTATGCTGATTTACCTCACAACAAATATGCTCTTTTTTATGAAATTAGTGTTTTGCCCTTTCACCCCAACCTTTCCCGATACTCACTGGGCGTAACGCCCAACAACTTTTTCACATACCTAGTAAAAAACGACCGGCTGCTGAATTCCATTTCATCGGCTATCTCAGAGATATTGAGACGCTTGCTTTGCAGCAGGATTATGATGCGTTCACGGGCATGGCGTTGTATCCATTCCGATGCCGTAACACCCGAATGTGTTTTGCAAAGATGGTTCAGATATTTTGGGGTGATGTTTAATCTATCAGCATAAAACTGTACTTCCCTTTGCTGCAGGCAATGCTCCGACAGAAGTTGCATAAACTGTTCGTAGATCGTTCCCGTTTGTACACTGTGTTTGCGGTTTTCGTACAACTTGGCAAATAGGTTCCACATCTCCAGAATGAAAAGTTGCATTTGCAATTTCAGAGCTTCATCGTAGAAGCGATGTTCCGTTTCCAAAAAACGTTCGTTCAGCCGCTTGAAGTTTGTCATAATTTTATCTCTATCCTTCTTGGCATCAATCTCTTTAACAGGGTGCATGCGCGAGTAGAGCATCGCGTTGAGGCCCCAGCTTTGATCGGGGATATTATCCGTCAGGAAATCTTTGACTACTAAAAGTACCGTGGCTTTAAAGTTCGCTGAAACCTGCAATCCTGAAAGGCGGCTTTCAGCAAACCAAAATAAAAACTGCCCGGTCTTGCATTCCATCTTCTGGTCATTAAACAAAAACCGGATGTAGCCCCTATGGCAATAGAGATGAGTATGATACTGCCGGTGAAAATTAGTGGGAAGATCATTTTCACTCGTAATTTCCAATTGAAGGATAGTTTGTGGAGTCATCATTGTGGCTATTTAGAAGTTGATCGCTAAGATACGAATTATTTGACATTATTGGTGTGAAATGTGTAACAATTAAGAGATCTTGCGCTTGTATCTTTGCAATATAGAACAAGAAAGATCTTCTCATCAAGAAGAACAAATTGTTTAATGAAATCGAAATATCAATTTAAAATCAAAAAAAATGAAACCATTGGTAAGCTATTTTTCGGCAACAGGCACTACAAAAAGTGTGGCTGAAAAACTTGCAAAAATCACAGGCGCCGACATTTACGAGATAGCGCCACAAACGCCATACACTTCTGAAGATCTGAACTGGAACAACAAAAGAAGCCGGACCAGCGTGGAGATGCACGACTGGAATTCACGTCCGGCGCTTGCAGACAAGAATGCAAGATTGGAGGATTACGACGTGATATTCATCGGTTTTCCTGTTTGGTGGTATATCGCCCCCACCATTATCAACACCTTTATGGAAAGCTATGATTTTACAGGCAAAAGGGTGATTCTTTTTGCTACTTCGCAGGGGAGCGGATTTGGCAAGACCGTGGAAAACCTCAAAGGCAGTTGTTCTCCCACCACGACCATTCAGAAGGGAAAGGTATTTTCCGGCCGTTCATCCGAAAGCGAAATCGCTGCCTGGGTAGAGTCATTGGAATTATAAAAAAGGGATTGGAAATGCGAGAAATCAGCATATTTGAACGATTAGGAAACGGAGAAACCATTCCTGCCAACAATCCGCAAAGACATTTGCTCAGGAAGGTGGCTTTTGATACCAAAGAGTTGCTCGTAACAATGAACAACTCATCACACCCTGATGAAATAAGGAATTTGTTAAGTCAAATCACCGCATCTGTAATTGACGATAGTGTATGTGTGTTTACTCCTCTTTACATCAACTACGGAAAGCATACCAAAATCGGTAAAAATGTATTCATCAATTTCGATTGTGTTTTTCTTGACCTCGGTGGAATTACTATCGAAGATGGCGTACTGATTGCCCCAAAAGTGAGCTTGCTTTCCGAAGGGCATCCCCTCAATCCGGAAGAAAGGCATTCCATCGTACCCAAACCCATCCACATTAAAAAGAATGCGTGGATTGGTGCCGGGGCAACCATTCTACAAGGTGTAACCATTGGCGAAAATGCAGTAGTAGCTGCCGGAGCAGTTGTAACAACAGATGTAGCGGACAACACCGTAGTAGGCGGAATTCCGGCAAGACTTATAAAAGCACTTTAATTCAGCAATAAAATGAAATCAATTACAACATTATCAATCGCAACAATGCTCTTGTTTACAACAGCATTTGGTCAAAATTCAGAAACTAAAAATTCAACAACAATGAACGCAAAAACAGAACATTATACTTTCCAATTGAGCGATAACGTAAATCGCCAGAAAGTAACTTTCAAAAATCGTTACGGAATAACATTAACGGGTGATTTATATACTCCGAAAACTGACGGCTACAATCTTTCTGCACTCGCTATCAGCGGACCTTTTGGAGCTGTAAAAGAACAATCTTCGGGCTTGTATGCCAACCAAATGGCTGAGCGTGGATTCGTGGTATTGGCATTTGACCCATCATACACAGGCGAGAGCGGTGGTGAACCCCGTCATGTGGCTTCGCCCGAAATCAATACCGAAGATTTCAGCGCAGCCGTGGATTTTCTGGGACTACAAGAAAATGTGGACAGAAATAAAATCGGCATCATCGGCATTTGTGGGTTTGGTGGTTTTGCATTGAATGCCACAGCGGTTGATAAGCGGGTGAAAGCCGTTGCTACACTGAGTATGTACGATATGAGCAGGGTGAACGCCAGGGGATATTTTGATACGACCACTCTGGAACAACGCACTCTGCTATTAAACCAAATGAGCCAACAACGTTGGAAAGACGCCAAAAACGGAACAACTGAAATGGCGCCACAAGGATTGCCAGGTGAAATAAAAGGCGATGAGCCACAATTTGTAAAAGATTATTTTGACTATTATAAAACCCCAAGAGGTTTTCACGAACGTTCCATCAACTCCAATGGATCATGGACAAAAACCAATGGATTCTCATTGATGAATATGCCGATACTTACTTACATCAAAGAGATTTCACCAAGACCAATTTTACTGATTGCAGGCGAAAATGCACACTCAAAATATTTCAGTGAAGATGCCTACAAAGCAGCTAACGAACCCAAAGAGTTACTGATTATTCCCAATGCTGTGCATGTGGATTTGTACGATAAGCTGGATGTCATTCCCTTCAACAAATTAGAGTCCTTTTTCAAAGAAAATTTGAAGTGAAGTTTACAAGTAAATTGAGTTTTTTATAGATGCGCAGATGGTTCATTCGCACAAATGTCGAACAGAATTATGGTACACAACGAAAGTTTTAGCCAGTAAAATCCCACCATCTGTTGGCAATGAAATCTGTGCATCTATGGCTTTAAAATCTGTGCATCTGTGGCAATTAATATTGATAAACAATCATAAAATTATTGGAATGAGTACGATTAAAATATTTTCAAGAAATGATCTGGAGCAGATTAACAATGCCGATGACCTAAAGATTTCCCCTTTTCGTGAAGACGGAAAAACTTATGGAACGCCCACCTGGATATGGAATGTGGTGATAGAGGACAATTTATATGTTCGTGCCTACAATGGCATTCATTCCCGTTGGTACCAATCGGCCATGAAACAAAAAGCAGGACGCATACATGCCGCAGGAAAAATAATAGATGTACACTTTGAACCGGCAGAAGGAGAAATGAATGAAGCGATTGACAAAGCTTACAAGAAAAAATACAGCAGCAGCCCTTATTTGTTTCCCATGATTTGCGAATCGGCAAAAGCCGCTACGGTTAGGGTCACTCCGGCAGGTGATGTGATTCAGAGAAAGAAAACTTCTTCTATCCATAAAATGGCATTGTTATTCGTCATTTCAGGATTAATATTTTTCGTAACTTCTTGCAATAATCATAAAAATCAAAAAACAGAAAATAATATGGAAACCTCAATACCAAAAATCAGCGATTTCCCACTTGGGGAAGAAAATACAGGCTATGCACAATACTTTTCCGGAAAGTCATGGCTTGCACCTCTTACTTCAAGTAAAGACCTGAATGTACCAATGCACAATGTAACCTTCGAGCCGGGTTGCCGCAACAATTGGCACAGCCATACGGGCGGACAATTATTGATTGCCGTGGGTGGCGTGGGTTATTACCAGGAACGCGGAAAAGCAGCGGTGCGTATGGAAGAAGGAACAATTATTGAAATTGAGCCCAACGTAGAACATTGGCACGGGGCAGCACCCGACAGTTGGTTCTCGCACCTCGCCATTACCGGCAATCCGCAAACCAATCAAAACACTTGGCTGGAGCCTGTAAGCGATGAAGAATATGCAGCAGCGGTGAAATAAAAATCTTGTAATATTTAAAACAGTTCAAAATGAAAACAGTAACATTAAACAACGGAGTGGAAATGCCCATCTTGGGCTACGGGGTATATCAAGTTCCCAATTACGATGAGTGTAAGAAAAGCGTCCTAACTGCTTTGGAATCGGGCTATAGAAGTATAGATACTGCCCAAGCTTACGGAAACGAACAAGCGGTAGGCGATGCCATCAAAGAAAGCGGGATCCCCCGTGAGGATTTATTCATTACCACCAAACTGTGGATTTCCGATTACGGATATGAGAAGGCAAAAAGAGCTTTTGATGATTCGCAGAACAAACTGCAACTGGATTATCTGGATTTGTACCTTTTGCACCAACCTTTCAACGATGTGTATGGTTCCTGGCGGGCTTTGGAAGAACTGAACAATTCGGGGAAAACCCGTGCCATTGGCGTGAGTAATTTTTTCCCCGACCGATTGGTGGATCTATTGAGCTTCAATGACATCACACCTGCTGTAAATCAGATTGAAACCAATGTGTTTTACCAAAGGGAAGAAGACCGGAAAGTGATGAATAAATATGGCGTACAGCACGAGTCTTGGGCACCGTTTGCTGAAGGACAAAGTAATTTTTTCAATCATGAAGTTTTGACAAAAATTGGAAAGAAATACGGTAAATCGGTTGCTCAAATAACATTGCGTTGGATGATTCAACGAGACATTGTGGTCATTCCAAAATCGGTAACGCCATCCAGAATTAAACAAAACTTTGATGTATTTGATTTTGAATTGTCAGTAGAAGATATGGCTTCCATTGCTGCATTAGACACCAATACCAGCCAGTTTTTCAGCCATCGCGACCCGGAACGAGTGGAATGGTTTAAATCATTAATTGGATAAAACGATGATGCAGTTAAAATTTATGAAATATATATTTTCCCTTGTATTAATCATAAGCGCAAATACAATGAAAGCACAAAATACATCACTGAGTGTTCAACAACAAAGTATTGTAACTATTTCAGCACTCACCGCCACAGGCGATTTGGATAACCTGAAAGTCCAACTCAACACCGCATTAGATGCCGGACTCACCATCAACGAAATCAAAGAAGCATTGGTGCAACTCTATGCCTATTGCGGCTTCCCAAGAAGTCTAAATGCGCTCAATACCTTCAAAACAGTTTTAGATGAGCGGAAAGCAAAAGGTATTTCTGATGTGGAAGGAAAACCGATTGTTGTTGAAAACAGTGTTTCCGACAAATATGAACAAGGCAGAATGGTTATCGAACAATTAACCGGGGTGCCACAAGCTAAACCGGCACCGGGCTTTGGCGAGTTTGCCCCGCGCATTGATGCCTTTTTGAAAGAACATTTGTTTACCGATATTTTCGTTAGCGATGTGCTAACCTACCAGCAACGTGAATTGGTAACTATTGCTGCGCTGGCATCTATGACCGGTGTAGAACCCCAGTTGCAGTCGCATATCGGGATGGGAAAAAATACCGGTATTACCGAAGCGCAATTGGAACAGATGGCTGATTTGATTGATAAGCATATCAACCGAACCCAGGCCGGCATTGTCAGAAGGCTGCTAACGAACTGAAAAATAGAATTCAAAATCAAATCACAACATCATAAAGTATGAGTGAAAATAGCAAACGTCCCAGAATAATTTGTCACATGTTGACTTCACTGGACGGGAAAATACACGGAGCTTTTATGGAAGCATCTGTAACAAAAAAGGTTGACCAGGAATACGAACGAACCAACAATACCTATAAGCCCGATGCCTGGCTTTGCGGAAGGGTAACAACGGAAGAAAATTTTACAGACTATCGCAAACCTGTGTTGCGGGAAAATGCGCCACAGGTTCCCACTGGCGATTTCATTGCTTACCCAAATGCCGAAATGTATTATGTATCCATTGACCTTTTGGGAAAAGTGGGCTGGACAACCAATTCAATAAAATATATGGAACGCCCCGAGGCCCACATCATCGAAGTATTGAGCGAAAAAGCTCCCAATGCGTACCGTGATTTGCTGCGTAGGTTAAACATTTCCTATATCATCGCAGGAGAGGAGTATATAAACTGCACACTGGCTTCTCAAAAGTTGAAATCACTCTTCGGCATCAATACCTTGATGGTGTCGGGCGGCGGATACATCAATGGCTCTTTTTTAGCCGAAAACCTGATCGACGAGTTAAGCCTTGTGATGGCGCCGGTAACTGATGCATCTTCCGATACTTCCACGCTCTTTGAAACAGGCAGGTACCTGGACAAAATAAACCCGGTTGAATTTTCGCTGATTGATGTGGAAAAACTAAATGAAGGCGGCCTTTGGATGCGGTATGAAGTTAAAAGGAATTAATGCAATCATTTTTGTTACTGAATAGCTGAAAAATTTAAACCACATTCTGATAACAGCAAAAACGAATTGAAGACGACAACACATTACATTAACCCACATTGCAGCTAATCGCACCACAAACCGTACTATTCAGGCATTTGCTTGCCTTCCGGTTCCGATTTGTGTACTACATATTTTTTCTTTTTGAAGGGAGCATATTTGTATTTGATCATTTCCCCTTGCTTATGTGTTTGATAAAGCTTTCATAGCAAGCCTTAAATATCTTTGCGTTGGTAGCGGAAATGAACGAAGGAAAGGGCTATTAAGTCAACACGCCCCAACCAAAACAAAACAAAACAAAAGAAAGTTGAAGGAATAAAAATGTATTGGAATAAGCAAAACCTATCCAATATCATCGTTATTCTTTCATTTTTTTGCTATTAAAAAACAACGCCAACACTTACTTTATTCTCAGCCACTTGATGCGTTATGTCCGGGTAGAATTTGTAGAAACTTCGACGAATGTAATAAGCGGTTTCTAACGAAAAAAATGCTTTTTTAGTAAAATGTATGCGCGCACCAAGACGGGCAACACTCAAACTTGATTTTCCAATATCGCCATGCACATTTGAGCTGAAGTCATCGTCGGGCGAGAAGCCTAGCCACGAATAAATCCGATAATCCTCCGAATTGAGATAGATTTGGGCATTTTTGTGAAACGTTAGCGATAAGTTAAGTTTGGAGCTGTAGCCACTACCTAGGTTGTAGTCGCGTTCGTCGAATCGGTAATAATCGGTTTGTGCGCCTCCCAGCAAGATACAGCTTAGATAAAATTCACCTGCAAACAATAGTTTGTTTGACACGCTATTGCTGTACAACATTCCGGGACCTGCCGAAGCGGCTTCCGATATTTTGTAGGGATAAAGCAGCTCGTGCTTGTTATCCATTTTCGACACATAATAATTGAAATGCAGATATAATCCATAGCTAAAAGAATGTTTTTTTTTCTTGAGCGGAACGTTTTTCGAAGCGATCATTCCCATCACATTCACTCTGCTCACGAGTGGTTGATTCGAAAAGAAATTTCCACTTAAATAAAATTCAAAAAAGTCGTATGGTTTTTCGTTGTCCGAGTCAAACTCGTTGCCATATTTTAGTCCTATATCATAGCTTAGCATGTTGCTGTAATCTTGATGGTGGCGCAATCGATCGGCGATAATTCGATGCCCGCCCCAGATAGAGAACACTAGCGGATGCGAGGGCATCGAATTTCCTTTGGTATCGCGGTGCACCCAAGCATCGCCGGTAATAATTCTGTTTAGCCCTCTTATAGGAGATACTAACGTGATGAAGGCTTCTTGCCTGAAACGACTAAAGCCGGTAAGTCGGTCGTCAATAAGAAGATCGGACAACCGGTATGTAATTTCACCGAGTGCCGCTCCGCCAAATGTAGTTGCGGCGAAATCATTGATGGATGGCGATTCGTTTTCCATAAAAAACTCCCACATCAAACTCCCTGCTGAAGTAATCGGGATCGACCTCCAGAAACTTCGTCCATTTGAGCGCGCAGCGTTGAAGTACAGACCTCCGTGATAGGGATGCAGCAAAAGGTTGGTCGAAAACATGTCGTTGT
The DNA here is from genome assembly GCA_964568675.1 of uncultured Paludibacter sp. Classification (GTDB taxonomy): domain Bacteria; phylum Bacteroidota; class Bacteroidia; order Bacteroidales; family Paludibacteraceae; genus UPXZ01. The sequence continues at coordinate 29,052 of CAZMQV010000015.1, forward strand.
CCCACACGAATCCTGTATTGAAATTATTCTTGATGGTGTTGAAATTTATTTTGGAATACTCCGTACGGAGCACAAAACGGTCGAAACCCCATACAGCCAAATTGGCACCAACCACATACTCCATACCACGTATCGGACTCGTTTTATTCAGAGTTAAAGCTTCGGTTTGTGGTGTTTGTATGATGGGGTTGTTGACTATCCCGGCGCGGGTAGTATCCGTGTGTGAAACTCCGGCTATCGAGTCTATCCCGTGAGTCTGGCTATGCGATGTGAAAACAATACAACAAAAAAGCGTTGCTAATACTATTCGGGTATTAGTTTTATTCATAAAGTTTTGAAATGGATTGCAGTTTATGCGTTTGTAACAACACGAAGATATATTAAGTTTTCAAAAAGAAGCTTTTTATGCAAAAATCATCGGGTGTACCAGGCTTTGAAATCGGACACACGCGCCTTGCTTACGATTATTTTTTCGGGTAGGGCTACTGTCAGATTAATGGATAACTTGCTCCCAAACCAAATGGATATATCTTTGATGGCATTGTGCGAAATAATGTATTGGCGATTGGCTCTGAAAAACTCGGAGGGGTCGAGCTGTTCAAGCATTACTTCGAGCGAACTATCGATGTAGAAAGTTTCATTTCCGTAGCTAATTATTTTCACCATCTTATTTTCGGTGTAGCAACAAGCTATCCTATCTACTGCCAAGGGGATTAGTTTATCTTTATGCGGTATGAGAAAATGAGTTTTATATGCCTTCTGCGTTTGTTTGAAGCTATTGAGCAAGCGATTGATGGCATCGGGCGCATCGGGGTTAGGCGATAAATTACGCAATTTAGTTATTGCCCGTTCAAAGTTTTTCGTACTTATCGGTTTGAGCAAATAGTCGATGCTGTTGACCTCAAAGGCTTTCAGCGCATATTCGTCATAGGCGGTGGTGAAAATCACCGGGCAGGTTATTTTCACTTTGTCGAAAATTGCAAACGACTCGCCATCAGCAAGGTGTATGTCCATAAATGTCAAGTCGGGCATTGAGTTTTCCGAAAACCATTCTATGCTTTCTTCCACGGTTTGCAATGTGGCTATTACTTCGATATCGTCTGCCAATTGTTCGATAAGCCGCTGCAGGTTTTGCGCCGCTATTATTTCATCTTCTACAATTACTGCTTTCATTCGTTCTTGTTTAATTGATAAATGCGATTATACTTTTTTATATTAAGCCTTTAAGTCGCTATCGTGTGTGCGATGGCGAGGTTTTGTAAGGGCAAACCCTTAAAGTGATGTCATGCCACTTTTCAATTCTTTGATTAATGGCACTTCTACACTGAATATTTGATTGCTTGATATTGACACATGTTGTTGGAATAGCAAGCTATATCGTTCGATGAGATTCATTAACCCGATGCCTTCGCCGGGTTCAACGTTTGATTTGGGCTGAATGATGTTGGACACTCGAATGCAAGTATTATCCGTTGTTTCGATTATGATGCGAAGCGGATATTTGCCGCTTACCACGTTGTGTTTGATAGCATTTTCGACCAACAATTGTAAACTTACCGGCAAGATATAATAATTCAAGTACATATCGTTGATTTGGTAGTCTATTTTCAGATTGTCGCCATATCGTATTTTCATCAAGTCGCCATAAGACTTGGTGAAATCAAGCTCATCCTCCAATTTTACTATTTCTTTGTTGCCGATGGTGTATCGAAACACCGACGAGAGATTTTGCACATAGTCGTGTGCTTTAGCTGTATCCATGCTTATAAGTCCGTCGAGCGTGTTGAGCGAATTGAAAAGGAAATGCGGATCCACCTGGCTTTTCAGCGCTTCGTATCGAATGCGGATATTCTCGGCGATAAGTTTCTCATTTTCGAGCAGAGCTTTTTGTTTTTCGTATATTGTGTGCACTAAAATGGTTGAAAAAATTACTATTATTGCTACTATTAGGTCTTTGAACAAGTTGGTAATAACAAAGAATTTGTTGGGTATTTGCATATCGATCTGCAACAGATTTAAGATACCCAGAAAAATCAGGTTTAACGCGCCCGCGATAAGTATGGAACCTAACCACGTGGCTAAATGTTTGAAGCGCCTTTGCCATTTTTTTTGCACCACCCAGAAGTTGTACAGATACAAGACATAGAACATGAATACGTTGGGAAGAAACATGTGGGTTAGTCCGGTAGCATTTCTGAGCGTAAATTTTTGGTTGAAAACCCAGCCCAGAAACAAAATGATATTCAGTGTAACGCTTATGGTTATTGAAAGTCGAAGAGCGTTTGAGTTGGAAAATGGATTTTCCTCAAACTTTCTTTTCTTTTGTTCCTGCTGTCGATTCAAATTGCAATCTTTCTTCATTTTCAATTACTTTTATTTCATTTTGCTGATTTGTCAATAGTTTGTTTCTACCTCATTTCGCATCAATATGTAAAGATACATTATTGTTTTATATAAAAGACATTTTCCCAAAGTAAAAAAATACCTTGGGAAAATGCTTTTCTGAAATATTTAAAGGTACAAAACTTTATTTTTTCGGATGAATATCTTTTTGCTTTGAGCGTTTACGCCATGCTTGCGGCTAACTGACGCGCTTTCACTTTCTTAATCAGTTTCTTTCTTTTGCGCGACATTCTTATTGCCGCAAAGCGGTCAAAGATATAATATATCACCGGCACTACTACCAATGTCAGTATCATCGAGCTTGTTAAGCCTCCGATAATTACCCAGCCCATACCGTTTTTCATTTCGGCACCGTCGCCCGAGCCAAGCGCGATAGGCAACATCCCGAAAATCATGGCGAAAGTGGTCATTAAAATCGGACGCAACCGTTCTTTGCCGGCTTCTATCAGCGCGTTGAACGTGCTTACCCCCTCTTCTTTCCTTATTTTATTGGTGAAATCGACCAACAAAATTGCATTTTTCGCCACCAACCCGATGAGCACTATCAGCCCGATGATGCTGAATATGTCCAGGTTGTTCATAGTGAGCGCCAATGCCAGAAATGCGCCAATCATAGCCAGCGGGATAGAGAACAACACTATCAGCGGGTCGGTAAGTGAGTTGTACAGCATCACCATAATGAGGTAAATAAGTACGATGGCAGCAAGAAACGCAAATGCAAGGCTGCCAAATGCTGTGGATTGTTGTTCCATCATACCGCCTTTCTTGATGTTTATACCATCGGGTATTTTGCCGGCGAAGGCTTGTTCTATTTCAGTTCCTACAGTTCCGGTAGGGCGCCCTACCACCATGGAGCCTACAGTGATCGACGATATGCGGTCGGTGCGTTCCAGCGCGGAAGCGCCTAAGCCGTAAGTAATATCGGCAAATTGTTTCAGCTCTATCAGTTCACCTTTTTTGTTGATAAAGGTGAGCTTGGCTACATCTTCCGATTTGGTGCGGTCAAAATTATCCACCCCGATACGTATTTTGTATTCTACGTTGTTTTCGGTATAACGGCTGTTGTCGTTCCCATTCAAGGCGGTACGGAGCGTGGTGCCCACATCGCTTACCGACAAGCCGAGAGCCGACATTTTTTCGCGATCCAGTTTCACCTGAACTTCTTGGCGCGGGTCGTCAATAGAGTATTTTGCGTCGGATGTTCCCGGTGTGCTTTTTACAGCAGCCAACACCATTGCGGCTGTTTCTTGCACCTTTTCATAATCGGTGCCTTGTACAATGAATTGGATAGGCTCCGAGGTGCCACCGGTCAAGCTTGTGATACCCGTCCGAACACGCACTCCGGGTATATGTCGCATGATTTTGTCTTTGGTCAAGTCAGCGCATTCCTGAACGCTCATTTTTCTTTTCTTCTTATCTACCATCTTCACAGAGATGGTGGTAACGTTGTTCTTTGTTGATCTGGAACTCATCCCCACATTGGTGAAAACGCGTTTCACTTCCGGTATGCTGTTGATTATCTTTTCGGCCTCCATAGTCAACTGGTTGTTTTGATATACAGTTACTTGTGGGTTCATATCCAATGTTACGATAAATTCGCCCTGGTCGGTAGTAGGCACAAAAGCCGAACCGATAAAACCTGCCGGAAACAAAGCGATTGAGGCGATAAACATTCCGACTGTTACCAACAACACAGTAGCCTTGTGGCGCAATCCCCAGCGGAGAATGCCCGCATACCATTCTTTAAGACCATTGAATGTATTCTCAATAAAACGCGAGAATCGTGCGAATAGGGTTGAGCGGGTATTGTCCTGTATTTTTCCAAAACGCGACATCAACAGTGGTGTTACCGTAAACGACACCAACAAACTACATAATGTGGCTATAATGATAGGTGTGGCAAATTCCTTCAACACGTTGCCAATCATGCCGCCACTCACTGCCAATGGGAGAAACACAACCACAATCACAATCGTGATAGCCAAAGCGGTGAACATTATTTGTTGTGCTCCGTCAATTGCCGCGCGCCACTTGGTTTTACCTTTTTCCATGTGGGTAAACATATTCTCGATCACCACAATGGAGTCGTCCACCAAAATACCGACTACCAGCGACAAAGCCATCAACGACATCATGTTTAGCGAATAGCCCAGCAAATACATCCCGATAAATGCCGGGATGATGGATAGTGGCACCGCTATCATTATGATGAGGGCGCTACGCACATCGTGGAGGAATAAGAAACAAACAAACGCTACGATGAGAATAGCCAACACAAGGTCGAACACTACCGAATTGGCTGAGGCGCGGGTATAAACCGAGTCGTCGGAGGCTATTTCAAATTTCACATTGCTTGCAGCATATTCTTTTTCTACGGCTTGCAATTCGGCTTTAGCCAAGTCGGTAACCTTCACCGCGTTGGCGTCGCTTTGCTTTAGGATAGAGATGCCTATCGCGTCTTTTCCGTCAATCCGGTTGATAAGTTTTTGCTCCGTGATACCATCTTCCACTTCGGCCACATCCATCACTTTCACTTTCCCGCCATTGGGGGTAGTGGCTATTACAGTGTTGCGCAGCTCGTTCAGGCTCGCGTATTTGGCAGCCAAACGCACGGAATAGACCTGCTCGGCATTTTCCACATTTCCCGCCGGGATTTCCATATTGGCGCTTTGAATTGCCGAGAGCACTTGCAAAGCCGATAGTTTATAAGCTTTAAGCTTTTCAGCGTCCATGTTCACTTTTATTTGCCGCTCTCTACCACCGCTTATTTTCACCGAGCCTACACCCGGCAGTTTAGCCAAGCGTGGTTGGATCCGGTCTTCTACCAACTGATAGAACTCTGTGGATGGCATGGTTGAAGATGCCGCTACGCTCAGAATTGATTTTTCATCTAAAGACACTTTACTGATAGAGGGGTCTTTAACATCCGTAGGCAGATTGGCTTTGATAGCAGAAATTTTGCTTTGGGCATCCTGCACAGCAAGGTTGATATCGGCGCCCGAGTTTAATTGCACTACAACTGCCGATACGCCTTCCATGGATGTAGAACTAATTTTATCTAAGTTTTCGAGCGTCGAAAGCGCGTCTTCTACTTTTTTAGTTACGGATGTTTCTACCTCAGAAGCCGCCGCTCCGGGATACACGGTTTGCACAGTAAGTATCGGCAGCTCAAAGCTTGGCAATAAGTTCAGATTGAGGTTCATATATGATATGACGCCTCCTATGGTAAGCAGTGCAAAAAGCACAACTACGATTAGTGGTTTTTTTACTGATGTTTTTATTAATGACATAATAATCGTGTTAAATTATTAATTAAGTACGATAACCTTCGCACCATCCGTCAGATTGATCTGACCGTTGGTTACCACTTTATCGCCTTCTTTTAAGCCGGCAAGCACTTCGAAGTTCGAGTTGAAACTTCTACCCGTGTTTATTTTCACCAGTTTTGCTTCCGAGTCGTTCACCACATACACCGATGGGTCTTTCACACTACTCACAATGGCGTCGCGAGGTATTGTCAATGCTTTCCCCTGGTTGCCCATATCCACACTCACATTCACATAAGTCCCTGCTTTTAGTTTATCTTTCCCATTATTGGGGATTACTATTTCTACGGGATAGGTGTGCGACGCGCTTGCCTTGGGGCTGATATTAGCAATCTTGCCATAATATCTTGCTTTGGCATTTACATCAGTTACAATGCTTATTTGTTGTCCTTGGCGAAGTTCATAAGCATTGGACTCCGACACTTCCAATATCACTTTGAGCTGCGAAATATCGGCAATGCCTGCTATGGCGGATCCGGGATTGACATAAGCGCCAAGTTCGGTGTTTTGCGAAGTGATGTATCCGCTGAATGGCGCGGTGATGCGGGTATCATTCCATTGCTTTTTAGCATTTTCAAGTTGAATCGAAGCATTTTCGAGCGCCATTTTCACATCCCGCAGTTGGGTGTCGGAGATAGCGTCGCCCTGATGAAGCGCCAGACTTCTATTGTAATCATCTTTGCATTTGTCATAGCTGAGTTTCGCATTTTCGAATGCCAGGCGTTTGTAGGTGTCGTCGATGCGGGCGAGTATTTGACCTTTGCTCACAATGTCGCCCATTTTGAAGTTTACTTGCGTTATTTTGCCGGCGCTTTCAGAGGGGATGCTCACTTCTCTGAATGGCTGGGTAGTGCCCACAAGCTGAAGGTTGCCTCCCATCTCTTCCATTCCTACGGTGGAAACGGTTACTGTTACTGCGCTTTGAGTAGTCCTAACCTCTTTGCTGCTGTCTATTGCTTGTTTGTTGGATGCTAATGTCCAAGTCATTATGCCCAAAAGAGCGACAAGTGTAACGCTTACTATGATTGTTTTCTTTTTCATATTGATGTTTTTGTTTATTTTATTATCTATTGAATGTTTTTGTTTATTTTCCCGGATTCGCTTTTCTATTAATTAATTGTATAATTCGTGGATACTACCGTTGAGCGACATGATTTTGAGTTCCGCGTCTTTGAAATTGTACAAGGCTGTGAGGTAGCTGCTTTGCGCGCTGCTCAGGCTCATTTCGTCTTGAAGCAGGGCGCTCATCGCTGCCATGCCTTCGCGATACTTCAAAGAGGTTTCTTTATAAACCTTTTCGGCAAGTTCAAGATTTTGCTTTTGCCGGCGAACGATGTCTTGGTTGATTCGGTAGTTGTTCAATGAATTTTTGTAGTTCATGCTGAAACTTTCGTACGTGCTTTCGAGGGTGGCTTTTGTTTTTTGAATGTCCATCGAAGCTTGATGTATCTTTGAGCGTTTTTCAAATCCGTCAAAAATGGGTACCGCTACATTTACCGAGAAATTTGACATGGGATACCATTTATTCTGCTCTCCTCCTTTGAAGTACGAAGCAAATTCATTGCGAAGTCCCTGGTATGCAAATTGACCCGAAAACGACACCGTAGGCAGATAAGCTTTCTTTATCATATCTTTATTCATGGAGTTGAGTTCCAATTGCGATTCGAGCAGGCGGATGTTCACATGCTCCGTAAAGTCGGGGTCCTGCAACGGGTTGCTTGCCTGCAAGGGTGAGGTAACAGTGTCGGTCAAGATTATATTCTGCTCGAGCGGCAAGTTGAGTATGTATTTAATCATGTTCAATTGTTGCTCTTGCGTGGCTTGCGTGTTGCTTTGTTGTGTGTATAGGTTTTCGAGGTTCACATTCACCCTATCCAAATCCACCTGCTTGCCCACTCCATTTTCAACCGTTATTTTTGTAATATCTCGCAGGCGTTCCGTGCGTTTGATATTTTGGATTATTAGCTTGGCTTGCTCGGCTGTGGTTTGACTCAGCGCGTAGAGTTTCGCCACTTCAAGCGCTATTTCTTCTTTTGCCTTTTCCACGTTCAACTTGCTGATGTCAGCCGTCTTTTTGGTAATATTCTGAGCCGAAAGCGCGGTTTGGTTAAACAATACCTGACTGATGCTCACCGCGGCACTGGTGCTATACTGACTTCCCATTTTAGCGGCTATGGTAGTGCCCGGTTTGCCCAATATCTCGCCTGGAAGCACCGTGGTAGGGAGTGCCAGGTTGTCGGTGAAGCCTCCGGCAAAGTTTATTTTAGGTAGAAGCGCCGCCCGTGTTTCTTCTTTTTTAAATTCACTCTTCTCACGCTCGATGCTCGATGTCTTTACATTTATATTGTTTTCAACAGCTAGTTGCACACATTCTTTCAATGAGAGTTCACTGGTATTAGGCGCTTGCGAAAACACCCATTGACCATTCATCAGGACAATTGCCAATAAGAAAATCTTTCCTTTCATCTTTGTTATTTGTTTTATCGTTTTATTGTTTTATCAAATTTACGCTGCAAAATTATGCTTAATAGCATGTATATTTACATATTTACTTCTTGAAATGTAAAAATTAGGGGCTGAATTGACCTCAATGCGGATTGAAATGAAACGAGAAAGTGAAGAAAACTGAGCAGAAAAGCGAAGATTGCGCAAGAGTTTACCCGCTTTGCGCACAAGATTATGCCACATTCTCCGGCTAATCTCTTTTCTTTATACGTTTATTTATATCATATTCTTAACGCGATGCGCCAAAACAACCCGATTGCCACTTACGCCACACCAAGCGCATCATACATCTGACGTCAACATACCCCTGCACACCGCCTTTTGCATTGTAAACCTTCCGATGAAGCCGCTACTTCCGATTGTTTCCAACAGAAAATTCCGCCATTGAGCTACTTACGCACGTAAGTTTACAAGATATTTCATCGTAACGCCTACAAGAATCACCGTCCAACACGCCATCCGACAAACCACAACACCGCATTGTAGCACCGTAAAGTGATTTATTTCTATTTGATGTTTTGGAATAAGCAAGCCACAATGCCCACCACATATCACTCACACATCGAATTATTCGACACATTTCATGGTAGAAATAGTTTTACAATTTCATGTTGGAATAATTTGGAATAGGAATTGTTGGAATACAATTACATGTTGAATGAAATTATAACAGGCATTGTCAGATAACAATATATATAGGAGGGAATGATTATTGCAATTGTTGGATTGCTATTATAATTCAAAAGAAATTTAAATACTCACCAACTAAAGCTGGAGGCAATTCAAAACCCATTGGTATTTCCAAACATGCAATTTGAATAGGAATGTGGCATTAGCACATTGCATTGAATAAAAAAAAACAACAAACAAATCTTCACACACTACAAACTTATTTTCATATTATTGGAATTTTCCATCGAAAGTAATTGGACGATGGGGGAAAATATGATATATTTGCGAGAGAATGAGAGGCCAAAACAAGTTTAAATCAAAATTAGCCGGGAAATCGTTTTATGAAGACAGAAAACCATTCGATAAATGACGTACTCGCAAAAAACGCGACATCATTTTTTATTCCACCTTTTCAAAGAGCTTATGCTTGGGGTAAACCTGAAATTGACAGATACTTAAGTGATGTATTAAGAATTATTGATTCGCACTTAGACCCCAAACAACATGACAAATTAGAACATTTTTTTGGTTCTCTTGTAATTAAAGAAGAAAAGTCTGGGTTTGCTAATAAATCTGTAGTTATAGATGGTCAGCAAAGACTTACAACAACACTAATTTTTTTAATTGCATTAAGAGACACCGAAACCGACCCAAACAATCAGAATTATATCAATCAGAATTATCTGATAAACAATTCTTCCTCTTTTCAAGATAAAATTAAACTCAAACAAGTTACAAAGGATTGGGATGCTTACAAAGCACTTGTAAATAAGACACAACCAAACCCGGGAGTGATAAACAATGCGTATGAATTACTCAAAAAATTCATCATTGATAATAAAAGGAATAAACCCGAAGTGGTTTTTGAACATTACATTATTGCTATTCAGCGAATGAATGTTGCTGTAATTTTTCTTGATGAAAGACCATTTAAAGGAGAAGACCCACAAATAATATTTGAAACATTAAACTCGTTAGGCAAGCCGCTTACTTTGTCAGACCTTGTTAGAAATTTTGTTCTCCTAAATATGGAAAGCAAAAACCAATCTGATATCTATGAAGAAATATGGCATCCAAAAATCGAAGCAGTTCTATCCGAGAACACATCTAAGTTTTTCAGAGATTATTTGCAATACAAAACTGTGAGTTCTCTTAAAGTTGTAAGCGACAATAACACAAAAGAACTTTATCAGCAGTTTAAAGACTTTGTTGATTCAGCGTTTGAAAACCACAATGCTTTTATCGACGACATTGTTCGATATGTAAAATGCTACAAGTGGATAATTACTGAAATTAACAACGACATCATTTCAAATAACAATAACAAAGATAGAGAAATTAAGGAGTTGCTAAGAAACATCTTCCACGATATAAAGGCTGAAGCATTCAAACCTTTTGTATTGGGACTATTGGAATATCATCAGTACACAATTGACAACATAAGACTTAGTGACGAAATACTGATTTCAACTCTTTCAGCAATCAGAACATATTTGATAAGACGTAGAGTATTGGGGCTAACACAAGGAGAAAACAAAAATATTGTTCTTCTAAGCAAGAAAATAGAAAGCCTTGCCAAGGGCAACGTATTAGTACTTGACCTCTTAACTAATATGAATTATAGACTACGTTTGCCAAATAATTCAGAAATGAGTTCAGCTCTCATCTCAATGAATTTCTATGAAAGTCTAAAGCAGTATTCAAAATTTATCTTAGGTAAGATTGAAGAATATAACTCAAAAGTATCGGTGGACTTCCGTAATCCTAAAATATCAATAGAGCATATAATGCCCCAGAAATTAGAGAACAACTGGAAAGAAGAATTAGGCGAACATTTTGAAAAACTTCACAAGAATTATCTACATAATATAGGCAATCTCATTCTGACTGAGTTTAATAGCGAAATGGGTAATAAGTCTTTTGGAGAAAAGAAAAGAAAAGAAAACTTAACACTTCATCACTTAACTACAGGCTTGATGTAACTCAAAGAAATATTTGGAATGAACAAAGTATAAAAGAGCATCAATCCAATATGGTAAATTGGTTTCTTGAGACCTTTCCACTGCCCGAACATTATAAGGATAAAGCAAATTGGAACACCCAAACAATTGAAAGCACTTTATTCTCGCCATTAGATAGTGATGCAGGTGACATTGCGGAAGGCAATAAGCCGATTGAACTTCATATTTTTAATGATGTAATAAAAGTGAATTCTTGGCAAGATGTATTCATTAAGTTTCTTAAATATTTAAAGGATAAACCCGAATACGACTTCGATTACATTTTGGACAATCAACTTGAAATGTTCAGGCGTGAAGAAATTATATTGAAATGGAGCTCGCTTAAGGAATTGATTGATGCAAACGTTGATTTAACAAGTCGTTACAAAACATTTGATGGAAAAGTATGGGATAAAGCGAAAGAATTGAATGACGACTTGTTGTTCATTCATATCAATATTTCGGCTTCAAATTGTATGTCAAGAATTGCGAGTGTTATGGAGAAATTATTTCTTCCTGACGACTCAATTCAAATCAAATTAAAGTGATGATGAACGCATGAGAGGCTATAAAAAAAATTAATTGGAAATAGAACCGGCGACATGCTTCTATCGGGATATTATGCTAAAAAACAGGCGCCAGTATGTCAATGCGCAAATCCTTAGCAAACAATATAAGGAGCGATTAAAAAATTACACCTGTTCGGAGAAACTTTCTTTATGAAAGCTTCTTTGAAGTACAGTTACTTGTTTGCCGAGATTATTTTAGAGAAATATGTACTATAGGAATGTTACATAACAATATAGGTGATAAATGACTTACCACTAAATTTGTTACATAACAAAACAGGTGATAAATGACTTACCACTTAAATTGTTACATGACAAAACAGGTGATAAATGACTTACCACTTAAATTGTCGATTGACAAAACGAGTGGTAAATGACTTACCACTAAAATTGTTACATGACAAAACGGGTAGTAAATGAGTTACAAATGAAATTGTCAATCGACAAAACGGGTGAAAATGATTTACAAATGAAATTGTCAATTGACAAAGCGGGTGAAAATGAGTTACAAATGAAATTGTCAATCGACAAAGCGGGTGAAAATGAGTTACAAATGAAATTGTCAATCGACAAAACGGGTGATAAATGAGTTACAAATGAAATTGTCAAATGACAAAACGGGTGATAAATGAGTTACAAATGAAATTGTTGCACGACAAAACGGGTGGTAAATGACTTACTACGTATTCGTGCTAAAGCTGAATAAATAAAACATAGCGTTAGCGTAATGTGTGTGAATAGCTTAGATGGTGAAAATTTTCCAATTCACCGGCAGTCGTCAGTGTTTTTACAATGAGCAATCATCTACTTATTGAAATATTTCTCGTTGTGAACTAATTCAAAAGCACACTACAATGATATCATCGTAAACTTAGATACTGATATCGCTGTTAGGAACACGCCACACCAATTAAAAGTAGCATACACAAATTTTAAAGATTCCATTTTCAAGATTCTTATCAAAACTTTAATGATTTGAAAGCTTTAGCCATCAAACAATTATCCGCTTTCTTTCTCATTTCGTATTTTTTTCCTAATTTTGCAGCTTATTTTCAAAGGCTTAAACAAAGGGCGCTAAACCGACAAGAAGTTGCGCGTACCGAGGCAAGAAAAATTATTGATTCATAACATGGAAAAGAAATTCAAAGAATATCAAGGACTTAATCTCTCCGACATCAACAAAGAAGTATTGCGACACTGGGAAGAGAGCAATATGTTTCAGAAAAGTATTGAAACCCGCGCGGGGAAACCCACATTTGTGTTTTACGAGGGTCCGCCTTCGGCTAATGGCATGCCAGGCATTCACCACGTGATGGCGCGCACGATTAAAGACGTATTCTGCCGTTTCAAAACCATGCAAGGATATCAGGTGCAACGTAAAGCAGGCTGGGACACACACGGACTCCCCGTAGAGCTGGGCGTAGAGAAATCACTTGGCATTACCAAAGAAGATATCGGTAAGAAAATCAGCGTGGACGAATATAACGCCGCCTGCCGCCACGATGTGATGCGCTACACCAAAGAATGGGAAGAGCTGACTAAGCAAATGGGATATTGGGTGGATATGAATGACCCCTACATCACCTACGACAATCGCTATATCGAAACGCTGTGGTGGTTGCTCAAGCAGCTTTACAACAAAAATCTGCTTTACAAAGGCTACACCATCCAGCCCTATTCGCCCGCCGCGGGCACCGGACTTTCCACGCATGAGCTGAATCAGCCCGGTTGCTACCGCGATGTGAAAGACACAACGGCAGTGGCGCAATTCAAATTAAAAAACAAAGAAAATACGTATTTCCTGGCATGGACCACCACTCCCTGGACCTTGCCTTCAAATACCGCTTTGGCCGTAGGACCAAACATCGATTATGTGCTTGTAAACACACTTAACCCCTATTCGAAAGAAAATGTCAAATTAATTTTAGCCGAAAATCTGCTAACATCGGTATTGGGCAAAAACGAATATGAAGTGGTGGCACACTACAAAGGCTCCGAACTTGCCGGCATGGAATACGAGCAGTTGATACCCTGGATAAATCCGGGAGAAAATGCGTTTCGGGTTATCGTAGGCGACTTTGTTACCACAGAAGATGGTACCGGCATTGTTCACATCGCACCCACATTTGGTGCCGACGACGACCGGGTGGCAAAACAAAATGGAATAGCGCCACTTATCCTTATCGACAAAGATGGCAACCGCCGCCCGATGGTGGATTTGACAGGTAAATTCTTCAAAATAGATGAACTCGACGCCGACTTTGTGAAAAACAAGGTAAACGTGGATCTATACAAAGAATACGAAGGTAGATACGTGAAAAATGACTACGACGAATCGTTATCTGAAAGTGATACAAGCCTGGATATTGATTTGGCTGTGATGCTGAAACAACAAGGCTTGGTTTACAAAATAGAAAAACATACCCACAACTATCCGCACTGCTGGCGCACAGACAAACCGGTGCTTTATTATCCGCTCGACAGCTGGTTTATCAAAACCACCGCTTGCCGCGAAGAGATGATAGCGCTCAACAACACCATCAATTGGAAACCTCAATCTACCGGCACCGGTCGATTTGGGAAATGGCTCGAAAACCTGCAAGACTGGAACTTGAGCCGAAGCCGTTATTGGGGTACTCCACTACCAATCTGGCGCACCGAAGATGGATCGGAAGAACTGTGTATCGGCTCCACCGAAGAGCTGATTGCAGAAATCGAAAAATCAATCGCCGCAGGATTAATGAGCGAAAATCCGTATAAAAACTTTAAAGTTGGCGACTTTAGCTCCGAAAACTACGACCCCAAAAACATTGACTTGCACCGCCCATACGTGGACAACATCATACTAATATCGCCAAACGGCAAACCAATGAAGCGTGAGCTTGATCTGATCGACGTGTGGTTTGATAGCGGCGCCATGCCTTTCGCACAACTTCACTATCCGTTTGAAAACCGCGAATTGGTAGAAAGCAATAGCTTCTACCCTGCCGATTTCATTTCAGAAGGAGTGGATCAAACACGGGGATGGTTCTTCACCCTACACGCCATCAGCACCATGGTGCGCGGCTCGGTAGCGTTCAAAAATGTTATTTCAAACGGCCTTGTGCTCGACAAAAACGGCAACAAAATGTCCAAACGACTTGGCAATGCCGTTGACCCGTTTAGCACCATCGACAAATACGGCTCCGACCCGCTACGCTGGTATATGATGACCAACGCTTCGCCATGGGACAACCTGAAATTTGATATTGAAGGCATTGACGAAGTGCGTCGCAAATTCTTCGGAACACTCTACAATACTTACTCATTCTTCGCGCTGTATGCCAATGTAGATAAATTTGCAAATTCCGAAGCGCAAATCCCCGTAAACGAACGACCCGAAATTGACCGATGGATAATTTCGTTGCTCAACACACTGGTAAAAGACGTGGAAGGATATTACAACGACTACGAACCTACCAAAGCCGGACGTGCTATCGCTGATTTTGTTGGCGAAAACCTGAGCAACTGGTATGTGCGTCTCAACCGCAAACGCTATTGGGGAGGCGAATATGATAAAGACAAAGTAGCAGCTTACCAAACGCTTTATACCTGCCTCACCACAGTAGCAAAACTGATGGCGCCCATCGCCCCATTCTACGCCGAAAGACTTTATGCCGACTTGCAAATCGAAAAACCTGACAGCGTGGGTTCTAACAGCGTTCACTTGGCAAACTTCCCGGTATTCGACGAAAAACTGATAGACAAAAACCTCGAAGAGTGTATGCAACTGGCACAGCAAACATCCTCCATGATACTGGCGCTGCGCCGCAAAGCGGAGAAAAAAGTGCGTCAGCCACTTGCCAAAGCTGTTGTTCCGGCTTCGGACGACAAAACTTACAAGCAAATCAAATACATTGCCGATTTGATTAAAGCCGAAGTAAACATCAAAGAGCTGGAAGTAATCCCTGCCGATGTAGAAATGGACGGATTGGTGAAGAAAATCAAACCTAACTTCAAAACATTGGGTAAAAAATATGGCAAACAGATGAAAGAAATTGCTGCCGCCATGCCTTCTTTGAGCAAACAACAAATAAGCAAAATAGAACGCGAAGGAAGCTACACCCTCACACTCCCATCGGGCGAGGTGCTACTCACCGTCGAAGATGTAGAAATTTTCACAGAAGACATGCCCGGATGGCTGGTTGCCAACGAAGGCAATCTGACCGTGGCTCTCGACATCGCCGTTAGCGACTCGCTGATGCGCGAAGGCATCGCCCGCGAATTGGTCAACCGCATTCAGAACATTCGGAAATCGAGCGGATTTGAAATTACCGATAAAATTGCCGTGGAAATTCAACGCGCGGATGAGATAAACGCGGCAGTAGAAGAATATGCCACGTACATTGCCACACAAGTACTCGCAAGTAGCATCCGCTTGGTGGAAACAACTCTCAACGCTACCGAACTCGATTTCGAAGAATACATTGTGCGCATTAATATCACAAAACAATAAGAAACAATTCTAAATCATTGTAATATTGAAATAAATTGCGTATTTTCGCACATTGAAATCTTTGATTGTTGAACCTAAGAAAACACGTTGATAAAAAACATTATGGAACAAAAAGAAAAAACAAGATACAGCGATGCTGAATTGGATGAATTTCGTCAGATTATTCTTGAAAAATTAGCGAAGGCTCAAAAAGACTACGAGCAGCTCCGCACCGGACTTAACAACTCCGATGGCAACGATGTGAGCGACACCTCGCCTACATTCAAAGTGCTCGAAGAAGGCGCCGCTACACTTAGCAAAGAAGAATCCGGTCAATTGGCGCAACGTCAGATGAAATTTATCCAACACTTGCAAGCCGCTTTGGTACGTATCGAGAACAAAACTTATGGTGTTTGCCGCGAAACCGGCAAGCTTATACCGAAAGAAAGGCTGCGCGCTGTGCCTCATGCCACGCTCAGCATCGAGGCAAAATCGGGTGAAAAAAAATAAATCCGACAAAGACGCGCAAAGTCTGTGTCGGCATGATTATTTGTAAAATATCTCTTTAGAAAGAATTCGGCAACCGAACGTGAAGTACGCTTGCCGAATTTTTATATAAACCATTTTATACAACTTATTTTTATTGGCATGTCAGTAAAAAACAAATCCCTCCTGCTCATCATTCTGCTGTTACTGGCAGATCAAATCTCCAAGTTTTACATCAAACTTAGCTTTCCCCTATCCTACTCCGACTATCAGGGCGACCACAACTCCATTCAGATATTCAATTGGTTCAAACTTTTTTTTGTTGAAAATGAAGGCGCTGCTTTTGGGATGAAAATAATCGGGAAACTCTTCCTGACACTTTTCCGCATTGTTGCCGTTGGGGTGCTTGGAGTTTTCATTCACCGACTCATCAAGCGCGGTGCGCGTACGGGCTTCATCCTGGCTGTATCCGTATTGCTCGCCGGAGCGGCAGGAAACATTATCGACTCCGTTTTCTACGGCGTCATTTTCAGTGAAAGCACCATTTATCAAGCCGCCACACTCTTCCCCGAAGGGGGAGGCTACGCGCCAATCTTTTACGGCAAAGTGGTGGACATGCTCTATTTTCCACTCATATCCGATAGCGCGGGCAATACCATCTTCTTCAAATGGATATTCAATATTGCCGATTCCTGCGTGTCCGTTTCGGTTGTAATTATCCTCTTGTTTTTTCGCAAAGAATTGAATGAGAGCCTTGAGAATAAGAAATCAAAAGAAAATATTGAACCGAAAGAAAATGAATAAGCCCACACAACTCATGCTGCTTGTGTTTTGTTTGACCATTTTCATCACCTCGTGCGATACCCGGCCATCCAATGTGCTTAGCAAAAGAAAAATGGAAAAATTGCTGGTGGATATGCACCTGCTCGATGCTGCCGTTCAATCATCAGGGAGTGTTGGCGGTGGCGAAGAGCAAAACAAACGCTACTACGACGCGCTTTTCGACAAGTATGGTATCACTAAAGTGGATTTCGACTCCTGCCTTGCCTGGTACACCAAACATCCAAAGAAGTTTGAGCGTGTGTATTTGAACGTTCAGGAAGATTTGAAAAAAATAGAAGCGGACGTGAAAGAATATAAATACCACCCGTATGACACCATTCGGAAACAAGACATTTGGTATGCCAACCGCAAATACCTACTCACCAAAGACACCGCTCGAACTAAAATCAATTTCGCGGTTGAGAACACCGAACTGATGCCGCTCGATCGCTACGAATTGACTTTCCTGCACCGAATAGCTCCGGTGGACTCAAGCAAAAACCCACACGCTGTGATGTATGTCAACTACATGGATGGTTCGGCCGATAGCATCTACACTAAAACCCGCAACGACAGTGTGCTGCGTCGATACACCCTGAAGTTCAAAGCCCGCAAAATCACCCGCGTAAAATCAATAACCGGACAACTACTTGGCTACGATGCTCAAAAAGGGAAAGTAAACGCTTATGTGGATAGCATTAAACTTATACGTAAATACAATCCGCAAATTCAGGATAAACTCCGGGATGAACTTAACAGGCAGGATAGTATTGCCAAACTGCCTGTGAAAGAAGAAAAAAAGCTGGATAAGAAGAAGAAAATGCCTCGACCTGACGAACTTATCTCCAAATAATAAGATATAGAACTGAAAACATAAAAAAATGTGCATCGCGAAAACTCAGCAATGCACATTTTTTTATGTAAATATCCACAAGACTAATATCCGAGAATTTTCAGCATCGACTTGTAACTCTGCTCTTTGGCAAACAGCTTGGTGAAGTATTCGCCATCTTCATCGCGGTCTATAAGCACCATTTTAGGTGCAGGAATCAAGCAATGTTGTATTCCACCAAACCCACTCAACGACTCCTGATAAGCGCCCATGTGAAAGAAACCGATGTATTGCTCGCGCCCCAACTCCATTTTAGGCAAAAACACGGCATTGGAATGAACCTCGGCATTATAGAAGTCCTCACTATCGCACGTCAAGCCACCCAAATTGACACGCTCGTATTCCGAATCCCAATTGTTGATAGCCAAGAAAACATAACGTTGGTTGATAGCCCACGTATCGGGCAAGGTGGTCATAAACGAGCTGTCAATCATATTCCAAAGCTCGCGATCGTTCTGTTTCTTTTGGTTTACGATTGAATAAAGCATCGCGCCGCTTTCGCCTACGGTATAAGAGCCAAATTCGGTGAAGATGTGTGGTTCAGGCACACCATTTTGGTTGCATATCAACTTAATCTGATTTACAATCTCCTCGGCCATATACTCGTAGTCATACGTAAAATCGAGATGTGACTTAATGGGGAAACCTCCACCAATGTCAAGGCTATCCAACGTAGGACAAACCTTTTTCAACTCGCAATAGAGGTTAACCGCTTTACTCAACTCATTCCAGTAGTAAAGCGTATCCTTCACACCGGTATTGATAAAGAAATGTAGCATTTTCAGCTCCACTTGCTCGTTCTTGGCTATTTTATCTTCGTAATAAGGGATAATATCGTTGTAGCGAATGCCCAGTCGCGAGGTGTAAAAGTCGAATTTCGGTTCTTCTTCCGAAGCAATGCGAATACCCACTTTAAACTTCTCGGTAAAATCATCAAGAATCAAATCCAGTTCAAAGATATTATCCAAAATAGGGACCACATTCGTGAATCCGTTGCGAATCAACGACTGAATGTTCTCCACATACATTGGGCGTTTGAAACCATTGCAAAGCACATAGGTTTCTTTGTTGATCAACTCTTGCTCATTCAGCGCTTCAATAATGTTGATATCAAACGCCGACGAAGTTTCGATGTGCGCCCCATTCTTGAGCACTTCCTCCATCACGAATGAGAAATGCGAACTTTTGGTGCAATAACAATAATGATAATTCCCTTCGTAATCCACCTTTGCCATTGCCACATTGAACATGCGACGCGCCTTCTGAATGCTTTCGGAGATGCGTGGCAGATATGATACCCGCAAGGGAGTGCCATACTGCTTGATAATGTCCATCATCGGGATTCCGTGCCAGTAAAGCTCGTTATCTTCGGTATAGAACTCCTCGTTAGGAAACTCGAAAGTTTGTTCAATTAAATCTGAATACTTATTTTTCATCTCTAAAAATTACAATTTAAACAACTTAGAAGTAGTATTTTTTATCAATCCGACTTAGTCAGATTCAACCAATCTTTTCAATCGGGTTGCAAAGATAATATTTAAATATACAAATCCGAATAAATTTGGCGTTTTTTTCGGTATAGTCCAATTCCACATTTTATTAAAAAAGAAATACCCGCACCTACTTCTATCGCATCGCGCAACAAACTCGAAGCAAAAATGTAACTTTATTTTTCAAATAAATGTATGGAAATTCAAATAATATTTTATACTTTTGTTGTAAGTACCTTTTCTAATAGCTTCAGACCCACCCGGCATACCAAGCCACACAATCTGCATTGAAAATCATCTTCGACCACGCATCACGAGATTTGCATCTCGCAACTCTTTTTCTTGCATGGCTCGCTGTATCTATGACACACGTATTCATTATTAAAACTATAAATATCAAACAATTAATTTAAAAAAAGAATTATGAGAAAAACTACTATTCTAAAAAGTATGTTGCTTGGTGTAGTCTTGCTTATCACATCAGCAAAAGCAATGAGTGAGAAAATCACTCTTGATGGAACATTATTCACCACTATCGATGAAATTCAAACTATTACCACTTCCGATATCGAATTTTCCGGAAAACTAAAGCAGTACACTACATCTAAGCTTTGGCTAACGTCAGGTTCTGGCTATATTTATAACAAGACTTCACTTGGAAGTATTACAAAAATTACTTTGAAATATAACACTGGCGGTTCGGGAGCTGCTAATCAGCGATTTAACGTAGGTAATTCTGCAATTGAAGATTTTCAATCAACAGGAGGAACGCTTGTTACTACTTCCAATGGTGGAACATCTTATGAATTTACTGGTGGTACCGGATTTGGATTTTTCAATATTTCTGTAAGCAACAAAAATTTACAATTAGTAAGCCTTGAAATTGAATATACACCTGGTAGCTCCACCCCCACTGTTTCCACCCCTACTATCACACCGGCTACCGGCACTTATTATAGTACACAATCGGTAAGCATCAGCTCTTCGACAGCCGATGCCACCATTTACTATACTACCGACGGCTCTACCCCCGACGATACCAAAACGGTTTATTCAGCTCCTTTTGATGTGGCGTCCACCACTACCGTGAATGCGATTGCCTACAAAGCAGGCATGAACGCCAGCGGAATTGCCAGCACTACAATAACTATCGAATCAGCCCCAAGTACTACAGGTGATGGAAGTCAACAAAACCCATTTACAATCGGCGATGTGAAAACAATGAACCGCCAAACAAGCGATGGAAACAAATACTGGGTGAAAGGCTACATCGTTGGAGTTGTAGCAGGAGGCAATAACGAAGGAAATATCTCATCATTGGAGAATCCGGTAAAAGGAGTAAGTAATCTCGCACTTGCCGATGCCGCCGACGCTACCGACTTAACGACAATGATAGCGGTGCAACTCCAAGCTGAAACCCAAGCACCAGGTATTCGCACTGCATTAAACTTATTAGACAACCAAACGAATCTTGGCAAATTGGTATATGTTTATGGCACTCTTGAGAAATACTTCGGCACTGTACCCGGCGTGAAATACATTTCCGAGTTTGCTTGGGACAGCACTACCGGTATCAACAAAACTCAAACTCTGAACAGCTGGAGCAACGGAAACACCATCTACTTAAACGCGACGGCCGGCGAATCAATAGAAGTATATAATATTGCCGGACAGAAAATCATTAGCAAAACAGCGAATGAAGGTATCAACTCCATTAATCACAACGAAAAAGGCGTAGTAATCGTGAAAGCCGGCAGCCGGGTTTCGAAATTGGTGATTCGATAACAAAAAAATCCTTAAAGCAAATATCCGATTTCCTCCATTCGAGGAGATTGGGTGTTTGTTTCTAAATATAAAAAACATACCTTTGTATTTTCCAATCCAAATAAAAACGATTTTATAATTCACTAAAAAAAATATCAAATATGAGAAAAATTACTTTATTATCATTACTCTTTGTCTTTATCACATTGAGCGCTGAAGACACCAACCTATTAAGCAATCCCGGTTTTGAGAATTGGCAAGATGGAAAACCAAGCAATTGGAATATCATATCAAGTTCTGTTAAAGACGTTGTACTTACAGAAGATGCAAGCATTTTTACTGAAGGAACAAAATCCTTTAAAATAAATGCGGTTGATGCTTCCGGAACTTACAACGTAGGGCAAACCGTGCTTGTAAAACCCGGCAATACCTACGCGGTAAAAGTAAAATACTATGTTCATAGCGGTGATGGCAGCGACACCCGTCTTTGGTGTAATTATGTAAGCGCCTACACCGATGGCAAGTTCACCTATTTTTCAGATCCGGAATTAACGGCTACTGGCGACTACGCTAAATTAAGAAGCGGCAATGCAAATTCAAGTGGTTCAGAGTATTTACCAAG
>CAZMQV010000016.1:0-50476 GCA_964568675.1 uncultured Paludibacter sp.
GAGCACATCCCTTTTAAGGATGGGGTCCTGGGTTCGAGCCCCAGCTGAATCACGAATCAAAAAAAGACTAATTGATATTTTCAATTGGTCTTTTTTGACTTTTATATGCGCCGTCGATCGTTTAGGAGTTCTCGGCTAATTTTGTTGTCATCGTGCAGCGAGTGATTACAACAAAAACGGCGAAGATGCGCTTTTATAAAAGCGCTTCTTCACCGTTTTTGTTAGTATTATTGATCAGATTTGCTCGTCGATCATGTTTATCTTTTGCTCAAGGAGTTTGCATTCGTCTTTGAGCGCTTCAATCTTGCGTTCCATTTCCTGCAACATGCCGCCTCCCTTTTTGGAGGATACGCTCAGAAACCCGATATTGTTTTCGTAAGTCGCGATTTCCGATTTCAGATGTTCATAGGCACGAACCAATTTCTCACGTTCGCGGTAGATTTTGTTTTCGCCTTTCGAGCTAATATCTTTCAGATTGCTTTTGAACGATTCGAGTCTGCGTTGCGAGGCATCGATGTTGAGTTCGTCAAACTTGGCATCCAACACGGCGCGATATTCTTTGTAGATTTTATCTTTTTCGCGGAAAGGCACATGTCCTACACTATTCCATTCGGCAGCCAAAGCGCGTAGCGCTGATAATGACTCGGCAATGTTGTCGGTTTTTTTGAAAGCTTTTATTTTCTCAATTATTCCTTTTTTGATATCCAGGTTTTTCAATTCTTCGGTTTTTTGCCCCGACATGTTTTTGTTTTTCTGTTCGAAGAAGTAATCACATGCCGCGATAAAGCGTTTCCACACTTCGTCGGAGAATTTTTTCTGAACCGGCCCGATGGTTTTCCACTCTTTTTGCAGTTTCACCAATTCGTCGGTAGTGGCTTTCCAGTCGGTGCTATCTTTGAGTGCCTCCACCTTTTCACAGAGTGCTTTTTTTCTATCCAAATTCTCCGAGAGGTTGGTTTTCACTTCTTTGTAAAACTCTGCTTTTGCGGCAAAGAACTTGTCGCAGGCATCACGGTAACGTTCAAATACTTTTTGGTTAGCTTTGTGAGGGGCAAAGCCGATGGTGCGCCACTCTTCCTGCATTTCGAGAATG
Organism: uncultured Paludibacter sp.; assembly: GCA_964568675.1. Classification (GTDB taxonomy): domain Bacteria; phylum Bacteroidota; class Bacteroidia; order Bacteroidales; family Paludibacteraceae; genus UPXZ01. The sequence goes on from CAZMQV010000016.1 coordinate 1,094, forward strand.
CTTTTAGTTGCCTCGTCCCATTCTTTATATACTTTGAATGCGTTGAAGTCAACAGCTTCGATGCGTTCGCAAAGTTGTGTTTTTTTATCTAAGTTCACTTGTTCTATTTCGCGTATTTCGTCGAAATGTCCCTGGTGCTTTTTATTGATTACGGATGACGCTTCTTTGAATTTGTTCCAAACTTCGTCGCGCATCTCGCGGGCTACCGGTCCAAGTTCGCGCCAATCTTCGTGAAGTTTTTGGAGTTGGCGGAATGCCGATACTATTTCAGTATCTTTGTCGAGAGCTTCGGCAGCTTCAATGAGCTTGAGTTTTGCTTCCAGATTTTTACGGAAATCGTATTCACGTAGCTCATTGTTGATTTTTATTAAATCCCAAAATGACTCCTGCTGTTGGTTGTATTGTTTCCAAAGGTCGTTGCTTGCCGAAGGAGGTACCTGACCAATGGTTTTCCAATCTTGCTGCAATTGGCGGAATGTGTTGATGTTTGCCGACACATCTTCTTTGCTTTCAACGAGTTGTTTAAGCTGTTCGATGATACTGTTTTTCTTAGCCAGATTATTTTCGCGTTCCAGATCCAGGTGTGCTGATAATTTCGCCTTTTTATCTTTAAAGTCGTTGTAGAGAGCTTTGAACTCGTCTTCAAGTTCCGTAGGTGTGGCTACAAAGTCGTCATCACTTCCCCCATTCTCGATGTGTAGGGCGCGCTGAAGTTCAGTTTCTGCTTTACATTTTTTGTAGAAATTAGATTTGATATTTTCTACTTCCTCTTTGATTTCGTTTACTTCCAGGTCTTCCAGTTCTTTGAGCCGGGCTAACATCTCCGTTTTTGTCAAATCTTTTTGCTCAGCACTTGGTTCATCTAAGCGGATGTTTACTTCCGATGTGTCATCAGTGGGCAATTCGGCTACTTCGGGCGTTTTAGCTTCAACTGCCGTTGGTGCAACCTCTGTTTCGTTCACTACTGTCGGTTCTTGTAGATTTTCCTGTGGAGTTACTTCCGGATTAATCGGGGTGTTCTGATTATCCTTTTCAATCATAGAGTCTTGTGAGTTCATATTATCAATATTTATGCAACATTTTTGTTGTGTATTCGAAATGTTGCCGGTGTCCAATTTTCATTTAAAAGCAAAAGTAAGATATTTTTTTTTAATAATGCGTTTATTTCTTATAATTTGTTGAATTATATCTCTTTCCGGTGTGTAATGTAGGTGTTGGCTTGTTGTGCCGGGTTTATTTGGATGTCGTTGATCATTACATGGGCGGGGCGTGTGGCGATGTACTCAAACGCGTCGGCAATATCTTCGGCAACAAGCGGTTGCATACCTTTATAAACATTTTTTGCTTTGTCGGCATTGCCATGAAACCTCACAAGCGAAAATTCTGTTTCTGCCATTCCGGGAGAGATGGAGCTAACTCGTATTCCATGTTTCACTAGGTCAATGCGCATTCCTTTGGTTATGGCGTTCACCGCATGTTTGGTGGCGCAATAGGTGTGACCGCCGGGGTAAACTTCAATACCGGCTATTGACGAGATGTTGATGATAAGCCCATTGCCGCGCGCTATCATGATTGGGGTGATGAGTTTTGAAATATAGAGCAATCCTTTGATGTTGGTGTCAATCATCCGTTCGAAATCGTCAAGATTGCTTTCGTCGAAAGATGCGGCTCCGGCTGCAAGCCCGGCGTTGTTCACCAAAAGGTCAATGTCCCTGAAATTTTCTGGAAGCGATTGAATTGCTTTTTCGCAAGCTTGGGGGTTTCTTACGTCAAAACATTGTGTAACGACTTTTACATTGTGTTTCGCTATTATTTCTTGTTCCAATGTTTCGAGCAATTCTTGTCGGCGTCCGGTGATGATGAGGTTGTAGCCCAAAGAAGCCGCTCTCAAAGCAATGGCGCGACCAAAGCCCGAGCTTGCTCCGGTAATGAATGCAGTTTTCATTTTCTGTATATCTTCGGATTTAATATTGTTCAATTTTTTATTTTGAATGGATATTTCGTGAAATTGTCTGTGCTTATTCTCCTTTTGGATATCGGAGGCTATGTCCCATTCTTTTCTTTTTGGTCTCCATGTAAAAAGCGTTGTATTTGTTGGGTTCTATTTCCAACGGTACATTCTCAACGATGGTAAGTCCGTAGGATTCCAGTCCTATCCGCTTTTTCGGGTTGTTGGTCATCAGTCTGATTTTGCCTACTCCCACTTCGCGAAGTATCATTGCGCCAACTCCATAGTCGCGCTCGTCAGCCCTGAATCCTAAGTGCAAGTTGGCATCTACGGTGTCAAGTCCTTCTTCCTGAAGTTTATAAGCTTTCATTTTATTAAGAAGTCCAATGCCTCGTCCTTCTTGATTCATATACACCAGAACACCTTTTCCTTCTTTTTCTATCATTTGCATAGCCTTGTGAAGTTGTTCGCCGCATTCACAACGCATGGAGCCAAAAATGTCGCCGGTGATACACGATGAATGTACGCGTACCAACACGGATTCGTCGGGCGTCCAACTTCCTTTTATCAGTGCCACGTGTTCCATTCCGTTTGAAAGTTGTTTGAACGGGATTAATCTGAAATGGCCGTATGCTGTAGGCATTTCTACTTCCACGCCTATCTCAATGAGCGATTCGGTTCGAATACGGTAAGCAATGAGGTCAGCAATTGAAATGATTTTCAAGTCGAGTTCTTCCGAAAGTTTCAGTAGTTCGGGTAGGCGCGCCATACTACCATCGTCGTTCATTATTTCAATTAAGGCACCTGCTGGATATAAACCTGCTAAGCGCGCCAAATCCACAGCCGCCTCGGTATGTCCGGCGCGTCGCAATACGCCTCTTGTTCTTGCGCGAAGCGGAAATATATGTCCGGGACGGCCAAAAGTTTCAGGCTTTGAGTCGGGGTTGGCAAGTGCCTGGAGAGTGGCTGCTCTATCCCAGATAGATACTCCGGTGGTGCAACCTTCTAATTTGTCAACACTGATGGTGAAAGGTGTGGAGTGCATCGAAGTGTTGACATTGGCTTGCATCTCAAGCTCCAATTCATCGCATCGCTCTTCGGTGAGTGGTGCGCAAAGCACTCCACGTCCATGTTTGAGCATGAAATTTACCATTTCAGGTGTAACTTTCTCAGCCGCACAAATGAAATCGCCTTCATTTTCGCGATCTTCATCATCTACAACGATTACAAACTTGCCATCTTTTATGTCTTCAATGGCAGCTTCAATTTTGTCCAGTTTTTCTTTCATAGTCAAATATATTTTTATATAATCTTAAAAATCATACCAACGGGCTACGCTTCGTTTGCTGTGATTTGTGTTTGATTTTTGGTGTGTTTGCCTGTTTTCTTATGAAAAATGTTTTTGATCTTTTCGAAAAGAATAATGTAACTTTCTGTTCGGAAAATACTCGCGTCGGTAACTGCTTTCCACGTAAGGAACAATCCGAGTGGGAAGAGCACCGTAGAGCTTAACCACATTCCCTCGTAAACTTCCCAAAATCCTTCACGAGCCATTTTATAGCCAGTGGTGTCTATTATATAGTAGATTACAAATAATATTACGGACACTACGATAGGGAATCCAAGTCCTCCTTTGCGTATCAATGCGCCGAGTGGAGCGCCAATAAAGAAGAAAATGAGGCAGGCGAAAGAAAGTGTGAATTTTCGATGCCACTCTATTTGATGTCGTCTGACAGTCATTGTGGGGTCGAGCAGCATTATTTTGTTGTATTCAATTCGTTCTTTCATACTTTGAGCAGCTTGTTCGGCTATTAGCACGGCACTTTCCATTTGCTGCTTGTCGAGCGAGCGAAAAAGAGAATCGGCATCGAGTACTTTCTTAGCCACTACTTTTGTGTTTCCCGCTATTTCTAAGTTGTTGGCTTCGGTAAGCGTGTCGGTGAGGGTAGCGGCTGTGTTGTTGGCGCCGTACTGAGAGTCGGCCAGTTTCCTGACGATGGGAAACTGGGTGGTTATCATGTCGTGGGCTTGTTCTGAGCCTCGCATCTTCACGATGCGCGAAACCGAATCAATTGTTTCGTTTAGCTGTAAGATGTTTTTACTTACGTGCTGATCCTTTAGGATAGATTCATCGTAACGGTTAAATTCCGTGTCGAAGTCGAGCAGGATGTCTTTTTCGGCAAATATTTCCCTGCGATAGGGGATACTTGCATTGTTGGAGTTAAACCCACCCTGACTTCGCAGGTTTTCGAAACTTTCGCCACTGTAAAGCGATAGTTTCATGTATTTGTTGTCGGCAGTAAACTGCACTCTCCCCGAATCGGCAAGCATGACAGTGCCATTCTCAAAACCTTTTGAAAAATCGTATATCATCAGGTCGCGCAGTAGTTTCTGCGATTGATCTTTTTGCCTCACATAGAGGTTGTAACCATTGATTCCTTTGTAAAACTCGCCTTCGGGAATGTCAAATTCCGGTGATTTTTGTCGGAGGGAAAATATCAAAGTCCAAAGCTTTTGTTGCGCCACGGGAAGTACATTGTTTGAGAAGAAAAAGGCGCCAATGGACAGAATGGAGATAAAAACAATCAGTCCACGCATGATTCGAAACAGGGATATTCCGGCCGATTTCATTGCCGTAAGCTCGAAGTTTTCACCCAGATTACCAAAATTCATCAATGCCGCCAGCAATATGGCGAGTGGTAACGCCATGGGTACGGTTTGGAGGGCTGCATATCCGAAGAATTCGGCAAGCACATCCATGCTGATACCTTTGCCGATAAGGTCGGGCATTTGCTTCCAGGTAAATTGCATCAGTAAAATGAGCAAACTGATGAAAAATGTCATGAAGAAATAGACCGTGAACGATCTGACTATGTATCTGTCTAATTTTTTAATACCAACCATTGCGTATCGTGAATGAGCTTGCAAATGTACTCAAATTTTAGTGATTTTGATGCTGTTTTTCGAACGAATGCTTTTTATGCTCTATTAACTATGCTTGCTACGGCGACTTTTCTGTAGATTCCGACAATTTTCAAGCATATTTTTGCTTCATCAGGCCAGCTCGTCAGGCGTGTATCGCTGTTTTGTTTAGTTTTTTAAGGAATAAAAACAATGTCAATGACGTTACTATCACCGATACGAAATCGGATATTGGCATGGACATCCACACTCCCGTTAATCCATAGACCGGAGGTAGCAACAACAGGCAAGGAATCAAGAAAAGCACTTGTCTTGTTAGGCTTAAAAACATCGATATTTTTGCACGTCCGATTGATTGAAAGAAATTGGTGATGACTATTTGTCCGCCTACCAAAGGGAATATAATTACGGATATGCGAATGGCATTGGATGCAAGTGCGATCAATTCCTCGTCTTGCGTGAAAAGCGAGGCTAACAGATGTGGAAAAAATGTACCCAAAACAAATCCCAAAGTCGAGATGGTGGTAGCTACTAAGATGGTGTATTTTAATGTCTTCTGAACTCTGTCAAAATTTCCGGCACCAAAGTTAAAACCTACTATGGGTTGCGCGCCCTGATTGAGTCCGACAACAAACATGATAATAAGCGATACGATGCTATTTTGAATGCCTAATGCGCCGATTGCCAAATCTCCTCCATGTGCCATCAATGCCTGATTCATTAATATGATGATAAAACTCATGGCTATTTGCATGGTGAATGGCGATATGCCTATCCCCAGAATTGAAGTAACAATATCTTTGTCCAAAGCAAAATACTTTTTCTGAAATCTTATTGCAGATTTTTTCTTGAAAAAGTGCGAAATTACCCACACGCAACTTGCCAGCATGGAAATGGCAGTGGCTGTAGCGGCACCCTTAATGCCCCAGCCAAATACGAAGATGAATAAAGGGGCTAAGATAACATTGATCACGGCGCTAATAAACATGGTGTACATCGCTTTTTTGGGATAGCCCGAAGCCCTCATGATGTTGTTGAAACTGAAATTGAGAGTTGCAACCAGCATGGCGGGGATGATTATTATCATAAAGTCTTCGGCATATTTGATGGTGTTTTCGCTCCCGCCAAAGTGCATCAATATGTCTGTCATGAAAATTAGTGATAATATCACGACAGGCCCAATAATTATCAGGTTTAGAATAAGCGCGTTTGCTAAAATCTTATTCGATTTCTCAATGTTGTTTTCGCCTAAACTAATTGAAATTCGGGACGCAGCGCCCACGCCTACCAACATACCAAAGGCAAAAAGAAGATTCATAAAAGGGAAGGTGAGCGCCAAACCGGATATTGCTAACGCCCCTACGCCATGCCCAATGAATATCCTGTCAATAACATTGTAGAGCGAAGATACCATCGTGCCGATAATAGCCGGTAGTGAGTATGTCCAGAGAAGGCTTCCGATACTTGCAGAGCCCAATTTGTTGTCGGTTTTTATTGTAGTACTTGACATTGAATATTTTTTAGAGAAGTTTCTATATTTCCTCGCCGCAGGTTTTTATTCAACATGCAACCGCTTGCAAAGTTTAGTGGAACTGCGTGAAAAGCTGAGAAAACGTGAGGTTTATGGTATGGTGCGGGTAATCGATGTGCCCAATACTTCAGAAAGGTGTAATTGAATTTGACTCAATCGAATAAAGCTCGATTTTACGAACGTAAAATCGAGCTTATTGTATGCTGCAAAGAGATTAAAATTCGTATTCAAAAGCAACGTACCACCCTTTGGTTCTTTGTGGGTAGGCTTTGTGCTTGCTTATGTTGTTTAAGCCCCAGTCGTAGCCACTTTTTAAGCGGTAGCTTTTCCATTGCACTCCACCTCCTGCTCCCAGTTGGATGTTGATTCGATTCAGTTCTTCGTCGAATGAATTGTACGTTCCCGTTTTAGGATAATCCAAAGGGTTGGTTGGTGCGGGAGTTACGGTTTTTGCTGTGAATTTTACCGTCTCCGTATGCGCTAAACCGATGCCAAACGAGGGTCCGGCATATCCGAAAAGCTTTAACCCCCAAAATATGGGAAGCGTATAAGCCACACGCACCGGTATATCGAGGTAATGTCCTTTGTAGTTGAATGAAGCAGTGTCGCTGTGCGCGTAAAGTTGATTTCTTTTCCCAAAATCGTAGGAATAACTTAGGCCGGTCTCAATTCCCAGTCCGTATTGAAGCGGAATTTCGATGTTCAAGCCGCCTTTGATGTATTGCGATGGAGCGGTTACAGTGTAATTTCCGTATCGGAAAGACTGACCGTAGCTTAGTTCCGCGCGGTATTCTATCGAAGGCGTCTCGCTTTCTTTTGTTTCTTTAGGCGCTGGAGTTTTTTGCGCAGTTGCCGACAAGCTTATAATAAGAAGTGCAAATAAAATGCTTTTTACTTTCATGTGGTGTATAATAATATATTTAGTGGCAATTTTTTTATGGAGGGTTTTTTAAGCTATCGATTTGTAGCGTCAATAGAAATCTCTCTTTGTGGCTTTTTGCTTTAGAATGTGTATGACAATGAAAGCTTTATGTCGTTGCTTCGCAAGGAGGCATTCTCAAAATTTGTTCTGTTGAGCACTCCCCAATCGTAGCTGCCACTAAGCGAAATTTTTGTCCACTGAATACCCAGTCCTACTCCCAGTTGAAGGTCGAGCGCGTTGTAGTCGGTGCCCGATTTATAAATATTTTCACCAGTTTGCTTTGTAGTTAGCTTTTTGTCAACATAGCTTTCTTGACTATTTATTTTGCTGATGGCATAGTTTACATTGGGTCCTCCAAATACGAAGAAACTAAGTTCGTCGGCCAAATTTGCCGAATATCTGACGCGGAACGGGATGTCCAACGCGCTCAAACTATTGCTTTCCTGTTTCCATGTCCCAAATTTATCTTTCAGAGTTTTCTGAGCAGTGGTTATGCTCACTCCACCAAACCGATTGTAGAGCGCGCCGGTTTGGATGGCAAAATTTTCGTTAATGTTTAGTTTCAACATTGGTCCCACGTGAAATCCATTGAAGTTTAAGGAGTTGATTACCGGCACTTTGATTGACCTTGAGTCTTTGAGCCGTGGCATGGTGTATCCATAGCCTGCAGCTACGCCAAATTCCACCTTTTTGTCCTGAGCATGCGCGTTTAATCCAATGAGGCTTATCAAGAAAACAGTTAAGAACTTATGTATGGTTTTCATTTTGTAACAGTTTTTTTGTTGTGTGAAATTAATAATGACTGCAAAGATACACATTTTCATCGTGTTGAAAAGAATTGAGACCGTTCAAATAACATATTCAATCCGGTTTTTTAGTTTTTTAAAATACGAAACAGCCGGATTGACTTCCGGCTGTTCCCAATTTTTAAGCAAAAATCTTTTTTTGAGTGTCGGATTAGAAATTCACAACTAATGATGCTTTCAAGTCGTTGTTTTTCCATTCTGATACTTCGTGGTTGTCTCTGTCGAGCATGCCCCAGTCATAACCTACACGGATTCCGATGTTGTTGAACTGAATGCCACCACCCACGCCAAGTTGAAGGTCGAAAGGTGAGTATGCTTTTTTGCCATTTGCCATTTCCAGCTCGTAAATGTTTTTACTCTCGATGCTTCCACCGCCAATGCTTGACGAAACACTACCGGTTGTTTTTTGGCTAACTCCAAAGTTGAAGTTAGGACCGCCAAATACATAAAGTTTCACATTGCTGGTAAGTGGGAACGAACCTGCTACTCGTACCGGCACGTCAACGGCGTGAGCGGTAGTTGTAGATTTGCCGGTAACACCAAGTACTGTTACTTCGTTTTTGTGAGTTAGGTAGTTGTAAAGCAAACCATACTGAAGGCTGATTGGTCCTTGAATGCTCAGATTATATACCGGGCCTACATGAAAACCGTTTAATGCTTCTGAATTTGTAGCTGCTGATTTTGATTGGCTAAAACCAGCTTGAATACCTACTTGAGCTGATGCAAAACTTATTGATAGAACTGCCGCTACTGCCAAAAGTGAGATTTTTTTAATTGATTTCATTTTTCTAAAAAATTTAGTTATTAAGTTGTTTTTTTATGTGTAATAGTGATTTGCAAAACTTGTGCCAAAGTGATAAAAAACTTGCATTACACCGCGCAGCGAAGTGGTGATGTAGGTGTGGCGACGTGTTTGTCGCTTTCTATTGTGGAATTAATCAATGCGTTGCTCAATGAATGAAAAACTTGAATTATTCTTTTGACTTTTTGGCATACATTTGCAGTGAAACTTGTGTCATTGTCTTTGATGTCATGGAAGATTGTAATTTTCAATAGGGAATAATTGCGTGTGTCGGAATACGGGGAGTCATTTGGTGTATCAGAAATTATTGTTCTGCCAGATACTTCCCTTGTAGTTTATGAAATGGATTCAATAAAAAAAGCTCGTAGAAAATTGAATCTACGAACTTTTTGCTTTCAATAGCCTTACTTTACCGGTGGAGCTGGAGGGAGTCGAAACTTAATCCATGCTATACTAAATATCAGAGCGTTACACCTGTTAAAAATGAATGTCCACCGAGTTCTCCACCGAGAAAAAAGGTTTAATATTTGGGGAATTTCATATATCAAAGATACGAATTTATTTGCATATTTCAAAGTTAGCAGACTATTTTTTAGTATGGTTTACAGCAACTATATAGGGAGATAACTAAGCTTTGATATGCTTTTGATGTCTGTTATCCTGTAATGAAGGGATGTACTTGTTCGGCTTTTAGCCCGGTGTATTGGCAAAACTCGTCAATACTGACGAATTGATGTTCCTGCTTATTATAATGAATTCTTATCTGTGCAAGCAAGGACCTGCCATAACGTTCGCTTTTGCCTGTAATGCGTTGCACATCCTTCGGGTAGATGCAAATACGTTTGACTTCCATTGTGTCATTATTTTAATGCAAAACTACAAATAATTACTTGTTATTTAAAGCCTTTTTTGGTAATAATGGCAGATATAGCCATTGTCGGAAGTGCTTGTGTTTGAAAATGGTATTCGAGCATATATATTTGTTCCAATCATTTAAAAATATTGTATTATGGCACAACAAAAAAGTATTTTAAAGCTGAAGGGAACCATCGGTGGAATAACTTTCTACAAATCGAAAGATGGATACCTGGCAAGAGAAAAGGGTGGCGTAGACGCCTCTCGAATTGCTAATGATCCGGGATTTGCCCGAACCCGTGAAAATGGAGCAGAGTTTGCTAACGCAGCTTCTGCAGGTAAGTTACTTCGCGATGCAGTGCGTGTATTGGGTAAAAATGCATCGGATGGACGTGTTACATCTCGTATGACTCAGGTAATGGCACAAATCAAAAACATGGATGAGGCCAATGCCAGAGGGGAACGAAGTGCTGCTGAAGGGCTGACAAAAGAAGAAGCCAAGGCGCTTTTGAATGGTTTTAACTTCAATGAAAATACAGTTTTAGGAGCTGTGTTGTATAAACCGTTTACGGTAGATGGAGCCACAGGCGAAATCAAAATTGAGGCATTTAACCCACAAAATGACATTAGTTTACCAAGCGGTGCAACTCATATTATTTTGAAAAGCGGTTTTGCAAGTATCAACTTCGTGACCGGCGAATCGGAAATGACCGTATCGGCACCGGTACGCATTGAAAGAAATGCAGCCGAACAGGCTGTTTCATTGAAACCGGCCACTGTTCCGACGGTTGTAGGAATTCACATTTACTTGTTGTCGATTGACTTTATTCAATCGGTGAATAATGAAGATTATTCATTGAACAACAACTCGTATAACGTGTTGGCTATTGTAGGTGTTGAATAATCCTTAATTCATTGTTTATGGAAACAGATAAAAGTGTAACCGCAACCGATCCCAATAACATGAGTGTTGTTGAAAGGGTAAAAGCTCCGACACCGAAGTTTTTCAGAACTTTGCGAAACATTGGTTTAGCCCTGGCAGCTGTAGGTGGTGCTATTTTAGCAGCACCAATTGCGATCCCTGCTTCATTGATCACCATTGCTGGCTACGTTACATTGGCAGGAGGAGTAATGACAGCAGTCAGTCAAACGGCTGTTGATACGAACAGTAAAGGAGATCAGTAATGAGACTCCCACCAACTAACAACGACGGGCAGGTATATGCCGGAACATGCGGAGGCACGTTTCTTTCTATCTTCAGCAATATGTTTGTGGAAGATTTGGTAAGAACGGTGATCCTGGCCGTCGTTGGCGCTGTTGTAAGTTTTGGCGTTTCGTTAGTTCTGAAGAGACTAATTAAAAACCCCCGACCCCGTTCGACTGAGCTCACGCCGAAGCCTAAAGGGGAGTAAAAGAAAATAATCTACTGTTTTTATGGTGTGGTAACCTTCGCAGTAGTAAAGCCTCCCGGCGGGGAGGCTTTTTTTATTACCCCTACCCCGTTAGATACCAATTACAGATATTTATAAAAAAGCATACGCTTTGCATCCTGAACCAGCTTCAGATTTTGTTTGAACTTCTTTTCCATTTCTTCCAAACTGCGCAAAGCCAGGACTGTTTTTTGAAACTGTTCCGGGTTGCGGTCTGATTTATCCATGGCGGACTGAATGCAATTTTTCAGATCCCGAAGAATGATAAACGGAATAACCGACCCACGCAAATATTGATAAAATGTTTTTGACTGCCATAGGCAGAAAATCAACCAGTACGCCTGTTCTTTATCTTCCGTGCTAGTAAATTGAATTGTAAAGCAATTCGGACAAGGAGAAATAAGCGGTTTACCGCTGTTGTTTCCCTTGTTTAGAATAAAGAAATGGGGGTTGCTGATTTCTTCTTTCTGGTTGTAAGATTTTAATCTAAAGTTACACATAAACAATACAATAAAAGAGTAATTACATTGAGTGAATCGCCCTCAGCAAATCTTTTTCCTCGCGAAAAAACACTGAAAGGGAAAAGAAAATGTAAACACCCTCTTACTGCAATAAAAAGCGAAGAGAAACGGAGCGTTGAGGCTGTCAAGGTTTTTTGCCAGAATTTTCATTCTGAACATTACCGGCTGCGCTCGGCATAGTCAAACAAGTTTGCCTCTGCACTCACTTGCACGATAAGTCTACCCGAAGTGAAACGAGGTGTGGAGATTGTGGCAAAAACCCGAAGGGCTTGACCTTTACTGACTTATTTTATTGCTGTTATCTTTGTGAACATTTTTTTGTCGATCATTAATTCAACTCAGGAAGTCCATTTTAACATTAGGTATTTTGGGCTTTTGGTTGACTTTGAAGACAATGATGACGTTGTAAATTATTGATTAAAAACAGATTATTTTCAATAAAATAGAATTCAGTTCTTTTGGGGTAAACACTTCGCAGAAAATAAAAAATACCATTGGAAATGCGTGGGAAAGGGCTTGGGGAAAACGGAATGAATGGAGCTTGCGAAATGGAAATGAGTATTTGCCGAAGCCGTTCGGTGCTGAGGTGTATGCTTGTAATGAAGGCAGAATGAAGTGTTGGTACAGTTGAGGTACGAAACCGTCCAGAACGAAATGGAGCTGAAATGGAACGCATTTACCGCAAGCACATGTACAAACAACCCGACATTTTTTATTTTCTGTACAACTAATGGGCGGTGGGGAATGATTGAGGATATTGCACGGAGTGCTTAACAAATAACAAGCTGCTGAAAGGAGCTTGACTGCTGTCCCCATATTTTGAAAACCTTATATAATTTTTAATTGCTGCCGGAAAATAAACCTACAATGAAAATTATATGTGGTTTTCGGGGCATTATTTTCGAGTTGGCGGTACGCCTAAATAACTCACCGATTAGGTGTTTAACCCTCTTCAACTCTCCCTTTAGGGGCTTATTCTTCGGGCAGCTCCGCAGGGCAAAGCGTTGATTTTGCGCGGCTATTATACATAATGTCAGCTTATGTGTTTTTTTATCCTTTATTCGTATTGAAATATAAACCCTTATAAAAAACACACATAACTAAGCATTATGTATAATAGCTTTGGGTTGTTGTTTTTCTGGCGTGTTTTTTTGCTTTTCTTTAGCGTGGATTGAAATAGTGGTTTTGAAAAAACATCACTATGAAAGAAGGGTTGATTGCAAAAAACATGACAGAAAAAAAAACAACGAAGCGTGGATTGTGCGGAAGCCGACAAAAAGACCGTGCAAGCCCAGAGGAACGAGGGGCGGGGATTTTTGGCGGCTGGGGATTTTTTTGCAAGAATACCGGCTACACTCGGCATAGCTCAAACAAGTTTGGCTCTGCACTCGCTTGTACGGTATTTACCCTGCGGAGCTGCCTGTAATTAACGACCAGGCTTGCCTGACCGCTTACAGTAATGAATTTTTTAAATAACACGAACTCATTTACCCATTTTGATTTGTTGGGTTTAAATAAAATGTAAAAATATATTTATGTCATTGTGTGCTATTCTTGTCCAACACCCACATAAGCAGGCTTTTATTCTTCATAGTAATATCAGCAGGTAAAGACAATGAATTATCATTTAATTTAATTTTAGGCAAAACTGATTCTGTAGGAATAAGTACAACTTGATACCATGCATCCTCTTTTTCCAATAGTAAAGTATCGAAAATAGTGTGTATCTGATAATGAAACGGCAGCGATAATTCCGAAGCACGCTTACACTCAACTCCGGTAAATTGCTCTTTTTTTTTCAATTCATTTCTTCTAATTTTCATTGTAAAATATAGTTGACCAGTTTCATCTTGCTTTATTTCTAAACTTGAGTGGATAGCCGGTTGATATGGAATAATTGCTGATACACCTACTAACACGCACAACGACAAGCCAATAATCAGGTTGCCGTAACGTAACATAATAGGTGGAACTTGTCCGATGATTTTACGAACTTTTTCGCTGCGAAGTTCTATTTGTTGAGTTTGTTCTTTCATAGTTAATTACCAAGTTCCAACTGATTTTTTACCAATTCATAATACTTTTCTTTTTTTACTATTAGTTCTTCATGCGTACCTATTTCAACTATTTCTCCATTATCAAGAACCACAATTTGGTCTGCATTTCTTACAGTACTCAAGCGATGTGCAATCACTACAACCGTTTTGCCCTGATAAAATTCCGCCATTTTTTCTACAATAGCTTTTTCGTTATTGGCATCAAGCGCATTAGTGGCTTCATCTAAAAAGATAAAAGGAGGATTTTTATACACAGCCCTCGCTATCAAGATACGTTGACGCTGTCCTTGGCTGACTCCTTGTCCGTCTTGACCGATTTTCGTGTTATAACCCAATGGTAAGGCTTCCACATAACTGGCAATATTGGCTACACTTGCAGCATAACGAAGCCTGTCTAAATCCACTTCGTCATCCGAAACGGCAATATTACGAGCAATGGTATCGGAAAATAGATAACCTTCCTGCATTACCGCGCCACAAACGGTTCGCCACCACATAAGGCTGAACTTCTCTAAATCTTCTTCGCCGATTTCTATTTTGCCTTCGTTAGGAGCATAATAACCCAAAAGCAATTTCACAAGCGTTGTTTTCCCACTTCCGCTTGCACCCACAATGGCAGTGACTTTGCCATGCGGAATGTTGAAATTAATATTATTAAGTATATAATTCGGACGAGCTCCATCGTATTTAAAACAAAGGTTCTCTATTTTTACCGAACACTCATCCTGCAAACTTTTTACTTTACGATTTTCGTCTTCTTCTTCCTTTTGTGTGTGGATTTCGTTCATACGATCAAGGCTGATGCTTACATCTTGCCATTGGTAAATAAAGCCCATTATCTGCTCTACAGGAGAATTCAACTGACCAATGATATACTGAATTGCCAACATCATTCCAAGCGTAAGGTTTCCGTTGATGACAGCCGTTGCAGCTAACACTGTAATGAAAATATTTTTAAGTTCATTAATTAAAATGCTGCCTGCTTCCTGATTCTGTTGAAGTGAAAGCGACTGCATATTTACATCAAAAAGATCTGCTTGCACGTCTTCCCATTCCCAACGCTTGCGTTGTTCGCAACTCTGCAGTTTGATTTCCTGCATCCCATTAATAAGTTGATAGACCACATTTCGATTTATTCCTTGTTGCTCGAAATACTTATAGTCTAAAATTCGTCTTTTTCTCAGAAAAATCATTATCCACAATCCATAAAGGGTGCTTCCTGCAAGGAAGACCAAGAAAACAGGTACGTTGTAGATATACAGCACGATGCCAAAAATCACGAAACTGAAAACTGAAAATAACATATTTAGTGTCTGTACCGTCAGAAAATTTTCGATACGCCTATGGTCTTCAATGCGTTGCAATAAATCACCTGTAAGTTTGGTCTCGAAAAATTTCATGGGTAGCTTCATTAGCTTAATAAAGAAGTCGGAAATCAGTGAGATGTTAATACGTGTACTGATGTGCAACAGTATTTTTCGACGTATAAAATCTATTCCCGTACGGCTCAATAGAAGCATTGTTTGGGCAATGAGTATGAGCCAGATAAATCCAATATTACCTCCATGTATTCCCGTATCTACAATGGCTTGCATAAGAAACGGGAATATAAGTTGTAACACACTACCAATAAACAAACCTAGAATGAGCTGAGTGAAAAATCGTTTGTACTTTACTAAATATTTCCAAAGAAATTTTAGCCGTTTTTTTGACGGAACAATATCTCCTTTGTTCTCATAAAAAAGATTTGTTGGATCTAATAGCAAGGCAACGCCTTTTTCCTTTCCGCCTGTTTGAGTACTAATCCAATTGTCGCAAAATTTTTGTTGAGAATAGACAAGCAACCCTTTGCCTGGGTCAGCTATATAGACATCATAACCATTTTTCTTTGATTTCTTTATTTCATAAACTACCACAAAATGGTACTGTTTCCAATGTACGATACACGGCAATAAGGCTTTTTCAATCAATTTATCAAACGTGATGCGACCGCCAATGGTCTTAAAACCTATATTTTCTGCTGCACGACTAATACCAAGCATAGACACCCCGCCTCGCCCGATAAACGAGTTAGCACGTAGATTATCTATGTTATAATCTTTGCCGTAGTGCTTCGCAATCATACTAATACAAGTGGGACCACAGTCCATTGCATCGGCTTGATGGATGAAAGGGAAAATCATAGATTTATATTTTATCAAGAATAGTTTTATAAATATTGGATATAAGTCCTAGCATATCGTTCTTACTTAATACTTTCCTTTTGTACATAACACAACAAATTTTATAAAAATTTTCAAGTTCTTGATCGTTGCAAAATGAAATTTCA
Organism: uncultured Paludibacter sp.; assembly: GCA_964568675.1. GTDB lineage: Bacteria > Bacteroidota > Bacteroidia > Bacteroidales > Paludibacteraceae > UPXZ01. The sequence continues at coordinate 17,217 of CAZMQV010000016.1, forward strand.
TTGTTAATATAATCGAATAATTCGGTTCGAATTACCTTAAGAACATTCTTCATCTCAATAGCACGTGTAGCTGTAATTTGTTTCTCTGATGTTCTGTAGCGGAGTTGTACAGTATTTAGATTTGCAAATCTAAATTTTTTCATTGATAGAGAGATCCATAAACGGACATCTTCTGCATACTTGAAATCCTCTTCATATAAATGGGAAATACCATCTTTGCCATAAACCTTGACTATACTCTCCCTCCTAAACATTACAGTTGGATGAATGAGAGGAGACGACATTATCATTGAAGCTACTATTTCATTATGTTTTTCGAGAACTGGTATATGATTAATCACTGTTTTTCCAAAATACTCCACACTAGATCCAAGCACATCAATATCTGGATGAGATTCCAAGTATGTTACCTGTTCATAAAGACGATGTATAAGCATGATATCATCTGAGTCCATATGAGCAATATATTTACCTTTAGATTCCGATATAGCAACGTTTAACGAATGAATATAGTCATGACGTTCACATATGAGACGAATCCTACTATCATTATATGATTTGATAATGTCTACTGAGTTATCTGTTGAACCGTCATCAACAATTATAAACTCAAAATCTTTATATGTTTGCGTTAATACACTATCTATACACTCCTTGAGATATTCACTGGAGTTATACACTGTCATAGCTACACTAATCATCATAGTAGAAATTTTTTAATTTGTAATATTCATTTCCTTCAAAAGATAAGAAGAGTTCTTGTCAGACCCAAGGAGTGTGAGAATATATTTGCTACTTACTATGATATTCCTACAAATATCAATATCATAAATATAATCACTTGACAGCCCTTCATTTTTACGATCAAAATTAAGTCCAACTAAATTTCCTTTACTATCCAATACTGGACTACCAGAATTTCCTCCACTTGTATGACAGTTCGATAAAAAATTTATAATCTTTTTACTGTTATATTCATCCCATTTAAGTTTCAAATAATATTTTTGATATAATTTATTAAGTCTGTAGTCAGTTGAACTATAGTAGTCTTTATCGGCAATTTGACCATATGAAACTCTTAAAGTGCCATCTGCGTTTGGCCATTCAACAACACCTGATTTTGCCATTGTCTGATAAACAAGATCATTAATAGAATCCGCTTTATGGGACAACCTTGATAGCTTAGCCAGACAATTTAACTCCATAACAGAGTCTATGTTTGACATGAATCTCAACGCAATATCTCGATTTAATACCTGTGGGGCAGTATTCAGGATTTTTAAAAGTTTCTTTTCGTTATTAAATACAGATCCATCATATATTTTATCTGTAATACGTTTTACACTTTTTCTATTTTTAACAGACAGCGGGATGTCTACAGGATTTGCTTTTAATATAATTTTAAGCATTTTATACATTATCTGTCTATCCATATTAGGGTCGTAAAGACTATACATGTTTTTTAAAATGGGAGTAATTTCTTTTGCCTCTTTACCTTCTTTAAGACTCTTATTTACATACTCAGCAATCTGTAAAATCCAAATACCCAAAATTCCATCCCTATAATAATCGTAAGCTGGCATATAAGTATTTGCTTCATTGTAAATATCCCGAATTTTTATTAACCGTGTTGAAAGAATTGAATCTTGAGTAGAATCTTCCATTAATTGTACACATCTCTTTTCTCTATCTTCAAGCATCGCTATTGACTTGTGTGAACTCATGCCTTTAACGAATCCATCCTTCTTCTTCATTTCATTACTCAAAGCTGAATATAGCGTTATTAATTGCAAGCGTATACTATCGTTTTTCATCATAAAGTCTTTCATTAACTTGAGGCGAGTTTTCATTAATCTGACTCGTTGAATATTACTTGACATTACTACTTTTACGCTAGCGGCGAGTCTATCGTTCATAGCACCTCTTGGAAAACCGACTGTCATAATGAAATCATCTTTTTTTATTTCATTATGAGAAATTGAGATTATTTTTGAAGGGATAAAAGGGATTCTTTCTCCATCTTTATTTTTCGTATAGGCACGAAAAATAGCCATATCGGCACTACGTCTTGGCCACATAAAATTGAGTTTCTCGTCTCCATATTTAGCAATTTCATACGGAGGAGCGTACACCAATCTTATATCATCAATTATGCGAAAGAGATAGAAACTGTATTGATAGCCGTTGAATTGTGATTTTATGACACCTTTATACCCATGTTCTTTTGGTGTCAGCCTGAGTATGATGGCATTTGAAATTTTTGCATAGGAACTTCCGTTATTAATTTCTTTATTAATTTCATCAGTAACATCAATATGCTTAATCTGCTGTTTAATATAAAGACCCTCGCAAAGCAACTCTTCTTGCAAGTTTTTGGCACAAAAACCAATATCTAGGTAGTTGTTCTTAACAGTCGAATTCAGTTTTACAAATTTTACAGCAAGATGATAATTTGTGAGCAAAAGTCCTTTAGAAGAAATGAATGAACAAGTTCCAGCATCGGCAAAAGAACAAATAGCATCTGCAAGAGATGGGTTATCCTCACTATAGAAATCATTTCTGGATATTTCAATACCTTCTTTATAAACACGAGGATAGGCAGACTCTATATTCCATAAACCTCCAGCTGCATATACACCCAAAGAAAAAGCAAGGACGGTTAATAATGACAATATCTTCATTTAAAATATATTATTTGTATGATATGTTATATTTCATCTTAGGTGCGTGTACACATCTTGGATCAGGAAAGTCCCAATTCTTAGAACCATATGCCTTGAGAATATCGCTCCAACATCTATTACGAGCTACTCTAAAACAATCATCAAATAGTTTACATGTCTTACATGCACTATTATCATTTATATCTTGTTGCTTTAATTGGAGTAGCTGTTGCACACGATCTGAGTTCCAGACCCCCATAACACCTTGATAGTTCATGTCTCCAATAATGAATGTTGGATTCCAGTACAATTGTTCACAAATAGTAACCTTTCCATCAGGAAGAACGAAGAAATGTTCGTTTAATGCACTACACTTCGCTCCTTTAAAAGATGAACTTCCGGTATTAGAGCTAAAATATTTATTTTCTAACTCCTGGCGTGCAGTAATTATAGGGAAAAAGGATTTAGGGATAATATTTTCTTCAATATATTTGTATAATTCAATTAGTGTATTAGAATCCGACTTGATGTCAATAAAGTTTTCCTCATCTTTATTATTCGAAAACATGGCTACCCGTACTTCCCAATGTTTTATGTTTTTCTTTTTTGACAAAAATTTAAAAAGTTCATTGATATTTTCAATGGAGGCTGTAGTTTTAGTGAGAACTGTTTCCACATTATATTTTATACCCGATTCTTCCAGAAGTTCTATACCTGCTTTTATTTTTTCTACATAATTTTCCTGCACATGCAATGTTTTCATTGCATTTTCTACAAATAAAGTGTCAAGTGATATCTGTATACCACCTTGAAAGTTTGTTTGTTTTAATTTCGATATGATTTTCTCAGTAATAGGTACCTTAGTTGATATAGTATCTGGAAAGAATTCATTATCGACAATTGCTTTTAAAATAATATCCCAATTAGGATGAAGAAAAACTTCACCACCAATAAGACCTATGTTATATACACCCACTCTCTTTGCCTCTTGTATGATTTCCAATACCCGTTCTGTAGGGATAAGTTTATCGACTTTCGTGTCGGTATCAGCATAACAGTAGCAACATTTTGTAGAACAAACATTTGTAAGCATGAATGTAATCATTCTTGGTATCATCGTACGATGTGAAATGAGATCAACTTTACTTCGACATTCTTCATCATTCACATCAAACATCAAAGGCTTATCTCCGATAATGCGATGTTCTTCAATGATAATGTTTTTCGGTATCTTTATTTGTTTCCCTTTAAATTTAAGGAATAAAGGTTCATCGTTTTCGATAAATGGAGTAATGAGTTGTTTCGCTTTCTCTTGTGATATTGATAGTTTTTGTGCTATAAGTTCTATATTTATAGAAAGACTCCTACTTTGTGTAAAATAAGAAAATATTTTTGCTTGTAATGGATGAATATATGATCTAGCTATAGAAGAATCATTTTCACACGCCAATTTACTGTATAATAGATATCTGTAATTATCTTTTCGAATTACGTAATCAGGATTAAGTAGATATATTTTGTCCATAATATGATTTTTTTATATAATAAGTGCTTTTTTTAAGCATATCTTTTTTTAGTTGCATTAGTAAAAGATTACACACTTTCCATTAACACAGTAATTAGTCGCTGTGACGCAACTTGCAGTGTAACAGTCTTCGTCGAGATCTTCGTCTTCGCCACCTTGGATGGCAAACAAATCATCCGTATTAAAGAGATCATCTTTAGCTGCTTCAAACAACGCTTGTTTATTTTTCAATTCCATGATAATAGATATTTACATTTAATATTTCGGAAGTGTATTTTGTTATAATATCAAAACGAGTATTAGTTAGAAATAGAGAAGTGCATTAGTAGCACTTCTCATTTTTTTAAGTTGCATTATCCAGCGATTATGCACTTGACATTGATACAAAAGTTAGCTGCTAGTACGCATTGCATACTGTAGCAATCTTCATCAAGATCATCATCTTCGCCTCCTTGGATGGCAAACAAATCTTCGGCATTGAATACATCATCTTCAGATGCTTCAAAAGCCTCTTGCTTTTTTTCGTTCATGTAAATAATTATTTTTGATTAATATAAAAATAAGCCGGTCTTTCCGGTTTTTTCAAGTTTAGGATTACATCATAAAATAGCAATCCGATTTTGGTGAAAAGCAGGTATTTGTTGAAACCACACACTGTGAGAGATAGCAGTCTTCATCAAAATCTTCGTCTTCGCCACCTTGGATGGCAAATAAGTCTTCTGTTCTGAACAAATCAACTTCAGTTGCTTCAAACAACTCTTGTTTTTTTTTCTTCTCCATAATAATAAATGTTATTAATTAATATAAAATAAGCCGGACTTTCCGGTTTTTTCGAGTTTTTTTTCTTAATAAAAAACCAATCCGATTATGTTGAAAGACAGGTGCTATATGAAGGATGTTCTTTCTGTTTGTTAAAAGAATAATAATCCTTTTTATTTGCTGAATTGTAAAATACCTGAATCATTGTCTCTATTATTCATTCTCTTTTCTTCGGCAGCACGCTGATGGCCGAACTCGAAATTGTAATTAATCCTTATTGCAACCATTTGCCCTGCTTCTTTAGTATAAGTCCAAGCTGTGTATGGAGCCACATTACTTAATCGTTCTATTCCTGTCTTATAATTATTTGTGAACGGGAACAACATACCCATTCCCAACTGAAGTCGTTTATGAGTCCAAGTAGCCATCAAGGCTGTTTGGTTTTCACCTATAAATACTGTTTCTCCCATAAGAACGTTCTTGTTTTTACTAAACTGCCCCAGCAAAGCGAATTCCTTATAATTCATCATAAATTGGGCATTATAAAAAAAGTTGTTATACGTGTGCTTATATGTTTTTCCATTACTCCAATAGCGTACAAAACCTCCTTCAGTACTTAACGTAAGGAAATCTTTCAGACCAAACACAGTTAAGCCTCTAAAAACAATTGCAGGATAAATTTCTAATGCTTGGTATGATTTCTGATTTTCTTCCATAGTGATAAGCTTATTCCCCTCTGCAAACACAGATTCCATAATGCAATTGTCTTTGTAAGAATGATTAACATTAAACATTATCATCATCTTGTTTTTACTGAATGAATAGTTTAAGTTGTTGTTATATACGTTGTATGTTTTCAGCAATGGATTACCCCTTATTATCTGTATTGAATCTATAGCTTGCTCTACATTGGTCAGACTACTTAATGATGGCATTTGTGGGTCTGTATTGAATCGATAACTCATATAGCCATCTTTATGCGGCGAAAATGCCAATTTCACTGTCGGTGAAAATGTGTAATAAGCATGACTTTGACCTCCCTCCTCAAAATAAAAACGAGTAAACCCTGCGCTGACATCATAACTTAATTTTTTCAAATGTCCCTGTAGTTCAACAAAAGCTGAAGTACGATTCTGAAACATTTCAGATGTAATTGGATTTGTTCCAAAATACTTGTTTGCAGCTTTCATTTGATAAAACCTAATGCCGGTACTCAACACATTCTTCTCGAATTTTTTGTCGTAGATGGCTTCACCAATTATGGAACTTTTTCTTCCATCAACATTAGAAATTATGTCTGTGAGTGAGACTCCATTGATTGTTGTCTCTTCGTAAGTACGCTTGTTATCTGTATTAATAAGAGTCCCTGTAAGATTGAATGTTAATGTTTGTCGTTTTGATAATATGCGCTGAAAATATAAGTCTAATGTAGGAGTGTAGCTGCTACTACTACTGCGTAGTTTCGACATTATATAGTCATCTGCATTTGAAAGATTGAATATCTTATTGCTTGCATCCTGATGAGGGGCTGAATGAATACTATTTCTCAGTATGGCATTAAATATATATTTATCTGAATTGCTAAAATTGAAGGATAAGTCAATATTCTGATCCGCCCAACTACTGCGGTCGTTTATCCCTTCTTGAATTCGGTTAATTGTTTCATTTGGGAGATAAAAAGTTTCTGTCTTATCCGTCCTATTCTGATTTACGTCACGATAACCTAAACCATAGTTTAGTCCCCATTGTGATTTTCCCTGATTATATTTCGCAGCTATAGCATTCTCCCCAAAAAGGACATTTGGTGAATTGGTTGTCTGCATATTGACAAGTCCTCCAGTATCTCGATGTTTCACAATGATATCCAAGACCGCACCAAGATTGCTATCTCCATACCTTTCTCCCGGATTTTCGATCATTTCAATGCGAATGATATCTTTTGGAAGCAATGCAGACACCTCATCTACAGATGCTTTAATATGATTTATTCTAAGTTGCACACCGCCTCCATTAGCCATAATATCCTTGCTTAGAGAATTTACGTGCAGGCGTGGTATTGCCATGTTGAACATAAGTTCAAAAGGATTGTATGCGTTTTTTAAAGCTGTTTTTGTAGGTATGATTAACATACGATCAACTTTATGGATAATACTTGCTCCTTTTATTTCTATTTCTTTAAGTTGGATTACTTTAATGGAGTCTGTATTCTGCGCCTGTACAGAAAGTGATATTGTTACCATTATTAGGATGGTTAATATATTTTTCATGTTTCTATTTATTAGTATTTTTAATTTAGAACGTATTGCTTTATACTCAATTTAAAATTAATATTTGGTCACATAAGAGATGACGGACACATTGTTTTGTTATTTTTTCCACTTTATTACTATCTGTGTCAGCATATTTACGATGTGTAATTTCAAGTAATTTGTTGATTGAAAATGGATTATAACCATATATTGAGAACAAGCTATATAGGAATCCTCCCGCTTTTCCAATAAATTTAGTATGTACTTCAGGATTGTAAGTTGACATTACATTATAATACATGATATTTATACCATTTCTCGAATCAGTTATCTTCTGATTTGACTCACAACTATATATAATACAACCTGAATTTATATTAAAGAAACAATCTTGCAGAAATACATCTTCTTTTTTGTATAGGTAGTCAAATGATCGAGACGTATTTTCCTTCTCATATTCCAAAAGTGTTCTAACATTTATTTTCTTTTTTAAAAACAGATTCTTCATATCATCAAAATCTTGCTGTGTTTTTACCACCCATATTTTATCTCTTTTTGTATCTTGCGTCATAGTTCATTATTATTTATAAGTGTCATTAATCTATCATAATATTCAGGAAATTCATACCACAAACATCTAGCAATTCGCTCACCTGTAATGGCTTTCATTTTATATGAACCAATTGCATGTATATACCACGAACTATGATTCAATTTTGAGAACTGATTGAATTTGCTAAAATCGCTAGTTGTTATATCTTTAAAAAGATATGTTACAGATATTCCATTTGCCTTTGCCAATTCATGAAACAGATACTGTTCCATGATTGTATTAACGCTTTGTGCACCATCAATGAAATTTGATATTCGTTTCTCATTGTTCTTCATGAACCATTTAGTCTCATCTACATATTGCTTAAAAAAGTCTGTATTATACCCACCGATTATACCCGCATTAGACTCTAAAACTTGAAGTGTTGGGTTTACCTTTTTAGGAAATACAAAACCAGCATTAAGCATCTTTTCCATTAAATCACAATTAAAGGTGTATGCAATTTCCTCATTTTGTGCAACTAATTCCGCCTTACTTATTGCATCTGGGAATTTACTCCATATGAATACATCTCCATCAACATGGATGAAAGGGTTTTCCTGCATTTCATAAGCATAAAGTTTTCCTAAAGTCCATAAATGCTTGTTGCTATTTTTGAGTTCGTCTAAGTTGCATGATACCGATGTGTATGGTAACTTCAGTTTATCAATAAGTGCTTTCGCCCCAGCCGAATCAGTAACTAAACTCAAATTATCATAATACTGCAATAATCTTAGGCTACTTAATGCCCAACTCATATAATGAAAAATCTTATTATACCAACCAAAATTCAGTTGGTTGTTGTATGAGTCTGACCAATAGCTCTGTACAATATTTATTGAGTTGTCTTTCATAACTATCTAATTAGTAGAATTTAATTGTTTTTATTCGCCATTCTTTAATTTATATTAATGAATTTTTCATATAAGATGCTTTCACCAAGTCGACATCATAACCTCAAGTTGTATTAGTAATTGATATTCTCTGAAATGTTATATACAGAGTCGCAATGTTCGGACATTAATAAATACAGAGTCTTATAATCCGATTCACCTTGTTTAGATTTAATCTTATATTTAATTTCGGCGTACTTACAGTCACGTCCATTAACTTCACGTGAAAGTTTTCTCTCGATATGACCCCATTTCATAGTTTCTCCGGCATTTAGTTTGCCTTCCACATAATTTGTAGCAGCTAATCTAATTTTCGATTGATCACTTCCCGGTATCAACGTACAAGAAGTAATACTTATGGTTGCAAAACCAATCAGCAATATTGTTTTCTTTTTCATAAAGCGTTTTTTTATTTTCGATGCAAATGTAGGATGAAAAGCGCCCTTAAACCTACTAAATCCCGAAGAAAAAAGTCTTAATTTTTATTTGTATATGCATGACAGACAGCATGTTGCAAAACAAAAGTCTTAATATTACAATTGTCTATCTAAATCTATCATAATTCGCGGAATAATATGACAATTGGGATTCATCGGACAGAAAGAATAGAAAGAAAAATGTAAGGACACAAAATAAATTGGGGAAAGACTCGAAGTAAAAAATAGGATGGTGAGAAAGGTGAATTATATGTGCTCTCGAGTAAAAATAAAAAAGCACACACAATGCGGTGTTAAACCGTATTGTGTGTGCAAAATAGAGCAAGCTTAGTTGTTACTATTTATTTATGCGTATTTGAAACACTTCAAAGTCGTCTTAACTCATTAAGTGAAACAACTATATCTTGCTTTTCATTTGCATCAATTTTCTTTCTGATAGACGTTTTTCTTACATAAATAGTGGCATCCGATTGTTGTGTCAAAATTCCAATTTCCTTCGTTGAGAAGTTTGCACACAATAGGCAACAAATATTGATTTCCTTAGTAGTCATTACCGTTCCAAATTTTTCTATCAAAAAAGTATAGAAGTTATCATAAAGGGAGTCTATGATAGGATAAATTTCAGTCCATGAAAGTAGCTCATCCTCTGAAATCTTCCCCTCGCTTATGGCAGCAATACGTTTCAACATCGCCTGATTTTGATTGGTGGGAGTACTTGCCATAAGTTTTATTATCCCAAGCTGCTTCATTAATATTTGTTTGAAAAATGCGTTATTTGAAACTTGTGATACCTCCTCTATTGAGGTACTGGCGGCTTCTTCAACAAGGCGGGTTAGAGTGTATTTACGTTCTTCAACTTCACCTAAACGAACGTAGCGATTGCGTATATAGATATAAATGCCAAAAGCAGTCAATATTATTGCTAAAATTAAGCTAACTAAGTACCACCATAATCTGTTTCGTTCTATGTGCAATCGATAGTTTATCGTCTGCAATTGCTGCTTGTCTTCCAATTGTTTTATATATAACTTATTACGCATCAATATATCATTTGTAATTGAATCAAGATATCTGCTAAAAGGTGCCACTGACACCATTTTCCCAGTTTTATAGTCAATTATATATTTCAGCATTTCTAAAGAACCTTTTCGTGCAAAGTCTGTATAACCTTCCCCCTGAAGTTTTTTCTCACTTTCTGAGGCATTGTTGAGACAAATACGCGCCGAATCTAGCTTGTGCAAATTAAGATAGTTCTCTGCCATACTCATTTGTATAGCCGACAAGCTACCTATTTCTGGATCTATTTTTTTTATTTTGTACAATAAAGCATTACTTTCTATATATTTGTGGTCACCGGAAAGACTTCCCGAATAATTTCTCATATACTCGCAGGCAGTAGCTGAATCGCCTGATTTAAGCACCATATCAATGCTCCTCTTATAATACTCATCGTATGAATTATTTCCAGATAGAGACAAGTAAAGTCCCAAGGTATACAAAAGGTGTGAATATTGGGTTGAGTTATTTTTATCTGAAAGTTTTAATATTTCCTTAATAGTAGCAACCGTATTATTGTAGTCTCTTTTATTATTGAAATATTCAGCTTTAGCGTTAAGAAAGTTTATCATCTTTGTTGTATCTTTCCACAATTCGGCCTTTATATAACCGCTATCAAGAGTAGATATGACTTTGTCACTTCTGTTTTTCCAATGAAAATATGTTGCCATAAGGAGGTAACTATCTACTAATCTGGTTGTATCTCCATTTCTCCTGTAAAAATCCACAGCTTCAGGCAGTAAAGATTCTTCTGCAAGCGATTCTCCTAACACTTGAAGACTTTTTGCTTTGTTCCAAACAAAGTGCATTTTTTCGTCGTGAGAGAAATTATTGTCCAAACCGATTGAATCTAAAAGTCGCAGGGCTAAATCGGGTCTTTCATTTAAGAGTGTGTCAGTGTTTTGAAGAATTTTTTCATTGCTCTTCTTTACACAACCAGATGTAGTTAGAGTTAATACAATAAATATCAACAAGGTTTTTAGATTAATCAACGATATTGATAAAGGGCTTGTTTTTTTCATTTACTTACATTTATTTGTATGTTTATTATTTTTATATATTACTTCCAATTAGATGGCTAAATTTAGCTATGAGTTTGAGTATCCCCTTTTTCCTCTTAATCCCCATTATCCTCACTTATGAGGATTGGGGAATTCTGGGGAAATTCATAAATTGTATATCCGACATATCTGACTTTAGCATTCACTTGTCATTGCACAAAATGCACAATTATTGCCCATTTTGCCCGACCATTGCCCGACCATTGCCCAACTTGCCCCACTATTGCCCCACTACTTCGTACCAAATATTTTACCTGTTCGGTTTATACCTGCGTGGGCAGGAGAATGAATTGAAAATGCATGATTATGAAAGATTCGGATAATATTTTTCGCAAACTTAAGACTGTTGGTTCTTCGCAACGGTAGCTTTTCCATACCTTTCTTTATTCATTTCATTGAAAGCACTTTTTAGCTCTTGAAAAATATATTTCTGATCATCGAATAACATTTCTTCAGAAATAATGGTCTTAATAATGTTGATATTTCCTTGTTGCTCACCAAAACAAAATCCCTGGGAATTTACACATACGATATCTATTTTTTCGTTTTTATCCAGCTCTTCAAAATTATTATACACACTTTTCTGTTCCTGATTAACTTTTGCACCTACAAATCCCCAATCGTTTCTAAAGTATAATCTGATTAAATCATCGTTGGAAATTGTATCATCATGTACGATACGTTCTCTGTATCTTTTAAAAAAATGTGGTGGATAAATAGTGCACATATTCATATCCAATGTAGGAGCAGCTGCATATTTGCCTTCAGGGCGAGTATAAATTCCATAAAAATGAATAATTGGGTTGTCACAATCACGTCTTTTTAAGGCAGTATAACCAATGACTAATAAATTATTCCTTTCCTTAGTAATGTACTCATAACTCTTACTAATAGGATATTGACTTTTTCTCAATACTATTTTCCTGAAATCTCTTTTAAATCCATCGAGTTTATTGTCTATGCTTCTAATATCCTCTAAAATCTCTTTGTGAATTTCATGAACTGTCATTGTTGGTACTATCATAGAAGATATAGCTAAATAAATTATTGGTATTTTTAATTATGTATCAGCACTGATTGCAAACTGCGACAAAGGGGGACATTGTGGACTATGAAGACAACAAAAGTCTTAAGTTACCAACCGAGCATACTACCTCTGCAATTTCGAGATATCCACTAAACTACCTTTAAAACAGGCAAGTGCTTATTCAATATTCAACACTTTGATTTTTATTAGTTCAGACAATGCCGGCATTAGTCTGTTTGGAACAGAGACAATCATTTTTTCTGCTTTCAATACATGAGCAAGCATCATTCTATGTCGACCATCAACAAAACGAATCTTCCCATTCGCGATTTGACTTATTGTTGGAGGATCAACCGGAAATTTATTAGACCATTTCTCAAGAGTCGTAATATATCTTGATTCACTAGGCCAATCACCATTGAACAAAGGCAATTCTAAACCATTCATATCTGAAATTTGAAACAAATCATGAGTTTTCACCTCACAATAAGTATATCTACCGTAGTATGGCGAATAGCCAATATCTAAAATAGTTTCTTTATTAGTAGCCCAAACGGGACATAACGGGTCAAGACTACCATCTATCTCAGCTTGCTTGTATTTATTTCGAAGAATAACCTGTTCTGGTTCTAAATCTTCATCTTCCCAAATGTAAATTCCCAACATATCAATTTAATAATTTGTAATATATGTAAACCCTTCATCTAATGTAGGTGATTCATAGTAATTGGAATCAAAATCAAAAACTTGTTTCCAGTGTATTGGATGCATATCACGAAGATTATCAAGTCTTCTTTTTCTTGATTCTTCGGTGCCTGCACCAAAATTATGGCCGTAAACAGTATAGCCATGTTTTGTTGCTTCGTTTATCATATTTGTTCTTTCAGAAGCAGTTAAACATTTGCCATCAAGGATAAAAGATTCTCCTAAAGATAACTGTTTATTGAGTTCATTTGATATCAAATCATCAATATCTATTTGTTCCTCTTGTTCAGTATACGAATACTCAATTTCGTCAGCGCTGAAAATACTATACCCGGTATTTTGGCTTAATTCATTAGCCTTAGTTGATTTGCCAGTACCTGTACCGCCAATCATCATATGTAACTCCTTTGGCATAAATTCATTTTTATGTATGAAAACTATTAGAAAGGTGAACTAAACAATATATTACTCTTCTAATTTCAGAGCAACCTCTTTGAAACTATCTAATGCAGCTTGAATGTTCTCAATGATTTCCTGAGCTAAAACATCCGGTTCAGGGAGGTTTTCCAAATCAAGCATATTATCGTCCCGCAACCAAAAAATATCTAAACTGGTTTTGTCCCTTGCAACAATCTCTTCGTATGAAAACTTCTTCCAACGTCCCTCAGGATTTTCTTCAGACCAGGTTTCTTTACGTTCGTTTCTATTTTGAGGATTATAGCATTGAATAAAGTCTTTCAGATTTTCGTGTTTTAATGGACTTTTCTTTAATGTGTGACTAATATTAGTCCTATAGTCATAAATCCAGACTTCTTTTGTCATTACATCTTTTGACGCTGGCTTAGCATCAAAGAACAATACATTTGCTTTTACTCCATTTGCGTAGAAAATCCCTGTTGGCAGTCTTAGAATCGTATGCAGATCTACTTTCTCCATTAATTTTTTACGTACCGTTTCACCAACACCACCTTCGAACAACACATTATCTGGTAGTACTACAGCCGCTTTTCCTGTAGTTTTGAGCATTGAAACAATATGTTGTAAAAAATTGAGCTGCTTATTAGTTGTAGTTACCCAAAAATCATTTCGATTATAAGTTAGATCTTCCTTTTCTTCTTTCCCTTCGGCATTTGTTATTGTGATACTACTTTTTTTACCGAAAGGAGGATTTGCCAATATGTAGTCAAATAGTTCATTGGGTTTTGATAACAATGCATCTTCCCGTTTTACCGGTGGTTCTGAATTTATATCTCCAATGTTGTGTAGAAACAGATTCATTAAACACATTCTGGCCGTAGAAGCCACGATTTCCCAACCGCGAAAAGTTTCTTCTTTCAAAAAGCGTGTTTCTTCCTTATCAAGCTTATAGTTTGCTTTGTCTGTCAGATAATCATAAGCAGCCAAAAAGAATCCTCCCGTTCCACAAGCAGGGTCTGCAATTGTTTTCTTCGGTTCTGGACGTACGCATTCCACAATAGCTTTTATCAAATCACGTGGTGTAAAGTATTGACCCGCACCACTCTTTGTATCCTGAGCGTTTTTTTCTAAAAGTCCTTCGTACATATCGCCTTTTACATCGGCTTCCATGCTTACCCAGGTTTCTTTACCAATCATTTTTACCAAACGGTCGAGTTTGGCAGGATCTTGAATTTTATTTTGTGCTTTTGTGAAGATTTGCCCAAGCATCCCTGCTTCTTTGCCTAACTCTTTCAGGAGTTCTACATAATGAGATTCAAGCTTAGAACCACTTTTCTCTGATATACTTTCCCAGTTATATTTTTCAGGTATTCCGGATTTACGCTTTTGCGGTCCTTTTTCATACTCATCAGCCATTTTCAGGAATAGCAAGAAAGTAAGTTGCTCCAGATAGTCTGAATAACTTACTCCATCATCACGCAGTGTATCACAAAAAGACCAAATCTTGGCCACTAAATTACTTGTTGTCATTTATTTATATTTCTGAGATTATTTTCTCTTGTTTTACATCAAAGTGTAAATATCTTAGAGGAATGTTTATATTCTTTTTGACGAGATTGAAATATGCTTTAATTTCTTCATTGGGTGCTATATGAGATACTAAAACAATTTCCTCTGCATTCTCATCATTGGGATAAAAGCAGTATTCAAGCAATTGACCAATACCTTCTCTAATTGACGTACGTAAATTGTTATAAGTCTTTATTTCATAAAAGATATAACCAGTTTCTGTTTTCCGAACTAAGTCAATCCTTGAAGAACCATAAGCTCTACATTCACGCTTTACAATCTCTTTCCCGTATAGATTTTGAAGATACTTTTGAAATTTTTCCTGAATTTCATTATGTTTTAAGTCTAACTCAATATCGTGACCTTTATAGCTTCTACTACTAGATTTTGCTAAATCTCCACCGGTAGTTCCAGATTCAGCAAAATCAAAACCCTTGTTTTCATTTTGCTGAGGTTTATTTTCAAAGTTACTAGTACTATCTAGTAATGTATAATGATATGTTGAAATAACTTCTGAATTGGAAATTGGTATAAGGTCAAGTGGTAATTCATTAATTAGAGATGATTTAAACTTTATATTAAACAACTTATAAGCACCCTCTTTTACCCATTCATCTAACTTCTTTGAATCCAGATTTAGGTTATAAAGATCACTTTTCATGGAATCATACCAACCTTCTTTTTTATAATAAGCTAAAACCTTTTCGGCTTCTTCTTTAGAAATTACCTCTACCTCTTTAATGTTTGCAACCCAATAATTTATTTTATCCACACTATCCCTAGTATATAAAGTAATATCATATGAATTACCTTCATACTTAGAATAATACTTATTTATTGGTTCAAGAAATCCGTATTTATAATTATCTATTACTTTATCTCCATCGAATAGCCATTCTTCGTGTCCAAAGCCATTTTCTTTTTCAAAGCTTAAGCTATTAGATTTACCTAATTTACCAGATGGTTTAACCCACTTATTTGTATTCCAGCTAATGCGACAGATTTTACTCTCTTTAGATAGAATAGATTTTAAATGGTCGTGATGAGGTAGATTACGCTTTACGTATTCTTTGCTTTCTTGAATTAACCGTTCCCAATCATACTCAATAATTTTATCAAAAGGGATTCTTGGCCACTCCCAATTAATTAGCTTTTTATAATCTTGTAATAACTCAATTTTATATTCCGGAAGTGCTTTTGTTGTTTCAAAATATCCATCCAATTTATAACCAATAAACTCATCTTCACCATTTACTTCTACATTGAAAAAAATATCCTTATCCTCTCCTTTGTAGATTCTTGGCCAGAAATAGGGTTTTATTTTAGATGTGTAGCCAGTAAGCCAATTCCCGTCTTGTTTTAATTTAAAACCATCAAGCATTATCTGTTCTGCCCAATATTTTGTTTTGGCAATGATTGGATATAGTTTTTGATTGTAATATTGCTGCTCCGGGTTTGATGTTCTATAGTCATTTTTTACAATTGAACTATAAAAATCTAATTCTTCTTTCGTAAAGAAGTTATATCCGCCTTTATAATATTTAATTTTAAAATCAAGCGTGTTTTCAATATAGCCCCTGTATGATTCGTTCGATTGAAAATCAGGTGTTTCTCCCGTAGCTAATATGTATGCAGTGCGCACCAAATGTTTGAAAGGATATTCTTTCCCATCTACCACTACGTAATATTGACTCCACACAGAATCTTTGGGGATTCCTTGTTCATCAATTTGTTTTGCCGCGGCCGATATATGAACTTGTTTTATTATTTCTAATTTCATAATATTATAGCTATTCTTCTATTTCAATCTCTACAGGTAGTTCAAAATCAGCACAAACAGTTGTTATGTCTATAGATTCTTCCAAAATTGCCAACGCCCAATCTCTTCTTGAAGCTCTTAAGCAAGCTCTAGCTGTAGCAGATAACTCAGCACATGGAGCTATAAGTCTTCTTACTTCATCTAATTTATTATCAAGTCTTTCTTCTCTTCTTGCTGAAGGAGAAGCTTGATATTCAGCATCGAGAATATCAATTTCATTGACAATTCGATTACATATATTCCATTTTAAATGTCTTGCTGCTAATAAATCCGGAAAGTTTAAATCAAGTTTTCTAATTGTATATTTTGCACGTAAATGATCCCAATGTGTTTCAACTGAATTTGAAGGTTTGATTTCTCCATCTTCATTTATAGTCAATTTTTTTGGGTCATTCTTCCTAGTGGGATCCAAAAAATATATTTGTTCATCTTCACAATCGTCTTCGGGGCATGTAGCACAATTAGATTTGACTGCAAAATAATCCGCCTTTAAAGTGTTACCTACTCCTCCTGACAGTCTGTAATTTTTATAATTAAAAGCAAACCACCAATAGCCATCCCTTTCTACCCTTGTTCCCGTTATATCATCGATTGCTCTTTTCTTGGGTCGGAAATGATCTACATGATAATATGAATATATGTCTCTCGCTTCTGAATACCAACATTTGCCATATGAGAGTTTTTTGAGCTCATTTTTCAATGAAGACCAATGCTTTTGACTTGATTTTCTATCTATAATAGCATCTCTCTTTTCTTTATTATTTCTATTGAGAATCAATTCATCAAGTAAAGCTGCAGAAGTTTCAAGCCATTCTCTTGAAGGCTGAAAAGTTGTTCTGTCAATATATATCATAATCTGCTCTTCATCATTTTTTGAACAATTTCCAGGGCTTTACTTTTCATGCTGTTGGAATCAGACGAAATTTTGTCTTTTTGTTCATTGAGATATTTTTTATATGCTATCACAAACTCAGAATATAAGGGGTCTTTAAAAACCTGAGCAAAGCCAGAATTATTAAGGATTTCATAAAGTTCTTTTAATCTAGCTTCCGATTCTTCACTCAATTGTTGCTCACTTTCTAAAAACAATAAATCATTACGTTCATTTAGTAACCCTTGTGTTTCTAAATCCAATGTTGTTGGTAGTTCAAATAAATCACTAGTCAAGATTCCGGCAACACCAAGCCCCTTTGGATCTGATTTAGGCCTTTCGACCTTAGTTCTTTTTGTTTGACTATCAAACTTGAATAACTGAACTTGAGATTTGACCATGTTACCAATCACCAATGGATCATGAGAACAAAATATTATTTGCGTATTTTCTTTTCGTTTTACAACTCTATCCAGGTAGTCAAGAAATTTCCATTTCCACATTGGATTTAAATGAGTGTCTGGTTCATCTAATAAAATTAACGATTCTTCATCTTTTGTAAACTTTAATAAGCCTAAAATTGATAATAATTGCTTTTCGCCTTCACTGAGTTCAGACATGGCCAATTCACCATTTACTCCCTCTTTTTGTACTTTTATTTTTACATCGTGAAGCATATCAGAAATATGAATACTTTCAAGCGCATTAAAGAGTTCTATTTTATCTTTATATTTAAATTCAACCAAATCAGAAAACGTTTCTTTATCTCTTAAATAAAGATACAATCGATCTTGCGTTTCAGTTTTTTTATAGGAGACATCAACTCTTGCTCGATAATGAATTGGCGCGTATGAGAACATGAGTAATTCCTCAAGAAATTTTCTTACTAATCCTTTTGAACCCCAGAGCAAAGCTTTTTTGTCTTTTCTTGATTTTGCCCATTCAGGTTCTTTAAGCATAAATAAAGCCGACCCAAAATCAACAATTTTCAATTCTTCCCTTAAGAATTTCAATGTTTCTACTTCCTGGTCTTTGAACATATAAAATGCGATCAGGGCGAAGCTTGCATGTATGTTTTGTGCCAGAAATATTCTTCTAATTGTGTTAAATTTACTTCGTTCTGCATCCTTTTTAGTAATCTCTTCGTAATACAGCTTTAGGTGAGGCATATATAAATCAGCTAAACGATCGCTAATCCCGGAATAGTAAATAAAAACATGCTTAGGCAAATAATGCTGAATGTTTTTGGTTACTAAAGAAGTTTCGGACTTATCATTTACCTTAAAACTGTATTTATCTTTTTCGAATGAAACTTCAACGTTATTACCTCTACATTCATACTTAATATAAAAGTCAAACAACTGTTTTATCTTCCGATTATGCACATAGATTAAATCCAAATCCCTGAAAATAATAACGAGTGCTTCTAAAAAGTTAGACTTTCCAGTGGCATTGAGTCCAAGCAAAACCGTTTCCCAGGCATTTTCATCTATGTTGATATGAAAATCTTCGAGGTTTTTGAAACGTGACTTAATATGTACTTTATCTATTCTCATTTTGCGAGTGATAATAATGATTCTGTTCCTTTTTTTACTTCCTTGATATTGTTCTGAATCTTCTTAAGCTCTGCATAAAAATCTTCGATACTGTCTTTATGTTTGCTTTGCTGCCATACGTCTTTTGCAAGCATTGGCTTGTCGGAAGACAGAAGTACTTGTTCAATGCTTAGTTCTTTACTCATCTTCTTACTTTTTATTGGTCTTGTTTTCTTTGTTTTCTTTTGATTTTCTAAGTATTTTTTCTTTTCAGCTTGTATGCGTTTTAGTAATTCCGAAGCTGGTTCATCTCTAGGATCTTGTTCTACTAATTTCCCTTCAAAGGCTTTTTTGAGAATAGATTGACGAAGGTATTCAGAATGTTTAAAACTCTGTATTATTGTTGATTCTAAATTATCAACAATTGAGAATATAGAATCCAAATGGTTCACTATTTGAAGTTGCTCATTTATACTACATATTGGAGTATATATGTTATCTAATATGTTAAGATTAATATTCTTTTGAGCAGTCGCAGGTGCAAATTCTTCGATACGCTTTTTAGAGAACTCAATAAAATGAAAAATATATTTGTCTGAAGTATTATTTTCAGGCAAATATCCGACCACACTATCAGGGAAACAAGCATCAAAACCAAGAAAAGCTGTTTCAGCTATATTTGCAGCAATTGTAATGCATAATGTACCTTTCTTCCATAATTTACTTTGTTGTAACCCAAATTCACTATAGGTTTTTTCAAATTCTCTTATAACTATGTTTGAATTTCGAACTTCCCCAGTCTGAATAAATGGATAATCTCCACCAAATAATCGACTATCATTTCTGGGGCGGTGCTTTGACTTTCCTCTTTCAAGGCTGCCTAAGTTACCAAGTTTAGTGTACTTCCATCCAATTGGTATTTTAGGTAACTGAGCAATTTCGGATTCAATTATTTTGCCAATAACTCTATTTTGCTTTGGTCTTAGTGGCTTCTGTTCTTTCTTTCCATTCTTCTCCCAAACCTTCACTGCCTCTTTCCAATCTTTTACTTCCTGCTCATAGCGTTTTTTTCGTTCTTCTTTTATGCGTTCAAGCAATTTTTCTGCAGGTTCAGGATTATTTTCTTTGCGCCATTGCTCGGTAAGTTTGCCTTCAAATGCAGATTTCAATAAAGCTTGTCGGTACACTTTTAGTTGGGTTTGAGCTAATTTAAGATTGTCAATGCCATTATCTAAGTCACTGAATAATTCCTCAATTTTGGAGACAATGCGTTGTTGTTCTTTAAAGGGTGGTAGAGGAATTCTTATTTTTGAGAACTCTGCAAATTTTAGATTTCTCAAGTTATTACTCCCGCCCTGATAATTTACAATTTCCCCGGAAGCATAGAAAAAATCAAAATAGTAATTTATAAACTTGCTATCCAGTGATTTTGGAAAGCGCATAAGTCTCATAAAATTTGTACAAACCTTTGGTATCGTAGGTTGAAATAAAAGAGACTGTTTATCTACTAAAACAGTTCTACCAACAGGTTGGTCAGGTCCACCTCCAGATATTTCAAGTAATATATCCCCCTCGATAAGTTGCCTGTTTATTAGACTTGATTTTGCAATTTTTCTTAGTGATGCTGTATTTCCTTTGTTTCTTTGCCAATTTCTAATTTCAGAACCTCTAATACATAAAACATCCTGATAATCTTCATCATTAAAAGTTGGTTCTTTTCCCCAATCGCCCCCGATAATGTACATTAAGATTTCATCCAACTCCGGTGTTAACCAACTATCTTGATATTCAATTTTAAAACCCATTATGCTGCTAATTCTGTATTAAGTTCATTAATAATTTCATCCAAGTTATTTCCAAAGAGTTGCCATATTCTCATTAAGCCTCCCTTTGAATCAAACGGACTGTAGTCCAAATCATCTTTATCTAAATAAAATGAAGTGGCAATATGATCTTTAATCATACGCAGCCATGTCATTTGTTCTTCGGTATATTTTAGTGTACCGGCTTGTTTTTTAAATACCCACTCCTGAAAGCGTTTATCCACTGCTTTGTTATATGGGGTGAGCTTGTCGTCCAAACCCATCACCCGGCGGATTAAGCTTACCAGAGCTATCATTTCATTTAGCGGTTGGCTGCTTTGTAAGTTATCAATATGCTCGTAGGCTTGCCAAATTCGTAGAGGTGCCAGCGTTGGTTTATCTGCTTTCAGTTTTTCAAGTAATTCTTTTACCATTTTATAGGTTAGCTCTTTCCGCTGATAAGGTTGGGAATAAAACCAACTTAAAGCCACGATCTCATCTTTGTTCGCGTCAATGTATTCTTTGAAACTTTCAACCAGCTCCAGGGCTTTCTCCTGAGCATGTGTATCCCAGCCTGCAAATTCCAACTCATCAATATTCACTACATCAATAATTTGTTCCAGAGCTTTGCGTACGGTATCCACATACTCAATTAATTCTCCAGAAATAGTTATTGTTGCCATTTGTGCTAATTCTTCCTTTGCTTCAGAAAGCTGTGAAGGCGTAGGATACAGATTTTTTGAAGCTGCAAAGTTATTAATCTTATCCGGGTCAAAGGCATTCAGAAGATCTTTTACCATCTGATTGATTGATTTTCCTTTTGCTAATTCCTGAAACTTATTTTTTTGCTCTGCAGTAATCTGCTTTTCAATGCGTCCTAATCTTCCGGCCAATGAAACAAACAAATCTTCGTCCACTGTACCCATCATGGCAGCATGCATCAAATCTTTCAAAGGAACCGCTCTTTTTCTCTCCAGTGGTCTGCTGTCGGTTTTATTGGTTTTTGTAACACCTACCGCATCTACAATCACAAAATGATCTTTAGTAGCAATTGCAGAAGGAGTTACTTTTTTTAAATCTTCCAGTTTGATTGTACGTGTACCACGCCCTTTCATTTGCTCGAAATATCCTTTCGATTTTACATCCCGCATAAAAATCAGACACTCCAGGGGCTTCACGTCTGTGCCGGTCGCAATCATATCGACTGTTACAGCTATGCGTGGATAGTAATCGTTGCGAAAAGACGATAATACGGTTTTCGGATTTTCTTCTGCCTGGTAAGTTATCTTTTTGCAAAAACGGTTGCCTTCTCCAAACTCTTCACGCACCATGTTTATAATATCATCGGCATGACTATCCGTTTTCGCGAAGATAAGTGTTTTTGGCACTTCAGTTCTTCCGGGAAATATCTCCGGTAGTTTCTTTTTGAACGCTTTGATCACATTACGTATCTGGCTTGGATTTACAATATCTTTATCTAACTGATTGGCAGCGTATGAAATATCTTCATCCAATTGTTCCCAGCGTTTTCGACGGCTTAGTTTTTCCCGTTTATCAACAAACTCATTGGCTTCAATAACAGCCCCGTTTTTAGTGATACGAGTTTCAATGAGGTAAGTATCGTAAGTTACATTAACGCCTTCTGCAACTGCTTCTTCGTGTGTATATTCACTTACAATATTCTCATTGAAAAAACCGAATGTACGCTTGTCAGGTGTTGCGGTTAAACCAATAAGAAAAGCATCAAAATACTCTAACACCTGCCTCCAAAGATTATAGATTGAACGGTGACATTCGTCAATCACAATGAAGTCAAAAAACTCAATTGGAATTTTCTCATTATATACTACCGGGAGAGGTTCCTTTGATTGCCAGGATCTTTCATTTGGGTTTTCTTCTTCTGACTTTTCGTCGAGTTCTTCTCCTTTTAAAATAGAATATAAGCGTTGAATAGTGCTTATGCATACATGTGCATCGGGATTCACATAAGAGGAAGTCAGGCGTTGTACTGTATAAAGCTCTGTAAATGTCCTATTTTCATTTGGAGGAGTAAAAGCCATAAATTCCTGTTCAGCTTGTTCTCCAAGGTTCTTTGTGTCAACCAGAAAGAGAATTCTCTTTGCATCCGCATATTCAAGCAACCTGTATATAGAGGAAATTGCTGTAAACGTTTTACCTGCACCAGTAGCCATTTGAATTAAAGACTTTGGTTTATTGGCTTTAAATGAAAGTTCAAGATTATTAATAGCTTTGAATTGACATTCACGCAGATTCCTTTTTTCTAAAATAGGGAATCCAAACAATCTACTTCGTAATGTTTTCTTATTCTTTAGCTGAAACTTTATTGTTTCAGGACGGTGAAATGAAAATACATTTTTAGATCTTGGCTTTGGATCGTTTGCATTTGTAAACCGCGTTACAACACCCGTTGATTCGTAAATATAGGGGAGGGGCTCATTGTTTATGTGTTTCAGTTTGCTTGTTGCATAGTCTCCGGATTGCTCTTCAACAACCGTAATATTTTGTCCCTCATCTTCTTTTTTAGCCTCAATCACTCCAACTGGTTTTCTGTCAACAAACAGGACATAATCAGCAGGCCCAACCTCAGTTAGATATTCTTTTATTGCAATTCCAGAAGCTACACTAAAGTCAATCTTATGTTTTTCTTGTATGGCCCACCCTGCTTGACGCAATTTTGCATCAATACGGTCACGTGCGAGTTGTTCCGGAGTTTGGTTTGCAGTTTCTGACATATCAATTTTATTTATTATTACCATGTTCAAATAAATCAATGCTGATTTATTTTTTGAATGATCTCAGAAAAAACATTAGCTATCTTACTTTCATCTGGTATCTTTGAAAATGCTAATTGAGAAAGCTCTGAATTATAAGTATCCTTTAGCTTAGTCCAAAGAGTAGGGAAATCAATCATAAATGGTGATTGATTCGCTGCTTTGCCCACCCAGCTTGCGGGTTCGGCAAACATTTCCTGATCGTGCGCGTATAGCTCGTTGAAGTCTTTTTTGAAATCGGGTGAACTGAGGTAGTCAGCACATTCCGGGTCGTTTGCCAAAAAATACAGGTCGTAGAAATGACGAATTTTGGAAGCTATGGCCACGGTCGGATTTTCGGAAAAAGAGAAACGGATTAATGAAACGAGTTTTTCGATCATTGTGCGTCGCTTGTCCAATACGTTGACTTCAAAGGGTTGCAAGTAGTGTTCCGTAATCAGATCGTGGTTTCCGGTTTTATTCAGGAATATTTCAATAAACGAAGTGATCGTTTTGGCTTCGTAGGGATATGGGTTGGCAAAAGAGGTTACTTCTACCAATAGATTTCCGGAACTGATAGCCGTTTTGGTTTTCTGTTTCAGCATATCGGGATAAGCATATACCGCCTTGTAAAACCGGGAGCCTTTGCTGGTGACACCTTCCACTTGAATTTCTTCCAAATCGGGGGTCATTTCTTTTGCCACTTTTTTTATCAATGTCTTCAACTGATTTCCGTTGAATGAGTTTGCATCAATGACAGCGATATCAATGTCCTCGGAAAAGCGATCGACCAGATTGTAAGCTTTGGACAATGATGTTCCACCTTTGAACACCACTTTGCCGGCACTGGGATTCTGAGATAACCGACGTAGCGTGTTGGTGATCCAGTAATCTTTCTCGATATAGGCGGGAGATATATGGAAGTATTCGGCAGTGGCGAGCACAGTGTCTTTAAAGAGTTTCGGGTCGTTGTGCAACATTATTTGATCCTCCATTTTTTCTTGTTTGGCAATATTGATTCTGTTACCGGCATGTTGTATTCAGTCACCGGATTCAGGGAGGTTGCTATTTTATCTGTCAATGATTTATCTGCTCCGATACTTTCGAGCATCGCTCCACAAAGTGCCTGTACGGCAGGGTTGTATTTTAATACCAGCGTAGCCAATGTTTTTACTTTATCGGCCGGAAGTTGCGATAGAATAATCATCAAGCGCTTGCAAGCTTCATCCGGTGTAGTTGCGGGAATTTCCCGGATAAAACGAATGGCATCGAGAATGCGAAGCAGCTCGATATTTGTTTTTGTAATTTTATTGGGCTGAACAATGAATGAGATTTTATACAGCCCTCTTTTAATAGCTCTCCGGTATTTGTTGGTACCAATTTGGAGCGTAGCCGGTATCTGGGTTGTCAATCCCATTTCGTTGTAAGCGTTGTACCCGGTAATGTATCCGATTATTTCGCCGTCCTGATCCAATAAGTCTTTTGCAATCTGATATGCAGAGGGCTGTAAAGCTCCAAACCGCGACTGACGAGGTTTGTAAAATTTCCCTTTTGAGAGCTTTGTTATTTTACCTGCGGCTACCATTCTGTTTAAGGCTTTCACCACTGCGTCCTTGCTATTCACATCTATATTGAAATCAGTATAGGTGAAAATGTAGTCAGTCGGCAGCCTATCTATTGTATTTGCAACGATATCAGATATTTTCATGAAATATTGTTTTTGCAAATATAAACTATTTGTCCCGTTTATTGCGTAAAAAACAGGACATTTTTTATAAATTATTTTCTTTGACTGCATAGAGTGCTGAAATTGTTAATGTTATAATTTTCTGATTGAGGACAATGTGTGTTTAAATGTCAAGTAAACGGCGCAAAATACTTGACATTTTTATTGATTTCTGAGCTCTAAAGTATCTCAGAATTGGCAATAAATGGTGTTTATTGCCAATTCTGTTGTATTTAATCGATGACTTTGGGGACATTGAGGACAATGAGTTTTTATTGAAACTACATTTGCAAACCACTACGAAATTTGTCAAGGATTGCAAATGTACTTTTTCTGTTTTCGTTTGTCTTTGGCAGTACTGACCTCTCCCTGTTTATGGGTACCCTTTCCAAGGGAGAGGGATTTGATAAAATCACGTACCTCTAAAAGATTGAAAAGAAAGTTTGAATAGAGAGCGAAGCTCGAAATGTACTTGTAGGAAGCGAGCAAACGAACTGTTCGTTTGTTGGAGTGAAGAAGTTTGATCACAGTACGACTGTGGACAAAGTGATTACGGGAGGAGTTGAAATTTTTTTTTCGATATTGTCGAATATCGAAAAGTATTTCGGTTTTGTGTTGAGCGAGAAAAACAAGTTGTTTTTCGAGGTATTTTTCATCGAGTTGTTGACGGTGTTTGCGTTTCTGGTATGGGGAAAGGGGGGCTTTCATTGTATTTGATTTTAGTATTCGATTAAATCTATTTTGTTGATAAGGGGCAATAGTACAGTGTTTGTTGACGTTGGGGACTGAGAGGACAATTGTTATTTCCGCTTGTCATGGGAATTTGAATTGAAAGCAATGAGATTGAACATCTCTCTCATTCTGGATCTTACCCGGTTGCCGTAGCAGCTTTCAAGCTCGGAGGCAGAGAGGTTAGTGGTGGCGTGGGTGATCATGTGGTTATTGATATAGTGATCGTACCGGGATAAGAGAATTTCGCCCATGACATTGCATTGATTGCCATAGTATCTGAAGGTGCTTTCAGCACCCAGGTCATCAAAGCATGTGGTGTAGGGAATTGATTGGTTCGTAGTGTTGGAGTAAGCATGAGTGCTGTGTCGTTGTATGACCTCGTACCCGTCTTTGATAAAATCGAAAGTGATTTCGCGGCAAGATTTGATTCCAAATCGTCGTTGCGGTTTCACCATCATTCGCATTATGGCCATTAAGCTTGTTTTACCGCAACCGATAGGACCGGATAATAAAATACCTTTTTGTAGGTTGATTCCGAACTTTTGTGCTTGCTGTTCATCCTGCATAAACCAGGTGATCAGCTTTTGAACAAGCTCATAATCTTCGGGAATGATTTGAAAATGTTCACCGAACATTTCTTTTCCTTTTGATTGGATAATTGAGAGGTTGTCGTTCATTATTTTTTAGATTATAGAGCAAAGAATAAAGATTAAAGAACAAAGACTGAAGGGTGTGGTTTTGGTTGACATTGGGGACAATGAGGACAAAAAAGAAAACCTGTATAATTATTGACCTGTATAATTTTTATACTTGTACATGACTATTTTTTAGCTAGACTATTTTTTAAAGCGGTTCATTTATTTTACCTGTATAATTTTTATACTTGTACATGACTAATTTTTAAAGGGGTTCATTTAATGGAGACGTGGCATGCCCAGTCTGTACATTATAATGGTTCAGAGTAATTCTTTGTGCCGGCTGTATTAAGTTGACCGGGGGTTGGTTGCTCAGTTGTCAAATTCTTAAGTGGTTTGGCAAATGCCGGGGCATTGAGTACCCAGTTTCGGGCCGCTGCCTGCCAGTCTTTCATGGGGGCTTTGCCTCCCACTTTCCACCCATTGCTTTGAAAATAGTTGTAGAACTTCTCTGCTTCAATTTCAGTGCTTTTAAGATCGAGAAAGTAGGTTTGTACCGCAACACTTTCCGGAGGGCTAAAAAGCGACCCCGAATCGGGTATTCTTTCCTTTGCCTTTTGGAGCTTTGATTCGCCATTAAGCTCAACAAGTTTTACTTTGTTTTTTGAAACTTTCAACACAATATCATTTTTTGAACTAGTACTATCGTTTTCAATATTTTTGTTTATTATGTTTGTATTATTAATATAGGGAAGTACCTGTTCAATGCTTGTTTCGATTTTAGTCTGGTCAGGTTCATTAATTGGTCTAGTACCTGACTGAAAATCGAACAGGTAAACAAGACTACCAGTAAAGGGGTTGAAGGACGGAAAGTACTGAATGTATCCGAAATTATGTAAGTCCTTAATGCATTTATGATATGTAGCTTTTGCACTTATTTTACTTATTCGCATCAATTCCTGCCTGGATACAGATACAGGATTTTGGAAACGACCGGCGTTCCAAAACTGAAAGATGGCCATATATAAGCAAACGTGGGTTGGATTAAGTCGATTATCGACTGCCACCTTTTGAAAGAACCCACTGAGTTGAAGAATGTAGTTCATGATATTAGATTTTAGAGCAAAGATTAAAGAACAAAGACAGCCCCCAACCCCCCTAAAGGGGGCTTAGGATTTGTTTTTTGAAAGAAGTTTTTCGATGTCGGTGAAGTTGTAATAGTTTGTACCTCCAATTTTTGTGTATGGAAGTGTTCCATTTATTCGTAGCGTTTGTAAAGTGCCAGGTGATATATTTAGCAAATTACGTACTTCGTTAGATTTCAACCATTTCTTTGAAATGGCTGTTTTCTGTTCGGACACGATGGCCCGGATTTCGTCCAGAAGTTCAATTTTAAACTCCCGGAGATCATCGGTGGTAATGATTTGAGCAGACATGAGAATTTAATTAATAATGAATAATTAATAATGCATAATTCATAATGAAATGACCACAACCCTCTCCCGATAAATTGACGGGTTTAAGATTTGAAAATTTAAGATTTACAATTCTATTAATCGTTGAATGAGAGTGAACGGGAGATCCAGCCAAGTAGAAATTTTTTACTTGTTGGGCGCCTGCGGATAATGCTCATGTAGTATTTCAATTTGGCAACTGTAAGAGCTGCCTGAAAATGGCCAAAATCCATAGTATTGATTTTACTGAGTGTTTTCTCTCCGATTATTCCATCAATGTTAGTTCCAACAATGGATTGTACTAGTCGTACAGAGGTATTAAGACCGGCATTCACAGCAAAATCAAAAAACGACTCCGCAGAGGTTTGATTTTGTATTTGATCGGCCCTGAGAGGTTCCCAAAAGCTTTCGAAATAGAATTGCTCAACTAATTGTTGCAGGTTGAGATCATCAACTAAAGTGACCGGAAAAGATTTATCTTTTTTAGATTGGTCGATAATATGCCAACCCGGCCAGGCTGGGTGAGATTTTCGGGCAATGCCTTTGTAGGTTTCACCACCCAAATCATCGGGGTCATTGACATAACCACCTTCGTGAGAAAGCACTTTAAGGAGTGCGGGATTGAATTTTGCCATTTTATTAGATTTTAGAACAAAGATCCAAGACAAAAGACTTTTCTTTGTTTAGCTTTTAGATATGGCAAAATTGGTGTGTTTTATTTGATTTTATTCACAAGGTGTTCCACATGTGGACTATATTTTTTTCAATTATTGAAAATCTTCATCAATTTTCTTTAAGAAAGAGGCTTTGAGGCTATCAATGAACTTTGTTTGAACACTTCTTATTTTTATATCCTGAAATGTTCTGTATATGTCCTGGAGCTTTACATTGAATGTTAGTTCGAAAAAGTGAGCTAATTGACGAATATCGCAATTACCTTTATTGATGCTCCCCTTGGCTATTAAAGCATAAATAAGTTCTATAAGATCTGATTTACTGTCGGTCCATTCTAAATTCAGATTTTGAGAAATATCCACATGTGGAATTTCATTTTTAGCTGAAATTGCAGCAATTTCAGCTTTTAGAAATTCTTCAAGTTTATCGTTCGACATGATTCGAGCAACAAGAAAATCATGGCTGGAAGAAAATGCCGGTTCAAAATTATTGACACTGGCATCTGTTAAGAAAAAAAGTTCGTCTTTTTGCCTTACAAAGAAAATTGCATCGTTGTAGGTTGAATTCAAACGATAGTATTGATAAAACTCCTGATGGGTATTGAAAAACCATGTTATTTGTTTTAGGTAATTCTCATAATAATTCAATAACACATCATAATTACCAATGGGTTTGCTGATCAAAATTTGAAAAACCATTTTATTGTATAGAAATTCACTCATAAAACGGGGCTTGATTTCTTTGAAGAAATGAATTTCTTCATTGAGATCACTAAAGGAGTAATTCAAAACAAAGGATTTTAACTGTAAAATAATCTCATAGTAACATGCTGTTCTTTGTTGATACTTGTAAACAACACTATTTTTCTGACTAATACATGATAAATCTAACTCTAATTGTTTATTGAGATTTTCAATAAATATACTCATGTTTTGCATAAAACTGAAATTTTACATTTTCTAATTCAGGTTGATTCTTGAATAAAAAATCAGGATCTATATTAAGGCTTACAACTGCCAAGCTAATCTTATAGAATATGAATGTTGTTAAAATTTAGGTTTTATAATACATGGCTACAAAATTATATATTTGTTTGCTAATTATTGTTTTTTACATGATAAAAGTTTACATAAAAGGCTTTTATGTATCTTTATGCACGATTTATTAAATTATTTAGATTATAATAACATTGCAGAAAAAAAGTCAAAAAAATCGACCAGCCATAAAGATGACTGGTCGAAGTAAAAAGGAAAAGATATGTATTAACCGGCTGCCTGATTTGTTTTAAGGGTACCTATTTTACTGAATTTATCTTTTAGTATTCGCATATCAATGCTGACTTTTAAATCCAAAATCTTAGCATAATGCTGAGTTGTTTTGAGGTTTTTATGCCCCAACATCTTGGAAACACTTTCGATCGGAACACCGTTGGAAAGTGTGACAGTAGTGGCGAAGGTATGCCTGGCGATGTGGAATGTCAGTTCTTTGTTGATTCCACAAACATCGGCGATTTCTTTCAGGTACGAGTTCATTTTTTGATTGCTGAGAATTGGCAAAAGTTTATCCTGGTTGACTACTTGCGGGTGATCTTCATATTTTTCCAATATAGCGGACGCAATAGGCAATAATGGGATATTAGAACGAGTATCTGTCTTGGTGCGGTTGATAAAAATCCAACGTTCACCATCTACGCCAAAACCTATATTTTTACGAGATAGTTTCTTTACATCTACATAGGCGAGACCTGTAAAACAGCTGAAGAGAAATATGTCTTTGACCTGATTGAGTCTGTCTGTTGCCAACTTTTTATTGAACATTGTTTCAATTTCATCCTGAGAAAGAAATGCCCTCTCTACTTCTACAATCCTGCATTTATAGTTTATAAATGGGTCGCGATCAATCCAACCATTAGCTAAACAGATACGAATTATCTTACCGAAATTCTTAATGTATTTGGCCGTTGTATTCTGATTGCACTTGTGTACGCTTTTTAAATAAAATTCGTAACTCGTGACGAACTCGTGATCGATTTTGCGAATATCGATATCTGATACTTTGTATTTCCATTTCAAAAAAGCTATTGTGTGTTTAATGGAGGTTTCGTATCGGGTGTATGTTGCGGTTGCAAACTCCCGACCAACCAGAGCTTTTACTTCCTCATTATGTTGTCGGAAAATGCTAATTAGCGTGTGACTTCGCTTCTCAACTCCGAGTATCTTATTTCGCATATTTTCAACATTGACTTCTTCATCTTCCCGGATAAGTTGCTGCTGATAGTCATAAACTTTTGCCTTTAATGTATCCAGATAGGAATTTGTTGCTTTAGATTCTGCACTGGTGCCTTTCATTCGATTGCCTTCGATAGACCATTTTTCTGATGTAGTAAAGCGTTTTGTGCTGAATTCAATTCGTGATCCATTGACTGTAACGCGAATAAAGATGGGCAAAAGTCCATCGACGTTTGTTTTTGTCCTCTTAACGAAGAAGAGAACGGATAGTTTTGTGTTCATTGTGGTAACCTTTAAAAGTGTTCAAAAATACTTACTTTTAAATTCCCTATCAAGATGTTCAAATTTTGAACATCTTGATTATAAACATTTTTTGTTCAAATTCGGTGGAGATAATGCTTCCATTTTTCAAGTCCACCGAATTCAGCACCTACAGATTGATAGAATTTGAATATTTTGTGAACTTGCAAAAACACAAAAGCCTGTAAATCATTGATTTTACAGGCTTTTGTTAGTTTTTGATATTCATTTTGTGGAGCTGGAGGGAGTCGAACCCTCGTCCAAACAAGGAAACAATATGCTTTCTACATGTTTATCTTCGCCTGATTTATTCGTGCGGAGCCAGACCGAAGCCACCAACTCACACCTTATCTTCTAAGTTTTCATTGCAAACGCGAAGCCGTTCGCAACTATCTTCGATTTGTCTGCACCTCCATATCATTCGCCTCGAAGCCACGGCTTTTGGGAGATGTCTCGTTCCAGCGCCTGGCGCCGGAATAAAGCTTTAATCTACTATACTTCGATTAAGCAGCAAGAGCAAAATTTTCTTCGCCAGTTAAAATTTTGAGACCCTGGATTAACGAGCTGTTTTCTCATAGCTCGACATGCTTACATATCCTTTCTGCCTGCTGTCAAAACCAAACAGCCCCTTCTGAAACTATTGTCGAAATTCAATCCGCTAATTGAATTTCGTCTGCAAAGATAGTAAATATATTTATGGAATTTTCTTTTTAATGTTTTCATTGATGAAAAACTCCGATTTGCGGTAACACATATTTTTACACAATAAAAATGACTATTTTTGTGTAAAATTAAATTGATATACGCATATGAAACACAAAATTTTATTACTACTTATCTTCGTGTTCTGTAATTTGCTGGTAATTAACGCTCAGAAAATCAATGTTGCCACCTATAATATCCGCAACGATAATCAGGGAGATGTTGCTAACGGCAACGGATGGAAACAAAGATGTCCGGTGATCTGCAAGTTAATTCAGTTTCACGAATTTGATATATTCGGAAGTCAGGAAGTAAAGAAAAATCAACTGGACGATATGCTGAATGCCATGCCCGAATATGGTTATGTTGGAGTTGGTCGCGATGATGGCAAGGATAAAGGCGAATATTCTCCGATCTTCTATAATAAAAACAAATTTAAATTGCTGGATGCCGGTCATTTCTGGATGTCGCAAATTACCGATCGCCCGAATAAAGGATGGGATGCAGCGTTGCCCCGTATCTGTAGCTGGGGCAAATTTAAAATGAATGATGGCGGAAAGAGCTTCTGGCTTTTTAATCTTCACATGGATCATATCGGCGTTGTGGCCAGATCGGAGAGTGCCAAACTTGTGCTGGAACGCATAAAATCGATGTGTGGAAAGGATCCCGTGATCCTGATGGGCGATTTTAATGTGGATCAGTTTAATGAAGCCTATTTGCTGCTTAATTCATCAGGTATCATGAAGGATGTGTACGATACCGCCGGCATGAAATATGCGCTTAACGGAACTTTCAATAATTTTGATCCGAACCTGACTACCGACAAACGTATCGATCATATCTTTGTCTCAAAGCAATTCAAAGCGTTGAGGTACGGGGTGCTTACTGATACTTACAGGAGTGATATTAAGCAGGACTCCCTTATCAGATCAAATAATTTTCCAAAGGAAGTATCATTGCAAAGTTCTCAGGCACGTATGCCTTCCGACCATTTCCCGGTGCTTACCACCCTTGAATTTGTCGGAGTAACACGCTGAGTGTTATGTTGAAATATAAA
>CAZMQV010000017.1:0-49614 GCA_964568675.1 uncultured Paludibacter sp.
GGACGCGCGCCCGCAACGAGAATTAGTTTTATCATAATAACGATTAGTGATTAACGAATTAGTGATTAATACGTAATTAATTAGCCTTATTTCTTTTTATTATTTTCTTCAATTGATTTTTTTGCTGTTATAATGCTGGATGTTATCAATTTCATTAATTCTGTATTATCGGCAACTAAACTAATAAATTCATTTTCGGACAAATAATCCGTTTTGCATAATACAGTGATCCAATAATCCATCTCGCTACACTCTTTTTGAGCAATCGCATATTTATGTACAAAATCCAATTTACTTTCCGCATATCTACCTTCGCTAATCAAAGCTCCAATGGCAGTTCCACTTCTTAATAATTGTTTAGATATAATCTTTTCATTTTTCACTTCTAATAAATATTTGTACAAATTCACTATTCTAATAGCAAAATTAAAACTCTTATCATATAACACGGATGTTTTCATTACTTTATCACCTATCATTAATCACTTATCACTTATCACTTAAAACTTAAACCTATTCTGATACTCCGGGTTTTCTTTCATTATTCGCTTGCTTTCAGGGTAATTTTCGATGAACCAGGTATAAAAATCTGTAACATCAATTTTATCGTCAAGCATTTTTTGCACGGCGTGGCTTGCTGACCCTACTTCCAGATTTATATCCGACACGGGAATGTTCAGTTCATCAAAAAAACTGTCCCGACATTTTCACTTCGTAATACTGACCGGTATGTACCAATATCGGTTTTATATTTTTACTTCCTTCCAAGGCGTGCATCAATGGAGCTATTTTCATAAAGTTAGGACGCGCGGCCGCAACGAGAATTAGTTTTATCATTTGTTTCATTGTTGAATATTGAATTGTGGATCGATAAAAGTTGGAAAGTTAGAGTTAATTCTACATATCATCCATAGATAGAGCTTTATACTCTATTGAATAATCTTTCAGATTAGTAATTAGTTTTGAAGATTTAACTTTTAGTTTTTCAATATCAATCTTAGACTTATTTCTTTTCACTTCTGCAATTAAGGCAGTTTTATCATATTTATTAAGTGCTATAATATCAATTTCATTTTGATTTCCTGCTTCCCAATAAGAACCAATTTCCGAAATATTCATTTCTTTGGCAAGTTTATCAATAAAATAACGCTCTAACATAATTCCACTAAATACGTTATAATCCCTTCTAAAAATATCCTTCAAATAATTAAACTGCTCTGATTTAACTGCACTACTATTTTTATAAACAAATCTAAACCAGAAATTCAAAAAATTATCATCAATTCTATATTTAAGATTTCTACTACCCGGTTTTGATAGTATAGGTCTAACTTTCGATATCAAGTTGAAGTCATACTCCAACTTATCTAAATATCCACCAACACTACTATTTAAAATAGATTCAATTTCAGAACGTGATGTTTTTGAAGAAGCGATCAGAGACAAAATAGAAAAATAATTTCCATAATCTTTACCGAACTCATCTATTAATACATTTTTTCCTTCTTCTAAAAATAGAGAATACTTTGAGAAAACTTCATCAACAATGTCATCAAGGGTAAAAGCTCTGGAATTAATCAACATCTCGATATATTTAGCTACTCCGCCAGTGAAAATATAAAAAGCTAATAAATCGTCATTAGAGCAATCTTTATTATTATCATAAAGTATCGTTTTAATAGTCTTTACATCAAAAGCTTTTAAGTTAATTTTTGCGGTAGCTCTACCAAACAAGGGCTCTTTGTTATTTTCAAATATATTTGTCATCATTGA
This sequence comes from uncultured Paludibacter sp., assembly GCA_964568675.1. Taxonomy (GTDB): domain Bacteria; phylum Bacteroidota; class Bacteroidia; order Bacteroidales; family Paludibacteraceae; genus UPXZ01. Next base: position 1,774 of record CAZMQV010000017.1, read on the forward strand.
ATAAATAGAACCACATAAAATCAAATTTATCTTACTATTTTCTTTCATGCTGTCCCATAAGTTCTGCATTTCACTAAATATACCTGGATTGATATTTTTGAACTCTTGAAACTCATCAATAATTAAAGTGAAGTTTTCATGTTGTGACAAATTCATCAAAAAGCCGAATACATCTTTAAAGGTATTTAGCTGGCCAAATACATTAATTTGCAATTGATTTTCTATCTCACTTACAAATTCTTCGCATAAGAGAGCTTCATTTTTTCTTTCAACAAATAGATATAAACTCCTTTTTTCAGCAAAAGCTTTTTTCAACAGAGTAGTTTTACCTATACGCCTTCTTCCAACCATCACGGTCATTTGAGCCATCTGTTTAGATCTATCCTCTATTTTTTCTAAATATTCTATTTCTTCTTCTCTATTATAAAACTTTTCCATGCCGTAAAATTAGTATAATTAAAAATTAGACTGCAAATATACAACATATTTTCATTTAACGCAACAGTCATTACAGTAATGGCTGTTGCAATAAAGAGAGATATTAAGTTAGAAAGTTCGTAAAGTTAGAAAGTAGTTCTTAGTACTTAGTTCTTAACTATTTAAACCGATACTGATACTCCGGGGTTTCTTTCATTATTCGCGTGCTTTCAGGGTAATTTTCGTGGAAGTCAAGTAGGGCTACTCAAAAGCCATTTCCAAATGGGAACTACCTGAATTTCAATACTATCTTCGATAATTGTTTCTTCTTCATCTTTGGTAATTATCAAAAGCTTTTCAATTTCAAAACGTTTCGCAATTTGCAATAAAGCACCAATTTCTCGTTTGCGTGTATCAAAATCCGCATTCAACGAATAGCAAACTTGAACCGCCATTTTTGCTTCGGGTTGATAAAAATCGACCTCAATATTTTTATTGTAGAAATACAAATCTTCGCCGTAACGTTTTTTCAATTCTATGGCTGTGATGTTTTCCAAAAGTGCCGGATCTCTGTCTGTTAAAAAAATGGTCAACAGCCCATTATCAATCAGTATATTGACAAATAATCACAGATTTTTGATTAGTGTATTGAAACAGATAATAGTTGTACAAATTCACTATTCTAATAGCAAAATTAAAACTTTTATCATACAACACGGATATTATCATTAATTTATCACTCATCACATATCACTTATCACTTATCACTTATCACTCATCACTCATCACTTACCACTTATCACTTTTCACTTTTCACTTAAACCGATACTGATACTCCGGCGTTTCTTTCATTATTCGTTTGCTTTCGGGGTAGTTTTCGATAAACCAAACATAAAAAGCAGTAACATCAATTTTTTCGGAAAGCATTTTCTTACGGCGTGCAAACCACTCTTTTTTTATATATGATAGAGAGAGTAGCTCTTCAATTTTACTGAACATAGCCTCACTATTATTTGGCAGAAAACCATAAGTAAGTCCATATTTACTTTCTTCCTCATTTAGATATGTAATCCTTCCAACAAATGTATTACACCGAATAGCAGGTGTACCAAGAACAGCAGCCTCAGAGGTCATCGTTTGACTATCGCCTACAAACATTGTAGCATAATAAAGTAATGAATGAATTTTTTCAGGTGATACAATTAATTGATACCATTTAAATTCATCATCAATATTTTTTTCAGAAGTAATAAATACTTTACCCTTTTGCTCTAATAATTGTATTAACCTACGTTTATTTTCAATGGATAGCCCCTCCACCCCAACATCGTGATGCGCTTTAAAGGCATTGAACCGTAAGATAAAATACGGCTCACCTTCTTTCAATCCAATTTCGGACAAAACTTTCTTATCGGCGTTAAACCTATTAGGATGTAAGTAAGCCAATTCATGATAAGCTTTGTAAAAGACAGTATTTGCTGATTTTCTAATCGTATTTTCTGGACTTAAAATAGTATTTGCAAAAGGGTGGGCATATTTAACAAAAAGAGGCTCAACTTCATCGTCATCATCATCCAAAATAATTGAAGTCATTTTAGTAAATCGTGAAATATGAGCAACAGTCATTGAAGAGCAAAAGCCGACTTCTATTTTATTCGTAAAAACAATCTTCCATAACTTCAAATTATAAGAGAACTGTAATAATGCTTTTCCTAACAAAGAGTCCTTTTTACCTCCAATATAAATAAAAGGAATATGATAATTGTTTAACAATTGAATTGCAGAAGGTATATTTTTTACAGTTACCCAGACTTTATGCTTATTTTGAATCAATTCAAAATAAGTATTGCGTAACAGATGAACATGAGCAGGGTGTGCTATATCAATTAAAATATTCATTTAATTTGTTTTTTAAATTTGATAAATTGTTTTCCAAGCTTGTAAAGGTTATGTTTTAGAATCAAAATAAACCTTCCATGTTCCATCATTTCACCTCCAAATTTTGATTTAAAATCTCTAACTCCATAGCTTGCATCGGGTTTACCGGCACCCATCATATCAAAATACTTAAACCCATTTTTTGCGGCATACTCAATTGCTGCCCACGTTGCCAATGTTGATGGATAAATATTTTTGTACTTTCTGTCCTCGCCACATACAAACCATTCGTAAAGTATCTTATTGGGTAGCTCAACTGTAAGGCTTCCGCCAATAATTTCATTATTATATTTTATACCAAACAGTTTAGCAACACCATTTGTTACGATTTTATAAAAAAACTCAAATGGAAATAGCGGAGTTTTTACACGTGTTTTATACATTTCAGAAAGCACCTGAAAATACTCATTTATTTCAGCAGATGTATAGAGCTCAACTATTTCGGCTCCATTTTTCAATGAAACTCTAACATCACGTCTCTTGGTGGAATTCAATCTCATCAAAGCACTATCAACATCGTCTGTTGCAACATGAAAGTTTAAATGAGGTTGATATTCAAAACCATTTTCAACAAATACGTCTTTATATGGAGCATAATCTTTATAATTTCTAAATTCAATATAGATAGCTTTCTTTGACAAATATTCTTTTAAATCACTGAGTAATAAAGATAAAGCATCTTTACTTATTTCTATATGTAGCATTGCTCCCCCCGGTATAATTGCTCTTCGGCTAAAAAATTGTTTTATTTTTCCGCCATCGGCAATAATATATCCACAAATCAAACCTGTCAATTTATCATTTTCTTTAACTGCAAGAACAAAACCTTCCATAAAATCAAGCGAATTATACAAGTCATACGCCTCTTTCGATTGAAAAAAAGAGGCATAAGGCGATTGGTTTAGTAAACCCTCCCATTCACCCTTATCTATCTCTTTATCTTTAAGTATTTGAATCATTCTTTTAGGATTCTACTGTATTTTTATTTCTAAATTTAATCATTCTTGCCGGATTGCCTCCCACCACCGCGTAATCAGGATTTTTTTTATATTGTTATGCTATTCATCCTTTGCTAACCGTTAAAACACTTTTTTAATTCGATTACATAAAACGTAATTTTTTAATTTCCGAAATAAGTTGCTGTTCTGTTGGCAAATATAGTTGATATTTTGCAGCCAAAATACTTTTGTTGTCCTCGGGTAATGAAAATTTCACCATTGTGTTATTTTTTTCAGCACAAAGTAAAATACCTATTGTCGGGTTTTCTTCGGGCAAGCGCCAGCACTGAATCTTTGTCGTTACTCAACAGCAACCGCTCGTACAAGCCCGAATGAATTTGTCGTTCCATTTCGCGTCCATTCCAGCAGTTGTGCAACGCTTCCTGTTCGTAATACTCGCGTTTGTCGGGGTCATCAATGTGTATTAGTAATTTATATTGAGACCAATTGAATTCCGTCCGCAGTGCGGACGGAATTGGAAAGATCAAATAAAATTGCCTTGCACGTTCTAATTGACGCACCGAAAAGCCGTTACCAAATTCAGGTTCTATCTCTTTAGCGAGATTTTGTAAGAGATAGGCGCCGTATTCGGCGCGTTCCTTTCCACCCTGTTCTTCTACAACAATTCTTTCTCCAAGTTTCCAATACATCAGTACCCGTGAAAAATCAACGCTACGCACAGCGCTTTCTTTTGCCATTACGATGATTTGCCTTATATCGCCGACAAAATTCGTATTTAGTTGTGGTTTCAGATTCTTCACTTTTCTTTAATTATTAATTTTACTATCGGTTCTGCCTGATTCTCTCATTGCTAAAATACGCCCAATGATACAATTTCTTTTCCTTTCCGTATTTCCATCTGATTGTTTATTCTTTACACTTTAAATTTTCAGAAATAACGCTATTTTTTTACCCCTAAACCTTATCACTCTTGCCGGATTGCCACCCACCACCGCATAATCCGGAATATCTTTTGTAACAACGGCACCGGCTCCAATAATAACACCTCTACCGATACTTTTACACCCCGGAAGTACGATTACACGCGCCCCAATCCACACATCATAGCCGACATGAAGTGGACTTTTTTCTCCTCCGCCTTGCTTTCCCATCGGTATTTCGATATTATCGTGTTGGTGTGTACCACCTAAAAACAGGATATCTTCGCCCATCATTAATTCTCCATCGGCAATGAGAACGCGATTAAGCATTTTGAAGTTTTTACCAAAACCGACATTATCACCCACCTGTATATCCTTTCCATTTCCAAAATAAGCGCCCTGTTCTACATTTAACTTAGCGCCACACTTAAAAAATATTTTACGACAAAGGAATCTACGTATGGCAAGTGATGATTTACCAAAAACCGGAGTTGTTGATTTTGGCAAATAACGGGCGAAACCGTAATATAATATCAAATATAGTTTTCTCATATTATTTTATTAGTTTCCCATAAAGTATCATTAATTTCAACGCGACAACCTCCAAACTGAGATTTAATTGTGCAATTCGCTCGCTTCCATCAGCACGGTCATCACATTTCAACACTATTTTTAATTTCGTTGCAATTTCATCTGCCTGCGGGGTCGTGATAAAACAGTTTTTTGTTTCGGCAATAACTTCTTTCACATCGCCCACATCCACGCTTACAATCGGGCAGTTACACGCCATCGCTTCTTTGATAAATTGTGGTGAGCCTTCAGTATGACTCGTCATAAGACACGCGTCCACCGCATTCATCAACTGAGCTACTTGCAGGCGATTATATCCTTTTAGTTCCAAAAGTTCAACCTCGTTACCAAGAAGTCCGACGGATTTTTGAGCTAAGTCCGGGTTTTTCACCCGATTATCAAACGAACCGGCAAAGAGGATGTATTTACTCCGCTCATTCAAATTCAAGCTTTTACGACATTCAGCTTTATCCATTGGATGAAATAGCATCGTATCCACACCGCATGGTATTACCAAACATTTCTTTTCGGTATTCGCAATTTTTCGGTTTTTCTCCGACACGAAGATATTATACTTCGAAAGTCGCATTGTAATTTTCGAAAACCGAAGCACCTTGTGATTATTGATATCACTTCCATGATAGGTAGTAACGACTGGTATTCGACGCTGTAAGTTAGCTAAGAGACCCGATAATCCATAATGAGCATGCACGACATCCGGTTGAAAACTTTTAATCTGCTGCAACAACAACTTACGATTACTTAAATAGCCCTTAATCCCTTTCCCAACCACTCCAAATGTTTCGATAGTTACGCCCAAACGACGCAAAGAATCCATCTGCTCCGCTATAAACGGCGCCATGCGATTGGAATTATTACTATATACTACTAATACTTTCATAAACCGCTTACAAGTTAAAAGTTTACAACTAAAAACTAAAAGTTAGCTTTTATCTTTTAGTTTTTAGTTTGCTTTTCAAAGTATTAATTGTTGATACCAACATGCTTACCAACTCTTGACAATCTTTGTTTAGGCTAATATAAAGCTTTTCTTCTATAAATTCGGTATCTTTTAATAGTTCTAACCAATACATTGTTTCATTTGCTTCTTTTAATGAAATACTGAATTTATGAATAAAGTCTAAATCGCTTTGAGCAAACTCAGCTTCTCGAATAGATGCTCCAATAGACGTACCACTTCTCAACACCTGTTTACTAAGCGTAAACTCTTTTTTATCATTCCTAAGAAACTCGGATAACCTCACTATTCGAATCGCAAAACTATAACTCTTTGTCTTCAAAACCGAATCACCCATATCCGTTATCTTCTTATAACTTTTAGTTTTTAGTATTTAACTCTCTTACACCATTCCTCTTCCTTTCAGTTTGAACCATTGCCATGCAACAAACATTAAGAAAAGAATCGGCATATACCAGTTGAAGTACTTTTTCTGTTTATTGGTTGTCTCGCTGATTCCAAACGCCGCAAACATCAGGATAAAAGGCAACGCAGGTTGGTGAAAGCGCTCCGACTGCGCAAAAGCACTTAGAGCGAGAATAAGCAGATATCCCAGTAAAAAACTTAGCGACAACACATGCTCTTTCCATTTCTTATCTCTAATCAGGACTACGAATGCAAAAAACAAGAAGAATACTAATATTTCTTTTACATAATTACCACCATGAATAAGTTGCTGATTTTCTTGACCATCCACATTCACCATTGTAGGAATCGGGATATTAAAAATTAACGGGGCAAAAACTGATTTTGACGCAAATGTCGCCAATGCGTTGCCACCTTCACGTTTGGCTCGAAATTCCAAAGATGTATCCTGATTTTCTGTACGCGCCTGCCACACTTCCTCCACTTCCGTAGCTATCTGCCCACCCATGAAATAACCAATTGCGACTACAACCCAAACACCGATAACCACCCGTTTTCCCCAGCCAAGCATTTGCGAAGTGGAGAGCAACAAGGCTGTAAAAAATGAAAATAAAGCAGCTGCGCCAAGCACTGTTCTGAAAGTAAAAAGCAACACGGCAAGCAGTAACGGGACAAAAATGTTCAGGAAATTATAATTTCTGCTTCGAAGCAGAAAATCGACACGCTCAACGAAAGCAACCGTAAGGAATACCATTTCCACTTCTTTCAGGTGAAGCCCGCAGTAAAAAATCAGGTTGGGCATCAGCATGGCGAGGATAGCGGTCATTCGCCCTGTTTCTTCTCCAAAATTGCGTTGCGCGAGGCGATAGAGAAGCACCACCGTCCAAGCGCCCCAAAGCGCTTTGAGCAGACGGGCTATCAGGATGGAATTGCCGGTAAGCAAATACACAACTGATAAATAGGTGGGATATCCGGCATCAGAATAACCTTCATTTACAAAATCAAAATAAGGAGCAAGGTATGGAATTTTAATTAATCCGACAATCCATTCGGCTCGACTATGATACCCGAACGCATCGGCTGTATCAAACTCAAAAGGCTGCCCTGTCATCGCTGTGTAAAAGATATAGCTGAAAACGACCCAAACAAGCCTGAGTATGAGCGCTACCCAAAAGAGTCGCTTAACAAATCGTTTTTCAGTGGAATTAGCCCATTTACAAGTCAGGGTGTTGGAAAAATAGAAGAACCCAATTACAGACACCGACCCTATCACCATCCAAACCGGCGACAACATACGTTGAAAAAAAACGAATGAAATAGCTATCAATGAAATGAAATAGAGCGCGATTGCCTTATTCGTAAAATATTTTGGAAAATAATGTAACACTGTTTTTGTTTTATTTTATTAATGAATGATATAAAGCCAAGTATTTATCACAAGTAGCATTAATTGTATATTGTTGTTCAAACTTCTTTTTGTTGTTTTTTTTGATTGTATCCAAATCGGATTCATTCATCTCGAAATATCTATCAAAAAGTTTTTTATATTCCTCCAAATTATAATTTTTAGCTAAAAAACCATTTACATTTTGCTCTATTACATCCGGCACACCTCCCACAGGTGTTGACAAGACCGGGAGTCCCACAGCCAATGCCTCCAAAACTACCAAAGGTAGTCCTTCTTTGAGCGACGAAAGACAAAATGCGTTAGAACACAGCAAATAGTCTGCCACATTGCTTTTTAATCCTAAGAAAAACACATTTTCGTAATTTTGCATTTTCAAGTCATCCAGATAAGCCTCACCGCCATTCGGAGGCTCGCCTATTATAAGCAAAATAATATCACGCTTATCTTCTCTGAAAAGCCGGTAAAATACTTCGCACAGCATTTCCTGATTTTTTATCGAATCAATTCGTCCCACATTCACAAATACTTTTGTTTGAACAGTTGGCTTTAACCGACTGATTTCATTTTTCACAACATCCAACTCTTTTGATAACGCCGGTGGCGCTATTCCGTTTAATATCACCGCCGCGCTATTTATCCCATAGTATCGCTTCAACTCCGTTTCTGAAACATCGGATAATGTTACCAACGCCAATCGTTTCATCTTCACAAGAATCTTTCTCAAACATACAACCCATTTACGAGGCTCTTCGTGTGTGGGCAAGTTATGAATCGTAAATACAAAAGTAGTTCTTTTTAACAACAATATGGATAGAACCAGATATAAAAAAGAGGATGGCAAATGCGCGTTCACTATTTCCGGTTTCATCTTTTTTAATTGACGGTATAGTTTTAAGCTAAGCATTAAATCAAAACCTTTTGTTTTGCACATTGACACGACTTTTATTTTATCCGACAACTCTTTGATATACGTTGAGGTTTCCGGTATCGCTTTGTATGTCAGGATAGACACTTCGTTGCCGCCAGCCATCGCGTTAGCCAATTGTACAAGCAAACGTTCTGCACCCCCACTGCTATCAATTCCGGGAATAAGATGGGTAATTTTCATTTATATTTATTTTTTGAATGAAAAATAAGCTATTTTATTCTTCAATTTGGTGAAAAAACTCTGATGTGATATTATTTTATCAAAACGTTCATAATCGGATAATATATACTCAGGGAACTGACATTGTAGAATTTTATAACGTAAGTCATTTATTTCCTTGCGTCGAGGGTCAATTTCAGCGATAGAATTACTCATACCCGTTCCATCAAAACGACACACCAACAAAGGAATATGCAAATATGTTACATTGTTTAAAATGATAGCTCGAAAAAAGAATTCCCAATCAGCAAACACAGGTAGATTCAAATCGTAATTGCCATAAACATCAAACAATTCTTTTCTAATGAAAGAAGCTTGATGATGCAGAGGAGGAGTTATCCTGTAGAAATCTAATAAAGAGAGTTTATCCGGATAAGTTATTTTTCTTCTATAATAAGGTTTCACTTTAAATGAATCGCCATAAACGACATCTTTCTTATCGAGGAAAGGTAAAACTTCTTCAAGAACATTTTTGCTAAAAAAACAATCACCCGCATTAAGAAAAAGGCAATATTCGCTTCGAGCAAATGCAATCCCTTTGTTCATCGCGTCGTAGATACCATTATCTTTTTCACTTACAAAAACATCAATTATGCCTTCATATTTATTTACAACAGACTTAGTTTCATCGGTAGAACCTCCGTCAACAACAATTAACTCGAAGTCCTGAATGGTTTGCTCCGTAATGCTGGTAATGGTTTTCTCCAATCCCTCAGCATTATTGAAAGTTACAGATATGATTGATAACTTCATCATCTTCGAATTTATTCAATATAGATTTTCTTAAAATTTTTACAAGCACCTACCAGTTGCTCTTTCTGCAAATCTGTAATATTTTTCCTTAAAGTAAAGGATTCACTAAATGTATTTTCCGAAAACATTTTGCTCTTTTCCTTATCCAAATACTCTTTTAAAGAGCAAATTAACTTTGCGGGAACACCCGCATACACAGTTGATGATTCAATGCTTGTTGTTACCACACTTCCGGCGCCAATTACCACATCATCACCTATAGTTACTCCCGGCAAAATAATTGAGCCGGCTCCTATAAAGACACGATTTCCGACAGATACATTGGCCACCTTGGTGTAACCTAAATGAGTTTTTGTGCTCGCATCGTGGGCTAAAACATGCACTCGTGGAGCGAATGTAACATCATCACCAATGGAAATGTGCCAGCAATGTGAAGGGTCGATAATACAGCCTCCCATTTGTTTGAAATTTTTTCCGATTATTAATCCTTTAGATTTCAATTTTGAAAGAGATTGCTCTCCTCGAATTCTATTCAGAATTAATTTTATTGTTTTTTTGAGACTATACATTTTGCGATTTTCAAATTCAGTTTGTTAATGTAATTTCCAAATCCAAATCCAACGAATAAGATTAATATCCATTTTCACCCGAAAAGAATGATTTGATAATTTGAACAATTATTGAAACCTCATCTTCTCCCAACTCATAAAACAAGGGCAAGCGTACCAAACAATCCGTAAATCTATCGCTGTTTGGTAATTCTCTATCATCGTGTTTGTCTTTGTAATACTCGCTTTTGTGCAGGCTCAGATAATGAAACACCGCCAAAATGCCGCTTTGTTTGAGGTGAGTAATTAATTTTGTTCTTTCTTCCAGCGAATTACAAACCAAATAAAACATGTGCGCATTGTTGGAGGCGTATTCCGGTATCTTCGGTAGCGAAAAACAGCCTTTGTCCGTCAAGGGTTTTAATGCGTCGTAATAACTTTGCCAAATTTGTTTACGTCGCCCCTGTATGTCGTCCAAGTTTTCGATTTGCGCCCACAGAAAAGCGGCAATCACTTCCGAAGGTAAAAACGATGAACCAGTATCTACCCAGCCGTATTTATTCACTTCGCCACGAAAAAACTCCGCGCGATTGGTTCCTTTTTCCCATATAATCTCGGCACGCCCTGTAAATTTCGTATCATTAATTGACAACATACCTCCTTCACCCGAAATAATATTTTTTGTTTCGTGAAACGAGAAACATCCAAAATGCCCAATGGAGCCTAAGCTTTTACTTTCTCCATTTGAATACGTAAAATAGCCGTCAATTGACTGCGCCGCATCTTCCACTACCAACAGATTGTACTTTTCGGACAATTGCATGATTTTCTCCATATCGCAAGCCATACCCGCGTAATGCACCGGTACGATAGCTTTAGTTTTGGGTGTTATCAGCGCTTCTATCCGGTCGGCATCCATATTCGGATTATCGACATAACTATCGGCAAAAACAATCTTAGCTCCCTGCCGCACAAAAGCCAAAGCCGATGACACAAAGGTGTAACTAGGGATAATCACTTCATCGCCGGAATGAATATCGCAAAGTATAGCCGCCATTTCGAGCGCATCGGTGCATGAAGTGGTTAGCAGACATTTTTTGAAGCCATATTTATCTTCAAAAAATCGTTGACATTTTTGCGTAAACATCCCATTGCCCGATATTTTACCGGAACGCACGGCTTCTTCGATATAACGGGTTTCTTTGCCCGTAAGGTATGGTTTATTAAAGGGTATCATACTGATTGATTGATAATTGAATATTTACGATACAAACAAATGTCCGAGTGAAATAATATGAACGCCTGACGCTTTATCGGTATAACTTTCTTTGCCGGCTGTAATAACGCAAAGCCCCGCCATATCGTCTAATTTTGCTTTTTCCAGTTTATTTCGCAGTTTGATTGTATTCTCTATACCTTCGGCAATATATCCACTGCCGCCAAGTTTGATTTCGCAAGCAAGCCATTTGCCGTTTCTTAGTTCAATAATAGCATCTACTTCAAGTCCGGTTTCATCACGGTAATGATACACATCTCCGCCCAAAGTTTGAGCATATACACGCAAGTCCCTTACTGCCAACGATTCGAAAAAGTAACCCAATGTGTTAAGGTCTTGCAAAAGTTGTTTGGAAGTGAGCGAAAGAGCCGCCGTGGCAAACGACGGGTCGCAAAAATGCCATTTGGGGCTTACTCTTTGCCGAACTGCAGAACGAATATGAGTCGCCCACGCCGGTAATTCCTGTAAAATAAAAATTTGAGACAGTTGGTCGATGTATTTTCTTGCTGTTTGAGCCGAAACCGAATCGACGTCTATTTCTGCTTCTCTGGCGAGTTTACTTACTGAAACTTCGGTAGAGATATTTCTGGCTATTGCCCGCAACAAAGCCCGCATTCTTATCGGGTCGGTTTTGTTTATTTCGCTTCCGATGTTCACGCGTGAAATATCATCTAAATAATTGGACAAGTAAATTTGAGCCTGTTTTTCAGTTTTGTCGAATAAATTTGGCAAACCGCCGACAATTATTTTCTGTATAAATTCTTCGACTGTCAAACCTCCATATCCGGCAATTTTAGGTTCTTTTTCGTCAAATAACTTCCGGATATCCACTTGCGCCGTAGAACAGCCGCTTTCATAAAGCGACATAGGCAGCATTGTTATTCTACCTATTCTTCCCGCACCTGTATGATGCGTAATATCGGCTGTCGGCGCGGCAGAACCAGCCAAAATAAATAAGCCCGTCTGTCGGCGAAGGTCGATTTCGTGCCGTACAGCATTCCACAACGAAGGAGCTAACTGCCACTCGTCGATAAATCGAGGCGTATCGCCTTTCAAAATGATTTCAGGACTGTTTTTAGCGAGTTCTATCAACGCAACAGATTCATCAATCGACACTGCGCTTTTGGAGAATCTGCGGGCAGTCGTTGATTTACCGACTGCTCTTGTTCCTTGTATAAGCACTGCTCCCATTGCGGAAAGAGTTTCGGATATTTCCCTTTCTATTAATCTATTATGGTACTCTTTCATTTGCAAAGTATTGCTTTTACGTTATTTACAATATAACTTTTGCGTTATTTAGAATATAATATTTACGCAAATGTAGTTTATTTTATTCAAATAACAAAACAGTAGTTTACTTCAAAAACCCTTGACATCTTTGCGTAAACATCCCGTTTCCCGATATTTTACCGGAACGCACAGCTTCTTCAATATAGCGGGTTTCTTTACCTGTGAGGTAGGGTTTATTAAAGGGTATCATAAAATGCGCTCCATTAAAGTTCCCGTATTTTTCCAACTTACAATTTTTGCTTCCTTGCGCTCATACGTATCGCTGCCGCCAAAGATTAAATAAGGTATCGCGCTGTTTTCCAATTTTTTACAATAATTAAGTTCTTTGAAAAAATCGGGAGGAATAGTTGTAGCCGACTTTATTTCTATAATTTTAGTTCTCTTGCTTTCTTCTAAAAGACAGTCAATTTCGTCACCGGTGCTGTCGCGCCAAAAAAACAGAGGCGGATTTTCGGCTCGATTAAAATAATTCTTCATCATATCCACAATCATCATATTTTCAATAAGCGCTCCTTTTGCCCAATGCGTTTCCAACTCCGCGACTGATTTAATACCCAAAAGACTGCAAACCAATCCGGTATCATAGAAATAAAGTCTCGGGGTTTTTATCAAGCGTTTTGAAAAATTAGTGTGATGCGATTGAAGAAAAAAGACAATAAAACTTGTTTCAAGAATCGAAAACCACGATTTAACTGTTTTTAAATCAACGCCCAATTCGTTGGCTATCGCGTTGTAATTAAGCAGTTGCCCCGCTCTGCCTGCCGCCAAGCGCATAAATTTCTGAAAAACAAATAAGTTTGTAACATTCACTATCTGCCTCACATCTCGTTCCACATAGGTTTGAATATACGAAGGATAAAACATCGACGGCTCGATCTGCTTGTCGTACAAGCGTGAATAAAAACCATTGAAAATGTACGACAAATACGTAGCGTGCGCGTAGGGCGTAACTTCCAACTCGGAAATAGAAAATGGCAATAAATGTGTAATAAATACTCTCCCAGCCAGATTTTGAGAAATTTTTGCAGACAACAAAAAGTTTTGCGAACCGATAAGAATAAATCGCCCTGCCTGATTCTTTTCGTCGCTAATGGTTTGGATATACGAGAACAATTCGGGGTACAACTGCACTTCGTCGATAATCAAGCCCGTATCGTAGCGCGACAAAAACATGCGTGGGTCAGATATTGCCTCTTGCAGCGTATCCGGATTTTCAAGGTTGACATAAGCGTAATCGGGAAAACACCTTTTAGCAAAGGTGGTTTTCCCTACCTGACGAGGTCCTGTTATTGAGATAATAGGCATCTTTGTCGCCATTATCTGTATTTTTTGTATGAACTTACGTATTACCATAGCGCAAAGATAACGTATTTTATATTATTTCTTACAAATATGGAATTTGATTCCATATTTGTAAAGAGCATGTAATATTCAGTAAATCTGTTACAGGGAATAATAGTTAGATATAATTGTCAAACACCATATATCTTATAATATACACAACACCAACAATAAAATGTAAAAAATAAACTACAATCAATACACTTCGTTTGTAACCATGTTGCATTTTTAGTGTATTAATCAAAGCTACATAAAAAAGTAACCAAGAACAAGGAATAACCTGCCAATAAAAATTTCCATGATTCGCTCGTGGTCCGGTTTCGGCAAATACCAAATATATTACTATAGCCACAAAGGTTGAAAGTGCGGCAAACACTACCGATTTATCTTTAATTGCTGTTTCCCAATTCAAAAAAACATACAAAACTGGAAAAAGGAGAGAAAATATAACTGTAAATGGCAACTCCCTAAAATGGTTGTAAAAACTCAAATAAATAGAAAATGGAGAAATAATAATTCCCGACTTTACTCCATCTACTTGAGGCGAAATAAAATATATCATAGAATATTCGATAACCAGTAAGAAAACTCCAATTATCGCGGGCACAATTGCTATCCAAAATTCTTTTTTGAAATGATATGATAAAAACAGAAATAAAGGATACACACAAATCCACACGAAAAAATAACTCGGTTTGATAAAAATATTCAGAAACACCAAAAGAAGTATCCACCAATTCCTATTCCTATTGTATTCCAAAAGTTGCTTTATTGACAAATTAAAAAGAAGAATTGCGAATGGAAAAAGAAAAATAATAGTAGAATTATGCCACACATTCGGAGTAAAAGATCCAAAATAAAAATAAGTTAAAGAATGTAATAGTTGCGGAAACGGAATTGCAAAGATAAAAATCAAACTTAATGACCAAAACGCAGACTGATACAAACCTACATCATATGTTTTTCTATTTGCCTTTTAGCTAGCTGATAACGCCATGCAGAAGCAATGGATAACAAAAAGCAAAGTGCGAGTTTTGAAATAAAAGGAATTTTGCTAAAACCGGATAAAACTTTCACCAAAAGGTAAAAAATAAAATTACCTGGAAATTCTCCACAGTTGAACATTTTCTGGGCAAACATAGCATGTGCAACCATGTCACTTTCTAAATAGAAAGCGATATACATATAAATACCCATAAGTACACCAGTCAATAAAATAATATCGAAATAAATAAAACATTTATTTTTCATAACCAAAAATGATAGATATTTGTTACTTGTCTTTTTTCAAATCCGCAAGCTTCGTAAAAGCGGCAGGCGCTGTGATTCTAAGTTATTTCACAAATCCGGCTCAAGCTTTTTACAAAATCGTAACCATCCCAGATGAGTGAAAAATCGGTAGTTCTTCCGATTGGCACTATCCGGTCGATACCGAAAGGTTTTTCTTCTTTCATAAAATCGGATAGACTTTCTTTATCGAATCCGTAATAAGCCAGCGTTTGATATTTTCGGTTGATTATCGGTGTGAGTTCCGACAAAGACTCCATATCGTATTCCAAAAAATAACCGCTCGAACATCTGTAATTCTCCATATCTACTGACAACGATTGAAGTTCTACTCTCCAAATCAGATTATCACCTTCATTTTGCTGACTGATTCTGTCAGAATGAACTGCCTGATTATACAATGTTGTCAATTTATCTACCGCAATAACAGGCTGTATTTCATATTGTTTTTGCAACAATACCTTGTGCAAGCAATTCCAAAAGATTGTTTTCGCTTTTTCGATATGTTCTTTTTTTCCTTTCCACAGCATGAGTTGCGGAGAAGTACAGGCGTTTTGGTCGAACAGATACGTATCGTTGTAAAAGCCTAACGCCGTCTTTTCCGGATTTGGGTCGTTTATATATTCATCGGCATTAATGGCGCAGAAAGAGTAACGGTCGGCAAAAGTAACATCGTAGGCGCGAGCCGACAACTTGCTTTTTCTGATTTGGGAAATCGTTTCGTCGCCACCCCAGATAACGCGTACATCGCAAATAGACGAAAAATAATCGGTCATCTCGCTACTTTTATCGTAGCGAAGCAACACAATACGGCTTACAATATCTTTGTACGATTCATTCCGGGCTGTTTTTTCAATCGCGGAAGCTATGATATCGATTTGTTCAAAATTTTTAGAAGGCACACGCACCACATTCGTATTACCTGCCAACAACCCACATACAAGAGAATAGGCAAAATTGACGGGCACATTCGAAGGCGCGATATGAAACACCAGTCCCCGCCCGAAAGAAAGCCCCTCAAAGCTGTATTTCTCCTTCAGTTTTTGAATATTTCCTTTGCGACAAAAGAAGGCGAAGGTTGCCACATCAGGATAATGCCGCATAATGGGATTTTTTGTCAATTCGGCTGAAAGCGCGTTCAGAAATGCGACAACATCCGCATCAAAAGGCGCTAATGCCCGAATCTGCTGAACGGCATCAATATCCGCGCTACGGGGATAGAGATAGGTGATATTATTGAAATTTAACTGCATAAGTATCGCTGCATCCTCTTATTTCGGCATTTTTCAATCTGCCGGTTATTTTAAAATACTTTCCTTTTCGTCCGCAAGCACAATCGTCCTCGCCCAACAAAACGCCTTCGTCTTCGGTCAGCAAGGAATGTCCGGGATAACTTTCGGGCAAAATTGAAAGCACTTGAATAATACCTTTTTCGCCGACATCCGCTACTGAAAAATCACGTTCGCGCCGGATAATCACATCCGAATACACCGGAGCGTGTAAATGTCCAAACTCACATTCCATATAAATAGTCCCGGTTTGCTCCACCATGCCGTAATAATCGTGTATGGATTTGAGACCACAAACGTTTTCCAATTTTTCTCTGAAAACCGCCGAAGAAACCGATTCATTTATCAATTTCTTCCAACCTCCTCCATGAATCATTACCGCATTTGAGAGATCTAAAAAGACGCCCAAACGTTCCAACTCTTTGTAAAAATGTTGATATATCATAAAAGTGAAGCCAAACATAAAAATTCGTTCTCCTTTATGCTCTTCTACAAAGTTTTGCAATGCTTCGATATCCAGCTCCATTTTATCTTTCAACGCATAGATACGTTTTGACCCGAACATAGAAAAGCCCAAAATTCCCGCACCGCGAGCAGAAAACAGTTTCCGGTCTTTAACTACATTTTCCGAGTCAACTATAATCATCGGCACACGTTGTTTTCCGATAAACGACGAAATAATTTTTGTCAATGTCTTCGTTTGCTTAGCGGCGGTTTCCCTATCCAAAAAAATTTTTGAAACAGCCTGTCCCGAAGTACCCGAAGAAGTCATCGTTTTGACAATGTTTTCGGAGGGAACACTTTTCAAATCAAACATTTTAAACAAGCGAACCGGCAGAAAAGGGAGCTTTTCATACGCATGCTCACTATTTACATCAAATGAAATGCTGTCTAACATTTTCCGGTATGCTTCACAATGAGCATAATGATAGCGTGTCAAATCCATCAAATAAGGATTCAGCGCTTCGGCTTTCTCGCTTTTGGTAAGCGAATAGGGTTGTAATTCTATTATTTCGGATAGTTTCACTATAAGACCTCCAATTTTGAATAGATTGTTTTACCCGACGAATTTTTGGGTATTTCTGCTATTACAATTATCTTGAATGCTGTATGATTGATTCCCGTCTTTTCGGCAAGGTATTTTTTTACTTCATTTTGCCTGTTCGCGTCGGTAATAAACACCTGCATTTCATCGTCGCGACCTGCGCATGCGCAATCGGCAAGCAGATTTTTCAGCAAACGCTCCGTTTCATCCAAATTCACTCGGTTGCCAAAGAGTTTTACAAAACGTTTTTTGCGACCTACAATGTAGTAATAGCTATCCGCATCGCGCTTGGCTAAATCGCCGGTGTAGAGTATGCCTTTATTTTCATCTTCTTTTGCCAAATCATCCAAATACTCGGCGTAACCCAGCGACACATTCGCCCCTGTATAAACGAGTTCTCCTACTGTTTCCGCTTCGGATATAACACGGCGTTGCTCGTCCACCAAATGAAACTTTCCTCCCGGAATGGCAATACCTATACTTCCTAATTTAGAAAGCACCTGTTCCGAAGGTAAATAACTCATCCGGGCGGTGGCCTCTGTCTGTCCGTACATCACAAAAAAACGTTTCCCCGCCGCGAGCGCATATTCCGCATATTCCCTATTCAAATCCAAATTCATTTTTCCGCCCGCCTGCGTCAGCGTTTTCAGGGAAGGCAAATCCATTCTGAAAAGCCGCAAACGCTTCAAGATTTCGTAAGTATAAGGCACGCCAGATAAGGTTGTGGCTTTTTGCTCTTTGAGAAATGTCCAAAACTCCTTTTCCATCAACGAACGATTGGTCAACAACACTGTTGCTCCCTTTAACAAATGACAGTTTAATATCGAAAGACCAAACGAATAATGCATCGGCAAAGTCGTAATCGGTCGGTCAGCCTCCGTTATTCCTAAATATTCGGAAATGGATTGCGCGTTTGCCAGCACATTGTCATAACTCAATCGCACCAACTTGGGACTGCCCGTACTGCCCGAAGTAGTCAAAAGTAAAGCCATATCGGGATATAAGGTAGAGGCTGTATCACAAGCAAACCGAATCAGCGAGAAAGCACCTTTCTGGAACACGCTCTCCCCGTTCGGAAATTCATCAATCCTGTCGCAAGGCAGCCAAATATATTCCGGGTGATATATACTAATCAACCGCAAAAGTAATTCAGAGTCAATTGCGGTATCGAGCAACAGAGGCACTACTTTATTTTCGAAAAAAGAGACATAAGCTGCAACAGACTCAAATGAGTTATCACATAGGCAAAACACCAAACATCTGTGGTTGATTTGCGAATACAACCCGAACGAAAAGTCAGCGAGTTCGGAATAAGTATAAGTTTGACCTTGTTCCGTAATAAAGGCCGTTTGCCCAATTTGCTTTGATTTTATCAGAAACATTATTCTGTTTTTTTATACTGTATTTCA
This sequence comes from uncultured Paludibacter sp., assembly GCA_964568675.1. Classification (GTDB taxonomy): domain Bacteria; phylum Bacteroidota; class Bacteroidia; order Bacteroidales; family Paludibacteraceae; genus UPXZ01. Next base: position 20,755 of record CAZMQV010000017.1, read on the forward strand.
ATATTATCTGCGATTTGCTCTGGTAGCAAGCCATTCTCACCCAACAAATAATTATAATCACCGGAGTGTTTAAATTCATCTGAAATTCCAAGACGCAACAATGGCGGATAATTACAAGACGAAGTTAAACATTCAGCAATAGCGCCGCCTAAACCGCCTATTTTGCTGTGTTCTTCAATCGTAACTAACAATTTCCGTCCTTTGCTTAACTCTAAAATAGCATCGTTATCAAGAGGTTTTATTGTATGTACATTCGCAACTCCAACTGAAATTCCTTTTTCTTCCAACATTTTAGCCGCCTGCATCGCATTAAAAACCATGCTGCCTGTTGCAAAAATACTAATATCTTTTCCCTCGCTTAATTGTATAATTTTTCCAATTTCAAAATTATAATCTTGTTTATAAACCATCGGATTGTTCAGTCCTCCTGTTAAACGGATATAAACAGGACCGTTAAATTTTGCTACTTTTATAGCCATTTTCACAGCTTCTGTCGCATCGGCAGGAGATAAAATTACCAAATTAGGAATTACCCGAAGCATGGAGAAATCCTCAATCGTATAATGCGTGTTTCCCGAGTAAGTCATTATTAATCCGGCGCCTGAGCCGACTATTTTAACATTACTTTTCATGTATCCCAAATAATGCCGAATCTGTTCGCAACTACGCATAGAAATAAATGTTGCATAGGTTGTTGCATAGACTATTTTTCCTTCGTGCGAGAGCCCAGATGCCACACCAAGCATATTTTGTTCCGCAATACCAAGGTTAAGAAACTTAGTGGGATACTTATTGACAAATCGATCTAATCCTGACAAAGAAGCCAAATCTGCTGTAAGCACCATTGTATTATCGTGATTTTCGGCTACTTCAAAAATAGCTATTCCAAAAAACGCCCCTCTTTGTCCGAGTTTCGACCACGTTCTAAAATTGAGTGAATTAAATTCTATCATTTACTGTAAGTATTGAGGTTGTTCGGACATTGCTTGTTCATATTGTGTTTGTGTCAATACAGAATGATGCCATTCCTTTTTATTTTCCATAAATGACACGCCTTTTCCCTTAACTGTATGAGCAATGATTACCATAGGTTTAGCTGGAACAGTAGTTTGAAAAACCTGCACCAATTCGCTTGTCGAATGCCCGTCAACCTCCTTAACGACAGCTCCAAAAGCTTCAAATTTCTTTCTCAAATCGTCCATATTCATAATCGCTGAGCTCGCGCCGTCGTATTGTAATTTATTGTTATCGACAATTACCACCAGATTATCCAACGCGAAATGAGAAGCAGACATAAGAGCCTCCCATACAATGCCCTCATTCAATTCTCCATCTCCGATTATGGCATAAACCTTATAATCTTTTTTATTTAATTTTCCGGCTAAGGCAACTCCAACTGCAAAACTCAATCCCATACCAAGACTGCCTCCGGAAAACTCCACACCATAAGTTAAATCACGCGTCGCGTGTCCATGCAATACGGCGCCGTTCGTTTCAAATTTTTGCAATTCTTCATCGGCAATAAAACCAAATTCATTCAGTACGGAATAGTAAGGCAGCACACAATGCCCTTTACTAACGATCAATCTATCACGATTTTCATCGAACAGATTTTCTGAGTCAAATTTTAATACTGAGCCATACAAAACGGCAAACACTTCGACTAACGAAAGCCCTCCTCCCAAGTGCGCGCCATTCCGTCCTGCGTCTAATGCAATTTTCAAACAGTTATTACGTAGTTTGATAGCCAAATTTATTAAATACTTTGTATCGTTTTCCATATTTGTATATTCAAATTCCTCCATCCACTCGCAGTACCTGTCCCGTAATAAAGGAAGATTCATTCGAAACTAAAAAAAGAACAGCTTCAGCGATTTCTTCAGGCTTTGCTAAACGATGCAAAGCACTTGCTCCAATCAAATTAAGTTTAGCTTTATCTTCCATCTCAACCGCCATATTTGTATCCGCTAAGCCGGGAGCTACCGCATTTATTCTTATGTTGTATTTTGCCAACTCCTTGGACAATGTTTTTGTTGCATAAATAAGTGCAGCTTTGCTCGACCCGTATGCCGAATAACCCGGAAACGCATCAATACCGGCAACTGAGGCCATATTCACGATACATCCGGATTTATATTTCATCATCAACTTTGATATAATTTGAGTAACATACATCTGTGAAAAGAAATTAATTTCAAACACCTCTTTTAGCTTACTTATACTTGTCATTTGCAAAAAACCACCATGAGCAATACCCGCATTATTTACCAAAATATCCACTTTAACCTTATTGAGCAACAAGGGTTTCAATGCTTGTTGTATTTGTTGCTCATCGGACAAGTCGAAATACAAGGGCTGAATTGCGACATTATTCTCGCGAGCCGTTTCTTCTATGAACGACTCAAATTCGGGTGTTTCTGCGCGGGCGCAAGCGTAAATAGCCACGCCGTTTTGCGCAAACAGTTTTACAATTGCCTTGCCAATACCTCTATTACAACCGGTAATGAGCGCCGTTTTGCCTGTTAAATTAGAGTTCGACATCGTATTTTTGAATAATTTCTTTTCCTTTTTCGTAGGACGAAAAGTCGATTATATCGTCCGTGTCCATCATAATATCAAAAGCTTCTTCGAGCGCCGAAACGAGTGTCATGTGCCCTATGGAGTCCCAGCCTTCGACAGATTGGTAGTTAAGTCCATTTAATTGACTATTGTCAATTTGCAGTGCCGACACAAATGCTGCGTCGTATTTTTCTAAATTACTCATTCAAAATTATTTTTTTGTGTTATGTTTTACAAATACGTTTGTTATCTCAAATATTTGAAATCCTTGCTGCTCATGCGCCCTTATTACGGGCAAATTATTAGACGAAGCGTAAGTTGATATTATTCCTCCACCTCTGTTTATCACTTCTTCAATCGGTTTTCTCAAAGTCTCGAATCCGAGTCCGCTCTTTGAATAATTTTCGTACAATCCTGCCAGAAATGGATAAAAAGTTCCATTTGGCATTTGTTTGAAAGTAAAAAACCCAATCGCATTTTGCTTGTAAAGGATTTTATAAAGCGTTGCCTCTCTTTTGCATTCGTCAGCAATCCAGTTTTTATATCGGTTGGCGGCTAAACTATTGGAGAAAAAGGGGTCTAATACAATTCTATCTGTTTTAAACAATCCTTTTTCCAATTCGCGATTCAGTTCGGCTATATCTTCCAAATCCATTTCTTGGTAGGAAACCGCCTCATTCAGCCGTCGCTGCAATGGTGTTAAAAATGCGTTTTTGACATCTAAACGGAAGTTGATACTGCTTTCTATAAACACAAAACCATATTCAGAGAGTTGGCTAGACAGGTCGAAACGCCCCGTCGGAACTTTCGCCACGACATAATCGGCAGAACTGCAAACTTCCGAAAATGATTTTGAATCAAGCGTATTATCCGAAGCTTCAAACAAGATTTCCGTAGTTGTCAGTCCAAGATTTTTCTGTTCCCAAAAAGCATCAATTATCTTCATTGTTCATTATATTTATTTCTTCTGAAACTATAAACAGCTGTCTCCCTTTCACTTGGTCAAATATTTTTCCGATATACAAACCCACTACTCCCAATACAAATAGGATTAAACCACCAATAAACCAAATAGAAAAAATAGTGGACGTAAAACCTTCCACTTTTATAATACCTGCGAAATGAGCAAGAATATTATAAATGGCTAATAGAATCGAGAACAAAGAAATAAAAAATCCGAATTTCACGGTCAGTTTCAACGGTTTGTTGCTGTTCGATAAAATGACATCTATAGTTAGCCGTATTAATTTTCTCAATGTATATGTACTTTTTCCATCGTAACGTTCGGCGTGCTTCACGTCAATAGCGCAAGAGGGAAAGCCAACATATTGAATCAGGGTTCCAAAAGCACGAGCCGTTTCGGGCATTTTAATGTATTCTGCAATTACTTTCTTGCTGTAAATACCAAAATTCGCAATACTGCTGTCCGTCTTCACTCCGCTTAAATAGGCATATAAGGCATGAAAACCTTTAGAAGACAATCGTTTGAGAAAGCCATCCTGACGCTCAATCCTTCTTGCAAACACCGAATCCCATTCCTCCTGAGCCTTTCTGTAAAGATTGGGTATTTCATCAGGTCTATCTTGCAAATCGCAATCCATTACAACCGTCCAATCTCCTTTAACGTAAGATAATCCCGCAGTTATGGCGTAATGTTGTCCGAAATTGCGGCTTAGGTTTATTCCTTTTACCCTTTTATCTTTGCTACATTCTTTTAAAATAGCATTCCAAGAATTATCTGGAGAAGCATCGTTCACCAATATAATTTCGTAGTCATCTGTTATAGTCAATACACTTTCTTTGATTTGCTTGACCAATTCCGGTACTATTTTTTCTGCTTTATAAACAGGAGATACAATGGATAGTTTCATTTTTTTGTCCACAAGTTACGCAAAGTTACTCATTTTTTTTATTCTTTTATTCACAGATTACACCGATTTGCACAGTTATTTATTCTTCATCCACCGATTACACAAATTTCCACAAATTTATTTTCTTATCTGTAAACTACAATATCATTCGTTTGTATTTTAGGCTTCCTTCTCCAAAATTAATTAAATAACCGACTTTTATTCCTGTAGCTTTTAAATAATTCAAAAGTTGTGACTCGTGATCGGTGGTTAAAGAAGATAAAGCTTTTAATTCAATGATTATCGAGTCATAACAAACAAAGTCGGCTTTATACTTTTTGTCTAATACAACATCTTTATATCTTATTTCAATACTCTTTTCTTGTTCAAAAGGTATATTTTGTCTTTTAAACTCTATGGCTAACGCTTCCTGATAGACAGCTTCCAAAAATCCAGATCCGAGATAATTATGAACCTCGTAACACGCGCCAATTATTTTATAAGCTTCATCTTTATATAAAAACTCTCCCATATCTAAGATATTCTAATTTAATATGAATTTTATCTGTGAGAATTTGTGTCATCTGTGGACAATACAAGCCTCAGAATTTAACCGTTACGATAGTTCCTAAAATAATAAGGACTAAACCGATCACCTTGCCCCAGGTAAAACTTTCGTTGAGTAGCCACACACCCAGCAAAAACACGATGGCTGGCGCAAGGCTCATAAACGGATAGGCTTGCGTAATTTCGAACTTGGTCATAGCCAACATCCAAAATACTGAAGCGATGAAAGCCGACAAAAATCCGGAGAAAATAAACGGGTCGAACAAAAACTTCAAATAATCAGTTACAGCGCCCCATAAAGTATCCGTTTTGGGATGCCATTGCAATTTACTAATGCGCCATTTCAGGACGATTTGTCCGTAAACGGTAAAAAATAGAGTAAAAAAGACGTACAAGTATTTCATTTTATTATTCTTTTAACCATTTTATCCAATCCAATTATCGGGTCGAGTTCCTGATTATATAAACGAAGGACATCCCCTTTTTCAATTTGAGCGCATTGCTCCAATGAAATTCCCAAGTCCAAATCGGATTGAATTATTGCACCAAAATTATATTTCCCAATTAGCAAGTTATATATCTCACATTCAGTTACTACCGTAGGCATCCCCAGCATCATATAGGTCGAAAACTTACCTGAAGACAGACCAATTTCTTTCATATTCATACCGTAATACGGATTCTGATTGTTGGGATAATAAAGCGCCAACGCCACATCGAAAACGGACAGGAAAACGGACAATGCTTCAAAACTATCAAAAGGATTTGGGTGAAGTGTAAATGGAATATCAACATCATCATCCAATCGTTTCAAATCGTCATAAAATTCATTTTCATCCGTAATGGGTTTACGCGTATGAAAAATCAAATGAAAATTATTGTTCCAGTATCCATTGTCAAAAGCCCCGATAATGGCTTTCGTGCCACACCACTCCCCTACGCTCCCCGAATAAACCACCAATTTCTTGTCATTTGCAATACCAAACTTTTGGTGTAAATCGGGCTTATCTTTTATTTCAATTTTCATCGGACTTACCGGCACCAAAGCAACCTGTTCATTGGGTAAATCAAACTTATTTTCCTGAAACAATAACTGCTTTCGTTTTTCATCCTGAATCAAAAGAGTATCAATATATTTGGAATAGTATATTTCCTTTTCTTTCATTTTCAGGTAATATCCCCGCAATTCATCTTTGAAAAAAATTTCGAATGAGAGATAACTGAGATGAATGTCTTTTGCAAAAAATCGTTTGACGCGTCCGCCTATAATCAAACCCAGAGGGTCAACAGCCAACACGGTCTTAATTTCCTTTTGATTGAGAATCCGTTTTACATCGCGATATGATTTCCAATGTGTCGCATAATTTTTGGGATTGCGAAAAAGAGACAGCTTGAATTTCGAAGGTATCCAATTCACATTTTTGATATTTTCGGGGCAAGCCGGTTGCTGCTCCGGCCCGAACAAATAAACGTTTACGCCTCTTTCATTCAACAAATGAAACAACGTAGTCATTGTTGGATTGGTAAAGGTGTCGTTGTTGGGAGTAATAATAGCTACACTTTTCTTCATTTTAATTAATTATAAAATTCTCATTTATATTAGTATTATTCAATAACTTATACCTGTAACAAAATACCTTATCAGATAGATTATACCAGAAATAACATGAACCCCATAAGTAGAAATCAAAATCTTATTTATCTTATTCCAACCATTATTCATAATATCTGATATTAATAATTGGATAAAAACATAAAAGCATATCCATGAAGAGATAACTATTTGCCATTGAAAGTTACCATGCAGCCTTCTTGGACCAAGCTCTGTGAATGACAAATAAATAAAGATTGAAATGAGCACAGATAGAAATGAATATAAAACATATTTATTACTTTTAATCTTACTTAAGTTCAAAATAGAATACAATATAGGAAATAAATATGCAAAAATAAAAGTAAAAGGTAATTCCCAAATTTCACCAACTTCTAAATAAAAAGAGAATGGCATAAAAGCGACAGAAGAGTTTTCTGTATCAACACTTATTGAACTTTCAGGAATAAAAGAAAAATTACCAGAAAATATATTATTAAATTGCAAGAATAATAGTAAAACACCTACTAATAATGGCAAATTACACAGCCAAAACTTTTTTGAAAACTTATATTTCAAAAAAAGCATTATTGGATATGCTACTACAAACACAAAAAAATAATTTGGCTTAATTAAGACGTTAACAACTATTAAAGTCATTATTAATAAGTTCTTTTTATGAGAAAAATTATTTAATTGACTTACAGATAAGTTAAAAAGTAAAATTGCAAATGGAAACAAAAAAATAGTAGTTGAATTATTCCAAACATTTGTTGGGAAACCACCCATAAAATAGTAGCCATTTACAAAGATATTGGGTATAGGGACACTAAAAACCAAAAGTAAGCTAAAAGAAAAGAGGGATGCTATAATAAATCTCCTTTTATCATCTAATTCTGATTTGACTATAATATCATTAATCGAATTAAATGATATTGAATACCTAACTATAGTAGAAATAGAAATTAAAAAACATAAACTTAATCCAGACAAGTACTTGTTTTGTGAAAAACCCGAAAGTATATTTATTAACCAAAAAAACAAATCTCTAAATCCACTTTGTTCCTCTCCGCTCAACAAATGTCTGGCATGTTTTGCGTGAGCAGGCATATCCGATGATAGCATTCCACCAATAAGCAAGTAAAGTATAAAAAACAATAGAAATAACAAGAAATAAGTCTTTAGTTCCAAAGCTTTAATTCTATCTTTGAATATCAATTTATAAAAATTCATAATTCAAAATTCTTTTATTTCATTACTAATCATTGCCACAACTTCTTCCGTTAAACTGCTTGCCGAAGGCAAATACAATCCATTTTCAGACAACCAATCGCAGACGGGATATTCACCCTCGCAGTTACAGCCATAATCCAACAATGATTTTTGTCGGTGCATTCCATTAAAAAGTAAACGAGTATCAATTCCGGATGCCTTGAGATGCGCTATCAATTCATCTTTGGTGTGTCCGTATTTTTCGGGAATTATCACAATCGCATTCATCCATTCTACGCTTACAGCTTTGGGATGTTTGCTTTGAAAAACAATTCCGGGAACATCTTTCAAATACTTTTCGTACAACGAGTGATTACGCATCCTCATCGCTTTGTATTCGTCCGCTTTCTCGGTTTGCGCCAATCCAATGGCCGCTATTACATTGGACATCCGGTAATTGAAACCAATATCCTGATGCAAATAATTTCGATTACCATCCAGCGGGAAGCACATATTTTTGAAATAACGCGCCTTGTTATACAAGTCCTCGTTGTTGGTGGTTATCATTCCGCCTTCGCCCGTGGTTAAATTCTTATTGGCAAAAAAGCTAAAAGAAGCGATATCGGAATACGCTCCGGCTTTAATTCCGTTAAATTCGGCTCCGTGGGCTTCGGCAGCGTCTTCCAAAATGTATAAATTATATTCCTTAGCAATAGCTGCAATCGCCTCCATATCACACATTTGTCCGAATATATGAACCGGCATAATGGCTTTGGTGCGCTGAGTTATTTTTTCTTCAATTTTGGAGACATCCATGTTCCAGGTAGCGGGGTCGGCATCCACAAATACCGGCATTGCTCCGGTGTAACATACGGCAAAAGCCGACGCTATCATCGTAAACGAGGGGATAATTACTTCATCGCCTTTTCCTATTCCCAAAGCGACAAGCGCCAAATGTAATGAAACTGTGCCATTGCATACCGCTACACCGTATTTACAGCCTGAGTATGCTGCAAATTGCCGTTCAAACTCCGTTACATATTTACCCGCGGATGAAATCCATCCGGTGGAAACAGCTTCGGTTACATATTTTAGTTCGTTACCAAGCAAGCTTGGTTCGCAAACGGGAATGAAATTGTCCATAATTTATTTTATTCTTATTTTATCATCGCTTACCGCTTCAAAACGCACTTTATCCAATTCGCCACAAAATGGACCTTGCTTCACTTCAATCATTTCGGACTGTTCGAGCATTTTGAAACCGTGCCCACCATGCGCAAGCAGCATCACATCACCTTGTCCGATAATCCGGCTTTCGATGTACACTTTATCGTCATCGTAGAAATCGACACGTACTTTCCCGCTTTTCACCAACAATACTTCTTGAGTTAAGTCCACTTTGCGCTCAACTACATTATGCACGTGTGGTGGAATAACGTAGCCATCGGGGCGATTCATATATCCCAATTGTTGTGAAAAATCATCGGGCGTAAAAAAAGCGATACCCTCTTTGTTGTAATTGGCTCGTATAATGATGCCAAGTATTTTTTCATTGAGTTTTATTTGTTCAAGCATAATAATTATTTTTATTTGTATCTAATACTACAATACCACCTTTGTAATTTTCATCAAAAAGCCAATCTTTAGATTTCACCATTGAAATTAGTTTTTCGTCTTGTAAAAAAAGTTTCATATAAGTATAGCAACTTTTATTCTGATGAAATTTCAAAAACGAATTCATTGTTTTTATTTTATTAAAGGTCAACAAAGACTTTAAAATCAGAAGAACATTTCTCATCTGGTTTTTTAAAATCGGGATTCTTGAGTATTGTTGATATACATAAATTTTCGTATAAGCATCTGCTATCCCGTTATTTGAGACCCTTCTCATTACATCATTGAAAGTTCCATTTGTCTTCACAAACTGATGATGCCACATTGTAGTTTTATCAGTAAAAGCAATTGGGATATTGTTTTCGTGCAATTTCCTACATAATCCTACTTCGGCATCACCAATTAAATAAGCTCCAATCTGCCCGGGATTATTACCCTTAACAAGTGAAAACACCTCTTTTTTAATTGCTAAACTTCCGTTATTGACATACAATCCTTTTTCTTTAAAAGTATATTCATCACCATAGGAAATTTTACCTAAAAGTGATTCATAATTTTTCATCCACGTTTTGGGGGTATTGTCCCATAAAATAGAAATCCTTGTACCAACAGCGCCACACTGTGGAAATTTTTCAAAAGTAGTTACTACTTCCGAAATCCAATTAGTATCAAAAGTAGCATCGTCATCAGTAAATAATAAAATCTCTCCTTCTGAATGAAATGCACCTGTATGACGTGCATATATATCACCCTGACGTGTTTCTAAAATGAACTTAATATTTACAGTCCCCTTAACTTCTTCAACAAACTTTCTCATCACTTCTTGCGTATTGTCTTTTGAATTATTATCCACAACAATAATTTCAAAATTATCTTTTGAAAAATCTTGTTTTAAAAGTGAATTTAATGCTTGTAGAAGTAATTGAGCTCGATTATAAACAGGTATAATTACTGAAATTTTCAAATTACTCATTATTAGTTTTATTTTTCAGAAATAGACAAATCGATTTTATTTTTCTTTTTATCAATAGCTTATAATACAATATGGCTACATCTTTTCTTAATGAAAACAGTTCATTCAAAGCTCTTTTCTCAATATTTTTTGAAGCATATTTATCTTTTTGGAGACAAAATATATCTATTCTTTGTTCGACAGCTCTTTTTATCTCAAAATCAGATGGATTTAGTTGTTCTAAAACATATTTATATATTTTATTTCCTTCGGTAAAATCCTGTCCGGTGATTTCGGAGTTATTGGTATGAACAGCATTATGTCTGTAACAATAATTCAAATGTTTATTAGAAGTCGCAATACTGCCTTGCAAAGCAATTTCAATCCAAAACATCCAATCTCCTGCTCCTTTATATTCAAGATATTCGTTATTTATTTTTAATAGTGCCGGTTTTCTAAAAACAACCATCCCTGCATTAACTAACAAAGTATCTCCAAATAAATAATTTCTCACGAATTTTTCGCCGGATGACCTCTTCTCTGTTTCATTGAATTTTGTTTGATAAAGTACTTTTCCTTTTGAATCCACCAATTTCGTTTGACAAAAACTCATAGTAACTGACAAATCATCCTCCAATAGTTGCACAAGTGTTTCCAACAATTCAAGTTCACACCAGTCATCGCTCTCCGCTATCCAAATATAGTCGCCCTTGGCTAATTCAAATCCTTTTGCCCATTGCCGAAATGGGCTTCCCGAGTTTTCCGTGTTGATAACAACGTGCGACACCTTGGGATGATTCTTATATATATTTAAAATTTCCACGCTGTTATCGGTCGAACAATCGTCCAATAAAATCACTTCAAAGTCCTGAAATGTTTGGTTCAGTACCGATTCAATTCTCCTTTTTAAATACGGAGCATGATTGAAGTTGGGGATGATAACGGAAACTTTAGGCATCTGATTTTATTAAAAATTATTTATGTAAAAAATATAAGTTATGTATATTAGTGTGTCTAACGTCGATATGTTTTGCACCAAATTTTTCATACACTTTCTCTATAAACGATTCTTTAAAATGAGGTGAATTTTTCTCTTCAACAAGTACCAATGTCGAATCTCCACGTATTTTTGACAATTGGTTTAAGGCAGAATTTTCATATAAATTAAATCGATATGAAACAGGCTTGCATTCTAACAAATACATATATCCCCACGAAAACATAGAACTTAAAATGACATTTTGTTTTAAAATATTTTCATCATTAAGTTGTTTAAGTTCCTCAATTGTATTATTATCTAATTTAATACATTGATTAATATTAATTGTTGATACAGGTATTTTTTGTTCTATATATTTAATTTGCGCCCAATTTGTTCTAAATGGAAGAGTCAAATAAATCAAAAAGTAGATAAAAAGTAAACCTGTAAATATTTTGAGATAAAGTACTCTTCTATCAAGATGAAAGAATAACATATAAACTATTGGCAAAACAAAAACTAAATAATTGGATCTAACGGCATAAGAAGTATCACTACCGAAAGATAAAAATAAAGATGAAGAAAATATCACAAATAATAAAAACAGATGAGATAATCTTTTCATTTCTATTAATGTTTGGTAAAACGCTAAAAACATTAATGCCAAAAAAGGCACCATCGTAGCAACTTTATTCGAAGGCATTATAATATTTATCCAAGAATAAATACAAAAGAACAATAATACAAAAGAATAAATGAGCAACTTTGGTGTTGTTTTGCTTGTGTTCTCTAAACTAAAAACACCGATTAGCATCATGAAAAATGGGAAAACTTCATAAGCAAAATAAGAAATGGTACTTAATGTCCATTTTATCATACTTTTACCCCCATGATTTGTAATAAACTTATTATTTAATGTCTGATCAATATTCTGACACAAATTATCCCAAAATATAGTAATCGGTTGGAAAAACACAAAAAAAGAAACAATAGACAACAAAACTCCAATCAAAAACCATTTTATTGCGCCACGATATTCGCTTTTGACATATAGAAATAATAGAATAAATAATATTAGTGGCGTATTCGTAATCATTATAAAAAACAAATTGCCAATCAAAAATCCACTTAGTATTAAAAGAAAGTCGCCAAATTTTTTATTCGTACTTAACGCTAGCAAAAGAAATCCAAATGAGGCTAAAGTTACTTCTCTATTCATTGTAATATATGAAAAAACATAATTCACAGATATGTGCCCTATGTAAAGACCTAATATTGACAGGGAAAGTAAACTTATAAACGAATTTCTATTTAACTTTAATTCTTGCTTAAAAAAAACATACAAACCTACCGAAAAAATTGAGGCCGAAATTAAATCTGTAAAAAAAACAGTTAATCTCACAGCGTATATATTACTACCGAAAATATTTTTAAAAAAAAGAAAAAACTGAGTAACATTATTCTCTAATGGTTGGTCTTTAAGTAAATATAAATACCAGCCTTCATCGCGCATAGTCATCCCTAAATTAAGAGTTACAAAAGTAACTACGATGATTATTACAGCGAAGAAAGACAATAGGATAGCTATAAAATTATCAAAAGTAATTTTACTAAAAGTCCAAGTATATTTATTATTATTCATTTTCGCTATATCCATTTTTGTGTCTTTAGACAAATAATTTCCACCGATATTATATACTACATTTTTGATATTTTTCATTAAACTTTCATTTTGGAATTATCATCATATCTTCATTATAGCCATTTAAAATTTCCACGCTGTTATCGGTCGAACAATCGTCCAATAAAATCACTTCAAAGTCCTGAAATGTTTGGTTCAGAACCGAATCAATTCTCCTTTTTAAGTAAGGAGCGTGATTGAAGTTGGGGATGATGACGGAAACTTTAGGCATCTGATTTCATTTTTGTATATTCTTATCTAAATCTCAAAATCTTAGATTTGAGTACCAAGCTGATTACCCAATCCACTGCATGAGATGGTTTGTATTGAAAATTTATCTATCATTATTTTGAACCTCGTTGCTTTTAGATTTTAAAAAACAAAATTTTAATCACCTCCCAAAAAACTATATCAAACGTCATACACTTTCAATCGTTTCTTTAACAGAATTTCTTTATTAAATTTTTCATTATAATAGCTATGACCATTTTCAGACATACTATAAAAATCTCGTTCTTTCACAAGTTTGATAAATTCTTCTGCCGTATCAAAGAATCCGATGTGAGTTTGATTATCTGAATCATAACATCCTTCGGCGCCAAATCTCGTACTTAACACCGGAACTTTATTGCTAAACGCATGCAATACTTTAGTACGTAAACCTGCACCCGTTAATATCGGGTTTACAAATATCGAAGATACAAAGTATTCTTTAATGGAATCTACTACTCCTAAGAAAATAATTTTATCATAAGACTGATATTGCTGTTTAAAATCATCAGACCAATATCCGATTATATGCAATGGATATTCAATCTGATTGATATTCGGCAAATATATTTCCTCAATAAACCAGCTGATTCCTAACAAATTAGGCGTATGCCCCTCACTACCTATAAACAACAACCTATTGTATGCCCGGCTTATTTGCAAATCAAATATCAACTCATCGGGAATTGCAAAAGGCGACACGGTTATTCTTGCCGTATCTGATTTTATAGCAAGCGCGTCATCATCATTAAATACAACTACTTCATCCATTTTATCAATGCAACTTTGTTCAAAAAAACGCGTTTTATCAATCAAAAATTTTTTATAATCATTATTTACATCGCTTTGAGAGGCAGCCAAACTTAGTCTTTTAGCTCTCACTTCGTGGTTTACAAAAATCTTCTTCACATCATCGGGTATTGCAAAACAAAGGTCGATGGTTTCATAAAAATCAAACTGTACTTGTTTAATTTCCTCTTTCTTGATTACTGAATGAATCAGTTCGATAAAACCAGGCTCGTATTTATGGTCTATGTGTGAAAAATAGTCGTCTTTGAAATCGTCTTTCTTCAACTCGGGGTTTATTGGGGTTTTCGATTTCAAAATTGGTTTAATTATTTTTAAAATCCTGTCAAAGAGTGATTTTTTTTCAATCTTTGGAGCTGTATTATCAAAATAGTATATCTTGAGCGAAGCTTGCTTTGATTGCAGCTCCTCCAACTCTTGCTTAGCCTTTAATGAATTTACCTGCGTACACAATACAAACTCCACATCATTTTTTAGTCCGTCTAAAAAATAATATTGTGCCAGCGCGCCACCATGAAATAGTGGGTAACACGAATTGAGCTTAATGAGCAGTACTTTTGGTTTCATTTTTGACGATAACGTAGTAGTAAAATGGATTTAAACATCCTTTTCAAATTCGTATAGGATTCTTTCGCAAAGAATTTTACTTGACGCGACACAGCAGCAGTCTCCTCTTCTCTCGTAACGGGTCTTGACAAATGTTTCACCAAATACTTCTCATGCCATTCAAGCGCTTCAATGTCATTTTTTTTTCTGGTTTGCAAATAAAAAAGAGCGTAATCCAAACGATGTTGGCGATACACATTTTCTAAGTCTTCAAACTCCGACAAGTATTTACTAAATTCAACCTCATGCCCATACAAATCGGTATTGAGTCGCAATGCCATTGCCAATCCCTGTTCTCCATGTAAACGATAGTATGTCAGCACCTGATATACAAAACCCACTTTCCAGTTTTTCATTATATCGTTGGCCAATTCCACATCGCAGTGTATATTTTGTTCATTATATATTGCCAAATTGGGGTTCAATTGCCGTAAAGAAGACATACGATAAATTGGGGTTCCCAATTGGCCCACAATGTAGTCGCCATTTTTCAGATAATTGTATAGCAATTTTCTTCCATCAAATACATCACCTTGGTTTATATCCAATCCGTCGCTATAAACTTCTTTATCCTTCAAGCTGTAAGCAAAGCATACCCCGATTTCATCGTCCCTTTCCAGTACTTCCACCATTTTTTCAATACACTCGGGATACATCCAGTCGTCTGCAGGCTCCGCTTTCGCATATTTCGCGTCGATGTCCACCAAATGACTGTAAGCGATATTAAAGTTTTCCCACGGAGTTGTGGTTTTAGCATTCCGAAACACCTTAAACCTCGAATCCTTTGCCGCATACTCCAGAGCTATTTCGTAGGTTTTGTCGGTACTTGCGTTATCAGTAATGCAGCAAATCCAATTCTGATACGTTTGCCCGATTATATGGTCTAAACATTCTCTGAAATAGGGCTCGGTATTATAAACCGGTATCGCTATGGCAACTAAAGGTTGATTTTGCATGAAAAATTCTGTTTAAGTTAAATAAAGTATTCTTTTTTCAAAACTATCCCGGCTACTTCCCACAAATAGTTTTGTGTTCCGGAAACAGAGATAAATTTATCAGGAATAGCAATTCTTTTCACAGATGGTAGCGTAGATATTTTTCCTTCCTGAAATAAATCATTTAATATTTCCAATAAAGCGGATCCTACTCCACCCGATGCCTGATGCTCTTCCAAACTTATTATATGAGAATAAGACAAAAAGAATGATACAAAGGCTTGTTTGTCTAAAGGCTTTACAAAAGGAAGTGAGAATACATCCGCGTCAATTTGATTATGTTTTACAAATTCTACTGCCGGATGCAACATGGCTCCACTGGTTATTACCACTTGCTTCGCATGATTCTGAATAACCGGCAATGGTACTCCTAATTTCATTTCCAAATCAGGTGTTTCGTGTACTTTCGGTTCGCCGGCTTTACCCAAACGAATATAAGCCGGGCCATTGTACTCCGCGCTCCATTTAGTGATTGATTTGGCTTCGGCAGGATCTCCGGGCGCACAAATAACCATATTCGGAATTGTTCGCAACATTCCTATCTCTTCTGTGGCATGATGCGAAGGTCCTAAAGAGGCGTAAGCATATCCGCCACCAACCGCTATCACTTTTACACTCAGATTATGATAGGCAATGTCGTACCTTATTTGCTCCATACAGCGTAAAGTGGGGAAGTTTCCAATAGAATAAATATAGACATTGTATCCTGTCATAGCCAAGCCAGCGGCTACACCTGCCATATTTTGCTCGGCTACACCCACATTCATGAAACGATTGGGAAACTGACGGGCAAAAGGTTCGACCACACTAAATCCTAAATCGCCAACAAGCAGAAAAATATTATCGTAAATTTTCGCTTCTTCAATCAGTTGTTCAATAAAAGCTGTTCTCATAACGATAATTCTTTTAGAGCTAATTTATATTGTTCCTCATTCGGATTACGATAATGCCAAAGCAACTCGTTTTCCATAAAACTTACACCTTTACCTTTGATGGTGTTGGCTATTATAACTGTTGGCTTTTCATTCTCTGAAATAGCATCTTGAAATGCTGTTCTGATTTGAGAAATTTGATGTCCATCTATTTCCAAGACATTCCATTGAAATGCCTTCAATTTATCAGACAGCGGGTCCAGATTAATAATATCTTTGGTAAAGCCAAGACTTTGAATTTTATTGTAATCAATTATCAAACACAAATTAGACAATTTATTGTGTCCGGCAAACATGATTGCTTCCCAGTTAGAGCCTTCGTCCATCTCGCCATCGCTCACCAAGCAATAAGTACGCCAATTTTCTCCTTTAGTTCTTGCGCCCAACGCCAAACCACAAGCAACGGGCAATCCATGTCCTAAACTACCCGCCGAAAGCTCTACTCCGGGCACATGATGGGTAGCGTGTGTCAAGAAATGATGACCGTTTTGAGCATAAATATCAAATTCAAACATCGAAAAAAAACCTTTTAGACCTAAAACAGCGTATAAACTGGTGCAAGCATGACCTTTCGATAGAATAAATCTATCGCGTAAAGGATGTTTCGCTGTTTCAGGAGTTAGGTGTAAAAACTCATCATACAAAACTGCAAGTATATCTGCCATCGAAAAAGCGCCACCAATATGGGAGCTTTTTGACTTATAGACTAATTCCAAAGCAATTTTTCGGATTTCCTTTGCTAAATTTTCAATATTACGATTTTCATTCATTACATAAAACTTTCTATGGTTCTTCTGAAAGCCTCCTGAACACTAATTCGAGGCTCCCAACCTAATTTTTTAATTTTTGATATGTCCGGCAAACCACGCGACAAAGGACTGCGAATATAACCAGCTTCGTTGCGGGGGATATTCATTTGCACCCGTATTCCTTTTCCCGGATATAAAGATATTAATAATTCTGCTAATTCTAAAATCGACAATTCATTATTTGGATTTCCCATATTATATGCCTGTCCGTCGTCTCCTTTCAATAGTATGGTAAAAAAAGCACGTGTGGCATCACTCACATAACAAAATGCACGTTGAGCCGTACCATCGCTGTTCAATATAATATCTTTTCCTTCAACCATACTTTTAACGAAATCGCCAAAGACACGACCATCGTCCAAAGTAATTCCAGGTCCAAATGAATGAAAAATTCTAACAATTTTCGCTTTCAGCCCATACTGATGATGCCAACTCACACACATATTTTCACCCATTCGTTTACTTTCAGCGTAGCAAGCACGCACGGCGCATGGGTCCAAATAACCGCGTGTTTCCTCATTTTGCGGATTGTATTCAACGGGAACGGTGCCATAAATTTCATTGGAACTAAAAAACAGAAATGATTTAACTTGCTTTTCTCTTGCGAGTTCAAGCGCATTGTATGTTCCTAAAACATTGGCTTTTAATGTTCCTACCGGGTCGGCTCCATAAAATTTGGGGCTTGCCTGACTGGCGGCATGCACAATATAATCAACATGTTCCGAAATCCGGATTGGCTCCGAAACATCCTGATGAATAAACCTCAAAGCAGCGTTATTCGAATGATGTTCGAAACGAGTAGAAGCCTTTGCCTGATTCCGAACCAAAGCCAAAACACGAACTCCCATTTTCCTCGTTTTATTCAAATAAAGTAATGTTTCGACCATATAGGCAGGTAAAAAACCATTAGCACCTGTTATTAGTACTGTTTGGTTTTTAAAAACACTCCAATCTATATTGGGAGTGTTTATCACATAATCCATATCTTCAGTCAGTATCTTAGAATTCATTGGTGTATCTTTTTATTTGTTCAACACAAAGCGCATATACATCCTCGCTTTGATACCGTTTGTACCAATCAGCAGCGAAACCAAGCGATTCTACTAAACCCAATCTGGGCATCCAATTCAATTCTTTTTTTGCCTTAGCAATGTCCAGCATCAACAAATTGGCTTCATGAGGATGATTCAAGTCCGAAACATCTTTCAAAGTTCCTCGTCCATAAGCCTCAACCAATCGGCTTGCAACTTCCCAAACGGTTGCTACCGATTCCGTCTCCGGACCAAAGTTCCAGGCTTGATTGTATTTCATAGGTTCTTGATAAAGCCTATATGCCAATAAAAGATATCCTCCAAGCGGTTCCAATACGTGTTGCCATGGGCGAACTGCCTTTGGCGAACGTATTTCTATCGTTTTATCAGCTTCGATTGCTCGAATACAATCGGGAACAATTCTATCATTTGCCCAGTCGCCTCCACCTATCACGTTGCCCGCCCTTGCACTTGCTACATTCATGCTGAATGAACGCCGCCACGATGCGATAGCAATTTCAACGGCTCCTTTGCTCGAGGAGTAAGGGTCGTATCCTCCAAGCGCATCTTCTTCATTATAAGCGTAATCAAGCTCCTTATTTTCATAACATTTATCCGTTGTAATCATCACCGCAGCTTTTACACAATCCACCTCCCGGATGGCTTCTAACACATTGATAGTGCCCATTACATTTGTTTCGAAAGTCTCAACCGGGATATCATACGACTTACGCACCAACGCCTGAGCAGCTAAATGAAAAACGATATCCGGCTGATATTGCTTCATGATATTTCGAATGTGCGCTCCATTTCGTATATCCGCTCGAATATCAATTATTTTTTGCTCAATCCCGGACAACTTAAAGTTGCTATCTATTGATTCCGGATCGAGAGCTACCCCTATAACATTAGCGCCCATTTCAGCGAGCCAAATAGCAAGCCATGAACCCTTGAAGCCCGTATGTCCGGTCAATAAAACGGTTTTACCGTTGTAGAAACTTCTTATTTCGCTGAATTTCATACTTTTAGCAATTATAGGTTTTCGTTTTTATTTCCATTTACACTTTCCATGGAGCAATGCCTTTTTCCCACATTTCATTCAAGTCGTTTGTATCTTTCATAGTGTCCATCGGCTTCCAGAATCCTCGATGTTTGAATGCTTTCATTTTCCCCTCTTTTGCAATCATCTCCAACGGATCTTTTTCAAAAACAGTTGAATCGCCGTCGTTAATAAAATCGAACACTGCCGGTTCACACACAAAATAACCCGCGTTAATCCAACTCCCATCACCGGCGGGCTTCTCCATAAACGAGTTCACCCTACCTTCACTATCAATATCCAACGCTCCAAATTTCCCCTGTGGCTGATAGGCTGTCATTGAGAGAATTGCTCCTGACATATCGTGTGCTTTTATTGATTCCGAGATATTCAAATCTGTAACTCCATCGCCATAGGTAAGCAAAAACCGCTCATTGCCAATATATTTTTGAATTCGTTTAATGCGCCCTCCCGTCATTGTATGTAGCCCAGTGTCAACCATCGTTACTTTCCAATCTTCGGAATGATTATCGTGTATTTGCACCGAATTGTCCGACAGATTGACTGTCAGATCACTATTGTGGCTAAAATAATTTACAAAATACTCTTTAATCACATATTGCTTATACCCACAGCAGATAATAAAATCATTGATTCCGTAATGGCTATAAGTTTTCATAATGTGCCAAAGTATTGGTTTTCCTCCTATTTCCACCATTGGTTTTGGAATAATACTGGTTGCTTCGCTAAGTCGCGTACCTAAACCACCTGCAAGAATTACTGCTTTCATACTATCATAAAATTAGGTTTGATATTCATGAAATTCAAATTTTGGAGTTACATCACCCGGCTCTCTTCCCATCCATTCTCCAAGAATACGTTCTTTATTTACAAGTGTATATGTCAGAATATCCGGTTGAATGATAAAAGCATGTCCGAGATTCTCAACCACATACAGATCAATTGAAAAGCTCCCCCAATTAAAAAAATTTGACGGGATGAGGCATTTTTGGATATATTCACCCTTGTTATGATTATAATAAATTTGCTCTTCAGTCGCATTAACAGAAAAGATTTTATCTCCTTGTTCGTTTTTAAAATGATAGTTCAAATGGAGCAAGTTAAAATTCTCAGTCAATTTATACTTAACTCTTAGCTCCAATTCATCGTCCACACGCATCACATCTGTATAATCGCCACCCTTCTTTATTATTCCAATTTCCAATAATTCAAATCCATTTGCAACTAATTTTGGATTAAAATAATTCTTATAATTCTCAACCGCATTATTTCCTTTCAGATAAGCGCTTACTATCGGGTCGATCAAGCCACTTTCCTTCACCAATCCATTTTCAAGTATAATGCCGGTTCTACAAAGGCTTTTCACCGCCGTCATATTATGACTCACAAACAACACCGTTCTCCCCTCGCCCTTACTTACATCCTGCATTTTACCAATAGCTTTCTTTTGAAATTCCGCATCACCTACTGCAAGCACTTCATCTACTACAAGTATTTCGGGTTCTAAATGCGCGGCTATGGCAAAGCCGAGACGCACGGTCATGCCACTGGAGTAGCGTTTTACGGGTGTATCTAGGTAGCGTTCCACACCGGAAAAGTCCACTATTTCGTCCAATTTTCGGGAAATTTCAGCTTTGGTCATTCCCATGATGGCGCCGTTCATATAAATATTTTCACGTCCTGTCATTTCGGGATGGAAACCAGTACCTACTTCAAGCAAAGATGCTATTCGTCCGCGTGCTTTGATAACCCCAGTAGTAGGTGCCGTAACCTTAGAAAGAATTTTTAGCAGGGTGGATTTTCCCGCTCCGTTTTTTCCGATTATACCCAATACATCACCTTGCTCCACCTTAAAATCTATATCCCGCAATGCCCATACATAATCACTTTCTCCTTTACTTGCACGGTCATTTACTTCTCCTATTTTTAAATATGGGTCTTCTTTGCCCTGTATGTTCATCTTCCACCAGCGGTTCAGGTCGTGGCTAAGTGTGCGGGTAGAGACTAATCCCAACCGATACTGTTTGCTAATATTATTAAACTCAATTGCCGTCATATTTTTTTTTAGAAACTACATATAATTATAGTTTAACTACGAATTGCTCAAATTATTTTTCAATATTCTCTTATTCGTGAAATCTGTGTAATTCGTTGTTTCTCACTATGTATATCGTTTGCTCTTTAATCTGTTGTTGAATGCCATTAAATCGGGTGTTCTTATCAACAAGAAAAAGTCATTTAATCGTATTTCAGTTTTCTTGAAAGAATTTTCTTTTCATTCGGATAATTCCAAGCATCCCACGAAAAATGAACGCCATTTTGCCAGTTCGTCCATCTTTCCAAGTCGGCATCTGTCATCAAATCGGCAAGTTCGGCAAACTTGGTGCGCGGTTCCCAGCCTAATATTTCTTTACTTTTTGCAAAGTTTCCTTTCAGATAATTGACATCGACCGGGCGCTTAAACTTATCATTGATTTTCACATGATTTTCCCAATTTAACCCTAAACGCGAGAAAGCTCTTTCCACAAATTCTTTGATAGTATG
Source organism: uncultured Paludibacter sp. (assembly GCA_964568675.1). Taxonomy (GTDB): domain Bacteria; phylum Bacteroidota; class Bacteroidia; order Bacteroidales; family Paludibacteraceae; genus UPXZ01. The sequence continues at coordinate 42,814 of CAZMQV010000017.1, forward strand.
TGTTTCATTTGTCGCGATAACGAAATCGTCGGGCTTGTCGTGTTGAAGCATTCTCCACATCGCCTCTACATATTCCGGCGCATATCCCCAGTCTCTTTTAGCGTCTAAATTGCCCAATTCCAACACATCCTCCAATCCAAGTTTGATTTTAGCTACCGAGTTAGTAATTTTTCTTGTTACAAATTCGATTCCCCGTAAAGGCGACTCATGATTAAACAAGATACCGGTTGAAGCAAACAAGCCATAGCCCTGCCGATAGATATTCACCATCGAATGCGCGTAAAGCTTGGCTGCGGCATAAGGGCTTGAAGGCACAAACTCCGTTTTCTCATCCTGATAAGCATGTTTGTTATCGCCATACATTTCGCTTGTCGATGCCTGATAGAATCGCGCTTCCGGCACAATTAGTCGAATTGCTTCCAGCAATTTAGAAACACCAAGCCCCGTTATTTCTCCCGAAGCAATGGGCTGTTCAAAAGAAGCGCCGACAAAACTCTGAGCAGCCAAATTATAAATTTCATCCGGCTTTGTCAATCTCAATGTTTCAATAATCGAATAACTATCGAGCAAATCGCACGGTAAAAGTTCCACCTTTTCAAAAATATCAAGATATTGTAGTCTCCAAAAATTGGGGGTAGAAAGTCTTCGGTATGTTCCACACACGCGATAGCCCTTATCTAAAAGGAATTGTGCGAGGTATGCGCCATCCTGACCAGTTATACCCGTAATTAAAGCCGTTTTAATTCTCATATTCTGAATATTATTTAGTATTTATTTTTTTATCACTTTGCATGACGCATCTGATTTTTTTGACAATTTTGAAACAACAGAAACCGAAGCTCCTTGCATTTGGAAACACAATCCATATCTTTCTTTCTCTGCAAAATCACTTGTATGAGTATAAATAACTCTCACAAACAAGCTCGTATTTTGCAAAACTTCCAACTTCTCAAAACTATATTTATTTCCCAACATTAAACATTAAACGCTAAACGCTCCTACACCGTATCCATAAAACTCCGCTGCACTTTATTAAACACCACGATCCCAACTGCTAAAAGAACGGTCATAAAAACAAAGCTATACCCTAATCCTCCCCAGCTAAATTCACCGACGCCCATCATGCCGTATTTAAAGGCTTCGAAAATAGATGTTAGTGGATTGAGCGACATCAGCAAACGTAGTTTTTCGTCTGTAATGGTGCTCAGTGGATATATCACCGGCGTGGCATACATCCATAGCTGCACAAAGAAAGTAAATAGTATGGTCAAATCGCGGTATTTGGTGGTCATCGACGAAATGATGATGCCAAAACCCAACGAAAGCCCTGCCAACATAATTATCAATACCGGGAACAAAAGAGCGTAAAGATTGGGTTGAACCACTTCACCTGCAACCACATAATAAACATAAACAGCCACAAAAAGCAGAAATTGGATTGCCATGCGCAAGAGGTTAGAAACAACTGTTGACAAAGGCACTATCATGCGTGGGAAATAGACTTTACCGAAAATATGCTGATTGGTAGTAAAGGTGGATGAAGTTTTGTTGAGGCAATCGGAGAAATAGCCCCAAAGCACAATACCTGCCAAGTAGAAAAGCGGTTGTGGCAGTCCGTCGGTGCTAATTTTGGCGATACCACCAAACACCACCATATACATGATAGTGGTAAGTGCGGGTTGCACAAAAAACCAGACCGGACCAAGTATTGTTTGTTTGTATTGCGTTACAATATCGCGTTTTACAAACATCGTCAATAAATCGCGATACTGCCATATTTCTTTGAAATCGACTTCAAAGAGTTTGTTTTTAGGTTTTATAATAGTGGTATATTCCATCAATTTCAGTTTAGTTCTTCTCAAATTACATGTTGAGTGTCATACTCATCAAAAACTATGCAAATATAACAAAAAAATATTACACAATTGAAAAAAAGAGAGAATATGCTACTTTTCATTTTTCTAATCGGATGTAAAAAAGGCATAAAATCGGCGATTGGAGAATAACTAACAGAATCAGATAGCAAGCGAACAAAACAGAAATTCAGATTGCCACCATTAAACTTTATACTCAAGCATTGTGATAAACTAAAAAAAATATGTAGCTTTGTAGCTTAAATTTTAAAATTAACTGAAAAAATATTTTATGACAGAAAAAACAATTAAATCACTACGTGACTCGAAAACCGCACGGTGGGCTGCACTCGCAGTAGTATCATTCACCATGATGACAGGTTATTACCTTACAGACATTATCGCACCATTAAAAGGACTATTGGAAGGGCAAATCGGATGGTCGAGTAGCGACTTTGGGATATTCAACAGCGCTTATGGCTGGTTCAACGTCTTTTTAGGGATGTTGATTATTGGTGGAATTATTTTGGATAAAATCGGAGTGCGCCTCACCGGTCTTGGCGCCGCTACGGTGATGGTAATCGGCACATTGATAAAATACTGGGCGGTATCGACCCATTCGCTCGATGGACAGATTATTTTAGGAATGAAAGCTCAGGTTTTTGCTGCCGGCATCGGTTTCGCCACATTCGCTGTGGGTGTGGAAGTAGCCGGCATTACTGTTTCCAAAATTATTGTGAAATGGTTTAAGGGCAAAGAACTTGCGTTGGCAATGGGCTTGGAAATGGCAATGGCACGTATGGGAACAGCGCTTGCTCTATCAACATCGGTTCCAATAGCCAAAGCCTTAGGACATGTTGATGTGGCTCGTCCCATTCTCGTAACGTTGATAATGCTTTGTATCGGACTTATCGCATTTTTTATCTACACCTTTATGGATAAAAAATTGGACGCGTCCGAACAGACGGAAAATTCAGGCAATAGCGAAGACGAATTCAAAGCAAAGGATATCTTATCAATCATTGGCAACAAAGGGTTCTGGTACATCGCCATTCTATGCGTACTGTTTTATTCAGCAGTTTTTCCATTTTTGAAATATGCCGCCGACCTGATGGTTAATAAGTTTGGCGTTTCACAAAATCTTGCAGGAACAATTCCCGCACTTCTTCCTTTTGGCAACATTTTGCTCACACCACTCTTCGGCAGCATCTACGACCGCAAAGGTAAAGGCGCGTCGATTATGATTTTAGGCTCGTTAATCCTGATTTTTGTTCACACTATGTTTGCAATGCCTTTTATACACAATTGGGCAATTGCCATAGTGCTTATTCTACTTTTAGGTATCGGATTTTCACTTGTTCCTTCGGCAATGTGGCCTTCGGTACCAAAAATTATTCCCGAAAAACAATTGGGAACAGCCTACGCGCTCATATTTTGGGTTCAAAACTGGGGTTTGATGGGCGTACCGCTTCTTATCGGCTGGGTACTCGACACCTATTGCGTAACAGGGCAAACCGTACGCGAAGGACTTACAGTAAACACCTACAACTACACACTACCAATGGCAATCTTCGCGTTATTCGGAGTTTTAGCCGTAGTTTTCGCCATGCTTCTTAAAGCGGAGGACAAAAAGAAAGGTTACGGACTGGAACAACCAAACATCAAGAAGTAAACGCGAGACAACAAGATCTTACTTCATAGCAATCTATCTATTTAATAAATTCTAAAGACTTAAAAACATTTTTATTCAAAATAATATGGAAAACAATGAACTTCTAAACCAAGTTATTGCCAAAGCTCAGACATGGCTTGATGGCAACTACGATGCTGAAACCAAAGCTGAAGTGCAGCAACTGATGGATGCGGCAGACAAAACAGAACTCATCGAAGCATTCTACAAAGATCTTGAATTTGGCACCGGCGGTTTGCGCGGCATCATGGGCGCCGGTAGCAACAAAATGAACATCTACACCGTAGGCGCCGCTACGCAAGGTTTGAGCAATTACCTGAAATCGCAATTCAGCGAATTGCCACAAATCAGTGTAGTAATCGGGCACGATTGCCGCAACAACAGTCGCAAATTCGCTGAAATCAGCGCAAACATCTTCTCGGCAAACGGCATTAAAGTGTATCTGTGGGAAGACCTTCGCCCTACGCCCGAAACATCTTTCGCCATTCGCCACTATGGTTGCCAAAGTGGAATTATCATCACCGCGTCGCACAACCCGAAAGAATACAATGGCTACAAAGCCTACTGGAACGATGGCGCGCAAATGATAGCGCCACACGATGAAAACGTGATAACCGAAGTGGAGAAAATTAAAGATGTGGACGACATCAAATTTAATGGCAATCCCGCTTTGATTGAAATCATTGGCAAGGATACCGATGAAATCTATTGGGAGAAAATCAAAACTTTATCGCTGTCGCCCGACGCCATCAGCCTCAACAAAGATTTGAAGATTGTATTCACCCCGATTCATGGCACCGGCATCACCCTTGTGCCGGAAGCGTTGCGCCGTTTCGGATTCAGCAATATCATTGATGTGCCGGAACAAAACGTGATCAGCGGCAATTTCCCCACAGTAGTATCGCCCAACCCGGAAGAACCTGCAGCATTGGAATTGGCTGTAAAAAAAGCAATGGAAACCAATGCCGACATTGTGATGGCTACCGACCCCGACGCCGACCGCCTTGGAGTAGCAGTGAAAGATAATAACGGAGAATGGATATTGCTCAACGGAAATCAGATTTTCCTTTTGTTCATCCATTACATCGTGCGTCGCTGGAAGGATACAGGAAGGCTTACCGGCAATGAATATATCGTAAAAACAATCGTTACCACCGAAGTAATGGTGGACATTGCCAAGAAAAACAAACTGGACTATTACGATGTATTCACCGGCTTCAAATGGATAGCGAATGTAATGCGCGAGAATGAAGGCAAAAAAACATACATTGGCGGTGGTGAAGAGAGCTACGGTTTTCTGCCCGAAGATTTTGTAAGAGACAAAGACGCCGTTTCGTCGTGCGCGCTGATGGCCGAACTTGCCGCATGGGCAAAAGACAATGGGAAAACAGTTTTTGAAATCCTTCAGGACATCTACCTGGAGTATGGCTATGGTTTGGAAAAAGGAATATCCGTAACCCGTAAAGGAAAATCGGGAGCAGAAGAAATTGTGAAAATGATGGCCGACTACCGCTCCAATCCTCCCAAAGAAATTGCCGGCTCGCCTGTTGTTACCATCAAGGATTATAAAACATTGAAGACAACGAATGTGAAAGAGGGAATAATCTCCGATTTGGAAATGCCGGCAACATCCAATGTACTTCAGTTTTTCACCGAAGACGGCACCAAAATCTCCGTTCGTCCGTCGGGTACGGAACCAAAAATAAAATTCTACATCGAAGTACGCGGCGAATTGAAAACTCGTGAAGCCTATAACCAGGTAGTGGAAAAAGCACAGCAAAAAATTGATGCCGTTCGCGCTTCCATGGGTGTATAATCTTGAACTCGGCTGACCAATCGGTATCTCTTCGAAAAGAAACGCCGAAAGCTCACATCATTCCCTTTCAAGTAGAGTTGCAAGCCGATGCAACTCTACTTTTTTTTTAATCCTCCGAAACATTCTTCAATACGAAATTGTTTCTTGACAAACCCCCGTAAAACGTGACTAATTTATATCTAAACTACAACAATGTTCTGAAAAATGAATTTTCCGAACGAGTTCAAAAAATTTCAATCAACGCCGGATTTACCTGCCCCAATCGCGACGGCAACAAAGGCGTAGGTGGCTGCACCTATTGCAACAACCAAAGTTTCAGCCCGGGATATGCCAAACCGTCAAAAACAGTAAGGCAACAAGTGGACGAGGGAATTGATTTTTTTCACCACAAATACGAGTCGCAACGCTATTTAGCTTATTTTCAAAGCTACACCAACACGTATGAAAGTCTGGACAAACTCATTCAAACCTACGACGAGGCACTCGCTCACCCCAAAGTAGCAGGAATAGTTGTTGGCACCCGCCCGGATTGTATCAACGAGGAATTGCTCGACTACTTTGCCCATTTGAGCAAAACGCGCTATGTGATGATTGAATATGGCATTGAAAGCACCAGCGACTCCACGTTGGAATTTATAAACCGTGGGCATGACTTTGCGAGTGCCGAAAAAGCCATTCGGCAAACTGCAGCCAGAGGACTTCGCACAGGAGCACACCTCATATTGGGTTTGCCACACGAAAGAAGAGAAACCATTCTTGAACACGCCGACAAGGTATCGCGTCTTCCACTTACCGCGCTCAAAATGCACCAGCTGCAACTTATCCGCGGCACCATCATGGCGCGCCAATATGCCACGAATCCCGAATGGTTTCACCTGATGAGCGCGGAAGAATACATCGAACTGGTAATTGATTTTATCGAAAGGCTCAATCCGGCTATTGCTATCGAGCGATTTGTGTCGCAATCGCCAAAAAACCTACTGATTGCTCCCGATTGGGGATTGAAGAATTTCGAATTTGTGCATAAAATAGAGAAACGATTGGAAGAAAGAAAAACATGGCAAGGACGAAAATTCGTAGTAGGTTGAAAAACCAATTTGCAAACCCCAATAAATCAGCGTGATATTTCAATTCAAAAAAAATCTGCAAAAAATATTTGGTAGAAGAAAAATAAATGCTTAATTTTGCAACGCATTTAAGGAAACACCTTATCACAAGGCACTTTATTGAATGCGACAGGAATAGATTGCGGAAATAGCTCAGTTGGTAGAGCACAACCTTGCCAAGGTTGGGGTCGCGAGTTCGAGTCTCGTTTTCCGCTCAAAGATTGAGAGAAAACAGCGAAACAAGAGCGTTTCGTTTTTTTTTCACCAAACAATCTCGAGTTGCCCAAATGGTGGAATTGGTAGACACGCTAGTTTCAGGGACTAGTGGCCGCAAGG
>CAZMQV010000018.1:0-15544 GCA_964568675.1 uncultured Paludibacter sp.
TTTGGCATGGAGATTTAGATTTGTTTTCACACGAAATCCAGTAGTACCAAAAAAACAAATAATCAATGGAATTTTTTATTATTAACATCCAGCTAAAGCAGGAGGCTATTCATAACGTTTCCGCACCGAATGAAATTTCCACATTGAATAATAGTAGAATGAAAGAATAGCACACTGATGACACTGATTTGACTGATTTACACTGGTTGTTGGTCGATGGTCTCTGGTCGCTGGTTGTTAGTTGCTGGTCGCTGGTTTCTGGTTTTTAGTTTTTAGTTCTTAGTTCTTAATTCTAATAGCCAAAAGCCAATAGCCAACAGCTAACAGCCAAAAGCTAATGGCTTTCCGATAAACCGGAATCTTCGAAGTGGCTAATGGCCAAATGTTTCGATACAAAACTATTCTAACTTAATTTGAAATAGAAATGTTTCGATACAAAACCATTTCTCACTGCTGTAGAATCAATATTGTAAACGCAGTTTTTTAGCCTTGGTAACCGCGACAGGAATATCTCTGTTGGCAATTTCGCTTCTGAAGTAAATAGGAATCTTTGATTGGAGAAAGAAGATTGCTGCCTGTTGATTAGGAATTTCTAAGACGAAATTATTCCACACAGTTCATTCATTCCTCCCGCGCAAACCGGCAGTGCTATCGCTGACTACAAAATGCTTATTCTCACGCCTGCCATACATAAGATATTTTTGGCAGTTACGCGCAGGCGGATTCAAGAGTGCGAGAATGGGATGCTCACAGTTTTTCCACACAGCATTTCACGTTATATTATCCGCAAGGCATATTCAGACTTTGGAAGTATTGTTCCGATGATAGCCGAATAAGGATAGTGTAGCTTCAACTCCTCAACTATCGAATTGGCATTTTGAGGCGGAACACACATCAGCAAGCCACCGGATGTTTGCGCATCGCAAAGCGCCATTTTCACATTGGCGGATAAATGAGGAGAACATTGACAATGTGGCTCTACAAAACGTAAATTACGAAAAGCGGCACCGGGAATGCAACCTTCATCGGCAAGCTCTAAAGTTTCGCCGATAAAGGGGACATATTTACTCGCTACTTCGGCAGATACGCCACTTGCCTGAGCCATTTTCAGAAGATGTCCGGCAAGTGAAAAACCGGTAATATCCGTTGCTGCCCGCACTCCGAAACGCTGCATGATGTCAGCTCCAAAATCGTTGAGTTGCTTCATACCTTCTATTGCCAGTCGGTAAGTATCGTCGGAAACCATTCCGAGTTTTTGCGCGGCAATTACAATTCCCGTCCCAATTGGTTTCGTAAGTATCAGTTTGTCGCCCACACGTGCATTGGCATTAGTGATGACCCGTTCCGGATGCACTGTGCCTACTACCGCAAGTCCATATTTGGGTGGATAGTCGTCAATCGTATGCCCACCCATGGTGAGCGCACCGGCTTCGTTAATTTTCTCCTGGCCGGCAGCAAGCACATCGCGCAAAACTGTGGTGGGGATTTGAGCCGAAGGAAACATGGTGATATTGAGAGCCAACAACGGTTTGCCGCCCATTGCATAGACATCACTCAGCGAATTGGCTGCAGCTATGTGTCCGAAATCGGTAGCTCCCGAACAGACTGGCGGGAAAAAATCGGTTGTAAATATCAACGCCGTGTCATCCGAAATTTTATAAACTCCCGCGTCATCGTGGGTCGAAATGTCAACCAACACATTGGCATCAACAGGTATCGGTATTTGAGCCAATAGTTTGGAAAGTTCTTCGGCGTTTAGTTTGGCCGAACAACCACCCTGCTCCACGGTGGTGAGCAAATCAAACGGTTCATCCTCTGAAGATTGTAACATAAATATTTTCTTTTTCCAACAATTCAATTAATAATTCGACATACTGCTCATCGAAGCGCAAGGACATGCCACAATTTTTCGTAAACTGCTTTGGAGTGGGTATCACCGTTAAGGGTATTCCCGCTCCACTTCCCAGCTCTTCGCCTCTCACCACATTGCGGGTAGTTTTGAATAACGCGATTACATTCATTGTTCACTTATTTTTAGAATCGCTTGAGCTAAAAATTCCAAATCTTCAACTGTGTGAAACCCGGAAAGAGATATGCGCACAGCGCCATCGGGAAAAGTGCCGAGAGTGTGGTGAGCCAACGGCGCGCAATGCAATCCAACCCGTGTATCGCATCCAAAACTATCCAACAATTGCCAAGCCAACTCATCGGGACTAATACGCGAATGAAGAATCGAAAAAACTTCTCCCTGATGTTCCGGCAAATTTGCTTTCAACACAGTAACACCATCAATTGCGGAAACCCTATCCAGTAATTTTAAGAAATCATTCCGGCTATGTTTTATTTCTGGAGGCGAACTGATGGCAGCTTCAAGCCCTGCAATCCCTACAATATTGTGTGTTCCTCCTTCCAACCTATCGGGATAAACTTCGGGCATTTCATAGTACTCGGAGTTACTCCCGGTGCCACCATGCAGCAAGGGTGTAAGCAAATCGGGCGCAGCAACATATAGTCCTCCTATACCGGTAGGCCCATACAAGCCTTTATGCCCGGAGAAAATGATATATTCGGGACGTTTATCATTAGCTGAAAAGCCGGGTATGCCTTTCGTCGATATTGATTGAGTGGCATCAAGCATGAGAGGGATATCTTCGGCGAGTCGCATCAGCTCAACTACAGGCTGAATCACTCCGTTGACATTACTTTGATGATTCACAATTATTAATGCCAAGTTATCGAGCATGCTTGCGTCAATTTTGTCTATCGCCACGCGTCCATCACTTTCCGTTGGAAGTTGTATCAATTCCAGACGTGTTTGTTTGGAAATAAACTCCAGGGGACGCATCACCGCGTTGTGCTCCATTCCCGAAAACAAGATTTTAGCCCCGGACTTGAACTCCAATCCTTTCAACACCAAGTTGGCGGCCATCGTAGCACCCGAATTGAAAAACACATTTTCGGGCGATACGCCAAGAATGCCTCCCAGTTTGTCGCGGCAACGCTCCACCAAAGCCGTTGCCTTAGCCACACGCGGATAGAATCCCCGCCCGTAAGTTCCGCCACATTCGCTCAGATAGTGAGTGATAGCCACGCCTACAGCCTGTGGCTTCGGATATGAAGTTGAGGCGTTGTCGAAATAAAGATTCAAAATCGTTAGGGGTAAATAATTCTACTATGTTTTGACAATTTATTATTTATAGTCAGCATATTGCTGATAGTGCCGGTTACAATTTTCCCCGAAAGTTCGAAATAATCGACACAGGTACCACAAACAATGACTTCGACACCACTACCTTCCAAGGCTTTGAGCGACTGAGCCGTATCGGCACCTTCAGCGGCAAGTTTAACCCCGGCATTGTAAAGCACAATCAACGTGGGCAACTTATCGAGCGAAGCTATCGAATTGATGCAAGAGCGCATCAACAACGCGCCCAACTTATCATCGCCCGCACCCATTGTAAGTCCGCGAAGCACCATCGCATAATTATCGCCGGCAGGCACCTCGCAGCGATATTGCTCAAGAGATTCTTCGTCCTTAGGATCAATGGTGGCGTTGCCGGTAGAAAAGAAAATGTGGAAAACAGCATCTTTAATTTCGCATTGAGCCGGCAGATTCAATGTAGCGAGATAGGTGAGCAAATTGCCACGCGCGGTTTCATTATCACACAGCACCTCAAACGCGCAGTTCTCCGGAGCCGATTTTATCGCTTGTTTTGTGAGAATAATTGGTTGGGGACAAGCTTTCCCCCGCGTATCAATCAATATTGCCATATATTTGTTCTTTTATTTTTAGTAATGATTCTAAATTTGCGTTCATATCCTTGCCATCAACATCCAGCTTAATCACTTCGCGCCCGGAGGCGTGTTTTCTGAAATAGTATTTATCATAATAATCAAGCCCCAAAGCTGCCGCGGCGCGTATGTTGCCCGCATGAACCAATGTAATCGCCTGTTTTGATTGTTCCGGACCCATTCGTTTTGAAATTCGCACAAAAGCTTCTTCGAGCGCTTCCGCCTGCAATTCGCCATATTCAGCCATTATCATATCCAGGCGTTGCTCCTTGTTCATGCTTACTTCTATTACAGTGTTTTTATTCAACTTTTCGAACAAAAGATCCGGGATATACACCGCCCCTACCCGCTTGCTTTCACCTTCGCACCACACAGGACGGGCGGGATTAAAGGCATTGAACGCATTGTGAAGCATGTTGATAAATTGCTCGGTGGTGGGTTGCGCGCCTTTGCCGATACCTCCAAAAACCGAACCTCGATGATTGGCTATTCCTTCCAAATCGAGCACCTGCTCTCCTTGTTGCTCCAAGGCTTTCAACAAACGGGTTTTGCCACATCCCGTAGGACCGGCAAGTAAAATAAATTGCCAGGGATTGGATGTCAAACTCCATTCAAAATGACTTCGATAAGCTTTGTATCCTCCTTCGAGCAGCGTTACTTTCAGCCCCACCAGCTCCAGCAGCCAAGCTACACTGGCGCTACGCATCCCTCCGCGCCAACAATGAAGATAAACCTCTTTCCCCTTTGCCAATTGGCGACATTGAGATGCAATTTCAGCCATGCGTGGACCCACAAACTCAAGCCCTTTTTGGATTGCCACTTCGCGCCCCTGGTGTTTGTAGATAGTGCCTACCACTACCCGTTGTTCGTTGGTGAACAACGGAATGTTTTGCGCACCCGGGATGTGTCCCAATGCAAATTCAGCCGGAGTCCGCACATCAATAATAATGCCGGTATCACACTCACTTATAAAACTTGATGCGTCTAATCGTTTTGCCATATCGGACACAAAGATACGAATAATCAAAAATACCAAACTGAAAACGAAAGTATAATTTGTGTAAAAACTCATTTTTTAGTAATTTTGAAGCCAAAATAAACAGCGGAAAATTGGAGGCGAATAACAACGAAGCGGCAAAACAGAATATTCTGTGGTTCGACACATTAAGGGCATTGGCAAGTTTTGGAGTCATCGTGCTTCATGTGGCAGCTCCGGCGCTCTACTTTCATGGACATGAAATTGACAGCAACTGGTGGGTGGGCAACGCTTTCGACAGCCTTGTGAGGTTCAGCGTTCCTATCTTTCTACTCATTTCCGGCGCTTTGTTGCTACCCAAAACCTACCCTTCCCTGCAAGCGTATTTCAGCAAAAGAGTATTACGCATTGTTTACCCTTTCTTATTTTGGAGTATCATCTACATTACTTATTCCTTATTTCACACGTATCAGGAAACAGGCTCAATGGAAATGAGGCAGATAACCACAAGATTTTTCGTAAAACTGCGCGACGGCGCGTCCTTTCATCTTTGGTATGTCTATCTGATTCTGGGGCTATATCTTATCTACCCCGTTTTGGGCAAATGGCTTCACCACAGCAAGCATAGCGAAATCAAATATTTTATTTTTATTTGGGTTGTCTGCATCGTTGCAAGGCTCCCTTTCATCGCCGATTATTTTCCAAAGATAGAATTAATCTATTTTTCAGGTTATATCGGTTATCCGGTATTGGGATATCTGTTAATAAGATATAAGTTTGAAAACAGGGAGAAGATAAAAGAGATAGCCTTGCTGCTTATTGGCGCAGGTGTATTAATCACATTTTTCGGCACTTACTTCCTCACTTCACACAATGGGCACTTTGACGACACGCTCTACCACTTCCTTAGCCCCAATGTGGGTATCGCCGCGGTTGGAGTTTTTTTATTATTTCAATATTCCGACATTAAGATAAACGACACGCTGACGAGTATCATCGGTTTCTTTAGCCGATACAGTTACGGCATTTATCTGGTTCATGTATTGGTGATTGATGAGTTTAAGAAAATCGGGGTGGACTATTTGATGGTGAATCCCATGATAGGTATTCCGGCAATGAGTTTGCTTTGTCTGTTTACTTCGTCGTTCGTTGTATGGTGCATCGGCAAACTACCCTATGGCAAATACATATCGGGCTAAACATGCTGAAGAGCGAAAATGATTCTTTAAACAAATTTCATCTAAAAAAATAAAAAAAGAAGATGTGGTTAGCACTCGGATTTCTATCAGCATTTCTATTGGGCACGTATGATGTCAGTAAAAAAATTTCATTGCAAGACAATGCCGTCATTCCGGTTTTGTTTCTGTCCGTACTTTTTTCAAGCATCTTACTTACTCCGTTTGTAATTATTTCACGTGTTTCGCCTGAGCTAAGCGGACAGCCCTATTTTGTGCCGACGGTTGATTTCACCACTCACCTATACCTCATACTGAAAGCGGTAATCGTGTTGTCGTCCTGGCTGTTTGCCTATTTTGCCATCAAGCATCTCCCCATTACCATCGCTTCGCCCATCAAAGCCACACAGCCGATATGGGTGGTTATTGGAGGTGTTCTGATTTTTGGTGAAAAGCTTAACGCCTTTCAAACAGCCGGAGTTGTAGTTACACTTTTATCTTTTTTTCTCTTTTCTTATGCCGGCAAAAAGGAAGGAATATCCATGAAGAAAAACAAATGGATATGGTTTATCATACTTGCCACATTGACCGGCGCTGTGAGCGGACTGTATGACAAGCATCTCCTTTCCAAATTCGACCACATGGCCGTTCAGGTTTATTACACTTATTATCAGGCTATTCTGATGTTGATAATCCTTTTGTTTTTATGGTATCCCGTCCGAAAGAATACGACACCATTCAAGTTCCGATGGTCGATACTGCTAATATCCTTCTTTCTTTGCAGCGCCGATTTCGCCTATTTCTACGCGCTCAGTTTGCCCGATTCCATGATTTCGGTCATATCCACCATCCGACGTTCCGGCGTGATTGTTCCGTTTCTGTATGGTGGCATTGTGCTTAAAGACAAAAACATGAAGCTGAAACTGATTGACATGGCAGGTGTGATTATCGGAATGGCTTTGCTATATCTCGGGTCGAAATAAATATTTAAAAAAGGGCAAACAAATCCAATTTCAGATGATTTATCACTAACTTTGAAGCTGTAATTAATCCATAATAATATTTATGAACGAGAACAAATCATGCAACAGCTCTTCTCACACATCGGGAGGCGCGGTATATGGCTTCGGCGTTATTGGCGCAGCCATCTATTTCATCATTCAAGCTTCAGGATTTTGGGGAGTAGTGCTCGGCATACTCAAAGCAATAGTATGGCCTGCAATACTTGTATTCGAAGCGTTGCGACAATTGGGCGCATAGCACCCGGCAATTATATCTTTCTGATACGAATGCCGCGTGTGAAATGTTCCGAACCCTTTTCGATGATAAGATCGGCTCTAAAGCGCGTTGGCAAGATATTCTCTATCAGATTGGGTTGGTTGATGGCGTCCCACACTTCATTGGCAAATTCAAAAAGCTGCTCACGTGGCCAGGTGGAGTATTTATGAAAATAAGATTCCGGATTGGTAAAGGCAGACTCCTGCAAAGCGAGGAAACGTTCGAGATACCATTGACGTAAATCTTTCTCACTGGCATCGACATAAATTGAGAAATCGAAAAAATCGGAAACAAAGACTCGGCGTTTCTTATTGTGTCGGTTGCTCGACACCTGCAACACATTAATACCTTCTACTATCAGAATATCGGGAAGATCAATTGTGAGGACTTTATCCGGCACAATATCATAATACAAGTGTGAATATACCGGCACTTCCAACTGTTCTTTTCCCGACTTCACTGCCGAAAGGAAAGCGATAATCTTCTTCGCGTCATAACTTTCCGGAAACCCTTTGCGCTGCATGATGCCCCTTGCTCGAAGTTCTTCGTTGGGATATAGAAAACCATCGGTCGTTATCAGCTCCACTTTGGGCTTTTCGGGTGTCATGGAGAGCAATTTTTGAAGCACGCGCGCCGTGGTGCTTTTACCTACCGCCACACTACCCGCCACACCTATAATATAAGGAACACGGTGGCTTTTATTTCTGAAAAACTCATCACGCTCGTTGTGAAGCCGCCGATAATGTGTGATGTGAATCTGTAGAAATCGCACCATGGGCATATAAATCTCTTCCAACTCTTGCATGGTAAGTGGTTCGTTCAATGCTTTCAGGCTGTTCAAGTCAATATCCGACACCGGAAACATCGGGTGCTCCTCAAGTCGGCTCCATTCATCGCGCGTGAAACCCCGAAATGGCGAAAAGGTTACATCGTAGTCTGCTTTTTTCATTGGCTGATAATTGATTTTTCGTGATCGAACGACAAAGATAGTTACAAGTTGTGGAATTTTTATTCAGATTTGTAGCGAAAGAAATCTTTTTTTTGGTTCGACGCGATATTTTTCAAATTGGAATGGGGGCAGAAGATGAGAAGCGAGGAGTGATTGGAAGTAAGACAAGGAAGAAGCGCCAAGTCGAAGATTCAGGTTTATCGGAAATCGACACACAAACGGATGAAACAAATTTACACAGAAAAATCAGCGATTTATCTTTTTTTATAAAGCAGTTTCCCCATATTCGGCAAGCCGTAGATGCGCAGTCCGACACTTGCTAACCAACTACACCTCGATAGAAAGGAGAACATATAATACACACCAAATTTCCCGATTGACACATACACTTTTTTTAAGTTCGAGCTATGAAAAAACGATACAGATAAAAAATTCTATCAAAACTATTGCAGAATAAAAATAAAAGTGCAATCTTTGCAGTCGGAATAAAAACAAATTAAAAGATGACAAAGATATTGACAGCTAATTTTTGGTGGTGGCTCTTGCAAAGTAAACTTTGTGAGCGGTTGCCTCTGTAAATCTATGTCAATCTATTTAGATATTAAGAAAAGGCTTATCGGACTCACGATAAGCCTTTTTTCATTTATTTCGGCTATTTCATCAGAATAAAAAAATTGAAAATAAAAAAACAACAAGAATATGGACAAGGACACAGTAAATAGAGCAAGTGGCAACAGTGATAATGGCTATTATGGCCGGTTTGGTGGCGCTTATATCCCCGAAATTCTGCATGGCGTGATTGAAGAACTTAAATCAGCCTTCTACAACATCAAATCGGATGTGTCGTTTCGCGAAGAGTATTACGCTTTGCTGAAAAACTACGTGGGGCGCGCTACTCCACTCTACTTTGCACGGCGGCTATCGCAAACCTACAACACCAACATCTATCTGAAACGCGAAGACCTCAATCACACCGGCGCACATAAAATTAACAACGCGCTGGGACAGATATTACTTGCCAAACGGATGGGCAAAACCAAAATAATAGCCGAAACCGGCGCCGGGCAACATGGCGTGGCTGCCGCCACTGCTTGCGCGCTGATGGGACTGGAGTGTATCGTTTTCATGGGAAAAACCGACATCGAACGGCAACAGCTCAACGTGCAGCGCATGATAATGCTCGGCGCGAAAGTGGAACCCGCGTTAAGTGGCAACATGACACTCAAGGATGCCACCAACGAAGCCATTCGCTACTGGTGTTCGAATCCCGAAAGTTTCTACATCATCGGTTCCACGGTAGGTCCTCATCCTTATCCCGAAATGGTAGCTTTCTTCCAGTCGGTTATCAGCGAAGAGATTAAAAGTCAGCTTATGGAACAAACCGGGCGCGACTACCCCGACCACCTCATCGCTTGTGTAGGAGGTGGAAGCAACGCGATGGGCAGTTTTTATCACTTTCTCGGCAACGAAAAAGTTAATATCATAGCTGCCGAAGCCGGAGGATTGGGCATTGACACCACCGAAACTGCCGCAACTATCCACCTCGGCACCGAAGGGATAATACATGGCAGCAAAACCCTGCTGATGCAAGACGAAGATGGGCAAATCATAGAGCCTTACTCCATTTCTGCCGGTCTTGACTATCCCGGTGTAGGACCTGCTATTGCGCATTTCGCCAAAACATCCAGGGTGAAAGTGCTTGCCATCAATGACAATGAAGCCTTGGACGCCGCATTTGAACTGACCCGCCTCGAAGGGATTATACCTGCCATCGAAAGCGCGCACGCGCTGGCAGTACTTGAAAAAGAAAAGCTAAACTTTCGTCCGAATGACATCGTGGTACTCACCGTATCGGGGCGAGGCGACAAAGATATGGAAACCTATATCAAACACAGCCGATAGCGGATTGTCAGTCTATTACAATAATTTTATTCAGAAAAAAAAACATCAAACAAAATGAATAATTCAACGAACTCAGCCAATAATCATGCGGAAAAACCGGCTACAACTATTGGAAATAAAATTAAGCTTCGGGTAAAAACCAAAACTTTGCTTGCCGACCTGCAAACTCCCGTAGGCATTTACCTGAAAATCAGAGACCTTTACACCAACTCCGCTTTGCTGGAAAGTTCCGACTATCACGGCAATGAAAATAGCTACTCCTACATCGGATTCAATCCGATAGGCGGTATCTCGGTCAATCGTTTTCAAATCACCGAAGAATATCCGAATGGCTCAAAAACGACGACCAAAGTTACCGACAAACTCACAGTGGCAGCGCGCTTCGACGCGTTTCTGAAATCCTACTCTTTTGAAGGCGACGAACTCAAACCGGGATTAATCAATGGCTTGTTAGGCTACACTTCCTACGAAGCCGTTCAATATTTTGAAGATGTGCGATTGGCGGCGCGCGAAACCGCACCCGGAAGCATGCCCGGCTTGCACTATGTGTTTTTCAAACATATCATAGCCATCAATCACTTCAACAACGAACTTACCATTATCGAAAATTTGCTCGAAAACGAGGAGAGCAGTATCGAGAAGATTGAAACCATACTTACGAGCAACAACATCGCCACCTACCCTTTCAAAGCTGTGGGAAAAGAAAAAAGCGATATCAGCGACGAGGATTACAAAAACATGGTACGACGCGGGAAAGAGGAGTGTAAACGTGGCAATGTTTTCCAGATTGTGCTTTCACGAAGGTTTTATCAGAAGTTCACCGGCGACGACTTCATGCTCTACCGCACCCTGCGCTCGGTCAATCCTTCACCCTACCTCTTTTATTTCAATTGGGGTGATTTTCGCATCTTCGGCTCATCGCCCGAAGCGCATCTGGTGGTGAATACTAAAAGTGAAAAAGCATTTATCAAACCGATTGCAGGTACTTTCAGACGCACCGGCGACGATGAAAAAGATTTCCAACTTGCCGAAAAACTGATGAATGACAAGAAAGAAAACGCCGAGCACGTGATGTTGGTGGATTTGGCGCGCAATGATTTGAGCCGCAACTGCGACCATGTGGAAGTTGACGTTTTTCGTGAAGTGCAGTATTATTCACACGTATTGCACCTGGTGTCGAGTGTAAGTGGAAAATTGCTCCCCGACACCAAAATCATCAAACTCTTTGCCGACACATTCCCTGCCGGAACGCTTTCGGGAGCGCCAAAAATAAAAGCGATGCAACTGATTGACCAGATTGAACCTCACGACCGCGGACCCTATGGAGGTTGCATTGGCTACATCGGCTTCGATGGCAATTTCAATCAAGCCATCACCATTCGTTCATTTGTGAGCAAAGACAATACGCTTTTCTATCAAGCCGGCGCCGGCATCGTTTCCAAGTCCGACGAAGCGAGCGAACTTCAGGAAGTGAACAACAAACTGGCCGCGCTCAAACGCGCGGTGGAAGTGGCAAGCAATGTATAATCAATAAAAAAAATCAGACACAATGAAAATATTAATATTCGACAATTACGACTCTTTCACTTACAACCTGGTTCATGCTGTGAACAAACTTGGTTTCACCGATGTAGAAGTGCATCGCAACGATAAAATCGAATTGAATGAAATAGACCGGTTCGACAAAATTATTCTTTCGCCCGGTCCCGGATTGCCTTCCGAATCCGGTATTTTGCTTCAATTGATTGAAAAATACGCTCCTACAAAAAGTATTCTCGGCGTTTGTCTGGGCGAGCAAGCCATCGGCGAAGTGTTTGGCGCATCGCTCATCAACCTCCCCGAAGTATTTCACGGCATCAGCACAAGCATTAAAATACTTGCCGACGACATACTTTTTAAGAACGTAAGCGCCAACACCGAAGTGGGGCGATACCACTCATGGGCTGTTTCGGGCAAAAACCTGCCCGATTGCCTCCAAATCACGGCAGAAGACAACGACGGTATGATTATGGCGCTTCGCCACAGAGAATATGATGTGCGCGGCGTGCAGTTTCACCCGGAATCAATCTTAACTCCCGAAGGCGAAAAAATGCTTGACAACTGGCTAAACGCGCCAATTCGAACGGCTGAAGAATAAACGGGATATTTTTCCTAAAATCAAAAAAAAACAAGCAAAGCAACATGAAGAAAATTCTAAATAAATTATTTGAACATCAAGCGCTTTCGCGCGCCGAAGCCTCGGAGGTAATGAGCAACATTGCCAACGGACAATACAACAACGAACAGATTTCAGCCTTTATTTCGGTATATCTGATGCGCAACATCGAGCTGGAAGAGCTGATCGGTTTTCGGGACGCGCTGCTGAACACTGCCATTAAAATTGATTTGAACGAGTTCGACCCCATCGACATTGTAGGAACCGGAGGAGATGGGAAAAACACCTTCAACATATCCACAGCCGCATGTTTTGTTACTGCCGGAGCCGGTTATCCCGTAGCTAAACACGGCAACTATGGCGCCACATCCATCAGCGGCGCATCCAACGTGCTCGAATTTTTCGGAGCTAAATTCACCAACAATCCCGACATCATTAAGCGCTCGCTCCATCAAAGTGGCTTCACCTACCTGCATGCTCCTTTTTTCAACCCCGCAATGAAAAACGTGGTGCCTATCCGACGCAACCTCGGTTTCCGCACTTTCTTTAATGTGCTGGGACCGCTCATCAGTCCGGCACAGCCGCGATACAACTGCCTTGGCACTTACGACCTGAAAATGATGCGTCTTTACAACTACATTTACCAAACGCTCGAAACGAACTTCACCATTGTTCACTCGCTGGATGGATACGATGAAATATCGCTCACCGCCAACGCCAAAGTAATGAATAATGGTGGCGAACAGCTATATTCGCCGGAAACAATGGGTTTTAAGACGATTAGCCCCGACGAGCTTTCAGGAGGCGAAACTGTAGCCGACGCCGCAAAAATCTTTTCGAACCTGCTTAACAACGAAGCTACCGAAGCGCAAAAAAATGCCGTAATCATCAACGCCGCTTTTGCCATCAACACCATAAAGCCCCAAAACAGCCTGGCTACTTGCGCCGAAGAAGCAAGAGTCTCGCTCGAAAGTGGAAAGGCAAAGAACACATTCATCAAATTTCTTGAAGCATTTGAATAGATGATAATTACAGCGAAGAATCAACGTAAACGTTCAGATAACAACAACAATTGAAATGACTATTTTAGATAAAATAATAGCGGATAAGCTAACTGAAGTTGAAGCAAGAAAAAGAGCGACTCCCATCTCCCAACTGGAGCAATCTGCCGGATTCTCAAGATCATGCCTGTCATTGAAGAATAATCTACTCCACTCCAACTCCGGCATTATCGCGGAGTTTAAGCGCAAATCGCCTTCGCTCGGTTGGATTCACCAACATGCCGATGTGGTGCAAACCACCGCGGCATACTCCCTGGCAGGCGCGGCGGGCATCTCCATCCTCACCGACACCGCCTATTTTGGAGGCGATACACTCGATTTGATTGCAGCCCGTCCACACGTGAGTTGTCCCATTTTGCGCAAAGATTTCATTGTGGACGAATATCAAATTTTTGAAGCAAAAGCGATGGGCGCCGATGTGATTCTGCTTATCGCGGCGGCGATAACTGCGAGCCAAACACGGGAATTGGCACAAAGGGCACATAACTTGGGGCTTGAAGTATTGCTGGAAATACACAACGCCGACGAACTCAAACATGCCAACAACTTCGTTGACATGATAGGGGTGAACAACCGCAACCTGAAAACTTTTGAACAAGACATTCAAACTTCTTTCGATTTGGCGGCGCTAATCCCGAATCAATTCGTGAAAATCAGCGAAAGCGGCATATCTAAAACCGAAACGGTGAAAGCGCTACGCGAGGAAGGTTACAGGGGATTCCTGATGGGTGAAAACTTTATGAAGAATGAAAACCCGGCAGATACGCTCAAAAACTTCATCAACGAAATCAATTCGACACAGAATAACGCGGATTTATGAATGAAAATATGGAAAATTTATTGATAAAAATATGTGGGATGCGCGAGCCGGACAACATACGCGATATCACCCGCCTCAATCCCGACTTTATGGGTTTTATTTTTTACAAAAACTCACCCCGTTTTGCTAAAAAACCGGATGAAAAACTGCTTAAATCTTTGCCGGAGTCGATAAAAAAAGTTGGCGTATTTGTCAACGAAGATTTGGAAAACATCCTTACCATTATCCGCAAATATGATTTGGACGCGGTGCAGCTTCATGGCGCGGAAAACATCAATCTTTGCCGCACGCTTAAAGAAGAAGCCAAAACGAAGGTTATCAAGGCTTTTCCCATCATGGAAGCCTACAACCTGAAAGTAACGAATGACTACGAAGGGGTTGCCGATTTGTTTCTTTTCGATACTAAAACGGACATTTACGGAGGCTCCGGACAAAAATTCAATTGGAACATCCTCCATGAGTATAAGGGCGACACCAATTTTTTACTAAGTGGAGGCATTTCGATTGCGGATGTCAAAGCGATTCGGAAATTGAAACATCCAAAAATGGTAGGCGTGGATCTCAACAGTAAGTTTGAAATAAAACCCGGACTGAAAGATAGCGCCCTACTCCATCAATTTATTAACGAACTAAACAAACCTGAAGAAAACAAGGAGAACGAAAGCTATGAACAGAATTAATAATCTTTTTCAGACAAAAAACAAAAACATACTCTCCATTTACATCACCGCCGGATTTCCAAAACTGGACGACACGGTATCCACCATCGAAGCATTGCAACGACACGGTGTGGACATGGTAGAAATTGGCATTCCATTTTCCGACCCCATGGCCGATGGGCCTGTGATACAGCAAAGCAGTAGAGAAGCGCTCGAAAACGGCATGAGCATCCGAAAACTTTTCGAGCAATTGACCCACATTCGCCCGAAAATTAAAATCCCACTGGTGATGATGGGCTACCTGAATCCGATTATGCAATTTGGTTTTGAAAATTTCTGTGTCGAATGTGAGCGCGTTGGCATCGACGGCATGATTATACCCGATTTGCCTATGAGCGACTATCTGAAAACTTACAAACCAATAGCTGCTAAACATGGACTGGAATTTATATTCTTAATTACGCCCGAAACGAGCGAAGAGCGAATACTCGAAATTGACAGCAACACCAACGGGTTTATCTACATGGTTTCGTCGGCATCCGTTACCGGCGCGCAAAGCTCGTTCAGCCGTCAAATAGACTATTTCAACCGCATCAATTCGATGAATTTGAAAAATCCACGCCTCATTGGCTTCGGCATTTCGAACAAAGCAACCAAAGAACTTGTTTATAAATACTCTTCCGGAGCTATCGTGGGTAGCGCCTTCATTCAATCGCTCAACAGCTCAAAAAACACGGAAGACGCAATAAGGCAACTGATGGATAGATTGGAAAAATA
>CAZMQV010000018.1:15644-44194 GCA_964568675.1 uncultured Paludibacter sp.
AACTATAAACTATAAACTATAAACTATAAACTATAAACTATAAACTATAAACTATAAACTATTTACTATAAAGCCCCCGACAAGCGGATAACATACTATTTTTATTAATTGGGTAAAGAACAAAAAATGAATTTATTAGAATCACTGAACTGGCGCTATGCCGCCAAACGAATGACAGGAAAAACGATTCCTCAACATCAAATCGAAGAAATATTGGAAGCCATACGCCTTGCCCCTACCGCCTATGGCTTGCAAAGCTTTCGGGTTATCGCCACTCAAAACAAAGAATTGCTCAGCCTCATTCATCAAGAAGCCTGCCAGCAAATCGTCATTGAGCAATGCTCCCATTTGCTTATTTTCACCACCAAAAAACAGCTTACGGATACCGATATCCAATCCTATCTACACAAACTCAAGCATAAACGTGGCGAAAATGACCAATACATTGCCCACAATCGCGAAAAACTCGAAGCATTGGTGGCAAATACAGCTATCAACAACGCCGCATGGACTAATTCGCAAACTTACATCGCCCTGGGATATGCCACTATCGCCGCCGCCAATCTGCGAATAGACGCCACTCCCATCGAAGGCTTCAACCGCCATGCGATGGACAAACTGCTACAATTGAATAGCGAAAGCGAAGGCTCTACCGTGTTGCTGGCGCTCGGATATCGCAATGCCGACGAAGACAGAATAGCGCATAAGGCAAAAATCAGAAAAGAGATGGAAGACCTGGTGGAATGGAGATAAATTTTTTTCCGAAAAAATATTTCGAGTGAAAAATGAAGAATGTTTGAACTTCGATTTCACGCCAGAGGTATTTATTAAAAAATTGTTGATTTGACCGAAACGTAGAAGTTTTATCAAATCAACAATTTATATTTTCAGAGGAGTGTTTTGACCGTGCTCCTACATGCGCTCGTCAAATAAAAATATATTTCAATACAAACAACACCGCAAGCACATACATGGCAATGGAAAGTTTGCTGAATTTGCCTGAAAGCATATTTATCAACACATAGCTCAACACCCCCAATGTGATACCCTCGGCAATGCTATAAGCCAATGGCATGGCAATGATGCAGATAAAAGCCGGAATGGCTTCCGAGAAATCGGTGAGGTCAAGATCTTTGACAGAACTCATCATATACAAACCAACTATGACAAGCGCCGGTGCTGTGGCAGCTCCCGGAATGGCGATAAACAACGGCGCAAAAAACAGCGCCGCTGCGAAGCAAATAGCGGTAACGAGCGCCGTCAAACCGGTGCGACCTCCTTCCGACACGCCAGCCGCGCTCTCCACATAGGTTGTTACCGTGCTGGTTCCAATCATTGCCGCTACGGTTGTTCCTATCGCGTCGGCCATAAAGGCTTGCTTGATGTTTGGAACTTTTCCATTTTTATCCAGCATTTTCGCTTTGGTAGAAACCCCTACCAAAGTGCCGAGCGTATCAAAAATATCGACAAAAAGAAACGTGAATACCACTATCAGCATATCGAAAGTGAGAATATGCTCAAAGGTGAATTTAAAGAAAATTGGTTCGATAGAAGGTGGCAGACTTGCAAAACCATTCAACTTCGTAATGCCCAGCGGGATGCCGATAAGCGCGGTAAGCACAATACCTATCAACAAATCGCCCTTCACTTTTTTGATAATCAACACCGACGTGATGACAATGCCGATAAGCGCCAGAAGCGCCGAGCCGGTAGTGATATCGCCAAGCCCCACAAGTGTCGCGTCGTTATTCACCACAACTCCGGCATTTTGCAAACCGATGAAAGCGATAAACAACCCGATGCCGGAGCTTATCGCAGTTTTGATACTCGATGGTATGGCATCCACTATCAATTCGCGAACATTGAATAATGTGAGAATAATAAAGATGACACCCTCGATAAGTACTGCCGTGAGCGCAAACTGCCAGCTATAGCCCATCCCCAACACCACCGAGAATGCGAAAAATGCGTTCAAGCCCATTCCCGGCGCAAGGGCAAAAGGCAATTTTGCCCACAATGCCATCGCCAACGTTCCTACAATAGAAGCAATAACCGTGGTAGTAAACAGCGCGTTAATATCCATGCCCGTTTTCGAAAGTATGGCCGGATTCACAGCCAGGATGTAGGCCATGGTAAGAAAAGTGGTAATACCTGCGATAACTTCGGTACGCGTATTGGTACCATTTTCTTTTAGTTTAAAGAATTTTTCTAACATTGATTCTGTTTCTTAGGGTAATTATATTTATCAAAAATTCCATTTCGCGCCAATTGCCGGACAAATTTTCAGCCCGTCAACCGTGCTGAAGTTCGAACCTATTTCAATTTCGCCTCCGAGCGATAGATTTTTAGTGGCGTTGTACCAAAATTGCGGCTCACTCACAAACACATATTTCGTGCTGGTAGGCAATGCGAGCAATTCACCTTTCGCATTTGTAAAATTCACATTATCCTCTCTCCAGAAATCGGCAAAACCCGAAAGCGTCAGTTTGTTTTGCAAGAAATTGAGATTCCACACGCCCGTAAGCTGAAATGAATTCGGGTTTTTCCCAACAATGTTTTTATAAAGCACTTTCAGATTAAGAAATTTGGTAAACGCTTTGTCGTTCCATCCATAGTCCACACCGCCAAGAAAAGCGTTGTTGATAGGGAAGCCAAATCCACTGCCATTGTCTATTAGCAAACCGCCATTGTATTCAACATGGGCGCTTAGTGGCGCATCCCAAAACTTCAAACAACGAACTATTTCCATATAAGCCAGCGAAGGATGATGCTTGTTGCCATTATTAAAATCCATATCTACGAAAAAGAAGGTATTCCCCCACGTGTCGGGACGAAACATTTCGAGTGTGGTAGTAACATGCTTGCGCCCATTACCCATGTCGTAAAGTACCTGGAGGTTTTGCGCCTGCGCCGCGAATGAAAACAGCAATAGCGATGCGAAAATAATTTTTCTCATAAATGACATTTTCTTAATTTAATATTTATTGATTAACGAATGTGGTTCTGTTTCAGAAATAAGTTTTCAGTTTATCCATCCCTTCAACACTTAGTTCTCTAAGCAGATTTCTTTTCAATTTCAAGTTGCAAAGATACAAAAAAAGCTAAAACCGGAAAAACGTCAAAAAACCGCAAGACCATAATTTTAAAACAACAAAAGCTCCACCCGATTTTGGGAAGAGCTTTCGTTGTTAATTACATTTTTAATGTCGTGTTAGAGCTTTTTGTATTCTACGAATGCTTCAATCGCTTCGTAGGAAGCCAGCCCCAAATCGCTATAGAGCTTGGCAGTAGCCTGATTGCGATCTTCAGCACGTTGCCAGAAGAGACGCTCATCGTTGCCAAGGAAAGGCGCGCTTTCCATCTGCGACTGGTGTTTTAGTATTGAATTACGTTTTCTACGCAATTCTTCCGGGCTGATAGGCACTGCCATTTCGATGTAGTCGATATCCCATTCTGCCCATGCTCCTCGGTACATCCATACCCGGCAATCTTGCATCCAATCTTCGTTGCGAAGTTCGTGAATGGCTGCAAGCGCCGCATTCAGACATACTTTATGTGTGCCATGCGGGTCGGCAAGGTCGCCGGCTACAAATACTTGATGCGGTTTTACTTCCTGCAACAATTTTATCACCACATTCACATCCGCTTCCGACAAATCACCTTTTTTCACCGCGCCGGTTTCATAAAAAGGTAAATCGAGGAAGTGAACTCTGTCAAATGGCACTCCATTGTAGCGACATGCCGTGCGCGCTTCTTCACGACGAATTCTGCCTTTTAAATAAAGAATATCTTTCGTATCGCTCATTCCCGATTTCTTCTCTTCGAGCAGGAATTGACGCATTTCGTCGTATTTGCTTTTAAGCTCGGCGGATTCAGGCGCGAAACGTTCCAGCGTATTTGACATCAAAGCCAGATAACGCACAGCCTCTTCATCACCTACCGCGATATTTCCCGACACTTGATATGCTACGTGAACAATGTGGTTTTGCTCCACCAAGCGCTGAAAAGTACCACCCATCGAAATCACATCATCATCGGGGTGCGGACTGAATATGATCACACGTTTTGGATAAGGTTTCGAACGTTCGGGGCGATGCGTATCGTCGGCGTTGGGTTTGCCACCCGGCCATCCCGAAATGGTGTGTTGCAAATCATTAAAGATTTTAATATTCACATTGTAAGCGGAGCCAAACTGAGCAAGCAATTCATTCAAGCCATATTGGTTATAATCTTTGTTGGTCAATTTAAGAATTGGCTTACCGGTTTGCTGACATAGCCACACGATAGCGCGTCGGATCAGCTTGTCCGACCAATCGCATGAACCAACCAACCAAGGATGACTTACACGAGTCAAATGTTGAGCTGAATCAATATCAAGAAATACTTGCGCGTTTTTATGCAATTGCAAGAAAGAAGCAGGCACGGAGTCTGTTGATTTCTCTTCAATTATTTTCTTGATGATATTTGATTTTGCTTCACCCCAAGCTACCAACACCACTTTGCGTGCCGATAGGATGGTGGAAATACCGATTGTAATGGCGCTTTCGGGCACATCGGACGATGAGATATAAAATTGTTTCAAGTCGGCACGAGATTGAGCGTCGAGCAGCATCAGTCGTGTTGTGCTACTAGTTTGAGAGCCTGGCTCGTTGTAACCCAGGTTACCAAGCTGCCCGATGGATGCGAGAACAAAATCCAAGCCACCCAGTTTCTCAATTTTTTCTTCGAACTGCACGCAGAAGTCAAACACACTGTCTGATTCCGACAACGCCGGTGTGAAGAAATTTTCTTCTTTGAAATCTACCTGACTAAGAAGATGTTCTTTCAGAAGCTTCGCGTTGGAATGTTGATTCACACGCACCGGATAGAAATCAAACACATTAAACACACACACACTCCGGAAGGACAGTCCCTCTTCTTTGTGCATACGTACCAATTCTTTATAAACCAAAAGTGGAGATGAACCACCGGGTAGACCTAAAACACAGTTTTTGCCATCCTTCTCTTTTGCGCGTATCAGATTGGCAATGTCTTTGGCAATAAGCGTTGAGCCTTCAGTCGCATTTTCGAATATCTGCGTATGAAGTTTTTCAAAACGAGCCTGACGAATTTCATCAAGCGCGTCAATCGGACGATAATACCTTTCCGGTATTCGTTCCAAAGTAATTCTTGAACTTAAATCTAAAATCATGTTCTTACTTATGTTTATATAGTTAGTTAATTTTTTATCAGAAAAGCTTGTCAACAATATTTATTGTGTTGTCAGATTTTAGGATGGTTAATAAGATACGTTGGTTTAACAATTTATTCATTCGTTTTGTTTCAATATATTTCAGTTTAACAACAAAACAAAAGAGTTCATATCCCAATAACGCGTTACCCTATCCTACCAAGTTATTTTCCAAATCTTTGGTGTGCGAATACCCGGTTTCAGCTCTCCATTAACCAGATAAACAGCATCATTATCTACAGCTACCGAAGCGCCTGCCAATGCGGCTTGCGGATACACTCCCAGATTTTTCCATTCGGATGTATTTACATTATAAATCCAAACCGAAGGATTAAACTTATACCATTCGGTCGGATGATGCATGTATGCCGCCCCTTCTTCACGCAATTTTTCGGTATATGCGTCTTTGTCGTCAAGCGTTTTGCCCGCCATGTAATGAATTCGGTTTAGCGCGTATTCAAAAATTTCTTTATTCACACCGCCCATAAGCAATATTTGATTGTGGTTGATAGCGGCGCCTACACCTCCACTGAATGACGACTTCGCATCATCAGAGGGATAAGGTATTTTGCCAAACTGCCATGAGGGATTTTCAGCGCCGGCATAGCGCAACACATTTTGATTAACCATAGCAGGCGCATCGGTAGCAACCGGCGAAAATCCACCAAACACAAATACTTCACGTTGGTTTTCAGTAGCAGTTTGCGTGGATTTTGTTTCTTTTTCCTTTTCGCTTTTCATGCTTACCGCCACACCCTGAACCAAGCCGTTGGCAATAGGGAGCGACGCGTATTGTACCCATTCACCCACTCCTGCCAAATCATAAGCCCAAACATCCGACGAGGGTTTTCCATTCTGATTACCACCTACGATAATGACCTTGTCGCCACTCAGGGTGCCGGCTCCGTTATCGAACATCACGGGCAAATCAGCTAATTTCTCAACATTGGCAATACCCGAAGCGTTGACCGTTATTTTCAGAAAACTGTTGAACGATTTTTCATTCTGCCCTCCTATAAAATAAAGCGCGTCGCCGGCTTTCACAGTTACACCATAAGCCAAAGCCTCCGGCATTTCACCTATTTTTTGCCACTTTCCGGCATCATTCATTAAAATTTCTTTGTAGAAAACTTTTTTTCCACCTTCCGTTACCGGTTTATCGGGGAAATTGCATCCTCCGGCAACTATCAGTTTGCCGGCAATCACTCCGGCAAAAGACGCCGAAACACCTTTCGATATTCCTCCATACGACTCGGGTATGCTCTCCACTACTTCCCACTTCAATTGCATAGTTTCTCTGTTTTTTATTGTGTTACAACTAATTAGAAAAAGAAACGAAATTATGAAAAAACTTTTTATAGTTTTCATTTTCTGTAACTTAGTCTTTAATAATATCCTTCAGTTTCACCGCCTGAAACGTCATGTGCGCCAAACTGCTTTCATAAATTATCCCTACGGTTTCATTATCAATCATCGTCAGGCAGCTATATCCCCAGCCGTAACCCTCATCGAGCATCAATTGATTTTTCTCTTTCCAGCTTACGCCACCATCCAAACTCGCTTTGATAGTAATATCTTTCCGGTCTTTTGTGGAATTTGGATTTGAAAACAGTAAAATATCTCTGCCAAGAACATTATCTTTAGCGGCAACTTTCAGTAAACTTGCCATACATACCGGTTCTTGCAGCGCGCTCCTGTTTGAGCTGTGTTCTGCCCAGGTTTTGCCCATATCTTTGGTAACAGATACGGCACGGCTACCTCCGCGGTTGTCGCGCATGTTCAGCATCAGCTCTCCCGGCGAAACTTCGGCTACTTGCGCTTCGGTGGTGTTGCTTCGCGCCGGTTCACTTATTTTCCATGTTTTACCTCTGTCTTTACTATAAATAATGCAAGCATGTGGAATGGCGTCGGGCGCGATGTATTGTGATGCAAAAACCAACGTACCATCCGCCATAGTGATGCCACTTCCGGGACCTTGAAGTAGAAAACGCCAGCTCAGGTCTTTCA
The DNA here is from genome assembly GCA_964568675.1 of uncultured Paludibacter sp. GTDB lineage: Bacteria > Bacteroidota > Bacteroidia > Bacteroidales > Paludibacteraceae > UPXZ01. The sequence goes on from CAZMQV010000018.1 coordinate 22,882, forward strand.
CTTGCGATGTAATATTGATTGGTTCCGACCATGTTTTACCGTCGTCATCACTGCTTGCAAGCATTAGCTGTGCTGTTTCATTCAAACTCATACCCGGCAATGAATTGAACCATGCGCGATAATTACCCATTCCATGTGTCCACGCTGCAATAACCCAAATTCTACCCGTAACATCATCCACCAAAATAGCGGGATCGCCCACTCCATTCTGAGCTATCGGTAGTCCTCCATAAGTTCCAAAACTCATCGGGATGCGCATTTTCTCCCATGTTTTACCACCATTCACGCTGCGGCTCAACCCAATATCAACATGTTCCTGCAAGTCAACACTGGAGTTATACCGAACATCATACACTGCAAGCAAACTTCCTTTTTTACTCGTAACCATTCCGGGAATACGATAGGCGGCAGCGCCATCATCACCGGCATGACGCACTCCAATGGCCATGCGGCGGGTATGCGAAGGCGATTTCATCGTCGCATCCACCGCTTTACCGTCGATTAGAATTTGAGAAACAGTAGAATTAATAGTTGTGAAAAGCGACGCTTTGGGTTTCATCTGAACACTAACCCAGAAATAATTGATTCCCGGAAAAAGATTCTGATTCGCGTTGAACGAAACGGTATTGCCTGGATTTTTCACTTCGGATAGAAGAAGCGAGTAAGAAGGATTGGCCGCCAGCCCTTTGCCTGTGCTACCGGAAATATAGTTTACAGGTGAGTAGAATATGCCATCTTTGCGTTGGTCGGCTTCGGTGCCGCCATAATAAAGCTTCAACGACTTAATATCTTTGGTGTTTACGCCATTTCCAATATTCAAGTTAAGCGAATTGAACTGACCACCGGCATCAGCTTTCACCCGAACATAAAGCAGTACATTATCTGTTCTTTCGATCAGAATCGGTATCTGAGGTTCATAAACTAAAATTGACGCTGTCTGACTTGTTGCAAAGAAAGCCAGTAAACAGACAAAAAGAGCGGAGATGAAAGTTCTTTTTTTCATATTTACAATGTTTTAAGATTAAGCCTCAAAGATAATGATTTAATTTCAAATCGAAGACAATTTATTCATCGTTTTATCATCAAGAAATGCAAATAATACTATTTATACATACCAAAATCAGTTGCCACAAAGCAATTACCCAACAAACGAGCTGAAAAAATTTGTGTTTCGCCTCGTTTGTTATTTATTTTTGTTGGAATGTTGAAATGTTTATTTATCCGACTGCTTACTATTTACACACCGGCAGATGGGAGATTAAATGAATGGGGGGCAAAGACAATAAAAACTAAAACTTTATAAAACAATCATTCTGTTGAAAATTTATTTTTGTACGTTTTAGTACTACAATCTCTAAAAAAAAGTTTTTTCTACACTGTTTAGCTCCGATACCTCTTCACATAAAGTTTTTTTTCAATTGTTTGGTTCCGCACAATCTAAAAAAAAAGTTTTTTTTCTATTGTGTAGCTCCGCACTATCTTCACATAAAGTTTTTTTTAGAGTGTGTAGCGCCTCACACTCTAAAAAAAAAGTTTTTTCTGAATATTTCCAAAAACAGCTTGCGATTTGTAATTTATTTTATAGGTATTCTTGCAAATCACAAGTGAAATAACTTTATGTTATGGACTAACAGAACCAAAACATGTCGAAATCATCTTAGTTGATGAACTATTTGTCTGAAACAGCCCTGAAATTAAATTATTTATGAACTAACAGAGCTAAACAGTCTAAAAAAAAAATTTTGTGATAAGGTAATTGGACTGAAACACTCTAAAAAAAAGTTTTTTTTCAATTGTGTAGTCCCGCACACTCGAAAAAAAAAGTTTTTTTTCAATTGTGTAGCGCCACAAAATCAAAAAAAAAAGTTTTTTCTGAATATTTTTAAAGCCTTAAAAGATAGTAAGATTGCAAATAATCCGCCCCACAGGGTGTTTAATCCCTGATAAGGTGAAATTCTAATTCCATCGTGTCGGGATGGTTGTATCATAGTTTCCCGAAAGACACTCTCTAAAAAATACAGATTTTTTTGCTTCCTCTATCTTAAGCTTAAAATACCGCTTACAATTCGTAAGTTGCTAAAATGGACTAAGAACTAAGAGTTAAGAACTAAGAACTAAAAACTAAAAACTAAGAACTAAGAACTAAGAACTAAGAACTGACCCCACGCTGCCGCACGATATTGTATTGTGTGGCAACAAGACTTAAATCAATCATAAAGTCTAATAAACCTATTTCTCACTTACCAGCCATGCGAAAGGATTCGCGCGGGAGCGGGTGTTTCCCGACATATCGGGAGATATTTACAATGATATCACCGCTACGCGGCTACAAATTCCATTTAATTATTGTTGCTACAAAGATATCTTGGTATTTTAGGGGCGTTAACTCCGATATCTTAATTCGTTTCATTTCGTTGCTACATCCTGTGCCAATCGGGGATTAGGGCTACGCCCCTCATGAACTTTCATATTTATATGCCCATTCCCCCCACGTTGCAAACGAGAGGGAGTGAAAGAAAACAACACAATTTAATGTGTTTTTTCATTTTAAGTTTATTTTTATTTGCGTATGTTAATTCCATGCATTATATTTGCAATGTAAATAAAAATTAATTAACTCGTGTAAAGTTTAACAAACATGAAACAAACAAAATTAGCAGCGGCTATTATAGTCCAGCTCCCCAACCATGAGTTTCCTGGTCTGGTAGGAGAAATTGCAAAAAAAGTAAAGGAAACCGAACTTGGAGAAAGCCAGGTAAGCTTAGCACTCAATCGTTTAAATGCTAACAGTGATGAACTCGGCTTAGTAAAAGAGGGAGTAAAATCCCATCCTTATACGAAAGCTATCAATGAAAGGAGTCAGAATCGCAAGGAGTTTTTAACTTCGATTCGTGATGTAGCAAAAGCTAAACAACGCTCTTCTAATCCTGATGAAAGAAGTGATGCCAATATTATAACAAATTGGCTGAACGACTACAAAGGAAAATTGGGTAAAGGTAGTGCACAGTACCAAAACCACATTATAAACGGACTTAGTACTACTTATAAAAAGTCTGTTGAGGTGCGAGAAGCTTTGGCTGAATTAGGGCTAAAAGAACAGTTTGAAGAAATTCAAGCAGACACAGAAATTATCATCTCTGAAATTATTCAAAGAGCTGATAGTTTAGCAGAGAAGAAAAAGAAAATCGCTACAATTCGCAAACAGTGTAGTAAAGATTTAATCGTTTTACTTCGTGCTATTGAAAATGAAGCCTACCTTGATACAAGTGAGGGGCGTGTTTTTGTAAAACTGTTCAACTCTGTAAATGAAATTCTCGGTAAATATCGTACTCGCTACAAAATTAGTAAAGCAAATCGAAAAAATATCGAGATAAGCAAGGGTAAACTTGTGAATGAGTCAAGCTCATCTGAATCTAAATCGTAGAGCAGCAACTCAATGATCTATTAAATTCTTAACGAAAAAGTCGGCGACATTCTATCTGCCGACTTTTTTTACTTGTCCCTGTCCTATAAAGGAAATAAAACTATACACTACTGACCATTACCCCCACGTTTATAATCGAGGAGGCTGAGAATATCCGAAAGCGCGGGCAAAAATTCAAGTTTCTTAGCGCTTTTCATCGTAAAAAAAACGATTGGCCAGTTCCCCCTCGTTGCAAATGAGAGGGAGTGAAAGAGAGAATAGAACGGGCACAGTAGCCGATACCATAACCGCATCGATTAAATTTCCTTGTGAAAACAGCGTGCTTTCGCCTTTATCTAAATTGGTAGCAACAATACGCAAAGGAATATTCGCTTGAACCTACCGGCAAAAACAAAACAAGTACCAGGCAGGTTTCGAACCGCGCTGATACTTGTTTCTTATTTATTCACCAAAAATACTATTTTTTCTTCAATTGATGCCTTGCATAGAAATAACCGATGGTAAAAGTAGGGACAACATCCAGGAAAGGTACCGCTTCCTCTACCAGATTTATCAATCCACCGATTTTACCTGTCATTCCACCAAATGAACGCATAAAGATAAATCCCGAAATGGGCGCCCAAACCAAGTCGGCGCTTTCACCAATACCCGGAATAATGTAGCTTGCCATTCCTATCAAATCCATCGCGATGCAAAATGGCAAACTCGGTAATTTCACTTCGCTACCTTCACTTTGTGAAGAATCTGCTTTGCTGTCAACAACAGCGTCATACACTTTTTCGTTTTCTTTCATTGTCAAAGTAAAAAAAATTGATTAAATAAACTACATGCAATAAAACAAAAAGATTTTGAATTGAACTTAAATGTCATATCATAAATCGTGCCATTTTCAGCATTACAACTAACAATAATTCATGAAAATTACTCACAATATTTCCACATCATATTAAAATAGAGTTTTCTGACGGATAAAACTGGGATAAAAGACGCGTTAGAGTTATTCCCGCAACAAATTTCACGTCCGACAATGACAGTAGCCTCAACTCCGGCGCACAACATATTTCTGCCAAAAAATCATTAACTTTGCAGAAAAATTTTTGAATCAATGCATACAAACGAAGAAAAACTGGCAGAATTTGAACGCCTGCTCGAAATAATGAAACGCCTGCGTGCCGAGTGTCCCTGGGATCGCGAGCAAACAATGGAAAGCATTCGCAACAACACCATAGAAGAAACTTATGAACTTGCCGATGCCATTTTGGAAAACGACATGAATTCGATAAAAAAAGAGTTGGGCGATTTGCTACTGCATGTTGTGTTTTACTCGCATATTGGAAGCGAAACGGAAAGTTTTGACATATACGATGTTTGCAAAGGGATAAACGAGAAACTTGTGTTCCGCCATCCACATGTGTTTGGTGAATTGGAAGTGGACGACACCAAAAAAGTGTTGGAGAACTGGGAAAACATCAAATTAAAAGAAAAAGATGGAAACAAAACCGTTTTAGGTGGTGTTCCCACATCGCTTCCGGCGCTTATCAAAGCCTATCGCATTCAGGAAAAAGCAGCCAGCGTAGGTTTTGACTGGGAGTATCGCGAGCAAGTATGGGATAAAGTTAAAGAAGAAATCAATGAATTTCAAATGGAAGTGGACGACACCAACGTTGAAAAGATGGAAGCCGAATTTGGCGATGTACTTTTCAGCCTGGTCAATGCCGCGCGCCTCTACAACATCGACCCGGAAACTGCGTTGGAACGCACAAACAAGAAATTTATCAACCGTTTCAATCACCTCGAAGCGAAAACGATATCCCAAGGTACAAGTCTGAAGAACATGACTTTAGCAGAAATGGACGTAATTTGGGAAGATGCGAAAAAACTACCCGAAGGAAAATAATATTGAATCAATCAACAAAAAATAAAGTGAATCAAAACGGTCAGATGAACCAGCACGTTGCAGAAAATAAAGACGAAAACCTATTGCCCGACCTTGATAGCCGGAGTTTGCTTTACCCGGACAACTTCGAGCAAAAAATCTCGTTCGATACCATTCGTCTAATATTAAAGGACAAATGCTTGTCGCCACTTGGCGAAGACGAGGTGGATTTGATGCGGTTCAACGCTGACTTTCACTCCGTAAACCGGCAATTGTGTGAAACTGACGAACTGCTACGCCTGCTCAATTCCGAAACAGAAGAGCTACCAATAGGCGATATGTATGACATCCGTCAGGCTTTAGCGCGTGTTCGTGTAGAAGGGCTTTTTCTTGACGAAACAGAATTGTTCAACTTGCAGCGTTCGTTGGTCGCGGTGGTGCGAATCACTGCTTTTATCCGCCGTCAGGAGATCGAATTATTTCCTTATCTGCATCAATCAACCGAGAACATAGGCACATTTTCCGAAATACTACGCCACATCGAGCGGATTATAGATAAGTTTGGCAAAATAAAAGACAATGCAACATCCGAGCTGGCTCGAATCCGCAAAGAGATGCAACATGCTCAAAGCAATGTTTCGCGCACGTTAAACAGCATTTTGAAACAAGCGCAAGCGGAAGGATTTGTCGAAAAAGACCTTGCTCCCACCCTGCGCGATGGACGGCTCGTAATACCTGTTTCGCCGGCTTTCAAACGCAAAATAAGGGGAATCGTTCACGACGAGAGCGCGACGGGGAAAACCGTATATATCGAACCACAGCAAGTAGTGGAAGCCAACAACAGAATACGCGAGCTGGAAAATGAAGAACGGCGCGAGATTATGCGCATTTTGCTCGACATTACCAATTTCTTGCGTCCACACTTTCCGGATATTGCCGATTCGCAGTTTTTTCTTGGAAAAATTGATTTTCTACGTGCAAAATCGCTTTTTGCAATTCAAATTAATGCCATCAAACCCCGCATTGAGAATAGCTGTAAGGTAGAATGGCACCTGGCAATCCATCCGCTGCTCTATCTCACACTACGCAAGCAACAGAAAAAAATTGTGCCACTTGACATCGAACTCAACGAAAATCAGCGCATACTTCTAATCTCAGGACCCAATGCCGGAGGTAAATCCGTATGCTTGAAAACAGTGGTGTTGCTCCAATACATGTTGCAGTGCGGGCTGCTTATACCCATTCGCGACACCAGCAGCGCGGGTATTTTTGAAAAGATATTTATTGATATTGGTGATGAACAATCCATCGAAAATGATCTTTCGACCTATAGCTCGCATTTGCTCAACATAAAACATTTCATCAAAAACGGAAATGCGCGTACATTGCTGCTGATTGATGAATTTGGCACCGGCACCGAGCCACAGATAGGAGGCGCAATTGCCGAAGCCTCCCTTGAGCGCTTCAATCAAAAGAATATGTTCGGGGTAATTACCACCCACTACACCAATCTGAAACACTACGCGGAAGATGCGCCGGGGATTATCAATGGCGCCATGCTCTATGACAGGCAACATCTCCAACCGCTTTTCCAACTCCAAATAGGAAAACCAGGAAGCTCTTTTGCCGTTGAAATTGCACGCAAAATTGGTTTACCCGAAGATTTAATTGCCGATGCCGCCAACAAAGTAGGTCAAGAACATTTGGATTACGACAAACACCTGCAAGACATCGTGCGCGACAAACGATATTGGGAAAGAAAACGGCAAGAAATCAGACAAAAGGAGAAAAAACTGGAAGATACCCTCGCCAATTATGAGCGCGAACTGGAAGCTACCGAGAAACAACGCAAAACGATAAACGCGCAAGCCAAAGCGGATGCCGAAAATTTGATAAAAGCGGCTAACGCGAAAATCGAAAACACAATTCGGGTAATCAAAGAAGCAAATGCTGAAAAAGAGAAGACAAAAGCGGCAAGAGAGAGCCTGGCACAATTCAAACAAGAAGCGATTGGCAAGAAAGAGAACGAGCCCAAACTGTCGATTTCAAAAACTAAAATAAAAAAGAAAACAAGCGAACCTGAAAAAACTGAACTAAAATATGAAGTGGGACAAACTGTGCGAATGAAAGGTCAAACCGCTTTCGGCACAATTATTGAACTTCAAGACAAGTTGGCTGTTGTAGCATTTGGACAATTGAAATCGAACATAAAACTGACCAAACTGGAGATAATAAGCAACAACCAATTGAAGAAAGAGAATCGCATGCCTGGCAAATCATCCACGATGGTAACGGATGAAGTGCGCGAACGAAAACTTCACTTCCGTTCCGAAATAGATGTTCGAGGCATGAGGGTTGACGAAGCGCTGCAGGCTGTAACCTATTTTATCGACGACGCGTTGATGGTAGGAGTAGGAAGCGTGCGAATTTTACATGGGACAGGCACAGGAGCGCTGCGTCAAATGATTCGACAATACCTTGCCACCGTTCACGGCGTTAGTAGCATTCGGGATGAGCATGTGCAGTTTGGAGGCGCGGGAATTACCATTGTTGAAATGGAATAAAGAAATCATTATTAAGAAAATAAACCGTTATATTCCACGTTCTACTTGTTTGGTTAAAATCTTGTTCCTCAATAATCTAAACAAAACAGATTCAATATCTAAAACCAATAGAACCGGAATCAATCCATTACATATAAAAAATGAAAAGAAATATTTTTAGAAGCATTTTGCTTATTTCCGCGCTTTACATCGCTACACTGCAAACATACGCGGTGCCTGCCGACCGACGTGTTCAAACGATAACCCAAGCAGATGGTACAAGCCTGAATGTGGTATTGAAAGGAGATGAATTTCACCATTACTACGAAACCGAAGACGGCTATTTGGTAGTGAAAAACGAGAAGGGAATTTTCAATTATGCCAAAGTGAATGCAAGTGGCACCACAATAGACACCCAAGTAAAAGCACACGACCTAAAGAAGCGCGACACCAAGGAGAAGTCATTTGTAAAAGACTTGGAAACTCAGGTGTCGATGGTAACCGCCAACACTCAAAACCGTGTGAAAAGAGTAAACGCACGTACTAATTCTCCGGCAAAACGAGCATACCCACTCTCCGGAAATCCCAAATCATTGGTGATTTTGGTAAACTTCTCGGATTTGGCTTTCAAGACTCCCGACCCTAAAACTGCGTTTTCCAACTTGCTCAACAAAGAAGGGTATAACGAAAATGGCGCAACAGGCTCTGCCCGCGACTATTTTGTTGACAATTCGATGGGGAAGTTTAACCCTGAGTTTGATGTAGTAGGTCCTTTCACGTTGCCAAAAGAAATGAGCTATTACGGCTCAAACGACAACGACGGCATGGACATCAACCCGGTACAGATGGTTGTAGATGCCTGTGTAGCGGCACACAACGCTGGTGTTAATTTTGCCGATTACGATACCGACAATGATAAGATAGCGGACAATGTATTCATTTACTATGCCGGACACAATGAAGCGGAACATGCGGCTGACATCACAGTGTGGCCACATCGCTGGGGAGTTTATCCTAAAAGCATGTATGGCGATGGCAATTACACGGGCACCGTATCGTCAGTTACTTTCGATGGTGTTCGAATCGAAGACTATGCCTGCACCTCCGAGTTCAAAGGCAAAGCCGGCACAAACATGTGTGGTATCGGCACTTTCACCCACGAGTTTGGACATGTGTTGGGACTGGCTGATATGTATGCCACAAATGGCGCCACACATTACACCCTGGGCGACTGGAGCATAATGGATGGAGGAGTGTATTTGAACTCGGGGCGCACACCACCTGCCTACAATGCTTTCGAACGCTTTCAACTTGGTTTTTTAACTCCAAAAATACTTACCAATCCGGCTTCAATTGAATTAAGCCCCCTTGTTACAGGCAATGAAGCATATATAATAACACAAAATGATTCGCACAACTTAAACCCCGAGTCGCCCGCTCCTTCCGAATTTTTTATTCTTGAAAACAGGCAGAAAATTGGGTGGGACAGCTACCTGCCCGGCAATGGCATGTTGATTTATCGTATCAATTATAATAAATCCAATTTCTACAACAATTCGGTGAACAACAACATCAACGATATGGGTGTTGACATAATGGAAGCCGACGGAATAGGAAGTGAAAGCACCATGTTTGGCGACCCGTTTCCCGGATTTTATAACAAGAAAGAATATATCCCCGTATTGCGAAGCGGAGTAACTTTAGACAAACCAATAACGAAAATTAGTGTAACGGACAAAATCGTTAGCTTCCGATACAAAGGTGGAGGTAATATCCCCACAGTAAGGGTTGTGAGCAGTCCGGGTACTTTCAGAACCGAACAAGGAACACCATCAGAAGCTCAATCTTTTAGTGTTTCCGGTTCAAAATTGATTTCAAACATATCAATCACTTTTTCCAAGCCCGACCATTATGAAATGAAACGCGCCGACGACACGGGTGATCAATGGTATAAATCAATAACACTATCAGCTGTAGATTCAATTGTAGCTGTAACCGATATTCTTGTCAGATACAACCCTTTGGAACCTTCGTATCAACTATCACACACCACCGACTTCACATTGGCGGCTAACGGCGCCGATGAAGTGAAGTTAAGTCTGTACGGGAAATCAACGCGCAAAGTTTATGTAGTTGCTCCTACTGCTACAGAAGCCACTGAAGTGGACTACAAAGGATTTGTAGCAAACTGGAGTAATGTGAATGACGCTACCGGTTACTACCTTTCCGTTTACACCAAAGACGACAACGGCATCACTTCGGCAATTATTTCCGACAGATGGGTGAGCACAAACAGCGAACGACTTTATCATCTTATTTCGGGACGCGAATACAGTTACCGGGTAAAAGCAAGCGACAAAAACGAAGAATATCAATATGAAAACATCACTTCGTTTTCGAACATGATGAAAGTAACCACTGCGGAATATACCGAAACAAAAGTGCTTCGAGTAGTTGCAAACAACGGAACACTCAAAATATTCACTCCACAAAGAGGCGACATCATCAATGTATTCAACATGTATGGGCAAAAGATAAGATCAATTAACGCAGATAGCGACATCATCGAGATAGACGACTTGCATCCTCAAATGGTTTATATAATCACTTCGGGCAAATATCGGGCAAAGGTTATTTTGTAGCGGGAGAATAAAACATCAGTAAAGCGACTATCCGATATTCTTTTCTTTACAGAAAGAAGTATCGGATAGTCGCTTTTGTTATTCTTTTCCTAAAAAAATCAGATTCGGAAAATATGAGATTAAACGCTGAAATAAAAAATCACTTCACCCGAATCCATTTCCAGAGTTCTGCCCAACTTACTTTCTTTCCATACATCAAAATTCCGGTACGATAAATTTTCCCGGCAAGCCACGTTGATAAAATAAATGAGCCTACAAGTATCGCCATAGAAAGCGCTATTTGCCAAGCAGGCACATCGTAGGGCAAACGCCCCATCATCACTACCGGCGACGTGAACGGGATGATGGATCCCCAAAATGCCAACGCGCTATCGGGACTTTGCGCGGCATAAATTCCAATAAATATTGCGACCATAATGGGAATGGTGATGGGAAACATAAATTGCTGTGAATCGGTTTCGTTATCGACAGCCGAACCAATGGCAGCATACATGGAGGCATAAAGCAGATAACCGCCCAGAAAATAGAAAATAAAGAGTAAAAGCACTTTTACAAAATCGAAACCTGAAAGCATTGTCATCACCCGAGCAATCATCTCGCCCGACTCACCATTCATTGGCATAGACGTCTGCCCCACTTCCATTGCTCCGGACACGGCTTGCACCGAATCAGCGCCAATAAACATGCTGCCAACTCCACTCAATATCAATGTGAAAACTATCCAAATGGAAAACTGAGTTAACCCTACCAAAGCGATGCCGATGATTTTCCCCATCATCAATTCAAAAGGTTTCACCGATGAGATAATAACCTCCACAATGCGGCTTGTTTTTTCCTGCATCACGCCCTGCATCACTTGCGAACCATAGCTCATGATAAAAATATAAATGAGGAAAGCTGACGCCATTCCAATAATCAACGCCAATTCGGCAGATGCTTCCTGCTCCTTTCCGGTGCTATCCCATTTTATTGTTGCAATTTTCACATCCGAACTTGTCTTTTCAATTTTTTCCTTCAAATCCGGGATATTCAGCGCCGCGATGCGTTGGTCGCGAATAAAACTATTCAACTTAGCCGACAAATAATCTTTCAACTCAATATTTATCTGCTTTTCAGAATAAACTGCCGCGGCATTGGGATTTGTGAGCAGATCTTCACCTACAAACAGCACTGCCGTGAGCTCTTTGTTGCTGTTTTTGTTTTCGGTGGTTGATTGTTGTTCGGAGCGAAGCTCGTCGATGGAGCTGTCGGAAAACATAAAATTGTATTGCGTGTTGGACTTCAACACGTTTCTCAACAAATTAGATTTGTCCACTACCACGATATTTTTCACCGTATCGTCTTTGAGGGTAGTAATCCAAAAGGGAATAAACATCATTGCCGCCATGAATATCGGCGTAATAAAAGTGAGAATCAGAAACGACTTTTTCATCACCCGCGAAGTATATTCGCGCTGAATGATAATGTGTATTTTACTCATCTATGATCGGTTTTTTTCAATTCAAAAATTTAATTATACAGCTATGCGAAAGGATTATTTCTCTTTCACGGTTTTGATAAAGATATCGTTCATTGTAGGTAGTTGCTGTTCGAAAGCAAAAACTACTGTCTGGCTGATGATTGCTTGAAGTATTTCATTGTTCGTAGCACAATCAGCCTTTTCGAGCAATGTTTCCGTACGCGCTCCACGTTGTATTTGCGAAATGACGTTGCATTTGTCCAACACAGGTGCAGACGCTGTAATAATACGCAATCTATCCGAAGCATGATTTGCCCGAATATCAGCCACATTACCCTGTAACACGATTTTAGATTTATTCACTAAAGAGATGTTTTCACACAACTCTTCCACTGAATCCATGTTGTGGGTGGAGAATATGATGGTAGCGCCATTATCGCGAAGCGAGAGAATCTCTCTTTTAAGCAAATCGGCATTCACGGGGTCGAAACCACTGAAAGGTTCATCAAAAATTAGCAAATCCGGTTTGTGGAGAATGGTGGTGATAAACTGCACTTTCTGTGCCATACCTTTGGATAGCTCCTCCACTTTTTTGTTCCACCAAGCTTCAATTTCAAATTTCTCGAACCAATATTTCAGCGCAGTCATCGCGTCGTGTTTGCTCATCCCTTTGAGGCGGGCAAGATAAAGCGCCTGTTCGCCAACTTTCATTTTTTTATAAAGTCCGCGCTCTTCGGGCAGATAACCGATGTTTATCACATCGGCAGGTTTGATTTTTTTTCCATTCAATAGCACTTCTCCACTATCGGGAGCTGTGATGCAGTTGATAATGCGAATGAGAGTGGTTTTACCGGCTCCGTTGGGACCCAACAATCCATAAACCGAACCTTTCGGAATTTGCAGACTCACCCCATCAAGTGCCCGATGACCGGAGTATTGCTTTACTACATCCTTAACTTCTAATAATTTCATTTCATGTATTTGGTTTTCACTTGAGAAAACCAGATTGTATTTGTTTTGAAAAATTTCCAATAGATTTCATTTAATTCCAAATCAGTTCCGATTTCCTACATCTTACCTTCGTCGGCAAAGCTATAATAACGATGCCCCGCAATGATGATATGGTCGAGAAATCGCACCCCAATGGCGTTGCAGCCACTCCTGATTTTTTCGGTAATACCTTCGTCTTCTTTGCTTGGGTAACACTCGTTGGAAGGATGATTGTGAGCAACAGCGATGGATTGTGCCGATTTTTCGAGACATGTTCTTAACAGAATAGGAATGTCAACAATGGTTTGCCTCATGCCGCCCTTGGTGAGCATTCGGGTTTCTATCACTTTGTTTGCGCCATTGAGTAGCGCCACCCAAAACTCCTCGTGGTTCAAATCCTCCAGAATGGGTGAAAATAATCCGTGAAGATCGCTACTTTTCGTTATTTTCTTCTTCTCAAGCACTTCACTTGTGCGCCGACGTTTGCCCAATTCGAGCGCGGCACATATTGTTATTGCTTTTGCCTCGCCTATGCCTTTGTAGCTTTGCAAATTGGTGATTGACAAGCGCGAGAGTTCATTCAGGTTGTTGCCATTGTCATTCAGAATGCGGCGGCAGAGTTCCACCGCGCTTTCGCCCTTGCTACCCGACCCAATCAAAATGGCAAGCAACTCTGCATCCGAAAGCACATCCGCTCCTTTCTGAAACAGTTTTTCGCGCGGGCGATCGTCCTCCGCCCAATCCCGTATAGGTATTTTTTCACTCATGTTTATTTTGTTTAAGCGCCAATAGAATGAGAATAATATTTTAATCTGAAAATCGTTGATAAATAAAGTTTATGGTTGATAGCCTGATTTTTGAAGCAGCAACTCATAATCATTCATTTGCATCAATTCCGTCAAACTCATTTTGTAGTTTTTATTCATCAAGCTTCTCACTATTTGCAAACCAATCCATTCGCCTATCATGCCGGGCGAATCTTGCGAAAGTGGCGCTGTAAATGGCGCTTCGTTCATATACTGACGTATCAGATGCTGGTTTGACGAAAAAATATCCTTATTCGCCACTATGGCTTTCCAAATTTCTTTTTCGTTCGATTTAGCCCAATTCTCCTGCTCGACAGTGTAGCCAATTATTTCATTTTCTGCTCTATCCGGCATCAACACCGAAAGCAGATACATCAGTTTGCCACGGTAGAGCATGTTGTCAATCAGTCTGTTTTGTTGTCCATCGAATCGGAAATTACCTGATAAGATAGTTGATACAAGATCGGGTACAAGGCTTTCGGGGCGCATGTTGGGCAAGACGTAGTCATATACCACCGACTTATACGGTTCGAAATTGCTGCCCAGATAAAAATCGCAGCCTATGCCTATCGTGTCCAAACCCGGCGATGCTATCATTGCTTTATTCAGCCCCGAGACATAAAAGAAAAGCTGTGGCAAGGTGATATTGGGAAAAAAATGATTGATGCGCGTGAACGCGTCCGACACTTCATGCTCGATATTCGAAATATTCTGAAACACCTGTGCTACTTTGATGTTGATAGGCACTACGGTAGGATAACTTACAAAGTCGCGTAGCACATTCGTTACCGCTGCAGTATCCTGGAGTTGCACTTCATTGAAATTGCTAAGATAAAGTTCGAGCAGCCCCGGATAAGCATGATACAACTCCCGCACAGACTTTTGGGCATTGAGCGTGTCAATTGCTATCAAGCCCTTATCCAAACGCGCTATCTTCACTTCTACCCTATTTTCGGAGAGATTCACATCAAAACGTTTTTGACCCTTGCACGATACAAAAAGCAGAAGAATTAAAATCAGGATTGACAGATGTCTTATTTTCATTTTCAAGATTAATCGCATAAAAAAACCATAAAGGAACACAAAGTTAAAAAAATATCTTTAAGTTCCTTTATGGTTGAAGCTATTTGAGAAAAAATATCTCTTAAATACTGAAAAACATCAAAAAAAACAGATGCAATTATCTTTTTTTGTTTTTAGCGTTTTCGCGAACCATCTTTTCTTGTTCGCGTTGCATTTGTTCCAGGCGCGCCATGAATCCACTTTTCTTTTTAGGATTAGCAGCCTTAGCCTTTCCTTTGGCGTGAAGCTGTGCAAGCAGTTTTTTCTCGTCAACAGTAAGTTTTATTATTTCATTTTGTATCACAGTGAAAAGCGACGACAATGTATAATAATAAGTTAGACCCGACGCATAGCTATTGAACATAAAGAAGAACATCACCGGCATAAAATACATCATGTATTTCATCATGCCTGCTCCGGGTTGGTCGGGCGAAGGCTGTGTGGTAGCCATACTTATTTTTGTTGAGAAAATGCTGGTAACGGTCATCAACACGGCAAAAAGGCTGATGTGATTGCCCAGGATACTGCCAATGAGCGGTAAGTTTGCTTTCCAGGAAACGATAGCATCGAAGGCTGAAAGGTCTTTTACCCAGAGAAAGCTTTCCTGACGCAACTCGATGGCATTGGGGAAGAAGCTAAACATGGCCACGAGCAAAGGCATTTGCAACAACATAGGTAAACATCCGCTCATTGGGCTTACTCCTACTTTGTTATAGAGCGCCATAGTAGCTTGTTGGCGTTCCATCGCTTTTTCAGCCGGTATTCGCGCATTTATTTCATCAATTTCGGGTTTCAACACCCGCATTTTGGCGCTCGACATAAATGACTTGTAGCCAAGTGGAAGCAGAATCAGCTTAATGGCAAGGGTAAGAATCAGAATGATAATACCAAAATTCCCGATAAATTTGCTAAGCAGATTGAACACAGGAATAACAAAGTAGCGGTTCACCCAACCAAAAATTCCCCAGCCGAGTGGCACTAATTCCCGAAGTTGCAACTTATCATCGCCGGCAATGCCTTTATCGTAAGCCGAAAGCGTTTTGTAATGATTCGGACCAAAAAACATGCGAAAAGCAGTGGGGTTATTGCCAAGAGGATCGAATGGAATGACTAAATCGGCTTCATAAGATTTGAGATAGCCACTTTCTTTACCCTGCACTTCGCTCGAAAGCAATGCGGAAGCAAACGCTTTGTCGGCAATAAGCACCGAGCTAAAATACTGATCCTTGAAGGCAACCCATTTCAACTGATTCGCCACTTCTTTTTTATCGTTTTTAGCCTCGCTTAGTTTGTCCACATCATCGGCAAGATATTTGAAATTCAGCATTGAATAACGCTCTTCGAATGAGCGTCCTTGCTCTTGCTGACGCACGAGCGACTTCCATTGCAAGTCGAGAGAATTGACAGACATGGGCATTATTTCGTTCATTTTCGATGCCTTCACATCAAATTTGAGCATGTAATCTTTAGCCGGCAAAGTATAAACATAATCGACAAATGCACCTTCTACGTCGGTGAAAAGACGCATGGTAAGCTGTTTGCTACCATCTTTAGCAACAACTACATCGCCTTGAGGCTGAAAATATAGTTCGGATGTATTCACCACGCGGTTGTTGTTGGTAGCCATCACGATGTTAAAACTACTTTCGTCTTTATCAAACAAAATCAAAGGTTTTTCTTCCTGAGCTTTGTATTTTTTCAATTCGGCAGAATAGACGCGCCCTCCTTTGGCAGAGATAATGAGTTTAAGCAAATCATTTTCGAGGGTGATAAATTTTTCTTCACCAACCGACGAAGCGCTAAATCCGCCAAAAGCATCTGCACGCATTGCCATTACTGCCGAGTCGCTTGCAGCTGAACTCAGTCCGTCGTTCGTGGCTAAAATTTGTTTCGTAGAGTCGAGTGCGGCTTGTGCTTGCATGGACTGTTGTTGCACCAGCGCGATGGAGTCATTGTATTTTTTGCGCTTTATATCTTCCTCCGAAGGCTTGTTGAGCCAGGAAAAACCAATGACAATTGACGCGATTAAGAGAAAACCGATAACCGTATTTTTATCCATTTTTACATTGTTTTGAGTTTCAATCCGGCGAAACTGTTACGCGCGAATTTCTCAATTAAACTGATTTATTATTTTTTCGATGAAATACTCCCGAATTGCACAAACTCAAAAAAGCCAGAATACGCTCACATTCAGCGCATTGTACAACTCAAATTCTTTTTGTGCAAATTTCGAATTTTAACGTGCAAATTTCGTAAAAAAAACTGACATACAAAAGCATTGAGCGCTGTAATTGATGTTTTTGAACAGATAATCCTATTCGTAAAAACAAAATGTGTATAAAATGACTACTTACACCCCGCCCATCGTCAAAACAAAAGTGGAAGTATGCGCCAATTGTCAGCAACATTGCGTCGAATAAAAGATATCAATTAGAAAAATTGTGGAAACAAGTTAGCGTTGTAAAAGAAATGAGTAGAAGACAGATACAAACAGCAATTGCAAGAAAATTGAAAATCAGGCACGAGTTTCCCTTCGTGCCTGATTGTGGCTATCGGCAATTATTGCTTTCGGCAGATAATATCTTATGTGCTTCATTGAGCTATTGAAATTGAAAAAAAGAATTATCGACTGATAAATGGAAAATTTCACCCACTACGAGTAAATCAATCAAAGTTCAAATCGTCGAATCACCATTTTAATAATCTCTACACACTCCAACAGTTGCTCGCGGGTGATAACCAGCGGAGGCGCAAAGCGAATGATATTGGTGTGAGTGGGTTTGGCAAGCAATCCGGCGTCGGCGAGCTGCAAACATATATCCCATGCAAGATCTTTGCTTTTTTCGTTGTTGATTATCAGCGCGTTCATCAAACCTTTGCCACGCACAAAAAGGGCGACAGAAGATTCGTTGCACAACAAGCGCATTTCCTCACGAAACAACTCGCCAAGTTGATGGGCATTTTCGGCCAAGTGTTCATCCCGCACCACTTCGAGCGCAGCTACAGCCACAGCCGCTGCCAGCGGATTGCCACCAAAAGTAGAACCATGTTGTCCGGGTTTGATCACATCCATAATTTTGGAACTTGAAAGCACAGCCGATACCGGATAAACTCCACCCGAAAGCGCTTTGCCGAGAATCAGCACATCGGGTTTCACCCCCTCCTGGTCGCAGGCAAGCAAAGTGCCGGTGCGCGCGATGCCTGTCTGAATTTCGTCGGCAATGAAAAGCACATTATTTTCACGACATAGTTCGTAAGCTGCACGCAGATAGCCCTCATCGGGTACTTTCGCACCAGCTTCGCCCTGAATAGGCTCTACCAAAAAGCCAGCTATATTGACATTTTCAGACAAAGTATTCTTTAGCGCCTCCACATCGTTGTATGGCACAACGATGAAACCGGGCGTGTAGGGTCCATATTCATTATATGCTTCGGGATCGACTGAGAATGAAATAATGGTAGTGGTTCGTCCGTGAAAGTTATCGGCACACACCACAATTTGCGCCTGATTCTCGGCTATTCCTTTTACTTGATAAGCCCATTTTCGGCAAAGTTTGAGTGCAGTCTCCACAGCTTCGGCACCGGTATTCATTGGCAACAATTTGTCAAAGCCGAAGTATTCGCAAACAAATTTTTCGTAAACTCCCAGCTTGTCATTATAGAAAGCACGTGATGTGAGCGTAAGTCGCGAAGCTTGTTCGGTAAGCGCTTTCACAATTTTAGGATGACAGTGTCCTTGGTTTACCGCAGAATATGCCGATAGAAAATCGAAATAGCGTTTTCCGTCCACATCCCACACGTACACACCTTCGCCCCTTTCGAGCACCACGGGTATGGGGTGATAATTGTGAGCGCCAAAGTTGTATTCCAACCGCATCAGCTCTTCGGCCGAATGTTTGATATTTGTTTCCATGTTTTCATTCGTTTTTTTAAGTAAAGAAAAATTCATTGATTATTAAAAAATCTCCGCTATCATGCACCTCACACTTCCGCCACCATGTTTTTCGATGGTGGGTATGGGGAAAACGAGCAAGCTATTCTCCGACTCGAGTTTCGCAATTTGCTCCGCTGTGAGCGAATCAAAAGCAGCCTGCGACATGGCAATACAGAGCTGCCCATTATCGCCTCGAAGCTGTATCATATTCCCCGCAAAACTATTCATTTGCTTTTCGGTGATTTCAATCAGTTCTTTTTGGGAATTAGTTATTTCAGTAATCAGCATTTCGCGCTCCGACACATCGCGCACGGCTTCCAAACATACAACCACAAAGCGATGAGCCACACACATCACCACATTGGTGTGATACACCGGCTGCAAAACATTGCCTACGCGCTGTGTGGCATGAAAAACCACCGGACGGAAGTTGTTTTCATCACAAAACCGACGAAACAGCTGCTCGTCTGTGCGAGGTGAAAGGCAAGCATAGGCAATGCGGTTTTTGCGGTCGGGGACATAACTGCCGGTGCCTTCCAGAAAAACACCCGTCATTTCAGAAGCAGAATAATCGGTGTAGTGAAACTTTCTGTCCATACGGTTTTCGATTTCGAGCAGAATATCCATGCGACGCTCCAAACGGCGATTTTCGGCAAACATCGGATAGAAAACCACATGATTGTTGAGGTGAAAAGATATCCAGTTGTTCGGAAAGATGGAGTCCGGCTTGTGTGGGAAGCGCGTATCCTGAACAGTAATCACCTCAATACCGGCACTTCGCAACACATCTACCATGTGGTTGAACTCAATGAGGGCGCGCCGCTGCACTTCACTTTCAGTGGCATCGGGCTGGTATTGAAAGAAATTGTTGACCGCAGTTTCGGCGTTGTAGCCAAACGCTACAGGCTCCACCATCAGGATGGTGTGTGTGAAGCATTTTTCATTTTTGTCAGTGTCGTGTGTCGTCATGTTGTTCATTATATTATGTGTGATTCGGTTTTTTATAAATACAATTTTTTTTAAGTTCGAAATGGCAGCTTTGCAATTTGCGTAGTGCGCTTGGGCACTTGGGCACTTAGTCAAGTTTATTTTTGATAAAAAAAAAATGAAATTACGAAGCGTTCAATACTCCGGTAAATGCCACATACGCCCTACCCTGTTTTATTTTGAATTGAACGATTGAATAAAATGTCTGTTTCAACTATTTGCTTATTCTCTCACAAGCGGCAAAGTGGAACAGCGGAGCAATCCACCCATTTTTGAAATTTCGGCATAAGGTATTCTTTCCACTTTTATATTCCATTGGTTTTCGAGCTGTTCGTTCAGTCTGAAAAAATTATTTTCGGACACCACCACATCGGGCGCTATGGAAAACACATTGCTATTCATCATAAACATCTCGTCGCGAGTGATTTCAAAGATATTTTTTTCGCCAAAAATATCCAAAATATGGTTGTAATCTTTTGGAGATCTGAAACCATTTTTGTAAACAATGGCTTTGTCATTGCCCACGGGCATAAAAGCACAATCGAGGTGAAGAATGGATCGGAAGGGGTCGGTGTCGTGCTTTACAAGTTCAATGGGGAAAAACGTTTTGTTCGGAAACAATTCGCGTAAGAAATAGTAAGCATAAGCGTTGGTTCGCGCCGATTTCAGATTGGAATAATCATCACCGGTGTAAATGCCTACAAATACAATGTCGTTATAGAGCACCACATCGCCACCTTCTACATGCGCTTTCTCGGGCAGGTTGTATATTTTGTTGTATGCAATCTGGTCATAAACCACCTCGTAAGCCTCTTTTTCATCTTCACGGTCGGGGATGATGTTGGAATTGATAATTTTATCGTCGATAACCATTGCCACATCGCGCGAAAAGACTTGATTGCAATTATCCAATATCCAGGGGCGAAACACTTGAACACCATAAGAAAGCAACACTTTTTCGAAAGCATTCATTTCTTTGTGCACAGCCTCTTCGGTAGGATAAATCGCATTTTGAACCGAATAATAGGACTTGGCATCGTAGGTGTGATTGAGTGAAGGAGGCGCACCCATCGAAGCAGGTTGTCCAAGCACCACTGCTCGCAATCGGGAAGTTTCATTGACAATGTGCAGATTCATGGATATCTTTTTTTCTACAAATATAATTGATGTTTTGAAGAAAACCACATCAAAAGGTATATAATTTATATAAATATACGTAATTAAAAGTTCCTTGTGTTCATTCCGGACTACAACCGGAGAATTGCTACATTAAAATTGAGGAAAGATTCTCTAAAAGGTAACGGTTCGGTTGTGGAGTTATTAAATCGGAAAGTAAAAAACTCTTTACAACTAAGCGAAAAGCTCACTAAAGTAACTCAGACGCTTATCACTCCAACTCGAAAAGCTCATCACTCAACTCGAAAAGCTCATCACTAAAACTAAAAAGCTCGTCACTCTAATTCAAAAGCTCATCATTCTAATGTGAAAAGGTCATCACTCTAATTCGAAATGGTCATCAATGAATGTGAAATGGTCATCAACCAAATGCGAAATGGTCATCAACCAAATGCGAAATGGTCATCAACCAAA
>CAZMQV010000018.1:44294-46257 GCA_964568675.1 uncultured Paludibacter sp.
ATGGTCATCAACCAAATGCGAAATGGTCATCAACCAAATGCGAAATGGTCATCAATCAAATGCGAAATGGTCATCAACCAAATGTGAAAAGGTCATCACTCTAATTCGAAATGGTCATCAATCAAATGCGAAATGGTCATCAATCAAATGCGAAATGGTCATCAACCAAATTTGAAAAGGTCATCACTCTAATTCGAAATGGTCATCAACCAAATGCGAAATGGTCATCAACCAAATGCGAAATGGTCATCAATCAAATGCGAAATGCTCATCACTTCAAAGTGAAAAGTATATTTTGAAATGCAGGAATGCTCATTACTAAATGTCGAACAAGGGGAATAAGACAATAATGTCAGCTTTCGGAAATTCTGACAGTAATCAATACTGCCAAAATGTCAGGTATTGTATGACATGACAATGTGGCATAAAATAGAATCGAATACTTAAAATTAAATCTGTTAATTGGAATTAAATCTCTCCGATTTGTCGTAATATCGCTGTATATGCTATTCAAACAGTATATTTATATTGCTAAAACGAATACTATTAACTTTATATTTGTTTATTTATTAACGCAAATATCCTCAATAGTATTAACAATAAACAGCGTCATTAACAATTTGGCACGGATTTTGATATACACAATCCGTCGTGAGATGGCTCAAAGTGGGCATAGCGACAAAAATCCGAAAAACAAAAACAAAAAGATGTGAATTTGGAAATAATTAAATTACATCATTATTAAGTTAAGATTAATTGGACAGGAATATATCATCGATTATTTTTTTGTTTCGAGGATTAAAGTATTTATTATTAATTTTTTAATTTAGTTATTTTTATGAGTAAATTTACTTTTAAACGAAATTCACGTATTGGTGAATTTGAAACATTCTTCAACAGAACTGTGGCGTGCGTAGAAAGACACAAGCCGGAACAACTGAAGATTAAAGAACTGAGTGATGCGCTGTCATCTAAACTAATTAACGACGGATTTAACAATCCTGTTCGTAAAATACCGATGACCACCGAGCAGCTTGCTTTGGTAGCCGAACTGGACAATGCCATTAGGCTCTTTTCGAATTACATGTCAGTCAGAGAGCGCCAACACAGGCTTGGCTACAAACAAGTACTGGAGTTTGATGAGTCTATATCCTATTATTTGAAGAGTTATGCCAAGCTAAATGTGTATATGAAATTGGGCAAGGTAAAAAAAATGCTCGAATCCATCGACACGCTAAAGGCTGCTGACAAACTGATACTTGACGCGATGACCAACGAGTGGCTCGAAGAAATCAGGACTATTCACCGGGAGTTGCAGGATGTGTACGATGAGCGAATGAAGTATCGCGCCAACTTGACGTATGGCAAGAACATTAAACTGAAACGTGACCTGGAGCTGATGCTTAGCGAGTTCTTTTCGTCGCTGATGCTTACTGCCATGGCTAACAAATCAATTGACTACTCGCCTCTGATAAATGAGCTGAGCGAGGAGGTGAAAAGATTTAATGCCTCAAGCAAACCGAAATCGGCTATAAAAACGGAAGCGAATGCGAGCAACAGACCGGAGCCGCTATCTGCAGGCGCAATGAAAAATGAGTAAGGTGCCTTGCGCCTGCTATTCCTTAATAACGGGGTGACTTGGAGTCATTCCTTTACTACTATCAATAACGGGGTGACTTGGAGTCAGCCCGTTATTATTATCAGTTGCAATTTCAGTTACATCTGCTCAGCAGCGGTTCGGATATTGAGCTAACGATTTATTTCTTAGTAACGGGGTGACTTGGAGTCACCCCGTTACTGCTATCACGGAGTCTCTATTGAGTTTGGGTATTTTAGGGAGGGAGATTTTGAAAAAAGATTATTTTAATCGCAAAAAATGTTTTCGTATCGCACTTCGATTATTGTCGGGAAATCAACGTGAGTTGCAAAAAAAATGCCCCGAAGATAGTCGAGGCGCTAAATG